>JAFALA010000002.1 GCA_019234815.1 Burkholderiaceae bacterium | reverse complement strand
AGGGTTTGCCATCAGGGCAAGCGGGGGGCTTGTTGCTAAAGTCGGCCCCTTCTTGCGCTGCTCGCAGTTCACGGCCGAGCAGCGCGACCAACAAGACATGCGACATGAGCACCAGCCATACCGATGAACTCCAGCGCAGCATAGGTTCGCGCCAACTGAGCATGATCGCCATCGGCGGCGCGATCGGCACCGGACTCTTCTTCGCCAGCGGCGGCGCCATCTCGCAGGCCGGTCCCGGCGGCGCCATCCTGGCCTACGCCATCATGGGCCTGGCGGTGTACTGCATGATGCAGTCGCTCGGCGAGATGGCCACGCAACTGCCCATCGCCGGCTCGTTCGAGGCCTATGCCGAACGCTTCGTGGACCCCTCGCTGGGCTTTGCCTTCGGCTGGAACTACTGGTTCAGCTGGTCGATCACGCTGGCGGCCGAGTTCGTGGCGGGCGCGCTGATCGTGCAGTTCTGGTTCCCGCACACCAACCCGACGCTATGGGCCATGGGTTTCTTCACGCTGCTGATGAGCCTGAACCTGTTGTCGGTCAAGGCCTACGCCGAGGCCGAGTACTGGTTTGCCAGCATCAAGGTGGTGACGGTGGTCATCTTCCTGGTGGTCGGCGCCCTGATGATTTTCGGCATGCTGGGCGACGAGAGCGTGGGCTTCCAGAACTGGAGCATCGGCGATCCCAAAACGCAAGCGCATGCGCCCTTCGTCGGCGGTATCACGGCGGTGCTGATGGTGTTCATGGTGGCAGGCTTCTCCTTTCAGGGCACCGAGGGCGTGGGCCTGGCAGCGGCCGAGACCGAAGACCCGGGCAAGAACGTGCCCAAGGCGATACGCACCGTGTTCTGGCGCATCCTGCTGTTCTACATCGGCTCGATCTTTGTCGTCGGCAGCCTGATCGCGTTCACCGATCCCAACCTGATGCACGGCGAAGGCGACATTGCATTCTCGCCCTTCACCATCGTGTTCCAACGCATCCCCAAGGTCGGCTACTACGCCGCCAACGTGATGAATTTCGTGATCCTCTCTTCGGTGCTGTCCTGCGGCAATTCCTCGCTCTACGTGTCCTCGCGCATGCTCTATGCCATGGCGCACAGCGGCAAGGCACCCAAGCTGTTCGGCCACCTGAACCGGCGCGGCGTGCCCGTGGCGGCCGTCTGGGCGACCGGCCTGGTGGGCGCGCTAGCCTTCTTTGCCAGCACCGTGGGTGACCAGAAGATCTACCAGATCTTCTACAACGCCTCGGGCCTGACGGGCTTCATGATCTGGCTGGGCATCGCCATCTGCCACCTGCGCTTCCGCAAGGCCTGGGTGGCCCAGGGCCGCAAGCTGTCCGACCTGAAATTCAAGTCGAAGCTCTACCCCTACGGTCCCTGGCTGGCGCTGGTGCTGTTCGTGGTCGTGATCCTGGGCGCCAACATCGGCGTGTTCCAGGCCCCGGAATTTTCCTGGTTCGACTTCATCACCAGCTACCTGATGCTGCCGGCCTTCCTGCTGCTTTATTTCGGGCACAAGCTCGTCAACAAAACGCGCGTCGTGCCGCTGCAGGATTGCAACTTCAGCGCTGAAGAGTAATCAGCCCAGGCGCGGAGGCACGCGCTTGTGGCTGGCCTGCTCGTAGGCATAGCCATAGCTCAAGAGCCGCGCCTCTTGCCACGCCAAGGCACCGAACGACAACCCGGCAGGCAAACCTGACACCAGCCCCATCGGCACGGTCAGGTGCGGATAACCTGCTACTGCGAACGGCGACATGAAGCCGCCGGCCGTGATGTGATCGCCCAGCAGATAGTCGTTCAGCCAGGGCAGGTTGCCGGTCGGCGCCACCACGGCGTCGAGCTGGTGCGCGGCAAACAGGGCGTCCAGCCCCTCGGTGCGTGCGTAGCGCCGGTTGGTGTCCAGTGCTTTCTTGTATTCCTCGTTGTCCAGGCCCTTGCTGGCCTCGGAGGTCTCGAACAGCTCCTGGCCGAAATAGGGCATGACCTCGGGCGCATGGGCCGAATTCCACGCGATCAGGTCGCGCAGGTTCTTGATGGGCGCGTCGGGCTGGAACTCGGCCAGGTAGCGCGGCAAGCCGTCCTTCAACTCGACCATCATCGCCGTGGTTTCGGCCTCGGCGTAGCGGGCCTGCTCGGGAATGTCGAGCGCGTCGACCAGCACCGCGCCCTGCGCGTGCAGCACCTCCAGTGCCTGCTCGAACAGCGCGTTGACCTGGGGCTGCGGCGGCATGGCCGTGCGGATCACACCGATGCGCGCGCCCCGCAATGCGTCGACGCGCAGGGCCGCCACGTAGTCCGGCGCCGCCGGGGCGCCGGCGCAGGCCGCGTCGCGCGGGTCGGCCACGGCCAGGACCTGCAGCAGCGCGGCGGCGTCGCGCACCTGGCGCGTCATCGGTCCGGCCGTGTCCTGGGTGGCCGCAATCGGGATCACGCCGTCGCGGCTGATGCGCCCGACCGTGGGCTTGAGCCCCACCAGGCCGCACATGCTGGCCGGCGAGGTGATGGAGCCGTCGGTCTCCGTGCCCACGGCCACCGCGCACAGGCCGGCCGCCACCGCCGCCCCCGAACCGGAGCTGGACCCGCTGGTGTTGCGATTCAGCGCATACGGGTTCAGCGTGAGTCCGCCGCGGCTGCTCCAGCCGCTGGTGGACCGGGTGGAGCGGATATTGGCCCATTCGCTGAGGTTGGTCTTGCCCAGGATCACCGCCCCCGCCTCGCGCAGGCGCTGCACCAGGAAGGCATCGCGCGTGGCGTGCAGGCCCGCCAGAGCCAGCGAGCCTGCCGTGGTGCTCATGCGGTCGCCGGTGGCGATGTTGTCCTTCAGCAGCACCGGCATGCCATGCAGGGGGCCGCGCAGCTTGCCCTGGGTGCGCTCGCGATCCAGCGCGCGGGCCTGCTCGCGTGCATCGGGGTTCAGCTCGATGACGGCGCGCAGGCGCGGGCCGCGCCGGTCCAGCTTGTCGATGCGGTGCAGGTAGTAGCGGGTCAGCGCCAGGCTGGTCAGCGTGCCGGCGTCCATGGCTTGGCGCAGCGTCTCCAAGTCCGCCTGCGACCAGTCCCGGCCCAGCAGCGGCAACTTGGCCGCCGCCGCAGCCAGGGGCGTCATGCTGGCACCCAGCGCCAGTCCGGCGGGCAGGGCGCTGACAAAACCGCGCCGATTGATAAGCTTCGATGCCATGAAAAACTCCGTGTTTCTTGCAAGAGATTTCTCGTGCCCGTCCCGGGCGAATCGCTAAGATTGTGCCTTGGCCCGGCTCTTTATCCTGACCATGACCTACTGCGTTGCCATGCGGCTCAAGGCCGGACTGCTGTTTGCATCGGATTCGCGCACCAATGCGGGCGTCGATCACATCGCCACCTTCCGCAAGATGAACCTGTTCGAGGTGCCGGGGCAGCGTCTCGTCACCATCCTGAACGCCGGCAATCTGGCCACCACGCAAAGCGTGCTGAACCTGCTGCGGCAGCGCTGCGCGCACGAGGGCGCGCAATTGCTCAACGTCGGCAGCATGTACGACGCGGCCGAGCTGGTGGGCCGCACGCTCAAGGAGGTGGTGGCGCGCGACAGCGTCGACGTGCCGCAGGGCCAGGGCATCGATTTCGGCGCCAATTTCCTGGTCGGCGGGCAGATCCAGGGCGAGGAGCCGCGCCTGTTCCACGTCTACCCGCAAGGCAATTTCATCGAGGCGACCGAAGACACGCCGTATTTCCAGATCGGCGAAGCCAAGTACGGCAAGCCCATCATCGACCGCGTGATCAGCTTCGACAGCACGCTGATCGAGGCGAGCAAATGCACGCTGATCTCGTTCGATTCGACGATACGCAGCAATCTGTCGGTCGGGCTGCCGCTGGACATGCTGCTCTACCGCACCGACAGCTTCGCGCCGGCACAGCCGCACCGCATCGACGCGGAAGACCCCTACTTCAACCAGCTGCGCCGCGGCTGGGGCGAGGGCCTGCGCCAGGTGTTCAAGGCCTTGCCTGACGAGGAGTGGTTCGGCTGAACCGATTCAGGCCAGCGGCCCGTCGACCCGCATCGAATAGTCGACGGCCCGCACGTCCTTGGTCAGCCGCCCGATCGAGATCCGGTCCACGCCCGTGGCGGCGATCCAGCGCAGCTGCTCCAGCGCCACGCCGCCCGAGACCTCCAGCAGGGCGCGGCCGGCATTCAGGGCCACCGCCTCGCGCATCATGGCCTCGCTGAAGTTGTCGAGCAGCACGCTGGTGGCGCCGGCATCCAGCGCCTCCTCCAGCTCGGCGATCGCCTCGACCTCGATCTGGATGTCCACGCCGGCATTCAAGGCCTGCGCAGCGCGCAGCGCGGCCGCCACGCCGCCGGCCGCCGCGATGTGGTTTTCCTTGATCAGGATGCCGTCATAGAGCGCCAGCCGCTGGTTGGCGCCGCCGCCGATCCGCACCGCGTACTTCTGCGCCAGACGCAGTCCGGGCACGGTCTTGCGGGTGTCGAGCACCACGCAGCCGCGCGGATTCGTGCTGGCGCCCGCGATGGCCTGCACATGCGCATGGGTGATCGTCGCCGTACCCGACAGCAGCTGCAGGAAGTTCAGCGCCGGCCGCTCGGCGCTGAGCAGCGCGCGCCCGTCCGCCTGGATGCGGCAGACCACCGTATCGGCCGCCATCAGCGCGCCTTCGTCGTACAGCCATTCGATGCGGCAGCTCGGGTCGAGCGCCTTGAACACGGCCTCGAACCAGTCGCGGCCGCACAGCACGGCCTGCTCACGCACCCGCACATGAGCCGCCACCTTGCGGTTCGCCGGCACCAGCTGGGCGGTCCAGTCGCAGCGGCCTATGTCTTCAAGCAAGGCCTCGCGCACATTGCGCTCGCGGGCCTCGGTCAGCGTCTCGTTGTGATCAAGCATGGCGGTCATTCATTCCGGGGCCGCTATTGTCAGCCGAATCTCGCCCAGGCCCTCGATCGCGCCGGTGATGATATCGCCCGGCTGCACGGCCCCCACGCCTTCGGGCGTGCCGGTGTAGATCAGATCGCCCGGCGCCAGGTGATAGAACTGCGACAGGTTGGCAACGAGCTCGGGCACGCGCCAGATCATGTCGGCCAGGTCGCCCTGTTGACGCAGCTGGCCGTTGACGGCTAGGCTGATGGCGCCGCGGCCCATGTCGCCCAGCTCGGAGGCGCACACCAATTCGCCGATGACGGCCGAATGCTCGAAGCCCTTGGCCGTGTCCCAGGGCTGTCCGGCGGCCTTGGCCTGCGCCTGCAGGTCGCGGCGCGTCATGTCCAGCCCGGTGGCGTAGCCCCACACGGCGGCCTGCGCCTGCTCGGTGGCGGCGCGAAACAAAGGGGCGCCAATGGCGACCACCAGCTCCATCTCGTGATGCAGGTTCTGGGTCCGGGGCGGATACGGCACCGTGCTGCCCGAGGGCGTCAGCGCGCTGGCCGGCTTGCTGAAGTAGAACGGCGCCTCGCGGCTCGGGTCGCCGCCCATCTCGCGCGCGTGGGCCGCATAGTTGCGTCCCACGCAGAAAATGCGCGACACCGCATAGCGCTGGGTGCTGCCGCGAACGGCAACACTGGGGATTTCGGCGGGGGGGAAAATGTATTCCGTCATGGCCACAAGTTTCGCACCGGAACTGGCGAAATCCAGCGCTTTCGTTTAGGGTTGCGGCCATGCGAAGGACCCCGCAATTGTCAATTCGGCCTCTCTGGCCTCTCTGTACCGCTCTCTGGCTCGCCGGTTGTGCCAGCCATCTGCCCACCCCCAGCGTCAGCAACTCCAGCAGAAACGTCCCCTCGGCCACGCAGAATCCCGACCGCGACGGGCCCGAAGCGCGGATTCCGCCGCACCTGGAACAGGTGCCCGATGCCGAGCCCAGGCTGGAGCCCATACGCAAGGGCGGCCCCAACAAGCCCTACGATGTGTTGGGCCAGCACTACGAACCGATCACCGAGGACCAGGCCTTCACCGAACGCGGCCTGGCCTCCTGGTACGGGCGCAAATTCCACGGCAAATCCACCTCCAGCGGCGAGCTCTACAACATGTACGCCATGACCGCCGCGCATGCCACCATGCCGATCCCGAGCTATGCGCGGGTGCGCAATCCCGCCAACGGCAAGGAAGTGATCGTGCGCATCAATGACCGCGGCCCCTTCCACAGCGGCCGCATCATCGACCTGAGCTACACGGCCGCACTCAAGCTCGACATCCTGCGCGGCGTCACGCCGGTGGAGGTCGAGCGCATCACCTACGAAGACATACGCACCGGCGCCTGGCGGCGCGACACCGGCAGCCCGCCCAATCCGGCCGTGGACGAGCCGCAGCTGATGCTGGCCCAGGCCCAAAACGGCGCCAGCGGCAACGCCCGCAGCGCCGCCGCAGCGGCACCCGCGCTGACACCCATTCCCGTGCAAGCGCTGCAGCCCGACGCGCTGTCCGGCGCTGCGGCGGTCACGCCCATTCCAGTCGGCACGGCCGGCAGTCTTCCCGCGGACGGCAGCGCTGCGCAGTTCGATGCCCCGCCTCGCGTCGCGGCCCCAGGCTTCTGGGTACAGCTAGGCGCCTTCAGCAAGCTCGACGGCGCCGAGCAGTTCCGCCAGAAGCTGGTCAAGGAGCTCGACTGGATGGCGCCCATGCTGGCCATCTTCAAGGAGAAGCAGCTGTGCCGCCTGCAGGCCGGCCCCTATGCCAGCCGCGAGGACGCGCGCCAGGCGGCCGACCGCGTCCATGCCGCGCTGGCGCTCGCTCCCATCGTGCTGGAGCGGCGCTGACCCTTATTTGCTGGTCGGCATCACGAACTCGGCGCCCTTGGCGATGCTGGCGGGCCAGCGCTGCATGACGCTCTTCTGCTTGGTGTAGAAACGCACGCCCTCTTCGCCGTAGGCGTGCATGTCGCCGAACAGGCTCTTCTTCCAGCCGCCGAAGCCATGCCAGGCCATGGGCACGGGGATGGGCACGTTGATGCCCACCATGCCGACCTGGATGCGGCGGGCAAATTCGCGCGCCACATTGCCGTCGCTGGTGAAGCAGGCCACGCCGTTGCCGAATTCGTGCGCGTTGATCAGCTCGACGGCCTGGGCGAAGTCGGGTACGCGCACGCAGGCCAGCACCGGGCCGAAGATCTCTTCCTTGTAGATGCGCATGCCAGGCGTGACATGGTCGAACAAGGTACCGCCGGTGAAGAAGCCCTGCTCGAAGCCCGCCACCTTGTGGCCGCGTCCGTCCACCACCAGCTTGGCGCCCTCTTCCACGCCGATGCCGATGTAGTTCTCGATGCGGTCGCGCGCCTCGCGCGTCACGATGGGGCCCATCTCGGCGTCGAGCTCCATGCCGTTCTTGATCTTGAGCGCGCGGGCGCGCTCGGCCAGCTTGGGCACGACCTTGTCGGCCACGTCGCCGACCAACACGGCCACCGAGATGGCCATGCAGCGCTCACCGGCCGAGCCGTAGGCGGCGCCGATCAATGCATCGACGGCCTGGTCGATGTCGGCGTCGGGCATCACCACCATGTGGTTCTTGGCGCCGCCGAGCGCTTGCACGCGCTTGCCCGCCTTGGCCGAGCGTTCGTAGATGATCCTCGCCACCGGAGCGGAGCCGACGAACGAGACCGCGTCGATTCCGGGATGGTCGAGGATTCCCTCCACGACCTCGCGACCGCCGTTGACCAGGTTGACCACCCCCGCGGGCAAGCCGAGCGCGTCGAGCTCGCCGAAGGCGATCTGCTGGGTGAGCGGCACCTGCTCGGAGGGCTTGAGCACGAACGTGTTGCCGCACGCGATCGCGAACGGCAGGAACCAAAACGGGACCATCGCCGGAAAGTTGAACGGCACGACTGCCGCGCATACGCCGACCGGCTGCCGAACGGTCTCGGCGTCGACATTGAGCGCAACGTCCTCGAGCACGCGTCCCTGCATGGTGGTTGGAGTCGCGCACGCGCACTCCACCATCTCGATCATCCGCGCGACCTCGGCGTGCGCGTCGCCGAGCGTCTTGCCCATCTCGGTCGTGACCGAGCGCGCCAGTTCCTCGGCGCGCGCCCCAAGACGCTCACGAAGCTCGAACAGCCTGCGCGCGCGGGCGATGGCCGGGACCGCGCGCCATTCGGGCAGAGCGTTACGCGCCGCCCGTACGGCGTCGTCCAGATCGGCGGCGCCCGAGAGCGGAACGCGCGCGAGAATCTCGCCGCTCGCCGGGTTGACGACGTCGAGCACCGCGGTCGGCTCGCGAGCCGGCACCCATTGGCCGGCGATGTAGTTGTCGAGCAGGCGAGTGGTAGTGAGTGACATGGGTGCTCCTAGGTGATTGTGGTCGCCAACGCGAAGGCGCCGAGGACCCCGGCGCGGTCGCCGAGCGCCGGCGGCACGAGGTAATCCTCGATCCCGTCGTTCAGCAGCGCGGCATCGAGATAGCCCGCGAGCAGCTCACGGAAGCGGCGGCGCACCATCGGCAGCAGTGACGCGCGCTGCATGACGCCGCCGCCGACGATCACGCGGTGGGGGGAGACGACGTAGACGATGCCGAGGATGCCGAGCGCGAGGTACTCGGCCTCGAGGGCCCAAGCCGGGTGATCGTCTGGGAGGTCCTTCGGCGGACGGCGCCAGCGCTCGGCCATGGCGGTGCCGGATGCAAGGCCCTCCCAGCAGTCGCCGTGCGACGGGCAGACGCCGGCGAACGGGTCGCGCGAGCGGTCGTGCGGGATCAGCATGTGCCCGGCCTCCGAGTGAACCAGCCCCCGCAGCGGCGCACCATCGATCAGCAGCCCCGCGCCGATGCCGGTGCCGACGGTCAGGTAACACAGGCAGTCCCGGTCGCATCCCGCCCCCCAGCGATGCTCGCCCAGCGCTGCCGCGTTCACGTCGGTGTCAAACGCGACCGGCACGTCGAGCCGATCGCGCAGAACCGGAGCGACGGCCGCGTGCTGCCAGCCCGGCTTCGGCGTGGTGGTTACGTGTCCCCACGTCGGCGAGGCCGGATCGACGTCGACCGGGCCGAAGGACCCGATGCCGATAGCAGCGGGAGCGGGACGCTTGGCGAAGAACTCGACGATCCGCTCGAGCGTCTCGGCCGGCGTGGTGGTGGGGAACTCCTCGCAGTCGCGGACGTTGTCGGGGCCGGTGCCGAGGGCGCAGACGCACCAAGTGCCGCCGGTCTCGACGCCGCCGTACACGTCGCTCACTTTCGCCCGAACCCGGTCCTGGTCGCGACCTGGAAGCGGGCGATCGACCCGTGCTCCAGCGTGATCTCGAGCGTCTTGCCGACGTGGTCTGTCATCGTCCTCCTCCTGCCGCTTGGCGCGGCCGGATTCTCGCGCACGCGGCTTGGCGACAGGAAATCGGCGCCAGCGGAAGTAAAAGCGGTCCGGGCGTCGAATAGCGTCGTCGATGACGGGTGAGGACGAGAAAGTGGCGGCGGACACCTTGGCCGTGCGCTCCGCCGCGCATTGCGGTACCTTCCCGGCCGAGACAGATAGAGCCGAAT
>JAFALA010000032.1 GCA_019234815.1 Burkholderiaceae bacterium | reverse complement strand
ATCCTGGCCAAGGGTGCGGCCTTCTACCGCGACTTTGGGCTGGGCCGCTCCAGGGGCACATTGCCTTTCCAACTGGCCGGCAATGTGCGGCATGGTGGTCTGGTCGAGAAGGCCTTCGGGCTCACGCTGCGCGAGCTGCTGTTAGATTTCGGCGGCGGCACGCGCAGCGGACGGCCCATCAAGGCCGTGCAGGTGGGCGGACCCCTGGGCGCCTACGTGCCCGAATCGCAGTGGGATGTGCCGCTCGACTATGAAGCCTATTCCGCCATGGGCGCGGTGCTGGGCCATGGCGGCATCGTCGTGCACGACGACACGGCCGACATGGCGGGCCTCGCGCGCTACGCGATGTCGTTCTGCGCGATCGAGAGTTGTGGCAAGTGCACGCCATGCCGCATCGGGTCCACGCGCGGCGTGGAAACCATCGATCGCATCACGCGCTCGCCGGAGTCACGCACACATCACGTGCAACTGTTGCGCGAGCTTTGCGATCTGATGGTGAATGGCAGCCTGTGCGCGATGGGCGGCATGACACCATATCCGGTGCTGTCGGCGCTTGACCATTACCCGCAGGACTTCGGGCTGGGCGCTGGATCGTCTGAACTTGAATCTGTCTAGGAACTGCCATGTCCTGTTCTGGAAATTGCCACTGCGCAAGCGAGATCGACTACGGCACGCCGGCTGTTGAATCGATGGAGTCCGTCACGCTGCGCGTCGACGGGGTTGAGGTGTCCGTTCCCATGGGCACGTCGCTGATGCGCGCCGCCGTCCAAGCTGGCATCCACGTGCCCAAGCTCTGCGCCACGGACAGCCTGGAGGCGTTTGGCTCCTGCCGCCTGTGCCTGGTCGAGGTCGAGGGCCGCAAGGGCTATCCGGCCTCGTGCACGACGCCGGCCGAGTCGGGCATGGTCGTCCGCACCCAGACGCAGAAGTTGCAGGACCTGCGGCGCGGCGTGATGGAGCTCTACATCAGCGACCATCCGCTCGACTGCCTGACCTGCAGCGCCAATGGCGACTGCGAATTGCAGGACATGGCCGGCGTGGTGGGCCTGCGCGAGGTCCGCTACGGCGTTGGAGCGGCGGCCGGCGCGCACCACTGCGATGCCGAGAAGGACGAGTCCAACCCCTATTTCAGTTATGACCCGAGCAAGTGCATCGTCTGCAACCGCTGCGTGCGGGCCTGCGAGGAAACGCAGGGCACCTTCGCGCTGACCATCTCGGGGCGCGGTTTCGAGAGCCGGGTGTCGCCAGGCCAGGACCAGCCGTTCATGGACAGCGAATGCGTGTCCTGCGGCGCCTGCGTGCAGGCCTGCCCGACGGCCACGCTGCAAGAGAAAAGCATCATCACCTGGGGCCAGGCCGAGCACAGCCTCATCACCACCTGCGCCTATTGCGGCGTCGGCTGCGGCTTCAAGGCCGAGATGAAGGGCAACACCGTCGTGCGCATGCTGCCGTGGAAAGACGGCAAGGCCAACGAGGGCCATGCCTGCGTGAAGGGCCGCTTTGCCTGGGGCTACGCCACCCACGCCGACCGCATCACCCAACCCATGATCCGCGAGCGCATCGACGAGGCCTGGCGCGAAGTCGGCTGGGACGAGGCGCTGAGCTTCGCGGCCCAGCGCTTCAGGCAGATTCAGGCGATCCACGGCAAGGATTCGGTCGGCGGCATCACCTCCTCGCGCTGCACGAACGAGGAGACCTACCTGGTGCAAAAGCTGGTGCGTGCCGCCTTTGGCACCAACAACGTCGACACCTGCGCGCGGGTCTGCCACTCGCCGACCGGCTATGGCCTGGGCCAGACCCTGGGCACCTCGGCGGGCACGCAGACCTTCAAGTCGGTCGAGCATGCCGACGTGATCATGGTGATCGGCGCCAACCCCACCGATGCGCATCCGGTGTTTGCCTCGCGCATGAAGAAGCGGCTGCGCCAGGGCGCGCAGTTGATCGTGGTCGACCCGCGCCGCATCGACCTGGTCGACTCGCCGCATGTGCGGGCCCGGCACCACCTGGCGCTCAAGCCCGGCACCAATGTCGCGATGATCACGGCCATGGCCCACGTGGTCGTCGCCGAAGGGCTGGTGGCCCGCGAGTACGTGGCCGAGCGCTGCGACGACAAGAGTTTTGCGCAGTGGTGCGAGTTCGTCTCAAGGCCCGACAACTCGCCCGAGGCCTTCGAGGCCGTGACCGGCGTGCCGGCCGCCGAAGTGCGCGCCGCCGCGCGGCTGTTCGCCAGCGGTCCGAACTCGGCCATCTATTACGGCCTGGGCGTGACCGAGCATGCGCAAGGCTCCACCATGGTCATGGGCATCGCCAACCTGGCCATGGCCTGCGGCATGGTCGGCCGCGAAGGCGTGGGCGTGAACCCCTTGCGCGGGCAGAACAATGTGCAGGGCAGCTGCGATATGGGCAGCTTCCCGCACGAGCTGCCGGGCTACCGGCACATTTCCGACAGCACCACGCGCAGCCTCTTCGACGCGGCCTGGGGCGTGACGCTCAGCCCCGAGCCGGGCCTGCGCATTCCCAATATGTTCGAGGCGGCGCTCGACGGCAGCTTCAAGGGCCTGTACTGCCAGGGCGAGGACATCGTGCAGTCCGACCCCAACACCCAGCATGTCGAGGCCGCTCTGCGCGCCATGGACTGCGTGGTGGTGCAGGACATCTTCCTGAACGAGACCGCGAAATTCGCGCATGTGTTCCTGCCGGGCTCGTCCTTCCTGGAAAAGGACGGCACCTTCACCAATGCGGAGCGCCGCATCAGCCGTGTGCGCCAGGCCATGCCGCCGCTGGCCGGACTGGCCGACTGGGAGGTCACCGTCAAGCTGTCGAATGCGCTCGGCTATCCGATGCACTACACGCATCCCGAGCAGATCATGCAGGAGATCGCCGCGCTGACGCCGAGTTTCCGCGGCGTCAGCTACGACAAGATCGAGCGCCTGGGCAGCGTGCAATGGCCCTGCAACGAAACCACCGACGAGGCCGGCACGGCCATCATGCACGTGGACCATTTCGTGCGCGGCAAGGGTCGTTTCTTCAACACGCAGTACGTGCCATCGGAAGAAAAGGTCACGCGCAAGTTTCCGCTCCTGCTGACCACCGGGCGCATCCTGTCGCAGTACAACGTCGGCGCCCAGACGCGCCGCACGGCCAACAACGAGTGGCACCGCGAAGACGTGCTGGAGATCCATCCGCACGACGCGCAGGAGCGCGGCATCACCGATGGCCACTGGGTCGGCATCGAGAGCCGCGCCGGGCGGACTGTCTTGCGGGCTGTCTTGAGCGAGCGCATGCAGCCGGGCGTGGTCTACACCACCTTCCACTTTCCGGCGTCGGGCGCCAATGTGATCACCACCGATTCGTCGGACTGGGCCACCAACTGCCCCGAGTACAAGGTCACCGCGGTGCAGGTGGTGGCGGTGAGCCAGCCTTCGGAGTGGCAGCAGCGCTTTGCGTCCTTTGATCGCGAGCAGCAGCGGCTCTTGCGCCAGGCGCAGGCCCCATCCAAAACCGACTGGGCGCCGGCCAAGTGAGGCGATATGGACATGGATGTCTTACCTGTAGAGCCTGAATCCGAGCAGGCGCTGACGGGCTTGCAGGCCCGCGTCGTGCACGATGGCGGCGCGCGGCAGTGGCTGCCCGCCGCCCTGCAGTCTGCCGACGGACGCCTGGACCAGCTCGCCGAGGAGGTGCCGGTGGCGCTGGTCTTCAACGGCATTTCGCATGCCGTGATGATGTGCAGCCCGCTGGACCTGGAAGACTTCGCGCTCGGCTTCGGCCTCAGCGAAGGCCTGTTGGGCAGCCCAGCCGAGTTGCTGGATGTGAGCGTGCAGGAATCCTCTGCCGGCATCGAGCTGCAGATGACGGTCACGGCGGCTTGCCAGTGGCGGCTCAAGGCGCGCCGGCGCACCATGGCCGGGCGCACCGGATGCGGCCTGTGCGGGCTGGAAAGTCTGCAGCAGGTCCAGCACGAACTGCCGGCCGCGCCGACGCTGAGCGTCGATCCACTTGCCATCCAGCTGGCCTTGCGCAGCCTGCGCCAACACCAGGTGCTGCAGCAGCGCAGCGGCGCCACGCATGCGGCGGCGCTGTGCCATGCAGCGGGCCATGTGCTGGCCTTGCGCGAGGACGTGGGGCGCCACAACGCGCTCGACAAGCTGATCGGCGCCGTGCACCGCGAGCATCTGGATGTGGCGGGCGGCTTTGCCTGCATCACCAGCCGCGCCAGCTTCGAGATGGTGCAGAAGGCGCTGGCCCTCGGCGTAGGCGCCCTGGTGGCCGCGTCGGCGCCCACGGCCAGGGCCGTCGGGATGGCCGACGCGCTGAACCTGGCCCTGGCCGGTTTCGCGCGCGGCGATGCCTTCGTCGCCTATACCTACCCCGAGCGATTCGGCGCTCGATGAGCTGATTGCAAGTGTTTCGAATGGACCTTCAAAACCTGATCCACATGGCCAACCGCATTGGCGAGTTCTTCCAGTCCATGCCCGACGTGCAGGAGGCCGAAGCCGGCGTGGCCGAGCACCTAGCCAAGTTCTGGGAGCCTCGCATGCTGCGCCTGCTGCTGGCCCACCTTGACGAGAGCGGCGCGCCGACGCTGATGCCGCTGGTGCGGGATGCCGTTCTGCAGCACCGGGCCAGCCTGGCGCCGCGCTAGCTAGCCGCGCTACAGCACCCGCCCCGGATTCATCAGGCCCTGGGGGTCCAGCGCCTGCTTGATGGCGCGCATCATCGCCAATGCCGTGGGGTCCTTGCGGCGCGCCAGTTCCTCGCGCTTGAGCTGGCCGATGCCGTGCTCTGCGGAGATACTGCCGCCGGCTGCGCACACGGCGTCGTAGACCAGGGTATTGATGGCTTTTTCTTCGCGCTGGAGGAAGCCGGCGGCGTCCTGGCCGGCGGGCGCCTGCACGTTGTAGTGCAGATTGCCGTCTCCCAAGTGGCCGAAGCAGACCATGCGCACGCCGGGCCAATGTTTCGCGAGCGCGGCATCGGTCGCATGCACGAAGGCGGGAATGCCGGACACCGGCACGGCGATGTCGTGCTTGATGTTCAGGCCCTCCATGCCCTGGGCCAGCGAGATGGCATCGCGCACATGCCACATGCCCTGGCTTTGCGCCAGCGTCTGGGCCACGGCGGTATCGTGGATCACGCCTTGCGAGAGGGCGTTGCCCAGCAGCGCCTCGAAGCGCGCCTGGGCATGGCGCTCGTCTTCGGCGTCCGAGAGTTCCAGCAGCACGGTCCACGGCGCATGGCCTGAGGGCAGGGCCTGCGGCAGTTGCGGGAAATGCCTGGCCACCAGGCGCAGCGAGAAGGTGTTCATCAGCTCGAACGCCGTGACGCTTGCGCCGGCATGCGACTGCGCAATGCCCAGCAACTGCACGGCCGCCTCCAGGCTGTGGCATGAGGCCGTTGCCGTGACCTGCGCGCGGGGCTGGGGAAAGAGTTTGAGCGTGGCCGCCGTGATCACGCCCAGGCAGCCTTCGCTGCCGATGAACAGATGGCGCAGGTCGAAGCCGGTGTTGTCCTTGCGCAGGCCCGAGAGGCCGTGCCAGGCCTCGCCCTGCGCGTTGACAGCCTCCAGCCCCAGGCACAGGTCGCGCGCATTGCCGTAGCGCAGGACCTGCGTGCCGCCGGCATTGGTGGCCAGGTTGCCGCCCACGGTGCAGGTGCCCTCCGAGGCCAGGCTCAGCGGAAACAGCAGCCCCTGGTCGGCGGCGGCCGTCTGCGCCTGCTGGAGCGTGCAGCCGGCCTGTACCGTCATGCTGGCATTGGCGCGGTCCACGCCGAGCACGCGGTTCATGCGCGTGGTGCTCAGCACGATCTGCCGGCCCGATGTGTCCGGCACGCCGCCGCCCACCAGCCCGGTGTTGCCGCCTTGCGGCACGACGCTCACGCCATGCGCCTGCGCGCAGCGGATCACCGCCGCCACCTGCTCAGTGCTGGCCGGTCGCACGACCGCCAGCGCGATGCCGGCATAGCGTTTGCGCCAGTCGCGCTCATAGGCCGACAGGTCGCCGCTCGTCAGCACGTGGGCCTCGCCCACGATGGCCTGCAGACGGCTCAGCATCTCGGTGTTCATGGGCTCAAAGCGATGCCGCCTTGGCGGCCGCCAGGCGCAGTCGCACCTGCATGGCGCAGGCGATAAAAATCCAGATGCTCAAGACCACCTCGACCCAGGCCAGCGCGCCGCCCAGCCCGGCCTCGCTGGTGGCGCGGACGGCGCCTTCGGCAAAGTAGATCCAGACCAGCAGGCTCAGCCAGCGAAAGGTGTAGAGCCGGTAGCGCCACAGGCCCGACAGGGGCAGCAGCAGGGGCAGGGCCTTGACGGCCAGCGTTCGGTGCCCGGTGGGGGCCAGCCACAGCTCCCAGCACAGGCACAGCAGGAGGAGCGCGAGCAGGCCGCTCAGGGCCATGGCGCGCGACCTCGCCTCGGCGGCGCTGGGTTGGCTGCGCTGCGCGGTCGGTAGAGTGGCCGTGCCGTTTGACGCGGCCTTGGGGTCAGTGGGTGTCATGGAAGCGCTCGACATGCTGGCATCATAGCCAGCATGAACACCATGAACGGCTTCCGAAATCCGATCGCCCTGCTGTCGAACCTGATGACCCAGTTGGTCGAATGGCCTTGGCTGGACACATTGCGCGGCCTGCGGGCGCGCTTCCAAGAGGAGCGGCTGGGGCTGACGGCCGGCAGCCTGACCTTCACCACGCTGATCTCGCTGGTGCCGCTGCTGACGGTGATGCTTGCCTTGTTCACGGCCTTCCCGATGTTCGCCAGCTTCCAGACGGCCTTGGAAAAATTCTTCCTGAAGAGCCTGATTCCCGACACCATCGCCAAGCCGGTGCTGGGCGCGCTGACGCAGTTTGCCGCCAAGGCCAACCGGCTTGGCGTGCTGGGTCTGGTGGCTCTCGGCATCAGCGCGCTGGCGGTGATGCTGACGATAGACCGGACCCTGAACGTCATCTGGCGCGTGCAGCGGCCTAGGCCGATCGCGCAGCGGGTGCTGGTGTACTGGGCCGCGCTGACCCTGGGTCCCTTGCTGGCCGGCGCCAGCCTCACGCTGACCAGCTATCTGATGTCGGCCAGCGCGGGCCTGGTGTCCAGCCTGCCCAAGGGGGCCAACGTGATCCTGGAAAGCGCGGACGTGTTCCTGCTTTGGGGCGCGGTGGCAGGCCTGTTTCATTACGTGCCCAACACCGATGTGCGCTGGCGCCATGCCCTGATGGGCGGCGCCTTCGTTGCGATCGCCTTCACACTGGCCAAGGTCGGCCTGGCCTGGTACGTCAAGCGCGTGCCGACCTACACCACCTTGTACGGCGCGTTTGCCACGGTGCCCATCCTGCTGATCTGGATGTACGTGGTCTGGTCCATCGTGCTGCTGGGCGCCTTGCTGGCGGCCAATGCGCCCAGCCTGTCGCAGCGCACTCCGCGCCGGCCCAATGTGCCCGGCCTCGGGCTGGAGCTGGCGGTGCAATGCCTGGCTGAATTGTGGACAAGCCGTGATCGAGGGGAAGGGGGCTTGAGCAGCCTGAGTCTGTCCCGCACGGTTGGCGTCGATCCCCTGCAGTTGGAGCCGGTGCTGGACGAGCTGATCCAGATCGGCTGGGTGGGGCGGCTGGACGAGGCCGGCGTGCAGCGCCTGGTCTTGCTGTGCGCGCCGGAGCAGACGCTGGTCCGGCCCTTGATCAGCGCCTTCCTGACCGCGCCGCAGCGCAACCTGGCGCCCTTGTGGTCAAGAACGGGATGGGATCAGTTCCGGTTGGCCGACTTGCTCAGGCCGCCGGGGAGTTCATTGACCGTGGATGTCTGAGCGTTGGCGGATGCCGGGCCCAGCATCGCTGCCAGCAGCATCGCGCCCACGGCCATGACCGCGGCGGCCATGTACAGGCCGGCGCCATAGCTGCCGAACTGCTGGGCCAGCCAGGCGGTCAGCGCCGGCCCGATGATCTGCGCGCAGCCGTAGGACAGCGTCATCCTGCCCATCATCTTGGCGGGATGGCTGGGGTAGTAGCGGCCCGCCATGGTCAGCACCAGGCTGACCATGCCGACGAAGGTGCTGCCGAACAGCACCGAGCCCAGCAGGGCTGCCGCGAAGCCGCCGGGCCAGACCGGCAGCACGATGCCAACGATCTGGAGCAGGGCCGCGAGGACCAGCGCCAGCACGTCGCCGGTCCTGCGCGCGATCAGGTCCCACAGCATGCAGGAGGGCGCGGCGGCCAGGCCCATGACCATGAAGACCCAGGTGCCGCGTCCCTGCAGGCCGGGCAGGGCATCGACAATGGCCACGATGAAGGTCGTGCTGACCACGTAGCCGATGCCGGCGCAGAAATAGGACGCCATCAGGAGGCGCAGGAAGCGGCTGCCGGGCGGGCGGTCCGCCATCAAGGCGGCACTGGCGCCGGAGGGCGCTGCCTCGGGCCGCGGCAGCCAGCGCAACGCCGGCCACAGCAGCAGGCAGCCCAGGCATGCAAAGGCCAGCCATTGATCGCGCCAGTCCAGCCCCAGCATCAGCATCAGCGCCGCAGCGATGGCGCTGAGGGCAATGCCCAGGCCAATGCCCGAGAAATGGATGCCCAGTTCGCTGCGATGCTGGTGCCGGATCAACCAGTTCAGGATCAGCCCGGTGCCGAACAGCATGCCGGCCGCGCTGCTGAGCCCGCCCAGGAAGCGGGAGGCGGCCCACAGCCAGACCTCGGTGCTGGCGGCCATCACGGCGGTGCTCAGCACCGCCACCACCATGCCGGTGCGGTAGAGCTTGTCTTTCAGTTGCAGGTCGCTGATTTGCGAGGCCAGCAGGGCGCCGCACAGATAGCCGGCGTAGTTCAGCGCGGCCAACCAGCCGCCTGCGGCCAGGCTCAAGCCGGCCTGCTGGCGCATCAGGGGCAGCAGCGGCGTGTAGGAGAAACGCGCGACTCCCATCACCAGCACCAGGCTGAAGATGCCTGCGCTCAGCACCTTGTATCGTCCAAACTGCTCGCGCTCAGTTGCACTCATGGTCCACCTTGTCAGGACGGTCACTCAAGCGGTTGGAGCGACACGGTGCCCGATGCTAGCGGCTGTGCTTTGCGCGTGCCTTTCAGGGGGTTATTCAAGGATCAGGGATGCAACACGACCAGCAAGGCGGTGGCCGCCGCGTCGGTCTTGTTGCGTATGGCATGCGGGCCATCGACAGCGTAGCGCGCCGTCTCGCCCGCCTGCACCACGGTCTGCACCATGTGGCTGGCTTGCGTGGCGCTGACCTCCAGCATGCCCTTGAGCACGCTCAGGTGCTCGCGCGAGCCGGGCTCGTGCGCGGCGGATTCGAGTGCGCCGCCGGGCTGTATCGTCAGCTCGTACCACTCGAAGTCGCCGGCCAGGTCGATGGGTCCCAGGATGCGCAACTGGCACAGGCCGTCCGGGCTGCTCATGCTGGGAATGTTGTGGGCGTGGACCACTTCGATGGCTGGCGCGCTGTGCCGTTCGCCACCCAGCAGTTCGGCCAGTTCCACGCGTAGGGCATTGGCCAGGCGCCACACCACGGCGACCGTGGGATTGGCCTGATTGCGCTCGATCTGTGAGAGCATGGACTTGGACACCCCGGCGCGGCGCGACAACTCGTCCAGCGACAGACCCTGGGTCTGGCGCAAGGCCTGCAGGGTGGCGCCCACACGCGGGGGCTCCAAAGGTTCCGGGCTGGGCAGCGACATGTCTTGACCTTGAAATGGAATTCCGAGATACTGCACATTCGTTCAATATAACGAACTGTGTTCTGTTTAGTGAATTGTGCACCAGGAGCGCGCTCATGACCACCACTGAAGATTTCTACGCCCACCTGCGCCAAGAGTTGCAGGCCGTGCGCGACGCGGGGCTCTACAAGAGCGAGCGCATCATCACTTCGGCGCAGGGCGCCGTTGTCCACACGCAGGATGGCCGCGAGGTCATCAACCTGTGCGCCAACAACTACCTGGGCCTGTCCTCGCATCCGCAGGTCATCGAGGCCGCGCACGAGGCCTTGCGCACGCACGGCTACGGCCTGTCGTCGGTGCGGTTCATCTGCGGCACGCAAGACCTGCACAAGACCCTGGAGCAACGCCTGGCCCACTTCCTGGGCACCGAAGACACCATCCTGTACGCGGCGGCGTTCGACGCCAATGGCGGCCTGTTCGAGCCGCTCTTGGGCGAGCAGGACGCGATCATCAGCGACGAGCTCAACCATGCCTCCATCATCGATGGCATCCGCCTGTGCAAGGCGCAGCGCTATCGCTACAAGCACAACGACATGGCCGACCTGGAGCGCTGTTTGCAGGAAGCCAAGGCCAAGGGTGCGCGTTTCACGCTGGTGTTCACCGACGGCGTGTTCTCCATGGACGGCACCATTGCCCAGCTCGACAAGATCCGCGAGATCACCGACCGCTACGGCGCCTTGCTGGGCATCGACGAATGCCATGCCAGCGGCTTCATGGGCCAGCGCGGCCGCGGCACGCACGAGTACCGCGGCGTGTTCGGCAAGGTCGACATCATCACCGGCACGCTGGGCAAGGCCCTGGGCGGCGCCTCGGGAGGCTTCACATCCGGTCGCAAGGAAGTGATCGAGCTGCTGCGCCAGCGCTCGCGCCCCTACCTGTTCTCCAACACGGTGGCGCCGTCCATCGTCGGCGCTTCCATCGCGGTGCTGGACCTGCTGGAGGGCTCGACCGCCCTGCGCGACAAGCTGGAGACCAACACCGCCTATTTCCGCGCTGCTATCCAGGCCGCCGGCTTCGAGATCAAGCCGGGCACGCACCCCATCGTGCCCATCATGGTCTACGACGCGGTCCAGGCCCAGAAGCTCAGCGCGCGCCTGCTCGAGCTGGGTGTGTATGCCGTGGGGTTCTTCTTCCCCGTCGTGCCCAAGGGCCAGGCGCGCATCCGCGTGCAGGTCTCGGCCGGCCATGAGCGCGAGCATCTGGAGAAGGCCGTCGCCGCCTTTGCTCAGGCCGGTCGCGAACTGGGTCTGGTCAAGCAGGGAGCACAGGCATGAGCAGCCGGATTCTCATCATCGGCGCCAACGGCCAGATCGGAACTGAACTGGCGCAGGCCCTGGCGCAGCGCCACGGCAACCACAACGTGATCACCAGCGACGTGGTGCCGCAGGGCCGCTTGCCGCATCTCGCGCATGAGATGCTCGACGTGACCGACGCCGCCGCGCTGACCTCGGTGGTCGAGCGCCATGGCATCACGCAGATCTACCTGCTGGCCGCCGCCTTGTCGGCCAACGGCGAGAAGCATCCGATGTGGGCCTGGGACCTGAACATGAAGGGCCTGCTCAACGTGCTGGAACTGGCCCGCGTGCACAAGCTCGATCGCATCTTCTGGCCCAGCTCCATCGCAGCCTTTGGTCCCAACACGCCGTCCATCGACACGCCGCAGACCACGGTGATGGACCCGACCACCGTCTACGGCATCTCCAAGCTCGCTGGCGAGCGCTGGTGCGCTTGGTACCACGCCAAGCACGGCGTGGACGTGCGCAGCATCCGCTATCCGGGCCTGATCAGCTACAAGACCCCGCCCGGCGGCGGCACGACCGACTACGCCGTCGAAATCTTCCACGCTGCCCTGAAGCAAGGCCGCTACAGCTGCTTCCTTGAAGAGGGCCAGGCCCTGCCCATGATGTACATGCCCGACGCGCTGCGCGCGACCATCGAGCTGATGGAAGCGCCTGCGGGAAGCATCACCGAGCGCGGCTCCTACAACTTGGCCGGCATCAGCTTCACGCCGGCCCAGATCGCCGAGGCCATCCGGGCTGAGGTGCCGGGCTTCGAGATCAGCTATGCGCCCGATTTCCGCCAGGCCATCGCCGCCAGCTGGCCGCAGTCCATCGACGACAGCGCCGCGGCGCGCGACTGGGGTTGGAAGCCAGCGTTTGACTTGCAGGCGATGGTGAAGGACATGCTGGACGCCCTGAGGGAACAGTTTCGCAAGTGATCGCTTGACTCAAGCCAAGGCCTGCCTGAGCGCCCCCAGCATCGCATCCGGCGCCTCGCCCATCAGTGCGTGCCCGGCGCCCAGCTTGAAGACCTGGGCGTCCAGCCGCTGCGCCAGATCCTGGCTTTGCCGGATTTGCGTCATCTGGTCGCGTTCGCCGAGGATGAAGCTGACCTTGCAGTTGCCTGCGGCGCGCAGCGCTTCAGCGGCCTGATGGCCATTGGCGTAGCGGTCACACACCTGGAAGTCGCGGGCGAACAGGTTGGCCCCCTCGTTCCGCTGCGCGTAGAGGGCTTGCATGCGGCGCATCAGCTGCATGCCGCCGCCGTGCAGCCAGGCGCCCGGGCCGGGATACGACGGTTTGGCCGCCAGCGTGCTGTGCGAGAAGCTGTTGACCATGGCCATGGCCTTCTCGGCCTGGGTCTGCGCGGTCTGCAGCAGGGCCTCGGACACTTTCATGGGGTAGGCCGTGCCCACCATTGCGAGGCGATCGATGGCGCAGGTGGGGGTGGATTGGCCCAGGTTTTGCGCTGCCGCTTCCAGGGCAATCAACGATCCCATGCTGTGGCCGGCCAGGGCCGCGCGCCGTACGCCGGCTTGTTCGAGCAGGCGCAGCAGCCAGGTGCCGTGGGCCTGCACGTCGGGCAGGGCGGCGCCCAGGCTGCGGCCGTGGCCGGGCAGGTCGACTGCCAGCACGCCGTAGCCGTGGTGGGCGAACCAGCGCGCCAGCAGGGTCCAGACGCTGTGGTCGTTCAAGGCGCCGTGCACGAACACGACGCAGGGCAGGGCGGGGTCAAGGGCTTTGCCGCCGGTGTAGGCATAGGCCTTGTGGCCGTCGATGTTGAATGTCGTCATTTGGAGGCTGCCTTCAATGCCGCTTTCAGATCGGCGATCAAGTCGTCCGCGTCTTCGAGCCCGATGGACAGGCGCACGGTGCCCGGCGTGATGCCGGCCTGGGCCAGCGCGGCGTCGTCCATGCGGAAATGCGTGGTGCTGGCTGGATGGATCACGAGCGAGCGGCAGTCCCCCACATTGGCCAGGTGCGAAAAGATGCGCAGCGCCTCGATGAAGCGGCGCCCCTGCTCTCGCCCGCCCTTGAGATCAAAGCTGAACACCGAGCCGCAGCCGCGCGGCAGCAGGCGCTGCGCCAGGGCATGGCTCGGGTGGCTGGCGAGGCCCGGATGGCCCACCTGAGCCACCAGGTCGTGGCCGGCCAGGAATTCGGCCACCTTGAGCGCGTTCTCGACATGGCGCTGCATGCGCAGCGACAAAGTCTCGATGCCTTGCAGGATCAGCCAGGCGCTGTGCGGGCTCAAACAGGCGCCGAAGTCGCGCAGGCCCTCGCGCCGGGCGCGCAGTAGGAAGGCGCCGACGGTGCTCTCCTCGCTGAACACCATGCCGTGGAAGCCCTCGTAGGGTTCGCAGAGCTCGGGGAAGCGGCCGTGCTGCTCGTGTGCCGCCTGCCAGTCGAAGCTGCCGGCGTCGACCAGCACGCCGCCGACCACCGTGCCGTGCCCGGACAGGAACTTGGTGGCTGAGTGGTAGATCAGGTCGGCGCCATGTTCGGCCGGGCGCATCAGGTAAGGCGTGGTCAGCGTCGAATCGACCAGCAGCGGCAGATGCGCTTCGTGCGCAATGGCGGCGATGCTGGGGATGTCCAGCACGTCCAGCCCCGGGTTGCCCAGCGTCTCGCCAAACAGCAGCTTGGTGTTGGGGCGAATGGCCGCGCGCCAGCCGTCCAGGTCGCCGGGGCGCACAGAGGTGGTTTCTATGCCGAAGCGCTTGAGCGTGTAGTGCAGCAGGTTGTGTGAGCCGCCGTAGAGGGCGCTGGATGCGACGATGTGGGAGCCGGCGCCCGCCAGCGTGGCGATGGCCAGGTGCAGGGCGGCCTGGCCGCTGGCCGTGGCGATGGCGCCCACGCCGCCTTCCAGCGCGGCCATGCGCTCCTCGAAAACAGCCGTGGTCGGGTTGGAGATGCGCGTGTACACATGGCCCGCGCGCTCCATGTTGAACAGCGAGGCTGCATGTTCGGCGCTCTCGAAGACGAACGAGGTCGTCAGGTGCAAGGGGGTGGCCCGGGCGCCGGTCGCGGGGTCCGGGGCGGCGCCAGCGTGCAGCGCCAAGGTGTCGAAGCCGGGATCGCCGTAGCCTGACATGGTGTCTCCTTTGTGTTGAGAGGGGGGATTGTGTGCTATGTTGAGCGTCGAAACGTTTTGACCTCCCCTCAGCACCTCGAAAAGAACTCAGTCCAGGAGACCATGATGAAAGTCGCCGACATCCTTCGCGTCAAAGGCAACACGCTGTTCACTGTGTCTCCCGACCAGCCCCTGATGGACGCGCTCCACACGATGGCCGAGCACGACATCGGCTCGCTGGTGGTGATGGAGTTCGGCGACTTGATCGGCATGCTGACCTTCCGCGAAGTGATCGCCGCCGTGGAGCGCAACAAGGGCTCGGCCATCGGCCCCAGCGTGCGCAGCGTGATGGACGACCACCCGCTGACGTGCACCCCCAGCACCGAGATGGATGAAGTGCGCCGCATGATGCTGGGCCGGCATGCGCGCTACATGCCGGTGCTGGAAGGCCGCACGCTGATGGGCGTCATCTCGTTCTATGACGTCGCCAAATGCGTGGTCGACAGCCAGGACTTTGAGAATCGCATGCTCAAGGCCTACATCCGCGACTGGCCGGTCGAAGAGGAAAGGACCGAAGAGTCCAAGCTCTGAATCGAAGCCGGGCAGCAAGCCTGGCTTCTTGCCTCGCGTGGCCTGGACCCGTGTGGGCAGCCACCTTGCTCGATAGAATTTGACGGTAGCGCCGGGGGAGTCCCGGTGCCCGTGACCTTTGCTTTGGATTCCCCATGTCTGGCAGCACCTTCGGCGAATTGTTCCGTGTCACCAATTTCGGCGAGAGCCACGGTCCCGCCATAGGCTGCGTGATCGACGGCTGCCCGCCCGGCATGGAGTTGTCCGAGGCCGATATCCAGCCCGAACTCGATCGCCGCCGCCCCGGCACCTCGCGCCACGTGACGCAGCGCAACGAGCCCGACGCGGTCGAGATCCTCTCCGGCGTGTATGAAGGCAAGACCACCGGCACGCCGATCTGTCTGCTGATCCGCAATACCGACCAGCGCAGCAAGGATTACGGCAACATCCTCGACACCTTCAGGCCCGGTCACGCCGACTACACCTACTGGCGCAAATACGGCCTGCGCGATCCGCGCGGCGGCGGCCGCTCGTCGGCGCGGCTGACGGCACCCATGGTGGGCGCTGGCGCCGTGGCGCGCAAATGGCTAAAGAGCCAGTACGGCACCGAATTCCGTGGCTGCATGACGCAGTTGGGCGAGTTCGAGATTCCCTTCGAAGGCTGGCAGCACGTGGCGCAAAATCCATTCTTCGCCGCCAACGCCAGCAAGATCGCCGAACTCGAAGACTATATGGATGCCTTGCGCAAGGCCGGGGACTCGGTCGGCGCCCGCATCCGTGTCGAAGCCACCGGCGTGCCGGTCGGCCTGGGCGAGCCTCTGTTCGACAAGCTCGACGCCGACATTGCCTACGCGCTGATGGGCATCAACGCCGTCAAGGGCGTCGAAATCGGCGCCGGCTTCGCCAGCGTGTCGCAGCGCGGCACCGAGCATGGCGACGAACTCACGCCACAAGGCTTTGCCAGCAACAATTCGGGCGGCACGCTGGGCGGCATCTCGACGGGCCAGGACATCGTCGCCTCCATCGCCATCAAGCCCACCAGTTCGATCCGCAGTCCCAAGGCGTCCGTCAACCGGGCTGGCGAGACGACCCAGGTGGAAACCTTCGGTCGCCACGACCCCTGCGTCGGCATACGCGCCACCCCGATCGCCGAGGCCATGCTGGCGTTGGTGCTGATCGACCACGCCCTGCGCCACCGCGCCCAGTGCGGTGACGTCCGCCATGAGCTGCCGCCGATCTCTGCCTTGAAATCGTCATGAAATGCTGCCGACCTGCTACCAGCCTTTTGCACGCTGATCTGACGCCACTGCAATCTGGTGTGCGGAATCTGCATTTCGTCGCAGACCTCTCTTCTGGCTGACGTGATCTCTCTACACTGCGCCCGAATCAAACATCCAAGATGACCAGGTGGGCGAACATGACGACTCGAAACAAATGGCTATGGGGTGCTGCCGCGACGCTGTTGCTGGCAGGCGGTGGCGCTTTGGCTTTGTGGTCCGGCAAGGGCGCTGGCGGCAAGGACGCGAAGGTCGATCCGGTGCTGGAGTTCCAGAACAAGGAAGTCGTGCATCCCGCGCTCGTGAGCATGCCTGCCCTGATTGAATTCTCCGGTCCGCTGGTGGCGCCCAACACGGCCATCGTGCACAGCAAGGTGGCGGGTACCTTGCTTTCCCTGAATGTGGGCGAGGGCAGTCGGGTCAGCATGGGGCAAAGCCTTGGCAACGTCGATCTGGAAGACCTGCACCTGCGCCTGGCCGAGCGCCAGGCCAATGTGGCTGCTACCCGGGCCCAGTTCGAGCAGGCCGAGAAGGTCTACAAGACCAACGAGGGGCTGGCGGCGCAGAACTTCATTGCCGCCACCGCGCTGGACAGCTCGCGCGCCTCCATGGAGGCCGCACGCGGCGCCTGGCTGGCCGCCAAGGCGCAAGCCGAGAACGGTCAGGTCAGCCTGCGCCTTGCCAGCCTGACCTCGCCCCTCAACGGCATCGTGGCCAAGCGCTTCGCGGTCCCGGGCGAGAAGCTGGCGCTGGAGCAGCAGATCCTCAGCATTGTGGACCTGAGCCGGCTCGAGTTGGCGGGGCTGGTGGGCACGCATGAAGTGAGCCGCCTCAAGCCCGGCATGGCGGTCGAAGTGCAGGTGGAAGGGGTGGACAAGCCCGTCACGGCGCACATTGCGCGAATCTCGCCGATTGCCGAACCCGGCACCCGCTCCATCACCGTCACCTTGGCACTTGAAAACCCGGGCGAGCAATTCAGGGCCGGCCAATATGCAGTGGCCAAGCTGCTGCTGCCCGACGAGACCGAGCGCCTGACCGTGCCGGATTCGGCCATCAGCAGCACCGGCGGCCAGAGTCAGGTCTGGTTGATCGAGCAAGGCGGCCTGACGCGTCGCATCGTGACCCTGGGGCGCAAGGACGCGCGCCAGGGCCTGGTGGAGGTCCTGCAGGGCTTGAACCCGCAGGCGCAGGTGCTCGCGCTGCGCTTCGACAACCTGAAGGAAGGCGCCAAGGCGCAGATCCTGGCGGACAAGCCGGCACGGCCTGCGACTGTGGCCTCGATGTCCGCCACCGCAGCCAGCAACTGAGGAGACCGCCATGTGGATGACGCGCGTCTCAATCAAGAACCCGGTGTTCGCCACCATGATGATGGTGGCCCTGTGCGTGCTGGGCGTGTTCGCCTATGCCAAGCTCGGCGTCGAGCAGATGCCCGACATATCACTGCCAGGCGCCTGGATCGATGTCCAATATCCCGGCGCCTCGCCCGAGGCGGTGGAGCGGGAGGTGTCCAAGCCGCTGGAAGAGGCGCTCAACACCGTCGCCGGGGTGGAGAAAGTGACCTCGCGCAGCTTCGAAGGCCGGGCGCAGGTCTGGGTGGAGTTCAGCCTCAATGCCGACATGAGCCGTGCCATGCAGGATTTGCGTGACCGTGTGGCGCAGGCGCAAGGGCTTTTCCCCAAGGACGTGCGGCCGCCCACGGTGTCGCGCTTCCAGAACGACAACGCCCAGCCCGTGGTGGTGATGGCGCTCCTGAGCAAGACACGACCGGCGCGCGAGTTGTCGATGATGGGCGAGCTGATCGTGGCCAAGCGCCTGAGCCGGGTCGACGGCGTGGCGCGCGTGGACATCGGCGGCCTGGTGCCGCGCGAAGTGCGCATCGACCTGGACCCCATGCGTTTGCGGGCCTATGGCGTCACCCCGGCGGAAATTGCAACGGCATTGAAGGAAGCCAATGCCGACCAGCCCGTGGGCCTGCTGTCAGACCGCAACTCCGATGCCCTGCTGCGCGTCGAAGGCCGGGTCAAGGACCCGCGCGAATTTGCCAACATCGTGGTGGCTAGGCGTGGCAGCCTGGCGCTGACGCTGGCCGACCTGGGGCAACTGGTTGAGCGCGAGCGCGAGCCCAACACCCTGGCCCGCATCAACGGTGCCCCGGCCGTGAGCTTCAACGTCTTCAAGCAGCAGGATGCCAACGTCGTCGCCACCGGCGAGGGCGTGCAGGAAGCGATGGAAGAGTTGCGCAAGACATTGCCGCAGGACGTGGAGCTGCGCACCATTTTCGCCGCCAGCGACTTCGTCAAGAGTTCGCTGGATGGCCTGAAGCACACCCTGGTCGAAGGCGCCTTGCTGACCGTGGCCATCGTGTTCCTGTTCCTGCACAGCTGGCGCTCGACCGTCATCACCGGCCTGACCCTGCCGATCTCGGTGATCTCCAGCTTCATTGCCGTGCATGCCTTCGGCTTCACGCTGAATTTCATGACCATGATGGCGCTGAGCCTGTGCATCGGCCTCCTGATCGACGATGCCATCGTGGTGCGCGAGAACATCGTGCGCCATGTCGGCATGGGCAAGGATCATGTGCAGGCCGCCAACGACGGCACCAGCGAAATCGGCCTGGCCGTGATGGCGACCACATTCGCGCTGTGCGCCGTGTTCGTGCCCGTGGCCTTCATGGGCGGCATCATCGGCAAGTTCTTCTATCCCTTCGGCATCACGGTCGTGGTGGCGGTGCTGGTGTCGCTGTTCGTGAGCTTCACGCTGGATCCGATGCTGTCCAGCGTCTGGCCCGATCCGCCCAGCGTGCGCCTGCGCCGCATGCCCGTCATCGGCGCCATGATGCGCGGCACGGACCAACTGATGGACCTGCTGCACGGCATCTATGAGCGCGTGATCCGCTGGGCCTTTTCGGGACGCCGCTATCGCCTGTTCCTGCTGCCCATCCCGGTGTGGGGCCGGCCGTTCGATGCGCAGGGCCGGCGCGACCGCACGCAGCCTCGCCGCCTGCGCCTGGCCACCATCACGCCGCGCGGCCTGGTGATGTTGGGCGGCTTGGGGAGCTTCGTGCTGGCCCTGGCCCTGGTGCCCCTGGTGGGCAGCGAGTTCGTGCCGCAGACCGACCAGAGCTTCACGCAGCTCAATCTGCGCATGCCCGTGGCGACCAGCCTCGAGCGCGGCGACGACAAGGTGCGCCAGGTCGAGGAGCTGCTGACGCACTATCCTGAAATCAAGACCGTGTCGACCGTGGTCGGCAGCTCCGGCGAGGGCATGTCCACCGGGCGCAACCAGGCGCAGCTCAGCATCGCGCTGGTGCCGCGTGCCGAGCGCAAGCGCAGCCAGAAGCAGATCGAGGACGCCTTGCGCGAGGACATCTCCCACATCCCGGGCGTGGAGCTCAGCGTGGGCATGGACAAGCCCATCTGGATCACCCTGCTGGGCAGCGACCCCGAGGGCCTGAACCAGGCCGCGCATGACCTGATCGAGAAAATCAAGACCGTGCCCGGTGCCGTGGACGTGGATTCCACCGTCAAGCCCGGTACTCCGGCCTTCGCCGTCCATCTGAAGGACTCCGCGGTGCGGGAGCTCGGCTTGACCGCGCCGCAGCTGGCGTCATCGCTGCGCGCCTACGTGAACGGCGAGGTGGCCACCTACTGGACCACGCCGGACGGCAACCAGGTCGAGGTGCTGCTGCGCTTGCCCAAGGCCCAGCGCGAACACCTGGACCAGATGGGACGGCTGCCGGTGGCCTTCAGCAAGGACGGCGTGCCGATCGCGCTGGACCAGGTGGCGACCATCGAACCGGTGTTCAACCCGGAGGTGATCCGGCGCCAGAACCTGCAGCGCCGCGAAGCCGTGTTTGCCAACGCCGAGGGACGGAGCTCGGGCGACGTCAACGCCGACGTCCAGAAGTTGATCAAGACCATGCAGTTGCCTCCGGGCGTGAGCTTCCTGGTGGACGGCGCCGGCAAGCAGCAGGCTGATGCCTTTGCGGGCCTGGTCAGCGCCATGGGCCTGGCGGTGATCTTCATCTATATCGTGCTGGCCAGTCAGTTCGGCAGCTTCGTGCAGCCGATCGCCATCATGGCTTCATTGCCGCTGTCGCTGATCGGCGTGATGCTGGCGCTGCTGCTGTGGGGCTCGACGCTGAACATCTTCTCGATGATCGGCCTGGTGATGCTGATGGGCCTGGTGACCAAGAACGCCATTTTGCTGGTCGATTTCGCCAACCATGCGCGGCGCGACGGTGCGAGCGTGTTCGAGGCCTTGCTGCAGGCCGGCCTGATCCGCATGCGGCCCATCATCATGACCACCGCGGCCATGGTGTTCGGCATGCTGCCGATGGCGCTGGCCTTTAACGAAGGCGGCGAGTTCCAGGCTCCCATGGGTCGGGCCATCATCGGCGGGGTGATCACGTCGACCATCCTGACGCTGCTGGTGGTGCCGGTGCTGTATTCATACCTGGTGAGGGACCGCCAGCCCAAGCTCGTGGCTGCACCGGACGAGAGTGCCGCCCGCACTTTCGATCAGGCCCTGCCCGCCAAATAGGGGCAGGGGTGGGCTGGATCAAGGCTTTTCCGCGACGGCCTTGATCTGGCTGAGGCCCTTCTCAAAGTCCTTACCCACCGTGCTGTCCATGATGGAAAAGACTCCCATCAGTTTGGTCAGGAAATTGGCGGGGCCGAACATGGCCCAGCTCAGGCGTGTGGTCCCGCCTCGACGCGTTAGCATGTACTCGGTGGTGTTGTGGGCCTCGAAGGGGCTGAGAAAGTCCAGCTTGATGAGTACCTTGTCGGGAGTGACCGAGAGGATCTCCATGCGTCCCTGGCCTACCTTGTCATTGCCCTTCCAGGCATAGATGGCACCGGGCCCGCTGGTCGCGCCGCTGAACTCGCGTTGCATGGCCGGGTCCAACTGTTCCCAGGGTGACCATTGGCCGAACTGCCTGAAGTCGGTCAGCAAGGGCATGATCTTTTCGGGCGGCGCCTGGATCTCGATTTCGCGCTGAACCCGGAAGTCATCCGGTCGCGTGATGGTGAACACAAGCAGGCCGGCGATCAGGGTTCCGACGACAAGAAGTACAACTTTGAGCATGAGCGTTTCCTCCGGAGCGAGGCGCTTTGTGGACCAGCGCCAGGTTCGCCGCATGCTAACTGTTTGCGTTCACAAATCGGAGCTATTTCTGTCCAAACTGCTGCAGTCCGCGCCTGAAGTCAGGCAAATCACGGGGCATCTTGCTTTGGCCTTCGCCATCCACAAACGCCGTTTGGCGTTTGTGCGCAGGTTCAGCACTCGACGATATTCACCGCCAGGCCGCCGCGCGCTGTTTCCTTGTACTTGGTCATCATGTCGGCGCCGGTGTCGCGCATGGTCTTGATGACCTTGTCGAGGCTGACGAAATGCGTGCCGTCGCCGCGCAGCGCCATGCGCGCCGCGTTGATGGCCTTGACCGAGGCGATGGCGTTGCGCTCGATGCAGGGGATCTGCACCAGGCCGCCGACCGGATCGCAGGTCAGGCCCAGGTGGTGTTCCATGCCGATCTCGGCCGCGTTCTCGACCTGCTCGGGCGTGCCGCCCATCACCTGGCACAGGGCCCCTGCGGCCATGGAGCAGGCCACGCCGACTTCGCCCTGGCAGCCGACTTCGGCGCCCGAAATCGAGGCGTTCTCCTTGTAGAGAATGCCGATGGCGGCGGCGGTCAGCAGGAAATCGACCACGCCGGTGTCGCTCGCGCCGTGCACGAAGCGCGTGTAGTAGTGCAAGACGGCCGGAACGATGCCGGCGGCGCCATTGGTCGGCGCCGTGACGACGCGACCGCCAGCGGCGTTTTCCTCGTTCACGGCGAGCGCGTAGAGGTTGATCCAGTCCATCACCTGCAGCGGGTCGCGCAGCGCCTGCTCGGGGTTGGCGGTCAGCCCGCGGAACAGTTCGGGTGCGCGGCGCTTGACCTTGAAGCCGCCGGGCAGGATGCCGTCGGTGCGGCAGCCTCGGGTGACGCAATCCTGCATCACCTGCCAGATGCGCATCAGGCCAGCATGGGTTTCTTCATCGGTGCGCCAATGGCGCTCGTTGCGGCGCATGATTTCAGCAATGCTGATGCCATGCGCCTGGGTCAGGGCCAGCAGCTCATCGCCGGTCTTGAAGGGGTAGGGCAGCACCGTGGCGTCGGGCGCGATGACCTTCTGCTTGCTGCCGTCGGCTGCCACCTCGTCGCTGACGACGAAACCGCCGCCCACCGAGTAGTAGGTGCGTTCCAGCAGTTCATTGCCCTCGACATCGAAGGCGATGAAGCGCATGCCGTTGGCATGGAAGGGCAGGCTCTGTCGACGGAAGAACACCAGGTCCTTGGCTTCATTGAAGGCGACGGCCTGCTCACCGAGCAATTTCAATTGGCCGCCCTCGCGGATCTCGGCCAGGTAGCGCTCGATCTGCTCGACGTCGACCACGTCCGGCTCATGGCCGGCCAGGCCCAGCAGCACGGCCTTGTCGCTGCCATGACCCTTGCCGGTCGCGCCGAGCGAGCCGTAGAGCTGCGACTGCACGCGCGCGCAGCGCTCCAGCAGGCCGTCATGGCGCAGGCGCAGTGCAAACAGCCGCGCTGCGCGCATCGGACCTACGGTGTGCGAGCTCGACGGGCCGATGCCGATCTTGAAGAGGTCGAAGACTGAAACGGCCATGAGCGCTCCTTTGAATCAGCTGGCTTCGTACTCGGACAGCGGCACGCAGGAGCAGAACAGGTTGCGGTCGCCGTAGACGTTGTCGATCCGGCCCACTGGCACCCAATACTTCTGGCGGCGCAGCGTGGCCACCGGGTAGGCGGCCTCCTCGCGGCTGTAGCCATGCGTCCACTCGGTCTTGAGCAGCGACTCGGCTGTGTGCGGGGCGTTGACCAGCGGGTTGTCCTCGCGGGTCCACTGACCTGCGGCGACCTTGTCGATCTCGCCGCGGATGGCGATCATCGCGTCGCAGAAGCGGTCAAGCTCGGCCTTGGACTCGCTTTCGGTCGGCTCCACCATCAGCGTGCCGGCGACAGGGAAGGACAGCGTGGGCGCATGGAAACCGTAGTCGATCAGGCGCTTGGCCACGTCTTCGGCGCCAACCCCGGAGGCGTCCTTCAAGGGACGGATGTCCAGGATGCACTCGTGGGCCACGCCGCCGCCCTTGACGCCGGCCACGTTGCCGCTGAAATGGATGTCGTAATGCGCGGACAGGCGCGCCGCCACGTAGTTGGCGGAGAGGATGGCAGTTTCAGTCGCGGCCTGCAGGCCTTCGGCGCCCATCATGCGCACGTACATCCAGCTGATCGGCAGCACGGCGGCATTGCCCAGCGGCGCGGCCGAGACGGCGCCGATGGCGGTGTCGCTCTGCAGGCCAGCGCTGCGATGCGTCGGCAGGAAAGGCACCAGGTCGGCAGCCACGCAGACCGGACCGACACCCGGGCCGCCACCGCCGTGGGGGATGCAGAAGGTCTTGTGCAGGTTCAGGTGGCTGACGTCACCGCCGAATTCGCCGGGCGCCGCCACGCCCACCAGGGCGTTCATGTTGGCGCCGTCCACGTAGACGCGGCCGCCGTGCTCGTGCACCAGGGCGCAGATCTCCTTCACATGCGTGTCGAACACGCCGTAGGTGGACGGGTAGGTGATCATGATCGCAGCCAAGTTGGCGCTGTGCTGTTCGCATTTTGCGCGCAAATCGGCGAGGTCGATGTTGCCTTCCTTGTCGCATTTGGTCACGACCACGGTCATGCCGGCCATGTGGGCCGAGGCCGGGTTGGTGCCGTGCGCCGATTCAGGAATCAGGCAGATCTTGCGTTGCGCCTGGCCGCGCGACTCGTGGAAGGCCTTGATGATCAGCAGGCCGGCGTATTCGCCCTGCGAGCCGGCATTGGGCTGCAGCGAGATGCCCTTGTAGCCGGTGGCCTGGCACAGCCAACTGGTCAATTGCTGGTCGAGCAGTTCGTAGCCCTTGAGCTGGTCGCGCGGCGCGAAGGGGTGGATGCCGGCGAACTCGGGCCAGGTGATGGGGATCATCTCGCTGGTCGCGTTGAGCTTCATGGTGCAGGAGCCCAGCGGGATCATGCTGCGGTCCAGCGCCAGGTCCTTGTCGGCGAGCGCGCGCAGGTAGCGCAGCATCTCGGTTTCCGAGTGGTGGCGGTTGAAGATCGGGTGCGTCAGGTAGGCGCTGGTGCGCTGCAGCTCGGCCGGGATCAGCGCGGCGATGCCTTTCTCGAAGGCGCCGAAATTGGAAAATTCGTCCGGCACGGCCTTGCCCTGGGCGAATGCCTTCCACAGCGCCTGGATGTCGGCACGGATGGTGGTTTCGTCCAGCGACACGCTGATGCTTTGCGCGCTGGCGCGGCGCAGGTTCATGCCGGCGGACAGGGCCGCGGCCATGATGGCCTCGGTCTGGGCGCCGGTCTGGACGTGCAGGGTGTCGAAGGCGCTGTCGTGCGCCAGCGTGAAGCCGAGCTGCTTCAGGCCCTCGGCCAGCACGGCCGTGAAGCTGGCCACGCGCTGGGCGATGCGCTTCAGGCCTTGCGGGCCGTGGTAGACCGCGTACATGCTGGCCACGACGGCGGGCAGCACCTGGGCGGTGCAGATGTTGGAGGTGGCCTTTTCGCGGCGGATGTGCTGCTCACGGGTCTGCAGCGCCAGGCGATAGGCCGGGTTGCCGTGCGAGTCGACGCTGACGCCGACCAGGCGACCCGGCAGGTTGCGCTTGTACTCGTCCTTGCAAGCCATGTAGGCGGCGTGCGGGCCGCCGTTGCCCATGGGCATGCCGAAACGCTGGGTGGTGCCGACGGCGATGTCGGCGCCTTGCTCGCCCGGGGCCTTCAGCAGTGTAAGGGCCAGCAGGTCGGCCGCGGCGATCAGGAGGCCGCCCTGGGCGTGCACGGCGTCGGCAACGCCCTGCAGGCCATGGGTGGCGCCGGTCACCCCGGGGTATTGCAGCAGCGCCGCGAAGCAGGGCGTCTTGCCTGCTTCAGCAGCGGGGCCCACCTGCACGGTGTAGCCCAGCGGCAGGGCGCGGGTCTGCACCACTTCCAGGGTCTGCGGCAGCACGTCGTCGGCCACGAAGAAGACCGTGCTCTTGCTCTTGCCCACACGCGCGGCCAGCGTCATGGCCTCGGCGGCGGCGGTGGCTTCGTCCAGCATCGAGGCATTGGCGATGGCCATGCCTGTGAGGTCGGTCACCATGGTCTGGAAGTTGACCAGCGCTTCCATGCGGCCTTGCGAGATCTCGGCCTGGTAGGGCGTGTAGGCGGTGTACCAGGCGGGGTTCTCGAGGATGTTGCGCAGGATCACGCCGGGCGTGAGGGTGTCGTGGCAGCCCTGGCCGATGAAGCTTTTGAGCACCTTGTTCTGCGTCGCAAGCGCCTTCAGCTCGGCCAGCGCCTGGGCTTCCGTCGCCACGGGAGCCAAGTCCATGACGGCGCCGCGCTTGATGCTTGTGGGCACGATGGCCTCGATCAGCGCGCGGCGTGAGGCGACGCCGATTTCCGACAGCATCAGCGCTTCGTCGGCGGCGTCGGGGCCGATGTGGCGGGCTTGGAATTCGGCGGCGTTCTCGAGTTCGCCGAGCGGCTTCAGGGCAGACATCAACATGGGGATTCCTTGGCAGGTGCGGCGGCGGAGGCGGCCGGCATTGGACGCTTCAGGCGGCAGTCCGTGGCCCCGCGGTGCGGGGCCAGATCAATCGGTGCGGGAAAAAGCAGTGGGACCGGGTCCGGATCAGCTGTTCTTGACGAGCTCGTCGTAGGCGGTGCTGTCCATCAGGGCGTCGAGCTGGGCCGGCTTGCTCAGCTTGACCTTGAAGAACCAGCCGGTGTTGAGCGGGTCGGTGTTGGCCAGGGCAGGTTCGTCGCGCAGGGCTTCGTTGACTTCGACGATTTCGCCGTCCACGGGCATGTAGACGTCGGCGGCGGCCTTCACGGACTCGACCACGCCGGCCACGTCCTTCTCGGCATAGTGCTTGCCGACTTCGGGCAGGTCGACGAACACCACGTCACCCAGCGCGTCTTGCGCATGGACGGTGATGCCCACGGTGGCGACGCCGTCGGCGCCGGTCTTGATCCATTCGTGGTCAGGCGTGAATTTGATGCTCATGGTGTGCTCCGGGTTCGGATGGGTCGAAAGATGAAAAAAACGGAATCAGCTGCGGCTCATCAGCCACGGAAATAGCGGTGCGGCGAGAATGGCATGGCAGCGACGGTCATGGCCACGCGCTTGTCGCGTACCAGCGCGAACACGGGCGTGCCCACGGCTGTGTGGGCGGCGCCCAGGTAGGCCAGGGCTACCGGCTGGTTGACACTGGGGCCGAGCGAGCCGCTGGTGACGACGCCGATCTCGGCGCCGTTGGCGTCGACCACCTTGGCGCCTTCGCGCACCGGCATGCGCTCGGTGCTGATCAGGCCCACGCGCTTGCGCTGGGCGCCTGCGGCCAGTTGCTGGTCGACGATGGCGGCGCCGGGATAGCCGCCAGCGCGGGCGCCGCCAGCGCGGCGCACCTTCTGGATGGCCCAGGTCAGTGCGCCTTCGACGGGCGTGGTTCCGGTGTCGATGTCGTGGCCGTACAGGCACAGCCCGGCTTCCAGGCGCAGGGTGTCGCGCGCGCCCAGGCCGATGGGCTTGACTTCGGGCTGGGCCAGCAGCTTGCGGGCCAGCGCCACGGCGTCGTTCTCGTGCACGGAAATCTCGAAGCCGTCTTCGCCGGTGTAGCCCGAGCGGGTCAGGAAGGTGTCAATGCCGTCGAGCTTGAAGTGGCCGCCGGTCATGAAGGTCAGCTTGGCGACCTCGGGGTTCAGGCGCGACAGGGCGGTGACGGCCTGCGGGCCTTGCAGCGCCAGCAGGGCGCGCTCGGGCATGGGAATGACCTCGCAGCGCTGGCCGATGGTGGCTTGCATGTGGGCAATGTCCTGCACCTTGCAGCCGGCGTTGACGACGACGAACAGATCGTGCTCGCGGCGCGTGATCATCAAATCGTCGAGGATGCCGCCTTGCGCGTTGGTGAACAGGGCGTAGCGTTGCTTGAGCACGGGCAGGTCGATCACGTCCACCGGCACGATGGTTTCGAGCGCGGCAGCGGCGTCGGCGCCGACCAGGCGGACCTGGCCCATGTGCGAGACGTCGAACAGGCCTGCCGCGGCGCGCGTGTACTTGTGTTCGGCGAGGATGCCTTCCTTGTACTGCACGGGCATGTCGTAGCCGCCGAAGGGCACCATCTTGGCGCCGAGTTCAACGTGCAGGGCATGCAGGGGGGTCTTGTGGAGTTCAGCGGACATGGCTTTCTTTCGAGGGCAAACTTCAAGCCCACCCGCTAAGGGTGGGAGGGCTGCCCTCGCTGTCCTTGGTACTTGAGAGATTCGCTCCCGGCGCCAGGCCGGCAACTTGCCCCTTCAGTGGACGGGCTCCAGGGCCCGCCTCTCTCCAGTGAGGAACGCTCCAGATCCGGAACGTCTTGTCAGTCCTTTTGCCTGAGCGTTTGAAGCGGCGACACCAGCAAGCGGTGTTGAATCAGCTTCTGCGCCTTCGGCGGTTTTCAACGAAAACTCTCTCCTGACGGGGCGCGATTGTAGCCGTGGTTTGGCGGTCTGCGCACCTTAGTCCGAATGGGCGATGAAACGATGGTGTTGCGCTTGTATCTTGGCGCCCAGACAAGGCTTGCTACACGCTCAGACAAGGGAACGCATGAGTCCGATTGAATCAATGGAGACACGCTTGGCCAAGCTTGAAGATGCGGCCGCCATTGTGAATCTGAAGGCACGTTACTTCGCCTGCTGTGATCTCAAGGACCCCGAAGGGGTGAGGGACTGCTTCATCACGGGCGCCGTTCGGATCGACTATGGTCGCGTGGGCGTGTTCCACCATCGCGATCAGCTGGTGGAGGTTTTCTCCAGACTTGGCTGTCAGCCGCACATGGTCGAGATGCATCACGGTGTCAACCCTGAGGTCACCGTACTTGATGCGTTCCATGCGCGCGGCAAGTGGGGCCTGCATTACCAGGGGATCAACACGCGGGACCAGACGATCACGCAACTGGGTGCCTATTACGAAGACGCATACCGGAAGTGCGGCGGTGTCTGGAAGATCTCGGCGACCCGTTGCGTGGTCACCTCCACATTGGTCGTGAGCTATGAGGCTGCGAAGGGTGTGCTGTGTGCTGGCGCGCAGGCTCCGGCGAGTGAGAACGGCGAGGCCCAGCGGGCTTGATGCACCGACTTGACGGGCTTTTTCCCGAACTTTTTGAAGAGGAGTCATCGCTCAATGGACGAGGACAACAAACGCCTGGTGGCCGTCGTCACGGGGGCCTCGCGAGGCGCTGGCAAGGGCATTGCGCTTGCCCTGGGCGCGGCAGGCGCCACCGTGTACGTGACGGGGCGCACACAGACCGAAGGCGACGCGCCGCTGCCTGGCACGATCCACTCGACGGCGCTCGAGATCGACGCGCTGGGTGGCCGGGGCATCGCGCACGCCTGCGATCACGCCGACGATGTACAGGTCAAGGCCCTGTTTGACCGGGTTGCAAATGAGCAGGGGCGCTTGGACATTCTGGTCAACAACGCGACCTGCCTGCACGATCAACTGATCGAGAAGGGACCGTTCTGGGAGAAACCGCTCGACCTCGTCGACATCCTCGATGTGGGCTTGCGCTCGGCCTACGTGGCCAGCTGGCATGCCACGCCGCTGATGGTGAAGCAGCGCTCGGGCCTGATCGTGTTCACCTCGTCATACGGCGCCAATTGCTACATGCATGGTGCCGCCTATGGCGCGCAAAAGGCCGGCGTCGACAAGTTCGCGAGGGACATGGCGGTCGATTTGCGTCCCCGGGGTGTCGCCGCCGTGTCGATCTGGATGGGGCTGTTGCGAACCGAACGCACGAAGCGCGTGTGGGACACGCATCCTGACCAGTACAAGAATTTGGCGTTGGCGGCAGAGAGCCCGGACTTCACGGGCAAGCTGATCCTCGCGCTGTACCGCGATCCGCAACGGCTGGAGCAGTCGGGCCAGGTGCTCATAGGCGCCGAGACTGCGCTCAGGTACGGGATCACCGATATCGACGGCAAGCAGCCGCCGTCCTATCGAGACTGGATGGGTGGGCCGGTGCAGGCGCATCCGGCCATTATTGAGTGAGGGGGGCTCATGGGAAAACTCGACCACAAGGTCGCGCTTGTGACGGGCGCGGGACAAGGGGTGGGCCAGGGCATCGCCTACGCCCTTGCCGGTGAAGGAGCCGCCGTGGCTGTGGTGGGGCGCACGCGTGACAAGCTGCTGGTGACCTGCGACGAAATCAGGCGGCGCGGAGGGCGGGCGGCGCCGTTCACCTGCGATGTGACGGATCCGAGCCAGATCGAGGGATGTGTCGCCGCAGTCGTGGAGCAATTTGGCGGGGTGCAGATTCTTGTCAACAACGCACAGGTTGCGCCGCTCGGCCGTTTGCTCGACGTTTCAGACGAAGCTGTTCTCGATGGCATGGCGTCCGGGCCGCTTGCGACCCTGAGATTCATGCGGGCTTGCCATCCGTATCTGAAGGGTGGTGGCGTCGTTGTCAATTTCGCGTCATCTGCGGCAGTTCGTTGGGATGCTTCAGGCTATGGCGCGTATGCGGCAGCCAAGGAAGCCACTCGCGCCCTGACGCGCGCGGCAGCCTGCGAATGGGGCGGCGATGGCATTCGCGTCAACGTGGTTGCGCCGCATGCGCTTTCGCCTGGGCTGAAAGGGTGGGTTGAAGCCAATCCGGAAGAGGCCGAGGCGTTTTTCAAGACGATTCCGCTGGGACGTGTCGGCGACTGCGAACACGATATTGGTCGTGCCATCGTGTTTCTGGCGAGTCCAGATGCCGCCTACCTCACCGGTGCGACCTTGCCGCTGGACGGCGGGCGAGCCTATTGGGGTTGAGCGGACTGTCGCTTCTTTGAATGAAAGGAACAGAAATGGCTCGCATGGAAGGAAAAGTTGCAATCGTGACTGGAGGCGCGCGCGGCATGGGTGCGACGACTTGCCGCCTGCTCGTTGCAGAAGGTGCGCGCGTGGTCATTGCGGATGTGCTGGAAGCCGAAGGCGAGGCACTCGCGCGCGAGCTTGGCGAAGCGGCGCGCTTCATTCGCCTGGATGTATCGAACGAGGAGGACTGGGCGCGAGTGGCTGATTTCGTGATCGCCGAGTTCGGGCGGGTCGACGCGCTCGTGAACAACGCAGCCGTGCTGGTGTTTGGGGGCATCACTGCGCTGAAGAAGCAGGATTTCGAGCGCGCGCAGTCGATCAACCTGGTGGGAACCTTCCTGGGCATCCGAACCATTGCGCCGCTGATGACGGCGCAAGGCAAAGGCTCCATCGTCAATATCTCCTCTGTGGATGGGCTGCGTGGCGTTAACGCGCTTGCGGCCTACGTGTCGAGCAAGTGGGGGGTGCGCGGCCTCACGAAAACAGCGGCACTCGAGCTTGGACACCTTGGCGTACGGGTCAACTCGGTCCATCCCGGCGGCGTCAATACCGTGATGTCCAATCCCATGGGTGAGACGCTTGAAGAGGTCAACAAGCGCTATGCGGGAGTGCCGCTGCAGCGCGTGGGCTTGCCTGAAGAAATTGCCCGCGCCACGCTGTTTCTCGCGAGCGACGAGGCCTCGTACTGCAACGGTGCTGAGCTGGCGGTCGACGGTGGCATGTCCACAGGCGCGTATTACCCTGGATTGCCAGGCGCACCAGCCTGAGTGTCGTGGGTGCTGCGTCCTGACTTAAGCCTGCACTAAGTCCGGCGGGGTTCGCATCGGCGAAAATTCCCGTTCAGGGAAGGATCAGCTGCATGCGACTCTTGTTGGTGGAAGACGATCTGATGATCGGCGAGCAATTGCTCGACCTCTTGCGCGCCGAGCACTACGCGGTCGATTGGGTGCGCGACGGCGAGCAGGCCGATGGCGCCTTGGCTGCGCAGCAATACGACCTGGTGATTCTCGACCTGGGCCTGCCCAAGCGCGACGGCATGAGCGTGCTGCGCGGCTTGCGAGCCCAGAAGAAGACCGTGCCAGTGCTGATTTCGACTGCGCGCGACGCCGTCGAGCAGCGCATTGCCGGCCTGGATGCCGGTGCCGACGACTACGTGCTCAAGCCTTTCGATCTGGACGAACTGCTGGCCCGCATCCGCGCCTTGCTGCGGCGCGCCAGCGGGCGGGCCGAGCCTGTCTACGAACATAAGGGCGTGAGCGTCAATCCGGCCACCCGCGAGGTCAGCGTGCAGGGTCAATCGGTCAGCCTGTCCGCGCGCGAATGGGCGGTGCTGGAACCGCTGCTGGCCCGACCGGGCCTGGTGCTGTCGCGCCAGCAGCTGGAAGAAAAGCTCTACAGCTGGAAGGACGAGATCAGCAGCAACGCGGTGGAGGTCTACATCCACGGCCTGCGCAAGAAGCTGGGGCCGGAGCTGATCCAGAACGTGCGCGGCGTCGGCTATCGGGTGCCCAAGGAATGAGCGCTTCGCTGGAACGCTCGGCCCTGGCCGACTGGTGGCGTCGCAGCATGCCGCTGTCGCTGCGCTATCGGCTGATCATCTTCCTGATCGCCGCGGTATCGGTGGCGGCCCTGATTCAGGGCCTGATTGCTTACCGCAACGCGCTGCACGAGACCGACGAGATTTTCGACTACCACATGCGCCAGATGGCGTTCTCGATGCAAGGGCGCTTCGGCAGCGGCACGGTGTCGGTGCCGCTGGGAGGCGACAAGCAGCCGTTTGATTTCCTGGTGCAGGCCTGGGCCTTGGACGGCTCGCCGCTGCTGGAGTCGCCGCTGGGCGGCCTGCTGCCGCAACGTGCCGTGCTGGGTTTTTCCAACGTCGACTCCTATGGCCGGCAGTACCGCGTCTTTTCCTTGCAGACCTCCTATCAGGTGATACAGGTGGCGCAGGACATGGCCGTGCGCCGTCGCATGGCGGGTGAGCTGGCCTGGCGCACGGTGCTGCCCATTGCCTTGATGCTGCCGTTGCTGGGCGTGGTGGTTTGGTGGGTGGTGAGCCATTCGCTGGAACCGGTGTCCAGGGTGCGCGAGCAGATCGCGAACCGTGCTGCCGATGATCTGGCGCCGCTGGTCGCCGCCGACATGCCCTCGGAGCTTGGCCCACTGGTGGCGGAGTTCAATGCTCTGCTGCATCGCGTCGCGGGTGCCTTCGAGGCGCAGCAGCATTTCGTGGCCGACGCGGCGCATGAACTGCGCTCGCCCCTGACGGCGCTCAAGCTGCAGTTGCAAGGTCTGCAACGAGCCACAGATGCGCAAGAGCAGGCGCAAGCGGCTGCACGATTGGCCAAGGGAATAGACCGCGCCAGCCATCTGGTGGATCAACTGCTCGCCCTCGCACGCCAGGAGGGGCGCAGCCTGGCGGTGCTGGGCGCTCATGATGTCGCGTTGGACGCCTTGTGCCGCGACGCCGTGGTGGCCGTTGCCGATGCGGCCGGCGCCAAGGGCATCGACCTGGGCCTGGGCCGATGCGACGCGGCACAGGTTCGCGGGCAATCCGAAAGCCTGGCCATGCTGATCCGCAACCTGCTGGACAACGCCATCAAATACACGCCTGCGGGCGGACACGTGGACCTGAGCCTGCGTTCTGAAGGCTCGCGGACCGTGGTGCTCTGCGTCGAAGACAGCGGCCCCGGCATTGCCAGCGCCGAGCGCGAGCGCGTGTTCGACCGTTTCTATCGCAGTCCCGAGACCACGGCGCTGGCGGGTGCTCAGGGCAGCGGCCTGGGGCTGGCCATCGTCAGGGCGATCGCAGACAGCCATGGGGCGACGATCACGCTGGACCGGTCGCCGACCTTGGGCGGCTTGTGGGTCCGCATCGTGTTTCCAGTCCAGGCATGAATTGGATTAAGCGACGTCTAAGTCTCGCCGCGCATAGTTGCAGCATGTTTGATTCTTGACTCTGGAGAACGTATGGATCAACAGCAGGACTTTTCGAAGCAATCCCGCGCCGAAACCATGATTCCGGCTCGCAAGCTGGTCTGGGCCCTGGTGGCGGCGGGCGTGCTGGGCGCGGCAGGCGGGGCTGGCGCATTGCACGCCGCCGATGTGGTGCGTACGTCTTCCACAGCCGTAGCACCGAGCGCGAGCACGTCAGATGCCGGCAGCGCACCGCAGAACGTGGCGCTCAACACGACTCCGGCGCCCACGACTTCAACACCGGCTGCGCCGGCCACGCAAGCTCCGGTGGCGCCTGCCGCCAGCTTCCCCGACTTTGCCGAGATCGCGGCGCGTCATGGCGCGGCGGTGGTGAATGTCAGCGTGATGGGCACGGTCAAGGCGCAGCGTCGCGGCCCCATGCCGCAGATCGATCCGGACGACCCCTTCTTCGAATTCTTCCGCCGTTTCCAGATCCCTGGCGGCCCCAATGGCCAAGGAGGCCAGGGCGGCGGCGAGCGCGCCATTCACGGGCAGGGCTCGGGCTTTATCGTCAGCGCCGACGGCGTGATCCTGACCAATGCCCATGTGGTGCGCGATGCGCAGGAAGTCACCGTCAAGCTGACGGACCGGCGCGAGTTCCGCGCCAAGGTGCTGGGCAGCGACCCCAAGACCGATGTGGCCGTGCTCAAGATCGAGGCCAAGGGCCTGCCCGTGGTGACGCTGGGCAGTACCAAGAACCTGCGCGTCGGCGAATGGGTGCTGGCGATCGGTTCGCCGTTCGGCTTCGAGAACAGCGTGAGCGCCGGCGTGGTCAGCGCCAAGGGCCGTGCGCTGCCGCAGGAAAACTTCGTGCCTTTCATCCAGACCGACGTGGCCGTGAACCCGGGCAATTCGGGCGGCCCGCTGTTCAATGCGCGCGGCGAGGTGGTGGGCATCAACTCGCAGATCTACAGCCAGACCGGCGGCTACCAGGGCCTGTCGTTTGCGATTCCGATCGAAGTCGCCAACAAGGTGCGGCAGCAGATCGAGTCGGGCGGCAAGGTCCAGCATGCGCGCCTGGGCGTGACCATCCAGGATGTCAACCAGACCTTTGCCGACTCCTTCAAGCTCGACAAGCCAGAAGGCGCCCTGGTGTCCAACGTGGAAGAGGGCGGTCCCGCCGCCAAGGCCGGCCTGAAGGCTGGCGATGTGATCCTGAAGCTCAATGGCGAGATCATCGTGGCCAGCAGCGACCTGCCGGCCATGTTGGGCCAGATGCAGCCGGGCGAGCGCGTCAAGCTGGAAATCTGGCGCCAGGGCAAGCGCGAGGAACTCAGCGCCAAGCTCGGTGATGCCAACGACAAGTCCGAGAAGCAGGCCAACGACGACGAAGGCGGTGCGCCGCAGGGCAAGCTGGGCTTGACTCTGCGGGCGCTGCAGCCGCAGGAGCAGCGCGAGTCAGGCATTCGCAATGGCCTGCTGATCGAGGATGCCAGCGGTCCGTCGGCGATGGCGGGCGTGCGCGCCGGCGACGTGCTGCTGGCCGTGAACGGCACGCCGGTCACCAGTGTCGATCAGGTCAAGGCCGTGGTGGCTGCATCGCCCAAGTCGGTGGCGCTGCTGCTGCAACGCGGGAATGACCGGATCTTCATCCCCGTCCGCTTGAATTGAGTTTGAACCGAGTGTGAGCCGGCCGGCTTTGCCGCCGGGTTTCAGAGATGGAACCAGGCGACGATGCCGGTCGCCACGCCGACGACGCCGAGGCCTACCGTGGCCCATTCCATCCAGCGTCGTCGGGTCAGCAGGGCAATCGCGGCCACGGCGATCGCCACTTGCAGGATGGTGGTGGCCTGGGCCCAGCGGTGATGCAGATGCATCTGCTCGTCGCTTTGCTGGTCCCAGTCGAGGACTTCAGCTTCTAGCTTGTCCGCTTTTTCCTTGATGTCGACTTTCTCTTGCTTGTAGCGCTCTACCTCCGCGAGGTAGTGCGCTTTTTTTTCGTCGCTCGACACCAGCGCGGACGCCAGTTCGGCAAGGTTCTGCTTGTTGCCCTTTGACTGGTAATAGTTCCACTGGTTGGACGCTTCGGTCTTCTTGATGGCCGCGTTGTTCTTGTAGAGCATCGCGTTGGCCTGCGTGGCGCCGCCCATGTAGGCGAACATGGCGCCGACCGTGGCCAGGATGGCCGTCAGCACGGCCAGTTGGCCGGCCATGCCCTTGGGTTCGTGCTCGGCGGCGTGTTCGAGTTCGTGGTCGTGGGGGCCGTGAACGTGGAATCCGTCTTCGGACATGGGGGGCTCCTTGAAAAGAGGTGGTCAGGCGGCGGGACGGCGTTCCAGGCGCACGAAATGGAAGTCCCAGCCATGTCCGCGCGAGGCCGGGCTGTGCTGGGTCTGGCGCGAGGTTTCGATGAATCCCATGCCGCTGTAGTCGGGGAAGAAGGCGTCGGCCTCGAATTCTGCTTCGATCAGCGTCAAGGCCAGGCGGTCAGCGCGGCCCAGCGCCTGCTCATAGATCTGCGCGCCGCCCATCACGAAGACCTCGTCTTCACCGGCACAGGCGCGCAGCGCGGCGTCCAGCGAATCGAACACCTCGGCGCCCGGCAGGCTCAAGCCCTTCTGGCGCGACAGCACGATGTTGCGGCGCTCCACCAAAGGCCGGAACCTGGCGGGAATCGAATCCCAGGTCTTGCGGCCCATGATGATGGTGTGCTTCAAGGTCAGCGCCTTGAAGTGCGCCATGTCCTCGGGAAGGCGGGCCAGCAGTTCGTTGTCGTGACCGATGGCCCGGTGCCGCGCCAGGGCGGCAATCAAGGTGACTTTACACATTCAATCGGCGTCAGACTCGGCGTCAAACAGCCACCGGCGCCTTGATGGCGGGGTGGTGCTGGTAATCCTGCACATCGAAGTCCTCGAATTCGTACTCGAAGATGCTGGCGGGCCGGCGCTTGATGTGCAGCGTCGGGTAGGGGTGCGGCGCGCGGCTCAGCTGCGTCTGCACCTGCTCGAAGTGGTTGCTGTAGATGTGGCAGTCGCCGCCTGTCCAGATGAAGTCGCCCACCTCCAGGTCGCACTGCTGCGCGAGCATGTGGGTCAGCAGCGCGTAGCTGGCGATGTTGAAAGGCACGCCCAGGAAGATGTCGGCGCTGCGCTGGTACAGCTGGCACGACAGCTTGCCCTGCGCCACGTAGAACTGGAAGAAGGCGTGGCAGGGCATCAGCGCCATCTTGGACAGCTCGGCCACGTTCCAGGCCGAGACGATGATGCGGCGCGAGTTGGGCTGCGTCTTGAGCTGCTGGACGACTTCGGAGATCTGGTCGATGTACCCGCCGTCCGGCGTGGGCCAGCTGCGCCATTGCACGCCGTAGACGGGCCCCAGGTCGCCGTCTTCGCGGGCCCATTCGTCCCAGATCGTGCAACCGCGTTCCTGCAGCCACTTGACGTTCGAGTCGCCGCGCAGGAACCACAGCAGTTCCAGGATGATGGACTTGAGGTGCACCTTCTTGGTCGTGACGAGCGGAAAGCCTTCGCTCAGGTCGAAGCGCATCTGGTGGCCGAACACGCTGCGCGTGCCGGTGCCGGTGCGGTCGCCCTTGTGCACGCCGGTCTCGAAGACATGGCGCATGAAGTCTTCATACTGGGAACGGATGGGACGTGAAAGGGTGCTGCTGCTCATAGGGGCGCAAGTTTAGTGGAATGCCGCCGTATCGAACTGCAGCGCTGCCAGCCGCGCATACAGGCCGCCCTGGGCGACCAGGTCGGCGTGCCGGCCCTGTTCGACGATGCGGCCATGGTCCATCACGACGATGCGGTCGGCGCGTTGCACGGTGGCGAGCCGATGCGCGATCACCAGCGTGCTGCGGCCTTGCATGGCGCGGTCCAATGCGGCTTGCACCATGCGTTCGCTTTCGGCATCGAGCGCGCTGGTGGCTTCGTCGAGCAGCAGCAAGGGCGGATTCTTCAGGATGGCGCGGGCGATGCTGATGCGCTGGCGTTGCCCGCCGGACAGGCGCACGCCGCGCTCGCCCAGGAAGGTCTGGTAGCCCTGCGGCAGGCGCATGAGGAAATCGTGGGCAAACGCGGCCTTGGCGGCCTCGATGACTTCCTCGTCGCTCGCCTCGGGGCGGCCATAGCGGATGTTCTCGATGGCGTTGGTCGAGAAGATCACGCTGTCCTGCGGCACCAGGCCGATGCGCTGGCGCAAGTCCTTGAGCGCCAGGGTGGTCAGCGGATGGCCGTCGAGCCGGATCTCGCCCGATTGCAGGTCGTAGAAACGCAGCAGCAGCTGGAACACCGTGCTTTTGCCGGCGCCGCTGGGGCCGACCAGGGCAACGGTTTCGCCTGGGCGCAGGTCGAGGTCGAAGTCCTGCAGCGCCGCCTGGTCAGGCCGAGAGGGGTAGTGGAACAGGGCGTGATGCAGGCTCAGGCTGGAGCCGCCCTGGGTGGTCGGCAAGGGCTGGGGCTGGGCGGGTTCGGCCACCGGCGAGCGTGCCGCCAGCAGCTCCATCAGGCGCTCGGTGGCGCCCGCGGCGCGCAGCACGTCGCCCCAGACCTCGGCCAGCACGGCCACGCTGCTGACCAGCAGGGTCACGTAGACGATCGACTCGCCCAGGTGCCCGGCCGTGATGCGTCCGGCCAGCACGGCCTGCGTGCCCTGGTAAAGACCCCACAGCAGCGCGCCGAACACGGCGCTGATCAGGAAGGCCACCAGCACCGAGCGCATGCGGGTGCGGCGCAAGGCCGTGTCGAAAGCGGATTCGCTGGCCTGTGAAAAGCGCGCGGATTCGGCGCGCTCCTGTGTGTAGCTCTGCACCACGGCGACGGCGTTCAGCACTTCGGCCGCGATGGCGCTGGTGTCGGCCACGCGGTCCTGGCTGGCGCGGCTCAGGCGCCGCACGCGGCGGCCGAAGTACAGCGCCGGCAGCACCACCAGCACCAGGATGCCCATCACCTGGCCCATCACGTAGGGGTTGGTGATCACCAGCATGACCATGGCGCCCAGACCCATGACGCTGTTGCGCAGGCCCATCGACAGGCTGGAGCCGACCACGGTCTGCACGACGGTGGTGTCGGTGGTGATGCGGCTCAGCACCTCGCCGGTCTGGGTGGTTTCGAAGAACTCGGGGCTTTGCTGCAGCACGTGCGCGTAGACCGCGTTGCGCAGGTCGGCGGTGACGCGCTCGCCCAGCCAGGTGACCACATAGAAGCGCGAGGCCGAAAACACGCCCAGCGCCACGCCGACGCCAAACAGGGCCAGGAAGTAGGGCCGCAGCGCCATGACCCGGTCGCCCGGCGAGGCGGAGATGAAGCCCTGGTCGATCAGGTTCTTCAGCGCCACCGGGAACACCAGGGTGGTGAGCGCCGCCAGGATCAGGAACACCCCGGCCAAGGCGATGCGCGTCCGATAAGGCCGCAGAAAGGGCCAGAGCCCGGACAAGGCTTTGGGATTGGCCTTGGCGCGCTGGGATGCGGAACCCTGCGCCGCCGGGTTGGTCGGCAGCGCGGGGGCCTGAAGCGGGATGTTGGTGGTGCTGGTCATGCGCGCAGTGTAGGCGGCGCGGGCCGCCGCGGCGCTCAGGCGATGCCGACCTGGATTCGCGATTCCAGCGCCTCCCACACCGGCGTGAGCTGTCCCGACAGGTGCGCAAGCTTGCCCAGGTCGGTGTGGCTTTCGTCGGGGCTGTGGAAATCCGAGCCGCGCGAGGCCAGCAGATTGAACTCCAGCGCGGTCTCCGTGTACTTGAGCGCCTCGGCCGCGGTGTGACTGCCGGTCACGACCTCGATGCCTCTGCCGCCGTGCCCGATGAACTCGGTGATCAGGGCGTACTCCTCGGTGGGCGTGAAGTCGTAGCGGGCCGGATGGGCGATGACGGCGATGCCGTCCGCCTCGGTGATCCAATGCACGGCGTCGTGCAGCGTGGCCCAGCGGTGCGGCACGAAGCCGGGCCTGCCCTCGGTCAGGAAGCGTCTGAACACCTCCGGCACGTCCTGGCAATGTCCGGCATCGACCAGGAAGCGTGCGAAGTGGGTGCGCGAGATCAGGTCGGGGTTGCCGACGTAGCGCAGGGCGCCTTCGAAGGCGCCCGCAATGCCTGCCTGGGCCAGGCCGGCGGCCATCTCGTGCGCACGCGCTTCGCGGCCGCCGCGGGTGCGGCGCAGGCCCTCGACGAGCGCGGGATGGTCGGCGTCAAAACCCAGCCCGACGATATGCACCACGCGGCCGGCGAAGGTGACCGAGATCTCGCAGCCGGTGAGATAGGGCATGCCCATCGCCAGCGCCGCATCGCGCGCACGGACTTGACCGCCGACCTCGTCGTGATCCGTCAGGGCCCAGAGTTCGACACCGTTGGCGTGCGCGCGCGCCGCCAGCGCTTCGGGGCTGAGCGTGCCGTCCGACACCGTGGAGTGGCAGTGCAGGTCGGCGTTGGTTTGAGCGTGCAGGGTGTTCACTGTTTCGATTCTATGGGGCCGGTTTTTTTGCAAGTGCAGCAGGGTTTTTGAGCGTCAAAGAAGGGTTTCGACCAGCATCTGCACCCGTTGCTGGCCCTGGAATTCGTCGAGCTGCAGCCGGTAGGCCATCAGCCCGCGCTCGGGGACTGGGTCGGTGCGGCCGAACCAGATTGCATCGCGCAGGAGTCCGCCAAAGCGCACCCGCAGCTTCAGGTGCCGTTCGCCGACGATGCGCTGCGAGACGATCTCGACTTCATCGCAAAACAGCGGCGCCTCGAAGGCCTGGCCCCAGACCTGGGCATCGAGTTCGCGCACCACTTCGGGCTTGAAGGCCTCCGTCGGCAAGGGGCCGTCGGTGCGCAGCGTGCGGGTGAGCGCGCTGGGGTCGAGCCATTCCTGCGCCACCGTCTGCAGCGCCGCGGTGAAGGCGGGCACGCTGCCAGGAGCGAGTGTGCAGCCGGCTGCCATGGCGTGGCCGCCGAACTTGCGCAGGAGTTCGGGGTGGCGCTTGGACACCAGATCGAGAGCATCGCGCAGGTGGAAGCCGGCAATGGAGCGGCCTGAACCCTTGAGCTGGCCGTCGGCGCCGGTGGCGAACACGAAGGTCGGGCGGTGCAGCTGGTCCTTGAGCCGCGAGGCCAGGATGCCGACCACGCCCTCGTGGAAATCGTCGTCGTGGATCACCAGGGCGGCGGGGATCTCGCCGTCGGGCATCAGGGCGGGCAAGCGGCTTTCCGCCTGCTCGCGCATGCCGGCCTCGATGTCGCGGCGGGCGCGGTTGATCTCGTCGAGCTGGCGCGCCAAGCTGAGTGCCTGCTCGGGGTCGTCGCTGATCAGGCATTCGATGCCGACCGTCATGTCGGACAGGCGGCCGGCGGCGTTGATGCGAGGGCCCAAGGCGAAGCCTAGGTCCGAGGCGCTGGCCTGATCGGCCTTGCGTCCCGCTGCCGTGAAGAGGGCCGCGATGCCGGGCTGCATGCGGCCGGCGCGCATGCGCCGCAGGCCTTGCGCCACCAGGCGGCGGTTGTTGGCATCGAGCCGCACCACGTCGGCCACCGTGCCCAGGGCGACCAGGTCGAGCAGGCCGTCGAGGCGGGGCTGCGTCCGTTCGTCGAAACGGCCGCGCTGGCGCAATTCGCTGCGCAGTGCTAACAGGAGATAGAAGGCCACGCCGACGCCGGCCAGGTTCTTGCTCTGGAAGCCGCAGCCGGGCTGGTTGGGATTGAGCACGGCGTTCGCATCGGGGGTTTGCGGCTGTCCGTCCTGAACGGCGGGCAGGTGGTGGTCGGTCACCAGGACCTTCAGCCCCAGGGCCTTGGCGTGCCGCACGCCCTCCAGGCTGGCGATGCCGTTGTCGACCGTCATCAGCAATTGCGGCCGCAGTGCCATGGCGAGGTCGACGATGGTGGGCGTTAGGCCATAGCCGTGCACGGCGCGGTCGGGCACCACGTAGTGCAGGGTAGCCGGGTCGGCGCCCAGCAGCGCCAGCCCGCGCAGGCTGAGCGCGCAGGCGGTGGCGCCGTCGCAGTCGTAGTCGGCCACCACGCAGATGTGCTCGCGCTGCGTGATGGCGTCCGCCAGCAGCCGGGCCGCGGCATCGATGCCTTTGAGGCCGTCGGGGGGCAGCAACTGGGCCAGGCCGTCGTCGAGCTCTTCGGCGCTGCGCACGCCGCGCGCGGCGAACAGCTGGGCCAGCAGGGGCGAGACGCCGGCTTGCTGCAGCGCCCAGGCGGCACGCGGCGGTACTTCACGCTGGATCAGCTGAGGCGGGAGGGGGCTGTCGGTGCCGCGGGCGGTGAGGATGCTCACAGGGACTCCAGCACGGCGTGGACATGGGCCTGCGGCGCCTTGAGCAGGTGCCAGAGGCGCTGCCAGGGCGAGCGCTGTGTCGGCTTGAAGCGGCGGGCCAGCCGTTCGCCGCACAGGGTCAGGCTCAGTTCGGCGGGGGACGCTCCGTCTTGCAAGGCCTGCAGCAAGGCGCGAACCGGCCCGTGGTCCAGCGCCTGCCAGGCTTGCGCCCAGGCGGCCCAGTCGCCGGCCAGCCACGCAGGGCGCAAGCGAGGGTCGAAGACCAGATCCGGCGCAATGAACGGTGCCGAGGCGTCCCGGCATGGGCCGACATCGCTGATCCAGACCGCGTTGACGGGCAATTGACCGCGCGCCTCGCGGGCCTGGTTGAGCGGATGTTCGTGCAGGCTCATCTGTACCTCGTTGAGCAGGCGGCGCAGCGGCCGCGCCTGCGGCATCCAGGGTGTGAGGCTGCGGTTGACGAGGCGGTCCAGGCTGGCGCTGCTGTTCTTGTCCAGGCCGCGGAATTGCGCATGTGCAACGCGCCAGTCCAATGCGCCTTGCCATTGATGCTGCCAGCCGTCTTCGGCGGCAAACAGCGGCGCAAGCACGTCGAAAAACGCTTGGGACTCCGGGTCGGTCAGCTGCAGCACCTGCGGGTCCAGCGCGGTGACCTGGTCGGTGCTGACGGAAAAATGCATGGGTGTGAGCCTGGCCCAGGGCGGCACATCGTGTTGCGATGGCGGCGGGGCCTGCCAGACCTCCAGCGCCAGTTCATGCGGCATGCGCGCCGCGGTTTCGTCGCTGCCCAAGGCCTCACCGTCGACTTGGAACAGGCCCAGCAGCGAACTCAGATGGGGCAGTTGCAAGCGGCGCAGGCCGTCGTCGTCCAGGGTGCTGGCGTAGGGAATCATCAAATGCATGGGCGGATTATCCCGCGCAGAGCTCCACAGCGACTCGGCATCCAGAAGCATGGTTTCGTGTTGCAGGCCATGAGCGTGCAGGTGCGCCTTGATCCTTGTCATTGATTGTTCACGGGATTGCCACAACAGGGACACGCCTGGGCGCGATGCTGGCAATCATGCTGCACGACCACGCCATGGCGCGCGCCGCCGCGCTCACATCCTCCACCGTCGCTGGCTCGGCCGGCAACGACGATTCGTCGACCGGTGGTTTGAAGTTCCGATCGGTCTGGATTTCCGATCTTCATCTGGGCACCCCCGGCTGTCAGGCCAAGGCCCTGCTGAACTTTCTCAAAGAGGTCGAAAGCGAACACCTGTTCCTGGTGGGCGACATCGTCGACGGCTGGCAGCTCAGGCGCAGTTGGTACTGGCCGCAGGCTCACAACGACGTGGTGCAAAAGCTGCTGCGCAAGGCCCGCAAGGGCTGCCGCGTGATTTTCGTGCCCGGCAACCACGACGAGTTCGCCCGCAAGTACCTGCAGCACAACTTCGGCGGCATCGAGGTCGTCGAAGACTGGATTCATGAGACGGCCGACGGGCGCAAGCTCTGGATCACGCACGGCGACCTGTTCGATGGCGTGATCCAGTGCGCCCGCTGGCTGGCCCATGTGGGCGACCATCTCTACGAGTTCACGCTCAAGCTGAACCGCTACCTGAACTCCCTGCGTGCACGCATGGGCCTGCCGTACTGGAGCTTGTCCAAATATCTCAAGCTCAAGGTCAAGCGCGCGGTCAACTATGTGTCGGACTTCGAGGTGGCAGTGGCTCGCGAGGCGCGGCGTCGCGGCGTGCATGGCGTGGTTTGCGGACACATCCACCATGCCGAGATGCGCGACATCGACGGCGTTCTCTATTGCAACGACGGCGACTGGGTCGAGAGCATGACCGCGCTGGTCGAGCACTTCGACGGCACGCTGGAGCTGCTGGACTGGGGCAGCCGCAGCTATGCGGCGCAAGGCGGCGCCCTACAGGCTCAACAGGTCGAACTGCCGCTGGACCTGCCGGCAGACCTGCCCGTCGGCGCGCCTCAGCCGACCGCCGTCTGAACCCTAGCGTTCGTCACAAGCCGAGGCGGTCGCGCAGCTCGTACCAGGCCGCGCCAATGGCCGTGAACGGCACGCGCAGCAGGCGGCCGCCAGGGAAGGGCGTATGCGGCAGCCGCTCGAAGGCTTCGAAGCGCTCGGCCTGGCCGCGCAAGGCCTCGCCCAGCAGGCGGCCCACCAAGTGCGTGAAGGTCACGCCGTGGCCCGAGCAGCCCTGCGAGTAGTAGATGTTGCTGCTCAGCTTGCCGACCTCGGGCAGGCGCGACAGGGTCAGCAGGAAGTTGCCGGTCCAGCCGTAGTCGATGCGCACATCCTTCAATTGCGGGAAGGTCTTGAGCATCTTGGGGCGGATCAGTCGGGCCACGTCCTCGGGGTCGCGGGCACTGTAGACCACGCCGCCGCCGTAGACCAGCCGCTTGTCGGCGGACAGGCGGAAGTAGTCGAGCAGGAAATTGTTGTCCTCGACGCAGTGGTCGCCGGGCAGCAGCTCGTCGGCCAGGCTGCCGAGCCGCTCGGTGGCGATCACCTGCGTGCCGCAGGGCATGGACATGGAGGCCAGGCGAGGCTCCAGCGTGCCGATGTAGGCATTGCAGGCCACGATGACATACGAGCACACAACCTGGCCTTTGGCTGTGTGCACCACCGGCCGCGCGCCGCGTTCGATCCGCTGCACAGGCGACTGCTCGAAGATCTGCCCGCCCAGGCTCTCGATGGCCTCGGCCTCGCCGAGCGCGAGGTTGAGCGGATGGATGTGCCCGCCAGTGGGGTCGATCAGCAGGCCCTTGTAGCGGGTGCTCCCGACGAAGCCCTGCATCTGGTCCGGGTCCGTCACCAGGTCCAGCCCTGGGTGGCCCCAGCGTTCCCACAAAGCCTTCTGCTCGTGCAGGGCTTGGACCTTCCTTGCGGTCATGGCGGCGTAGACGCCGCCGTTTTTCAGATCGCATTGGATGCCGTAGCGCGCGACGCGCTCGCGGATGATGGACGCGCCTTCCAGCATCATCTTGCCCAGCGGTTCGGCGACGGCGCGTCCGTACTTGGCCTCGATGACGTCGATGTCGCGCGAATAGCTGTGCACGATCTGGCCGCCGTTGCGCCCCGAAGCGCCCCAGCCCACGCGTGCCTGCTCGAGCAGCACGACCTTGAATCCAGCCTCCGCCAGCGCCAATCCGGCGGACAGGCCGGTGTAGCCGGCGCCGACGATGCAGACGTCGGCCTCCATGCGTTCGCTCAAGGACGCGCGCTCGGGCGCGGGATTGGCCGTGGCGGCATAGAGAGAAGGGGCGTGCTGCATGGAGGCGGAGGCGCTGGTGGCGCGTGGTACAGGTGAGGGGTCGTCTGGGGGCGTCTGGATTGGGCATGACGATAGGTCAGCCGACCCTGGGCGCAAAGAGCCACTCGACCGGTTCTTGATGGAGCCATTGCAAAGGGGCGTCACGGGCGGATCACCAATCCTTCATAGAATGGCTCGATGACTGCACCCGAACCCATGCTGCTCAATCGCGAGCAAGCCATTCTCGAATTCAATCGCCGCGTGCTGGCGCAAGCGCAGCGCCCCGACGTGCCGCTGCTGGAGCGGCTGCGCTACATCTGCATCGTGTCGTCCAATCTTGACGAGTTCTTCGAGGTGAGGTTCGCCGACATGCTGGATGCCGCGCGCGATCCGGCCAGCATGGTCAGCCACGCCGACGTGGAGCGGGTGGCGCGCGCGGCCCACGTGTTGATCGACCATCAGTACGGCATCTTCAACGACCAGGTGATGCCGGCCTTGCGGGAGCAGGGCATCCTGGTGCATAACCACGCCGACCGCGACGAGGCGCAGCGGCGCTGGGTGGCGCGCTTCTTCGAGCGCGAGGTGCGGCCCTTGCTGGTGCCGGTGGGCCTGGACCCCGCGCACCCGTTTCCGCAGGTGGCGAACAAGTCGCTGCACTTCATCGTCCGCCTGTCCGGCAAGGACGCATTCGGCCGCGACAACCGCATCGCCATCGTCAAGGTGCCGCGCGTGCTGCCGCGCGTGATCAAGCTGCCTGCAGCGCTGACGCATGGCCAACAGATCTACGTGATGCTGACCAGCGTGATCCGCTCCCACCTGGAGCAACTGTTTCCGGGCCGGCAGGTGGAGGCGTTCTCGCAGTTCCGCGTCACGCGCGACTCGGACCTGCTGGTCGACGAGGAGGAAGTGGCCAATCTGCGCCATGCACTGCGCTCGGGCCTGACCACGCGGCATTTCGGCCGAGCGGTGCGGCTGGAGGTGGTCAACACCTGCCCGGAGGAGCTGGCCAGTTTCCTGCTGGAGCAGTTCGCACTGCCGGCGGCGGCGCTCTATCGGGTCAACGGCCCGGTCAACCTGGTGCGGCTGAGTGAGCTGATCGACCAGACCGACGCGCCCGACCTGAAATTCAAGCCCTTCGAGGCGCGCTGGCCCTCGCGCAGCCTGTCGGAGCAGAAGTCCATTTTCGAGCAGTTGCGCAAGGGCGACGTGCTGCTGCACCACCCGTTCGAGAGTTTCGAGCCGGTGGTCGAGTTCCTGCGCGAAGCGGTCGAAGACCCCGATGTGCTGGCGATCAAGCAGACCATCTACCGGACCGGCAGCCAGTCGGTGCTGATGGACCTGCTGATCGAAGCCGCACGCCGCGGCAAGGAAGTGCTGGCGGTGGTGGAGCTCAAGGCGCGCTTCGACGAGGAAGCCAACATCAACTGGGCCGAGCGGCTGGAAGCGGTCGGGGCGCAGGTGGTGTACGGCATCGTCGGCCTCAAGACGCACGCCAAGCTGCTGCTCGTGACGCGCCGTGAACAAGGCCGGCTGCGTCGCTACGCGCATTTGTCGACCGGCAACTACAACCCCAAGACGGCGCGGCTCTACACCGACCTGGGCCAGTTGACGGCGGATCCCGAGCTCACCGCCGACGTCGACACCGTGTTCCGTCAACTGGCCTCGCTGTCCAAGTTCAAGGCGCCCAAGCGCCTGCTGATGGCGCCGTTCAACATGCACCAGCGCATGGGCGATTTCCTCGCCAAGGTCGAGCAGTCGGCGCGCGCGGGCAAGCCGGCGCGGGTGGTGCTCAAGCTCAATGCGCTGACCGATGCCGGCTTGATCGCCGCCTTGCTGAAGACGGCCCAGGCGGGCGCCCACATCGACCTGATCGTGCGCGGCGCCTGCATGCTGCCGCCGGGCTTGCCTGGCGTGTCCGACAACATCGTGGTGCGCTCGGTGGTGGGCCGCTTTCTCGAGCACTCCCGCATTTGCTATTTCCGTTGGGGCGCCAGCGAGGCTGACGAGGTGCTGTACCTGTCCAGCGCAGACTGGATGAGCCGCAACCTGGTCCGCCGCATCGAAGTGGCCTGGCCCGTGCTCGACGCCAAGCTGCGCCAGCGCGTCATCGACGAGGCCCTGCAACCCTATCTGCACGACACGCTGGATGCCTGGCAGCTCGGCGCCGATGGCCGCTCCACCCGCGTGTCGGGTCATGGTGTCAGTGCGCAGCAGGCCTTGATGAGGTTGAGCGCGGCGATGTAGGCGAAATGAACGCACAAAGATGAATGCCCAACTGCGCATCGCCAGGCCGGTCAGTTCCATCGACCGTTCTGTTGACATGTATTGCCGTGGACTGGGTTTGCATGTGCTGGGCCGATTCGAGAATCACGAGGGGTTTGACGGGGCCATGGTGGGCTTGCCGGGCCTCCGCTACCACTTCGAGTTTACGTACTGCCGCACGCATCCTGTCGTGCCGACGCCCACGCCCGAAGACCTCGTCGTGCTCTACCTGCCGGATGCCGGCGAATGGCTGCGGACTTGCACGTCCATGCTGAAAGCCGGCTTCACGGAGGCGGAGTCGTTCAACCCCTATTGGCAGCAACGCGGAAGAACCTTCGAGGACCACGACCGCTACCGGGTCGTGCTGCAGCAGGCTCCATGGGGTGCGGCGTAGGCCTGCGCCATTCAGGCATTCAGCTGCAGGTCCAGCACGCCGTTCAAGCGCCGCCAGGCTTCGAGCTCTTCCTGCATCAGGTAGAGCGCTCGCGGGTGTGCGGAAGCCCAGTGCTTGTCCATCGCGACGGTGATCTGCCGTCCGGTGCGCCGGATGCGGATGGCGCCTTCGTCGACGGCGCTGCGGGCGTGGCACTTGATGACTGCCAGGCGCAGCGCCAGCAGCTGCCAGAGCAGGTCTTCATCGCCGAACTGCGGCTCCAGCTTGCGCAGGCCACCGCGCTGGCCCAGGGCCAGGTCGCCCAGGCGGCGCAACTGGTTTTGCGAGAAGCCGGGTGCGTCCACATGGGCCAGCACGTAGGCCGTGTGGCGGTGGTGGTCGTGGTGCGAGATCATCATGCCGATCTCGTGCAGGCTGGCGGCCCATGAGAGTTCACGTTGGCGTTCGCGCGCCGCGCGTGGGCTCAGCTGGCCATGCAGGACCAGCGCCATGCGCTGCACGCGCTGCGCCTGCTGGAGATCGACGCCGAAGCGCGTTTGCATCGCATGCACCGACTGGTCTCGCATGTCGTGGCCGCGCGCCAGGTCTTGCTGCGCCGCTTCCAGGCGTTCCGACAGATCGAAGATCACACCCTGGCGCAGCGCGCCCTTGGTGGGCAGCAGGGTGTCGATGTCGAAATGCGTCAGCAGCGTGTAGAGAATGCACAGGCCGCCTGCGACGACCGCGCGCCGGTCTTCCTTGAGTCCGGGCAGGTTCAGGCGGCTCGAATGGCCGGCCGACAGGCATTGCTTGATGCACCAGCGCAGGCCGTCCAGCGTGATGCTGCCGTCGCTCACGCCGCTGGCCGCGAGGATCTGCGACACCGCGCCGACGGTGCCTGAAGAGCCCAGGGCGTCGATCCAGGTGGGGCGGGACTGCGCGCGTGCAAACAGCGTCAGCGCTTCTTCGAGTTCGGCGCCGGCGGCCACCTGCGCGGCGCGGAAGGCCTCGGCGGTGAATTCGCCATCGGGGAAGTAGCGCAGCGACAGGCTCACGCTGCCGACCTGGAACGATTCCGCGCGCAGCGGCTTGCGGCCCGAGCCCAGGATCATTTCGGTGGAGCGCCCGCCGATGTCGATCACCAGGCGCGGCGCGGTCGAGCTTTGCAGGCGGGCCACGCCGGCGTAGATCAGGCGGGCTTCTTCGCGGCCGCTGATCACCTCGATGGGATAGCCCAGGGCCAGTTGCGCGCGCTCCAGGAAGATGTTGCGGTTGCGTGCCTCGCGCAGGGTTTGCGTCGCCACGGCGCGCACCTGCGTGGGCGGGAATTCGATCAGTTGCGCCGCAAAGCGCTGCAGGCACTGCAAGCCGCGCTGCATGGCCTCTTCGGTCAGCATGCTTTGCTCGTCCAGGCCGGCGCCCAGGCGCACCGTCTCCTTCAAATAGACCTGCCGACGGTACTGGCCGCGATGCAATTGCGCGATTTCAAGCCGGAAACTGTTGGACCCCATGTCGATGGCAGCCAGGGTTTCTGCGGCGGGTGGGGTAGGCGTGGCGGTGCGCGGCAAATTCATGGGGCGAATTGTCGGGGCTAAATGGGCGGACGGGCGCTGACTTTGGGGATTGTCTGCGCAGAAATTTTCAACGCAGGCCGGAGGCCTAGAATGCAGCGCAATTTTTGCGGGCCCTCTCCATGACCCTTTTGCACATCGTGTTGGCCACTTTCGTGGGTGGCCTGCTGTCGGTACTGATCGCCGCCAGCCTGACCGTCAAGCTGTTGAGCACGATGGTGCGGCACCTGGTCAGCCTGTCGGCCGGGGTGCTGCTGTCCACCGCGCTGCTGCATGTATTGCCGGAGGCGTTCGAGAGCAAGGCCAGTCCCCATGCGCTGTTCCTGACCCTGCTGTGCGGCCTGATGTTCTTCTTCCTGCTCGAGAAGGCCGAGTTGTACCGGCACAGTCACCATCACGAAGGGGACGGGCATCACCACCACCATCATTTCGATGAGCACCAGGCCGGGCGGGGCGGCATGAGCGTGCTGGTGGGAGACAGCATCCACAATTTTTGCGACGGCATCATCATCGCGGCGGCGTTCCTGAGCGACACCCGGCTGGGCTGGGTCACGGCGCTGGCCATCATTGCGCACGAGATTCCGCAGGAGGTGGGCGACTACATCGTGCTGCTGAATGCCGGTTTCACGCGGGCCAGGGCCCTGCTGTTCAATGCGGTCTCGGGGCTGGCGGCCGTCGCGGGCGGCGTGCTCGGCTATTTCGTCGTCGGGCCTTGGGAGGCCCTGTTCCCGTATCTGATGGTGGCCGCCTCCAGCAGTTTCATTTACGTCGCCGTGGCGGACTTGATTCCGCAACTGCAGCGCCGCCTGCCTTGGCGCGACACTGCCTACCAGCTGTTCTGGCTGGCAAGCGGCATGGCGCTGGTGGTGCTGGCGGTCGGCAGCCTGGAGCAGCACGGCTGAAAGCCGGCTTTAAAGCCAACCTCCAGCTCCAGCCCAACGCCAGGTCAACGCACCACCAGCACCGGGATGGTCGAGTGCGTCAGCACCTTCTGCGTTTCGCTGCCCAGCAGCAGGGCCTGCACGCCGCGCCGGCCATGCGAGGCCATCACGATCAGGTCGGCACCGTGGCGTTTGGCGTGCTCGATGATGGCTTCCCAGGCGTGCAGTGCTTCGACGCTGTGACATTCGCAGTCCACGCCCAATGGGGTGGCGGCGTCCAGCACCTGGCGCAGGCGCGCTTGGGCCATGCGCTCCTGCGCGTCGTAGAACTCCTGCGGCGGCGTGGGCTGCATTTCCGACACGGCCGAATAGGGGAAGGGTTCCTTGATCGTGATGACGTAGACCTTGGACTTGTGGAGCTGTGCCAGGGCCAGGGCTTTCTCGACAGCCTTGGCTGTGATGTCGGAACCGTCGGTGGGAACGATGATGTGTTTGAACATGGTGAAGATCTCCCGTAAAGCTCGAATACCAATTCGGCCAATTCGATTTCACGATGTTGCGCCTATTTGTGGCGCGGTTCTTGCGGTATGTCAAGAACGTACGGGAGACCCTCAGCCTTGTGCTGTCGGCCGGCCGGGATCAGCCGACCATTCGCTCCAGGATCCGGGGTAAAGCCTTGCGCCGCTGAAGCCGGCATGCGCCATGGCGAGCAGGTTGTGGCAGGCGGTGACGCCAGAGCCGCATTGGTGCACGACCTGGTCGGCTTCAAACGGGGCGAGCAGTTTTTCGAATTCGGCCTGCAGTTGCTCCGCCGGCTTGAAGCGGCCGTCCGCGCCCAGGTTGTCCTTGAAGAAGCGGTTGACTGCGCCGGGAATGTGGCCGGCCTTGGCGTCCAGCGGCTCGGTTTCGCCGCGAAAGCGTTCGCCGGCGCGTGCGTCGATCAATCGAACCTTGCCCAGCTGGGTCAGCAGGGCGGGTGCATCGACGGTGGTCTCCAGGCTGGCTTGGAGCTTGAAGTTGCCGACCCGGCTTGCGGCAGGCGGCTCGCTGGTGAGTTCGCCCTGGCCAGCGCACCAGGCGGCCAGGCCGCCGTCCAGCACGGCCACTGCCTCATGGCCCAGCCAGCGCAGCATCCACCACAGGCGCGCAGCCGTTATGCCGTTCTGGTTGTCGTAGACCACCACCTGGGTGTGGGCGTTGAGGCCCAGCGCCGAGAGCTCAAGGGCGAAGGCTTCGCGGTCGGGCAGGGGGTGCCGTCCGGTGAATGCGGGGCCGGGCGATGTCTTGGGGCCGCTCAGGTCGCGTTCCAGGTGCAGGTAATGCGCACCGGGCAAGTGCTCCTTCTGGTAGGCCCGCTCACCTGCGCCGGGATCGGTCAGGTCGAAGCTGACATCGACCAGCAGCAGGGGCAGTTCTTGCGATCGGAGCGCTTGCAACTCGGCGGCGCTGATGAGGGTTCGAAAGGGCGCAGGGGTGTTGCTCATGATTCACTCGCTGATCATTGAAAGCGTGGATGTCGTGGAACTGCAGGCCGAAGGCTTGCTGAAATTCCCGGCGCTGCGCAGCAGCGTTGCACCCAGGCCCGCCATCACGATCAGCGCGATGCCCAGCATCGCGCTGTATGCCAGGCGGTCGTGGAAGAGCAGCACGCCATAGAGCGCCGAGAACGCAATGCCCAAGTATTGCAGACTGGCGTTGACCAGCGTCTTGCCGCGACCGTAGGCGCGCGTCATCATCCATTGCGCAAGGGTGGCCAGCACACCCACGGCGATCAGCAGCGCCGCGCCTTTGACGGTGTGTCCGTGCAGGCCGGCCGCGGAAGCGGTGGCTGCATGCCATTGGCTCGCCCAGGTGCCGAGCGCGCCCGCCGCGGCGCCGCCCATGGAAAAGTAGAAGACGATCCGGTACTCCGGCTCGCCGGCCTGTCCCAGCGCCGACACCTGCAGATAGGCCGTCGCCGCCAGCACGCCTGACACCAAGCCGCACAGGCCGTATGCCAGTTGCTGCTCCGCGAATGTCGGGTGCAGCACCAGGGCCACGCCGGCAAACCCGAGCAGCACGGCAGCGATCAGGCGCGGGTCTACCTGGTTGCGTTTCAGCAGCAGGTGGCCCGCAATCAGGAACAGCGCCATCCAGATCGACGACATGTAGTTCAGGGTCATTGCCGTCGCCAGCGGCAGCTTGCCTATGGCATAGAACCACAGCAGCAGCGCGATGACGCCCGCGAGGCTGCGCCGCAGGTGCATGGCCGGCAGTCGGGTGCGCAGGCTCAGGCCCTGGCTGGCAGCCCACAAGGCCATCATGAGCGTGCCGACCAGGCCGCGGTACATGACGATCTCGCCGGCCGAGTAGAACTCCGACGCCAGCTTGACGCACACCCCCATCGTGGCGAACAGGAAGCTCGCCGCGATCATCAGCATGGAGGCCGGCACGCGCGGCTCCTTCAGAGCTTCATCTCGCGGCGGTACCACTCGTGGAAGTGCTGCATGCCGTCTTCCATGGGGCTTTGGTAGGGGCCGACCTCGTTGTCGCCGCGCTCCATCAGGGCCTTGCGGCCCCAGTCCATGCGCAGCGCGATTTCATCGTCCTCAATGCAGGTCTCCATGTAAGCGGCCTGGTTGGCTTCGACGAATTCGCGCTCGAACGCTGCGATCTCTTCCGGGTAGTAGAACTCGACGATATTGGTCGTCTTCTGCGGGCCGGTCGGGAACAGCGAGGACACCACCAGCACATGCGGATACCACTCGACCATGATGTTCGGGTAGTAGGTCAGCCAGATGGCGCCTTGCTTGGGCGCCACGCCGCCGGTGAACTGCAGGACCTGGTCGTGCCACTTGCGGTAGATCTCCGAGCCCGGTTTGCTGAGGGCCTTGTTGATGCCGACCGTCTGCACCGAATGATGCATGCCGAATTCCCAGGACAGGTCGTCGCAGGTCACGAACTGGCCCAGTCCGGGATGGAAGGGGCCGACGTGATAGTCCTCCAGATAGACCTCGATGAAGGTCTTCCAGTTGTAGTCGCATTCATGCATCTGGACCTTGTCCAGCACATAGCCGGAAAAGTCCAGTTCATGGCGCGGACCCATGCCGGCCAGCCGCGCGGCCACGTCGTTGGCGGCGTTATGCGGCGTCTCCTCGAACAGCAGGCCGTTCCATTCGCGGACCTTGTAGCGGTTCAGGTTCAGGCAGGGGTCGTGGTCGAAGTGCGGGGCACCCAGCAATTCGCCGCTCAGCGAGTAGGTCCAGCGGTGCAGGGGGCAGACGAGGTTGCTGCGGGTGTTGCCGCGCTCGCGCAGCATCACGGCCTGGCGGTGGCGGCAGACGTTGGAAAGCAGCTCGATGCCTTGGGGCGTGCGCACCAGCACCCGCCCTTCCTGCTCCTGGGGCAGGGCGTAATAGTCGCCCACCTCGGGCAGCGCGAGCGCATGCCCAAGGTAGCGGGGGCCGGACTGGAAGATCAGTTCCTGTTCCCTACGGAACAAGGCCTCATCGAAATAGGAAGTGACGGGCAGCTGTGTCTGGCTGCGTTCAAGCGATGTGAGAGAGAGGCTCAGGTCGGACATGATCCAATTGGGTCTCCAAGAAACCAATGTCAACCCCCCGGCCATGCATGGGCCATCGACTTCTTTACAAGAACTGACAAGGTTTCGACGGTGCGAACATCAACGCGTAATCAACGCGTAAAAGGTGCTTGCGCCGGGGACCTGCGACTTGCAAAAGGAGTTGTGGCGAGCAAAGCCGGGTTTGTGTCAAAAAGCCCGGAATCAACATGATGTCGGTCACGATGTTGACGTTGCTGTCGATCATGACTTGACTCTGTCGCCGGGCTCCCCAATCGCTGTTGAAAAATGACCATGCTGGGATGGCAATTCAGCAGCGAACCTGGGATTCTACCCCTGAAAAAGTTGAGTCAGGTGAGTAAGATTTGTGCAATCACCTATTTTGGGTGTGGCTAGGTGAGTACACACCAAGACCATACGATGAAGGTGCGTGGCGTGCTGACTACAATTGCGCCCTTCTCATGAGTAAATCTTCCGCCCCCAGCAAGGCAGTCATGGATGCTGCGTCTCCCGCCAGCTACGAGCACGCGCTCGAGGAATTGGAACGCTTGGTGGCGTCCATGGAAGCCGGGCAAATGCCTTTGGATCAGTTGCTGAACAGTTATCGGCGTGGGGGTGAGTTGCTCGTTTTTTGCCGAGACCGGTTGCAGGCCGTCGAACAGCAAGTCAAGTTGCTGGAAGGCGGGCAGATGCAAGCCTGGGAGGAAAAATAAGATGGATGCTGGCATTTTTGAGCAATGGATGACGCGCGGCCTGACACAAGTCGAAAACGCGTTGGAAGACTGGACGCCCAAGGGAGCACCCGCGGGCCTGGGTGAGGTGATGCGCTATGCGGTGCTGGGTGCAGGCAAGCGCTTGCGCCCCTTGCTCGTGCTGGCCGCTGCGGAAGCGGTCGATGGTTTGAGCGAGCCTGCCTTGCGCGCCGCCTGCGCTGTCGAGCTGATTCACGCCTATTCCCTGGTGCACGACGACATGCCCTGCATGGACAACGATATCCTGCGCCGCGGCAAGCCCACGGTGCATGTGCAGTACGGCGAGGCGCAGGCCATGCTGGCCGGCGACGCCATGCAGGCGCTGGCCTTCGAGGTCTTGACGCCGGACGCCGGCGTGGAGCCGGCGCTGCAGGCCCGGCTTTGCAGCCTGCTGGCCCGGGCCTCGGGGTACGAGGGCATGGCCGGCGGCCAGGCCATCGACTTGGCCAGCGTGGGCAAGTCGCTCAGCGAGCAGGAGTTGCGCACCATGCACCGCCTGAAGACGGGTGTGCTGCTGCAGGCCAGCGTGCTGATGGGCGCGGCTTGCGGCAGCGTCGATGCCCATGCATGGTCGGCCCTGAGCGACTACGGCGCCGCGGTGGGCCTGGCCTTCCAGGTCGTCGACGACATCCTGGACGTCACGCAGGATTCCGTCGTACTGGGCAAGACGGCCGGCAAGGATCAGGATGCCAACAAGCCGACTTACGTGAGCATCCTGGGTCTGCAGGCTGCGGGCGACTATGCGCAGGCGCTGCGCGCGCAGGCTCACACTGCGTTGCGTCGCAGCGGCCTGGCGCACACGGCATGGCTGGGCATGCTGGCCGACAAGGTCGTGGATCGCGACAACTGAATCGCGACAACTGAATCGCGACAACTGAAGCTTGCCTGTGCCATTTTTTGACGTATTGAATCGATCGACCACCTCCTGATGAACTATTCATTGCTGAAGACGATCAACAGCCCGGCCGATCTGCGCCGCATGCCGCGCGCCGACCTGCACAAGCTGGCCGACGAACTGCGAGCCTATCTGCTCGAGAGCGTGGCCAAGACGGGCGGCCATCTGTCGTCGAACCTGGGCACGGTGGAGCTGACCGTGGCCTTGCACTATGTCTTCAACACGCCGCGTGACCGGCTGGTCTGGGACGTGGGGCACCAGACCTATCCGCACAAGATCCTGACCGGACGGCGCGAGCGCATGGACTCGCTGCGCCAGCTCGGCGGCATCAGCGGCTTCCCGCGCCGCGACGAAAGCGAGTACGACACCTTCGGCACCGCGCATTCCAGCACCTCCATTTCCGCCGCGCACGGCATGGCCATGGCGGCCAAGCTCAAAGGCGAGGAGCGCAAGGCGGTGGCTATCATCGGCGACGGCGCGATGACGGCCGGCATGGCCTTCGAGGCGCTCAACAACGCGGGCGTGGCGCATGGCGGCCTGCTCGGCGACGTGCTGGTGATCCTGAACGACAACGATATGTCGATCAGCCCGCCAGTTGGCGCCTTGAACAAGTACCTGGCGCGGCTGATGAGCGGCAAGTTCTATGCTGCTGCCCGCGAAGGTGCCAAGAGCGTGCTCAAGAACACGCCGCTTTACGAGTTCGCTCGGCGTTTCGAAGAGCACACCAAGGGTATGGTCGTGCCCGGCACCATCTTCGAGGAATTCGGCTTCAACTACGTGGGCCCGATCGACGGCCACGATCTCGACGCCTTGATTCCCACGCTGGAGAACCTGCGCGACCGTGGCGGTCCGCAATTCCTCCATGTGGTCACCAAGAAAGGGCAGGGCTACAAGCTCGCCGAGGCCGATCCCGTCAAATACCACGGGCCCTCGCCGTTCAACCCCAGCGTCGGCGTCCAGCCGTCCAGCAAGCCAGCAAAGACCACCTTCACGCAGGTGTTCGGATCCTGGCTGTGCGACATGGCGGAGGCTGATTCGCGCCTGGTGGGCATCACGCCGGCCATGCGCGAGGGCTCGGGCATGGTCGAATTCCACAAGCGTTTCCCGACCCGGTATCACGACGTCGGCATTGCCGAGCAGCATGCCGTGACCTTTGCCGCGGGCCTGGCTTGCGAAGGGCTCAAGCCCGTGGTGGCGATCTATTCCACCTTCCTGCAGCGCGCCTACGATCAACTGATCCATGACGTCGCGATCCAGAACCTGCCGGTGCTGTTCGCGCTCGATCGCGCAGGACTGGTTGGCGCCGATGGCGCCACCCATGCCGGCAATTACGACATTGCCTTCACGCGCTGCATTCCCAACATGAGCGTGCTGACGCCGGCCGATGAGAACGAATGCCGCCAGGCGCTCTACACCGGTTTCCTGCACGATGGCCCCGTGACCGTGCGCTATCCACGCGGCGCTGGCACCGGTGTCGAGATCAATGCGGCCATGACGGCCTGGACATGGGGCAAAGGTGAGATCCGCCGTGAATCGAGCTTGACCAAGGGGCAGGGCGGCGCCACGCGCGTCGCCATCCTGGCGTTTGGCACGTTGCTGACGGCGGCCCTGGAGGCGGGCGAGGCCCTGGACGCAACGGTTGTCAACATGCGCTTCGTCAAGCCGCTGGATCACGAGCTGGTGGCGCGTCTGGCCCGCAGCCACGACGCCCTGGTCACTTTGGAAGACGGCTGCGTGATGGGCGGTGCCGGCAGCGCTGTGATGGAATCGCTGCAAGCTGCGGGCCTGTCGGTGCCGGTGTTGCAGCTGGGCCTGCCCGACGAGTTCATCGAGCACGGCGATCCCGTCAAGCTGATGAGCCTGTGCGGCCTCGACGCCCATGGCATCGAGCAGTCCGTCCGCAAGCATTTCGCCATGGGCGCGCATGCCTTGCGTTCGGTGGTCAATCAATGACCCCTACACTTTGCTGATCGGCGCTTGCAGAGCGCTTAGGCAAAGTCCTTGTCGTGGCAAGGTTGCCGCTTTGATGCCATGCTTCGCATCACACGACCGGAAATGGATTCCGGTCTCCCCGATTTTTCAGTATGAACCAAGTCACCAGCGCACTTCACATTCCGGATACCCAAAGCGAACGCGACGAGCGCCATCTGGTGATCCAGCGCGTCGGCGTCAAGGACGTGCGCTACCCCTTGAGCCTGCGCATCGGCGGCAAGGCGCAGCCGACCGTGGGGCAATGGACGCTGGACGTCAGCCTGCCGGCCGAGAAGAAGGGCACCCACATGTCGCGCTTCGTGGCCTGGCTGGACGCCCTGCACGAGCCGCTGGACGCCGCCGGCCTGCGCAGCCTGCATGCGCAGATGCTGTCCAAGCTGGAGGCCGTGGAAGGTCGCATCGAGGTCCGCTTTTCGTTCTTCATCCGCAAGCGCGCGCCCGTGTCGGGCATCGAGAGCATGCTGGACTACCAAGGGATGCTGCTGTCTGAAACCCGTGCCGGCCAGACTTCGGTGTGGCTGGAGGTGGCGGTGCCGGTCAAAAGTCTGTGCCCCTGCTCCAAGGAAATTTCCGACTACGGCGCACACAACCAGCGCTCGCTGGTCACGCTGCGCGTGGAACTCAAGGACGACAGCCTGAGCCTGCCCGAACTGGTCCGCTTCGCCGAGGAGAGCGCCTCCAGTGAAATCTGGCCCTTGCTCAAGCGCAGCGACGAAAAGTGGATCACCGAGCGGGCCTACGAAAACCCCAAGTTCGTCGAGGACCTGGTGCGCGACGTGGCCTTGCGCCTGAATGCCGAGCCCCGTATTGGCCGCTATACGGCGGACGTCGAGAACTTCGAATCAATTCACAATCACAGCGCTTATGCCCGCATAGAGCGGGCATAAGCCCAAGCTACGCTTGGCCCGGCGCGAGCGCCGGGGCTGCGATTGCGCAAGCCTGACTACGAGTATCTTTGTGGCTTGTCACAACCATTCGGCCTATGCCCGCATCGAGCGGGCCTGAAGGTTCGCCAGCAAGGCCAGACTGAGTTCCTGGGCTTCGGCGCACAAGGCTGACACGAAGTCCTGCACCAGCCCGGGCATGGGGCGGTATTGCGGCAGCAGCACACCCACCTGAAACGGCACCGAGACGGCCAGGCGGCGCAGATGCAGCGCGTCGCTGGCGCAGGCCAGGGCCGTGAGCGGGTTGACGATGGCCAGCCCCAGCCCTTGCGCCACCAGGGCGCAGACGGCCACGGCGCTGTGCGTTTCCACGCGCAGCCGGCGCTGGACGCCGGCCTGGCTGAACAGCGCATCAAACTGCAGCCGGTAGCTGTCGTCCGCCGCCAGGCTGACGAAATCCTGCGCCTCGAAGTCCTGCAGCTGCAGGATCGGCTTGGCCAGCAGCTTGTGCCCTGCGGGTAGCACGCAGACCTCGTCCAGGCTCAGCAGCAACTGGTGTGTCGCACCGGCCGGCGCCTGGTGCTGCTCGCTGAGGCCGAGGTCGAAGCGCTGTGCACTCATCCACTCTTCCAGCAGCGGCGATTCCTGCGGGGTGATGCTGATTCGGGCAGCCTCGTGCTGCCGCAGAAAGCGGGCGCAGGCGCCCGGCAGCAGGGCATGGCTCAGGGCCGGCAGGCACAGCACGTTCAAGGTTTCGTGCTGTGCGCGGCCGAGTTCCTCGGCACGCGCCAGCACCTGGGTCAGGCCTTGATAGGAACGCTGCACCTCGTCGAACAGGGCCAGCGCACGTGCCGTCGGTTTGAGCCGGCCCTGGCTGCGCTCGAACAGTGCGTAGCCGAGCAGGTATTCGAAGCGAGCCAGCTCCCGGCTGACGGTGGGTTGCGAGGTGTGCAGGAGGGCAGCGGCGCCCGTGACGCTGCCGGCCGTCATGACCGCGCGAAAGACCTCGATGTGGCGGTGCTGGATCTTGCCCATGTCAATTCATATCAAATATGAATTGATTATCGACTCAAAAGCATTTGTATGAATGGATTAGCGCAGGCATGCTGCGCAGGGTGTGATTTGCCCTCTTTCGAAAGTCCGCCATGCCCGAACTCAAGATCCAGACCTTTGCCGCATCACAACTGTGGAGCCTGGCCCAGACCTACGGCAGTCCGCTGTGGGTCTACGACGCGGCGGTGATTCGCGCGCGCATCCAGGCGCTGAAGGCGTTTGATGCGGTCCGTTTTGCCCAGAAGGCCTGCTCCAACACGCACATCCTGCGCTTGATGCGCGAGCAGGGCGTGAAGGTCGACGCGGTCTCGCGCGGCGAGATTCTTCGCGCACTGGCGGCGGGCTATCGGGCCGGCACGGCGGCGTCCGAGATCGTCTTCACCGCCGATTTGCTGGACCGCGAGACCTTGCAGACCGTGATCGAGCATCGAATCCCGGTCAATGCCGGCTCCATCGACATGCTGCATCAACTGGGCGAGGCGTCGCCAAGCCATCCGGTCTGGCTGCGCATCAACCCGGGCTTCGGACACGGCCACAGCAACAAGACCAACACGGGCGGCGAGCACAGCAAGCACGGCATCTGGCACGCCGATCTGCACATCGCGCTGACGGCCATTCGCCAGCATGGCTTGAAGCTCGAGGGCCTGCACATGCACATCGGCTCGGGCGTCGACTACGAGCACCTGTCCCAGGTCTGCGGTGCCATGCTGGATCTGGTGGGGCAGGTGAAGGCGGCAGGACACGATCTGCGGGCCATCTCGGCGGGCGGCGGCCTGTCCATCCCCTATCGGGAGGACGATCCGGTGGTCGACGTGGCGCATTACCACGGGCTTTGGGATGCCGCACGCAAGCAAGCCGAGGTCTTGATGGGCCATGCGCTGGGCCTGGAAATCGAGCCGGGCCGCTACCTGGTCGCCGAGTCGGGCTGCCTGCTGGCCGAGGTGCGGGCCACCAAGAACGTGGGTTCCAATCATTTCGTGCTGGTCGATGCCGGCTTCAACGAGCTGATGCGTCCGGCCATGTACGGCAGCTTTCATGCCATGACGCTGCTGCCCAAGGACGGTGTGTTGCCGGCAGCCCGCCCCACGGTGGTGGCCGGGCCGCTGTGCGAATCGGGCGACGTGTTCACGCAGGGCGAGGGCGGTACGGTCCTGCCGCGAGACCTGCCCGGCGCGCGGGTCGGTGATCTGCTGGTGATCCATCACACGGGGGCTTACGGTGCCTCGATGTCGAGCAACTACAACTCGCGGCCCTTGATCGCCGAGGTGCTGGTGGATGGCAGCGGCAGCCGCCTGATCCGTCGGCGCCAGACGGTGGAGGAATTGCTGGCTTTGGAGCTGTGACGGGTTGGCTATCGGGGGAAAATTTCAATAGTTGATATCAATAGGTTGTGCCAATCAGCGCGATTTGTTTTATCAAACCTGCACCGCTGAACGACTCGATATGATTCGTTCCGTTCTGAAGTTTTTTCCCACCCAACAGGAGTGACACCCATGTCCATCATCAACAGCAAGATCAAGCCCTTCAAGGCCACGGCGTTCCAGAACGGCAAGTTCGTCGACGTCAGCGATGCCACCGTGGCAGGCAAGTGGAGCGTGTTCGTGTTCTATCCGGCCGACTTCACCTTTGTCTGCCCGACCGAGCTGGGCGACCTGGCCGATGTGTACCCCGAATTCCAGAAGCTGGGCGTTGAAATCTACGGCGTGTCGACCGACACGCACTTTGCCCACAAGGCCTGGCACGACACGTCCGACACCATCGCCAAGATCAAGTACCCGCTGGTCGGTGACCCGACCGGCACGCTGACCCGCAACTTCGACGTGATGATCGAAGAAGAAGGCCTGGCGCTGCGCGGCACCTTCGTGGTGAACCCCCAAGGCGAAATCAAGATCGCTGAGATCCATGACAACGGCATCGGCCGCGATGCCAAGGAACTGCTGCGCAAGGTGCAAGCGGCCCAGTACGTGGCCTCGCATCCGGGTGAAGTCTGCCCCGCCAAGTGGACCCCGGGCGCCAGCACGCTGAAGCCTTCGCTGGACCTGGTCGGCAAGATCTGAGTCTGCCGTCCTGATCCGCTGACCTTCAGCTTGTCTTGAAACAAGCAAGGCTGCCTGTCCTGACGGGGCGGGCGGCCTCCCTCCACAGCTTCCTGAGCGACGCTGAAAGCATCCAGGTGCTGCATCCTTAGCAGCTCCAGCTGGATGTTTTCAATGTGGCTCGCCGAGCCACGCCCGAAACACCGCACCAGGAGCCGCCATGTTGGATGCCAGCCTCAAAGAACAGCTCAAGGCCTACCTTGAGCGTGTCACCCTTCCGATCGAGATCCGGGCCTCGCTGGACGCCAGCGACAGCGCGCGTGAAATGCGCGAGCTGCTGCAGGAAGTCTCGGCCTTGTCGCCGCTGATCAGCTACGGCGAAGCTGACGACAAGGTCCGCAGACCCTCGTTCACCTTGAACCGTGCCGGTGCCGATATGGGCATCCGATTTGCCGCGATCCCCATGGGCCACGAATTCAGCTCCCTGGTGCTCGCGCTGCTGCAGGTCGGCGGCCATCCGCCCAAGCTGGAAGCCGATGTGATCGAGCAGATCCAGTCTCTGCAGGGCGAGTTCCGCTTCGAAGTATTCATGTCGCTGTCGTGCCAGAACTGCCCCGAAGTCGTCCAGTCGCTGAACCTGATGGCGGTGCTGAATCCGGCCATCCGCGTGGAGACGGTAGACGGCGCGCTGTTCCAGGCCGAAGTCGAGCAGCGCCAGATCATGGCCGTGCCCAGCATCTTCCTGAACGGCGAACCTTTCGGCCAAGGGCGCATGGGTGTCGAGCAGATCCTGGCCAAGATCGACACCGGCGCTGCGCAGCGCGATGCGGCCAAGCTGGCGCAGAAGGCGCCTTACGAGGTGCTGATCGTCGGCGGCGGGCCTGCAGGCGCCGCGGCGGCCGTCTACACCGCGCGCAAGGGTATACGCACCGGCGTGCTGGCCGAACGCTTTGGCGGGCAGACCCTGGACACCCTGGGCATCGAGAACTTCATCTCGGTGCGCCACACCGAAGGCCCGCAGTTTGCCGCCGCGCTGGAGCAGCACGTGCGCGACTACGAGGTCGACGTCATGACGGCGCAGCGCGCCGTCAGCCTGTTGCCGGCTGAAGCGGCCGGTGGACTGATCTCCGTAGGCCTGGCCAATGGCGCCACCTTGAGGAGCCGCAGCGTCATCCTGGCCACCGGGGCGCGCTGGCGCGAGGTCAACGTGCCGGGCGAAAAGGAATACCGCAACCGTGGCGTGGCCTATTGCCCGCATTGCGACGGGCCCTTGTTCAAGGGCAAGCGCGTGGCCGTGATCGGCGGCGGCAACTCCGGCGTGGAGGCCGCCATCGACCTGGCAGGCATCGTCTCTCACGTCACCTTGCTCGAATTCGCCGACGCGCTGCGCGCCGACGCCGTGCTGGTGGACAAGCTCAAGAGCCTGCCCAACGTGGAGATCCACACCCGGGCGCAGACCAGCGAAATCACCGGCGACGGCAGCAAGGTCAACGGCCTGCGCTACGTGGACCGCGCCACGCAAGAAGCGCATCACGTCGAGCTCGAAGGCGTGTTCGTGCAGATCGGCCTGGTGCCCAACACCGAATGGCTCAAGGGCGTGGTCGAGCTGAGCAAGCATGGCGAGATCATCGTCGACGCCAAGGGGCAGACCTCGGTGCCAGGGGTGTTCGGCGCGGGAGACGTCACCACGGTGCCGTTCAAGCAGATCGTCATTGCTGCCGGCGACGGCGCGAAGGCCGGCCTGAGCGCATTCGACCACCTGATCCGAACGCCGGCGCCGGTGAGGGGCTGATGCCCCTACAAGCCAGGATGCCCGCCAGCTGAACGCTTTGGCGGGCATCTTGCATGTGGAGACGCTAAGCGTTGGTTTGGTGCAGGGCCAGGTTGAGCTGGTCGACCACCTCGGCCCAATCCGCGTCGCCCAGCATTTCTTCCTTCAGCAGCTTGGATTGCGCTTCCGTCCAGAACGGCGCGTCCGCCAGCGGAACGTCGGCGGGAATGGGGGCATGGGTGCTCAGAAAGGCCTCGATGCCTTGGGTGCTGGAGGCCAGGCCCAGTTGGGCAAACAGGTCCTCGAGCCGATGGTGTGGTGCATTCATGCAAACCTCCAGAACGGGTGGATGGCATTTTCTAGCACATTTCCGGTGGCTTCCAATGGCATCAATGGGCCTGGGGTTGTCGACCCGGTCCGCGGGCCGGGGGAAGGCAGGGTCCTGTCATATTTCTATCATGAACGATGGTCCGGATGTGCGGGAGAATCGCCAGTCTTCTTGCCCGTCATGGCGAGGAGCCTGACGACAACGCAACCAGGACGCATGCAGATGCCGCAAATCAGCGCCACCTCTCAAACATTCAGGCCTTGGATTTCGAAAATTCCGACCCGATACCGGCTTGTGTTGTGGGCCCTGCTGCTGAACCCGTTTCAGGCCGGCGCAGCCGATGCGTCGGCGGCTGAACCGGCGCCTCTGGCGATTCATGAGGGCGGAAAAATCACGGTGCCCGAGCAGTCGCCGCTGCGCAAGCGCCTGCTCGTGGCCAGCGTGGGTGTGAAGGCGAGTGCGCACGCATTGAGCGCGCCTGCGGTGGTGGAGGCCAATCCTGCGCAGGTGGTCAACGTGCTGGCGCCGCTCACAGGCCGCCTGGTCGCGCTCAAGGTGGGGCTGGGCGCGCAGGTCAAGAAAGGCGAGGTGCTGCTTGAAATCGCCTCGCCGGATCTGGACCAGGCCCGTTCCGACGCCGAGAAAGCCGCCGATGCATTGGACCTGGCCAAGCGCGCCCTGGAACGTGCGCGCGGCGTGATGGACGCGGGCGCCAACGCCGTGAAGGATCTGGAAGCAGCCCAGAGCAGCTACAACCAGGCCCTTGCCGAAGACGTGCGCGCCCGTTCCAGGTTGAAGACATTGCTGGGAGACGGGCGCATGAGCCCGCAGTCGCGCTTGCTGGACGTGCGTGCCCCGAGCGAGGGCGCCGTGACGGCGCTGAATGTCGCGGCCGGCAGTTACGTCAACGACCCCACGGCCACCTTGCTCACCTTGGCCAAACTGGACCGTGTCTGGGTGACCGCGCAGCTTGCCGAGCACCAGGTCGGCGCCATCAAGAAAGGGCAGGGCGTGGACATCACGCTGGCAGCCTATCCGGGACAGACCTGGCATGGTCGCGTAAGCCTGGTCAGCCCCCTGTTGGAACCCGATACGCGCAGGACCAAGGTCCGCATCGAATTCGCCAACGCGGACGGTCGCCTGAAGCCGAACATGTTCGCCACCGCGGCCTTCGCCGTTCAGCAAGCCGATACCGTGACGGTGCCGACCTCGGCGCTGCTGATGAACAACGACACCACGACGGTCCTGGTCGAGACCGCCCCCTGGGTGTTCAGCCGGCGGACGGTGGAGTTGGGCAGCGAGGATGGCGAGATGGTTCGCATCCTCTCCGGGCTCAAGCCTGGCGAGCGGGTCGTCACGCGTGGCGGGGTGCTGCTGAATGATTAACCAGTTCATTGCGCTGTGTTTCCGGCGCCGCCTGCTGGTGTGGGTGATGACGCTGGCCATCGTCGTTTATGGCTACTACTCCTGGACCCGCATGACGGTGGAGGCCTATCCCGACATCAGCGATGTGACCGCGCAGGTCACCACCCAGGTGCCAGGTCTTGCCGCCGAGGAGATCGAGCAGCAGATCACCACGCCGCTCGAGCGCGCATTGGCCAACACCCCTGGGCTCGTGACCATGCGCTCCAGCAGCACCTTCGCGCTGTCGCTGATCACGCTGGTGTTCAAGGACGGCACGGAAGATTACTTTGCGCGCCAGCGCATCATGGAGCGCATCTCGCAGGTGACGCTGCCGCCGGGTATTCAGCCCGGGCTGGATCCGGTGTCCAGCCCTGTCGGGGAAATCTACCGCTACACGCTGGAATCGGACACCAAGAACCTGATGGAGCTGTCGGAGATCCAGCGCTGGATCGTGATGCCGGCCTTCAGGCAGGTGCCGGGCGTGGCCGACGTCAACAACTTCGGCGGCTTCACCAAGGAGTTCCAGCTCGAACTCGATCCGAGCCAGCTCGATCATTACGGCATCGCGATGGACGACGTGGTCAGCGCGATCAACAGCGGCTCGCAAAACGCCGGCGGCGGACGCATTTCACGCGGCGAGCAGGGCTACGTGGTGCGCGGCATCGGCCAGATCCACGACCTGGACGGCCTGGGCGCGACCGTGGTGACGCAGAGCAATGGCGTGCCGGTGCTGGTGCGCGACCTGGGCAAGCTCAGGATCGGGCACCAGGAGCGCGAGGGGATTCTGGGCAAAGACACCAATCCCGACACGATCGAAGGCATCGTGCTGCTGCTCAAGTACGAGAATCCCTCGCATGTGCTCGAAGGCGTGCATGCCAAGGTCGAGGAGTTGCAAAAGCGCCTGGCACCGATGAACGTGCGCCTGGTCCCGTACATCGACCGCGACGGCCTCGTGCATTTGACGGTGACCAAGGTGACGCACACGGTGCTGGAAGGCGTGGGCCTGGTCTGCATCGTGCTGATCCTGTTCCTGGGCAGTCCGCGCAGCGCGCTGGTGGCGGCCGTGGTCATTCCGCTGGCGCTGGTGACGGTGTTCATCGCCATGAACGTCACGCACATGCCGGCCAATCTGTTCTCGCTGGGTGCGATCGACTTCGGCATCATCGTCGACGGCGCCATCGTCGTGATGGAGGCGCTGCTGCGGCGCCGCGAAGACATCCCGGACCAGCCGCTGACCGAAGACGACGTGCTGGAAACCACCAGCCACGTGGCGCGCCCAATCTTCTTTGCCACGCTGGTCATCATTTCCGCCTATTTCCCCTTGTTTGCGTTCGAGCGCGCCGAGGGCAAGCTTTTTTCGCCGATGGCGCTGACGGTGGGCTACGCGCTGTTCGGCGCCTTGCTGGCGGCCCTGGCCCTGATTCCTGGCCTGGCCTATGTTGCGCTGCGCATGCCCAGGAAGGTGTTCCATAACAAGCCGCTGGAGTGGGTGACGGCGCGTTATCGCCTGGTATTGAGCCGATTGCTGCGCAGCCCCGGGATTGTCTACGTGACCTCGGCCGTGGTGCTGGCGGCGGTGGTGGGGCTGGGCGCCACGGTGGGCCGCGAGTTCCTGCCCGAGCTGGACGAAGGCGCCCTGTGGCTGCAGGTGCAGATGCCCACGGGCCTTTCGCTCGACAAGGCCAGCGAGATGGCCAGCGACCTGCGCCGCACCCTGCGCGAGTTCCCGGAGGTGTCCTATGTGGTGACGCAACTGGGCCGCAGCGACGACGGCACCGACCCCTGGACGCCCTCGCACATCGAGGTGCCGGTCGGCCTCAAGCCCTACGGCGAATGGCCTGCGGGGGAGTCAAAGGCCGATTTCATACGCCGCTTGAACGCTCGCCTGCAGCAGTTGCCGGGCTTTGACGTCGGCATCAGCCAGCCCATCATCGACGGCGTCAACGACATGATTGGCGGCGCCCACAGCCCGCTGGTGCTGCGTGTCTACGGTTTTGACCTGGCGGAGAACCGACGCATCGGCACCCAGGTGGTCGACATCCTGCGCACGATCCGTGGCACCGCTTCGGCTTCGCTGTTCCAGGAACCGCCGATTCCTCAGTTGGTCGTGAAGATCGACCGCGAGGCGGCGGCGCGATTCGGCGTCAATGTCGCCGACGCGGCCATGTTGATCCAGACCGGCGTGGGCGGTGCGCCGGTGTCCACGGTCTACGTGGGCGACCGGATCTACAACGTGACCGTGCGTTTCCCCCGCTCGGCCAAGTCCGACCTGGAATCCCTGGGGGCCTTGACCGTCACCGGGACGGGCGGCGTCAAGGTGGCGCTGGCGCAGCTGGCGTCGCTGTCGTACAAGACCGGGGAGAGCACCATCTCGCACGAGCTCAATGAGCGGCAGATCACCGTGCGCATCGACAACCGCGACCGTGACCTGAGTTCCTACCTGGCCGAAGCGCAGCAGCGCATCGACGCCGAGATCAAGTTCGACCCGCAGCAGCATCGCCTGGAATGGGCGGGCCAGTTCGAGAACGAGCGGCGCGCGGCGCGGCGGCTGGTGTTCATCCTGAGCCTGGTGTTCATCTTCATGGCGGTGCTGCTGTTCTTCCAGTTCGGCAAGGTGCGGCAGACCCTGCTGGTGCTGGGCGTTGTGCCCCTGGCGGCACTGGGCGGCCTGATTGCGCTGCATGCCACCGGCGCCACCCTGAACGTGGCCTCGGCCGTGGGCTTCATCGCCTTGTTCGGCGTCTCGGTGCAGAACGGCATCATCATGGTGGCCAATTTCCGCCGCGTGCGCGGCGAAGGCCTGCCTCTGGACGAGAGCATCATCGCGGCGGCCACTGAGCGGCTTCGACCCGTCCTGATGACGGCCACCGTGGCCTCCATCGGCATGTTGCCCGCCGCATTGGCGACGGGCGTCGGCACCGATGTGCAGCGCGGCGTGGCGACCGTGGTGGTCAGCGGCCTGATTGTGTCGACCTTCCTGACCTTGCTGGTGCTGCCGACCCTGTACTACACGGTGGAGCGCTTCTTCGAAGGCAAGACCTGGGGCAGGCAACAACGGAGCGAACGTTGATGAATGCAAACGTTGTTGATTTGAAAGCGCCTGCCGCGGCGTTGTGTAAGGTGTTGTGCGCCGTGTTGTGCGCGGCGGTGTTGGCGGGCTGCGCCGTCGGGCCCGACTACCAGCGTCCCGCGGTGGCGCATGCCGAGCGCTATACCGAGTCGCCGGCACCGGAGTCGCTGAGCGCGGGCGATACGGTCCCGGTCCAGCGCCTGCACGCCGACGCGGACCTGCCCGCGAAGTGGTGGGAAATGTTCAAGTCGCCCGCGCTCGACGAGCTGGTGCGCGCGAGCCTGGACAACAACCCCTCGATCGTGGCGGCGCAGGCGGCCCTGCAGGCGGCCGAACACAACGTCAAGGCGCAACAGGCGGCGTACTATCCCAACGCCAGCGTCAGCTATGCCGGATCGCGTCAACGCATTGCGGACTCTCTGGCCAGTCCGGCGTCCAGCGGCGCGAGCTACTACACCCTGCACACGCTGCAGCTGGAGGTGTCCTACACGCCGGATGTGTTCGGCGCCAACCGCCGCCAGGTCGAGTCCCTGCAGGCCCAGGCCGACAACCAGCGCTGGCAGCTGGAGGCGGCCTACCTGAGCTTGACGAGCAATGTGGTGGTGGCCGTGATCGAGGAGGCGGCGCTGCGCGAGCAGATCGACGCGGCCCGGCGGCAAGTGGAGTTGCAGCAGCGCATCGTGGCCAGCTACCGCCGCCAGCTCGAATTGGGACAGGTCGCGCAGACCGACCTGATCCTGCAGGAGGCCCAGATGGCGGGCTTGCAGGCGGCCTTGCCGCCCCTTGAGAAGCAGTTGGCCTTGCAGCGCGACTTGATCAAGGCCCTGGCGGGACGCCTGCCTTCCGACGCCTTGGCCGCCGAGTTTTCGCTCGCGCAGCTGCATCTGCCCGAAGAGGTGCCGCTGACCGTGCCCTCGACGCTGGTGGACCGGCGCCCCGACGTGCTGGCGGCCGAGGCGCAGCTGCAATCGGCCAGCGCGGGCATCGGCGTGGCCGTGGCGGCCCGACTGCCCAATGTCGAGCTGGGGGTCAATGCCTGGGGTTCGTCGGCCTACACCTTGGGCAATCTGTTCAGTCCGGGTTCGAGGTTCTGGACGCTGGCGGCGAGCGTCACCCAGCCGGTGTTTGACGCCGGTGCGCTCAAGCACCGCGAACTGGCGGCGCGCGCCGAATACGACGCGGCCGTGGCGCAGTACCGTGCCACCGTGATCAGCGCATACCAGAACGTGGCGGACAGCCTGCAATCGATACAGGTCGATACCCAGGCCCTGCGTATTGCGATCGACAACCAGCGCGCGGCCGACCGGACGCTGGCCATCACCCGGCGGCAACTGGAACTGGGCGACACCCATTCGTTGGCAGTGATACTGGCCGAGCAGGGCGCCCTGCAGGCGCAAGCCAATGTCCAGATTGCGCAAGCCAACCGGTTGAGCGACACCGCGCTGCTGTTCCAGTCCCTCGGCGGGGGTTGGTGGAATCGCCAAGATTCGATTGTCAGCACATCCGGCGCGATGCATCCTTGAGCACATCCATTTCCCATTCGACACGAGCCCGCAATGACCATTGAACGATTTGAAGTCGGCGCCAGATTCAGTGAAATGACCGTGGTGACGGTGGCCGACACGCGGCTGATTCACATTTCCGGCCAGGTCGCGGAAAACACCTCGCTGGACGTCACCGGGCAGACACGGCAGGTGCTGGGCATCGTGGATCGCTTGCTGGCCAAGGCGGGCGCCGGACGCGAGCACATCTCCATGGTCAGGATCTTTCTCGCGTCGGCGGGCGACTATGCGGCCATGAATTCGGTCTGGGACGACTGGGTGCAGCCGGGCCAGGCGCCGGCGCGCACGACCATTGCCACGCACTTGATCAACCCGGCCTACAAGGTCGAGATTGAGGTGCAGGCCGCGGTGAAGAATGTCGACGGGCAATTTGACGCCGGTGCGATGGGGCAGTGGATACGCGCACAGGACGTGGAGCTTAACCTGCGCGTGAGCGACGAGCGCAGCCTGCGCCAGATGCTGGCGAACCGACTGGCCCGCCGCAGCGGCTTGAGCGAGCAGGAGGTTCGCGAAGGCTTGCTGGAGCGCGAGGCGCTGGGCTCCACGTCGCTCGGGCACGGCGTGGCCTTGCCGCATGCGCGGGTCGACAAATTGGACAAGCCCATGGCCATCTTCCTGCGGCTGGCCAAACCCATCGCGCTGAATGCGCCTGACGATGAGCCTGTCGACCTGGTGCTTGCACTGCTGATGCCGCGCCAGGATCCCCATCTGCATCTGCAGCTGTTCGCCCAGATCGCCGAACTCCTGTCCGATCCGACCTCACGGGGACGACTGCGCCAGCTCAAGGACGTGCGATCCGTTGCGGAACTTTTCCTGAGTGCGGTAGCCAAGGGCGACAGCGCTCGCGCAGCCAAACGATAAGGGACAGGGCTAGGCGGCTGCGCCCGGGACGAGGATGCCACCCATATGCGGGGTTGCTCACCCTTATTTCAGGGGTAGGCGGCCTACATCGGCTCGTTAGACTGCCCCTGAGCGTCAACCTTCTGGAAACGCTCCCTGCTGTTGCAGGGCGTCCGTCTGACTTGCTTGGCGGACATTCGGCCTCGACTTCGCGTCGGGGCTTTTTCTTTTGGCCACCCGCATCGGCTACATTGAGGCCGGGCCATGAGGTTGGCGGACGGCAAGTGGGGAGATCGGGCGTGGCATCGATGGCGGGCAGCTTGGACGACGGCAGCGACGGACGTTCTCCGGTGCTTGGCCGTTTCCAGTTCCGGCTGGATGGCCAGGTGCTGATATGCACGGTGCAAGGACCGTTCAATGCCGAATTCATCGACCACCTGCAAGGGCAATCTGCCGGGCTGCTGGACGAATTGATCCGATTGGGAAAATGGGCCGTGATCGTGGTGTTCCAGTCCAGCGCCCTGACCTCGCTGAGCGCGCTGACGCTGTTGACGCGCAATGTCAGATCACGGGCGCAGAGCGGCAGGAGCCCCGCGGCTTGTGCCTTGGTCATGAGCCCCGACGTCGAGGGCGCGGCCTTGATGACGGCCCTCTATTTGCGATGCTATGTCGAGAACGGCGTTCCGGCGCAGGCCTTCGAGACGCTGGAGTCGGCGCGGGCCTGGATTGACGCGCGCTTGACCGAATGACTCAAATGTTCGCCGCATTCTGGCGGCGCACATAGGATTCGAACTCGGCGATGGGCAATGGCTTGCTGAAGAAATAGCCCTGGTAGCAGTGGCATCCGGCCTGCGCGAGGAAGTCTCGCTGTTCCAGCGATTCGACGCCCTCGGCGATCACATTCAAGCCCAGCGTCTGGCCCAGGGCGATGATGGTCTTGGAAATCACGGCGTCATTCGGATCGGTCAGCACGTCGCGCACGAAGGATTGGTCGATCTTCAATTGATCCAGCGGCAGTCGTTTGAGATACGACAAGGACGAATAACCGGTTCCGAAATCGTCCATGGAGAAGCCGACGCCCGCGGACTTGAGGTGGACCATTCTCGAGATCACGGCTTCTGCGTCCTCGAGCAGCAGGCCTTCGGTCAGTTCAAGTTTCAGTCGGGCGGACAGGGGCGGCGCCAGCTCGATCACGGCCTTGACCTGGTCGACAAAACCCGGCGCGCTGAATTGGCGCGCACTCACGTTCACCGCCAGGGTCAGTCCCGTCATTTTCGGCTGGTACGACCAGGCGAGCAAATGCGAGTAGGCCGTGCGCAGCACCCATTCGCCAAGCGGCAGGATCAGGTCCGTGCTTTCGGCCAGGGGAATGAATTCGGCCGGCGCGACCAGGCCCTTGACTGGATGTTGCCAACGCACCAGGGCCTCGGCGCCAATCACGCGGCCTTGCAAGTCGAGCTGGGGCTGGAAGTGCAGCACGAACTGCCCCAATTCGACCGCCTGGCGCAGGTCGTTTTCCATCGAAACCCTGGCACTGACGGCTGCCTGCATTTCCGGATCAAAGAATCGCACGGCGTTGCGGCCGGCTGCCTTGGCCTGGTACATCGCCATGTCGGCGCGTTTCATCAGCTCGTCCACGGATTGCCGCGGGCCGGCGAACAGCGCCACCCCGATGCTGCAGGTGTTGTGGTAGGTGTGTCCTGACAAGGCATACGGGCGGTTGAGTTCGGCCAGAATCTTTTCGCAGATCATTTCGACGGCCATGGCCGCGTTGTGCGGGTGCTCGTTCAATTCGGTGAGCACGACCACGAATTCGTCGCCGCCCAGGCGCGCCACGATATCCGCTTCGCGCGTGCACCTGCTCAGCCGGTGAGCCACCTCTTTCAGGAGCAGGTCGCCGACATCGTGCCCGCGCGTGTCGTTGAGCGATTTGAAGTTGTCGAGGTCGATCAGCAACAGCGCGCTGGTCGAGGTCCGTCGCGAGTTTTGAGCCAGTTCATGTTTCAGGCTGTCGATCAAATGACGACGATTGGGCAGGGCGGTGAGGCTGTCGAAATAGGCGAGGTTCTTGATCTCGTCTTCGGCCCGCTTGCGTTCGCTGATGTCCTGCAGCGTGCCCATCAAGGCGATCGGCTGGCCGCTGGAGCCCATGTGCAGCTGACCCTTGCTGAACATCCAGCGCTGTTCGCCATTGTCGCGGCGGATGATGGGATATTCGCGAATGAACGGAAGCCGGTTTGCGACAATGTGATTGAAGTAGTTCCGAATTTCAGAGCGAGGGGGCTCCGGAATCAAGGCAATCCAGTTGTCCACGGTCATCGCATGGCGCGGCTCTATGCCCAAGACTGCATACATATTGCGCGAGACCTTGATGTCGCCGGTCTGCAAATTGATTTCATAGCTGGCCAGGCTGGCCAACTCCTGAACCTCGTTGAGTGCTGCAAGGTCACGGGTCTGGCGCAGCCAGGCGCGCCGCACCAGGAGCAGCAAGGTTAGGTTCACGGCGATCAGTGTGGCCACCGTGATGGAGGTGACGCGGAGCTGCCTTTGCCATTCCGAAAAAATGGCCGTGTCAGGTATGCCGACGGTGATCAGGAATTCGTGCCGGCCGCTTCTACGGTAGGACATCGTCCGTGATGCTTCGGTGAAGTTGCCTTCGTCGGGATTGCTGCGCAGGGCGGACGCGAACTCGGTCGAGACGGCCCTGTTGCCGATGTCCTCAAGCTGTTCATGCTTCGTTTCGTCGCGGCTTGCAATCAATGCAAGATCGGCGTGACGCAGCGTGATGGACTGGCCTTCGACCAACTTGATCTGCATCAGCACCCGGTCGATCCCGTCGATCAACAGCGTGGCATAGACCACGCCGCCAAAAGACCCGTCGGGCTTGTTGATGCGCCGTGAAAACACCCAGGCCCAGCGGTGGTTGATTCGGCTGAAGATGGGCGTGCCCACCACCAGCCCCGCGTTGGGGTTGTCGCGTTGCCTGGAGAAGTAGTCGCGATCGGCAATGCGGATGTAAGGCGTCTTGATGCCGGCGCCTTCGATGACGTCGCCAAATTCGTTGGTGGCTCGAACAAAGGACACGACGGGCAGATGGCTCTGCTGTTGCGCCAGGAATTCGGAGATCGACTGCTTGAATTTCGACCTGGACGCCACCTGTTCCTCAATCTCGTCCTTGGCGCTGAGCAAGGCGCCATCGATGGTGTCGATGATGCTGTCGAATGTCAGCGTCGCGGAAGAGGCCAGGTTCTGGGTGCTCAATATGGCCCGTTGCCTGGCCATGTCGCGCAATTGGTCGATCGCCGCCACGGCGATGGCAAGCGTCAGCACGATGGAAAGAAACACGCCTCCGTAGACGACGTAGCGCCTGGCACGATTGCGCCAGGCCGATGGATCAAACCTTTTGTCGGTGCTTGGATTGGATGGCGTTACTGCATTGCCCATTCAATACCGCTCTCAATCTGCTCTCTGCCAGGGGTTTGTTTTGAAGACACGCTTGCATGTCGATCCGCGCGTGGGACCCGAATCGATGGGCAAGAAAAGAGCCGTGCCTTCCGGCAGTGCGAATGAGTCCTTCCGGCTGAGAGAAGAAGGTACGAGACCTGTTGCATGTCATGGCAAGAGGCCCTGGGCGGCATCGAAAATCCGGCTGGCAGGGGTCTTGAATTCCGGCATGACTATAGTCCAACTTTGATGGGGGCAAGTTTGAATTCTCATGCGTAGAAACCGCAGCTTGTCAAATGAAAACCAGGTGGGCAAACTGGATTTGTCTGAATGAGTAGGTAGATGGTGGCGCTCATTGTTGTAACCGGCGCGAATTACACCCCTTGGAAACAGCATTCCATCGGCTCGCGGTGGGGGCTATGGGTGGTAGCGCCGGGCGGCTGGCTGCCCCTGCGGTCCATGGCATGGTGTGCGGAGGTTTTGTGAGGCCACCCTTGTTGCCTGTTCTCAGATGCCGCATGTGGTGGGGCGCGGTGTTGGCACTGGGCTGCCGGGCCGTTGCGGCCGGCCCGCTCGCCGTGGTCGTCGCAGCCTCCAATCCCTCTCCCAAGCTGAATCACGATCAGGTCGCCGCGATCTTTCTTGGCGCGGTCAAGACCTTTCCCAGCGGCAACAAGGCTGTGCCCGTGGACCAGGTGCAGGGCAGTCCGGCCTATGTGCAGTTCTATGGGCAAGTGACCGAGAAGAGCGAGGCCCAGGTCAGGGCGTATTGGTCTCGCATGATCTTTACCGGCAAGGGTTCGCCACCGCAGGAGAACGGGGACAGCGCCGCCGTCAAGAAGCTGGTGTCAAGCAATCCCACGTTGATCGGCTACATCGATGCCGCTGCCGTCGACGGCAGCGTCAAGGTCGTGTACGAGGTCAAATGAGTCCGAGGCCGAATATGCATCTCACGCGAAGACTGATGGCGGCCTTGACTGCCCACGCGCTTTTCATGACAGCCCAGCCGGCAAAGGCGGATGACGACGGCATGCAGTTCTCCCTGTCGGGATTCGCCAATCTCACGGTCGCCAAGGTACTCAGCGGCAAGCAAGGCACTTACCAGCAATGGAGCTGCCCCTGCACCATCCAGAACTGGGAGTATGTGGGCGTCTACGAGCAGTCCAAAGGCTGGCAGGCCGACCAGGAATCGCTGGTGGGATTGCAGGGCAGCTTGCGGGTCAATGACAGCCTGTCGGGCACGATGCAGGTGCTGTCCCGACCCCATAACGACAATTACCGTCCCAGTGTCGACTGGGCGTACGTTTCGTATGCCTTGAATGATCAATGGACCATCCAGGTCGGCCGCAAGCGGATTCCGCTCTATTACTACAGCGACTTCCTCTACATCGGCACGGCGTATCCCTGGGTGCGTCCGGCCCCCGATGTCTACGGCTGGCCCATCTACGCGTACGACGGCGCCAACCTGGCATACAGCGGGGCGATCGACGGCGGATCCTGGACCCTGGACGCCAACGCATGGGCGGGCAGCTTCAACACCCGCAACGATGCCTACGACACGAAGATCTACTACACGCAGCCCACCGACGAGGCGTGGCGGGACATTGCAGGCGGCTATGTCACGATCAGCGACGGCGTCTGGAGCGCTCGCGCCATGCTGATGACGTTCAAGGACCAGCAGGTGACGCACCATCCGGACGGAACCATCACCGTCAATCTCGACAATGACCGAACGTCCATCGGGGCCTTGTCGCTGAACTATGACGGTAGCCATTTCATCGCCCGCAGCGAATTCAATCGATTCCAGCAGGCCGGGACGGGCTCGACCTACAACTACTTCCTGGCCGGCGGGGGCTACAAGCAAGGCGCGTGGACGGGGATGTATACCTTGTCGCACTACACCACCACCTTCAACAACATCGGGTCGCCCATCGAAGGGCGCCGGACCCAGACCTTCGCCCTGCGTTACGACCTGAACAAGAACGTGGCGCTCAAGGCCCAGTACGACATTTCGGTGGATGAGTCGAGGTACGACTTCTTCGGCAATTCAACGCTGATGTCCTTCGCCATCCAGAGTTCTTTCTGAGGGGAAGGCCGCAATGATCCGTGGCCTCGCGCGTGTTAAGGTCATTGGACACATGGAATGCTTCAGATTGCCATTGGGCCTCGTTCTCTTGACCAGCTTTGCGCTGGCGCGCGCCGACGAACTGGTCGCATGCGCGGACTCGGCCGAAATGCCTCCTTTCGTCTACACGATGCCGGCCGGGTCCGACCGGGACAACAGGGCCGCAGGCGTGACCATCGACCTGCTGGGCCTGATCGCGCGCGAGCAGGGCTGGAAATTGCGCATCGAACTCGTGCCTTGGGGCCGCTGCATGCTGGACGCCCAGAGCGGCCGCTACGCCATGGTGCTTGATGTCGGCGAAGACGAAGCCCGCTCGCACCATCTGCTTCTTTCTCGCCCCTTTTATTCGACCCATGGGGTGTACCTGTATTCCCGCACGGTGTATCCGAATGGACTGACCCTGACGAGCGCGGCGCAGATGTCGAGCCTGAAAGTCTGCGGCATGGGCGGGCATCAGTATGAATCTTTCGGCATCCCTGCGCAGGCGATCGACCAGGGCACCACGAAGAGCTTCGGTCAAATGGTGACCAAATTGCAGCTGGGACGCTGCGACATCGCCGTAGGCACTCGCGAAGAAGTTGCGGGCCTCTATTTGATGAATGCCAAGCTCGGGCATCAGATTTCAACCGGGGAGTTGGGCATGGAGCCCTTGCCAGGCGAGCCGGAGCGCCGCTTGTACCTTGGCGTGCCGGAAGGGCGCGATGCCTCAAGGGCCCTGCTGGCGTCCTTGAACAGCAGCCTTGAACGGCTGGAGAAAGGCGACACGGTCGGCAAGCTGGTCAACCGCCATCTGGCAGGCCCTGACGCGCCGCGCTGAGAGGCTGGCCTGCCCGGAGGGACTCGAACCCCCGACCTATTGCTTAGAAGGCAATTGCTCTATCCAGTTGAGCTACGGGCAGAAAATGCCGGCGGACCGTGCGGCGCGGCTGCGCGCCGCGGGCCACATTGTGCCATGCGGCCAGGTGCGGCCTCAGGCCCGGTGGGCGAGGCCATCGGCCTGGCGGGTCAAGGCTGGTGCAGCCCCGCCCAGCCGCCGCCCAGGGCCTTGATCAGCGTGACGGAATACTGCAGCTGAGTGCCGTGCAACTGCGTTTGGCTGCGTTGGGCAGTCAACAGGTTTTGCTCTGAAACGGCGAGTTGAAGCGTGTTGTCCAGGCCTTCGCGATAACGCAGCAGGCCGATCTGGAAGGCACGGTCTTGATGACGGACGGATTCGTCCTGATCGCGCACCGCCTGCGCCATCTGCTGCAGATTGCTCAGGGCTGTCTGCGTCTCCTCGACCGCCGCCAGCACGGTCTGACGGTAGCTGGCGACGGTGCCGGCATAAGCCGCCTTGGCCTGATTGACGGACGCATCGATGCGCCCGCCGTCGAACAGCGTCATGGAGCTGCCAATGCCGAGCGACCAGATCAATGCCGGCGTGGAGATCAAGTGGCTGAGCGTGTTCGATTCAAAGCCGCCCACATTCGGCGCCAGCATCAGGTTGGGATAGCGCGCGGCCTGGTTCACGCCGATTTGAGCGTTGGCCGCCGCCATGGCCCGTTCGGCGGAGGCCACGTCGGGGCGGCGCTCCAGCAAGGTGCTGGGCAGACCGGCGGGCAGGGCGGGCACGGCGGTGACGCGGTCGCTGGCCGAAAGGGTGAATTCGGCGGCCGGCGTGCCTGTCAAGGTGGCAATGGCGTTTTCCTGCTGCGCGCGCTGCGCCTTGAGCAGGTCCAGCTGCGCCTGCGTCGAGGTGATGAGCGCTTGCTGCTGCTCCAGGTCGACTTGCGTGGCCGACCCCAGTTGGTGCCGCTTGACTTGAAGGTCGAGCACCTTGCGCTGAAGCACAAGGTTAGCCTGCACCACCTCCTGTTCCTGGTCGGCCTGGCGCAGCGTAAAGTAGCTCGACGCCAGCTGCGCCGTCAATAGCAGACGGAGGTTCTCGATGTCGGCCTGCGTCTGTTCCGCGCTGGCGCGGGCGCCTTCGACATCGCGGCGGATGCGGCCCAGCCAGTCGAATTCGTAGCTGACCGAAAGGCTGGGCTTGAAGTCGTTCTGCACCGTGCTTTGGTTGGGCACGGCATAGTTGGCCAAGGGGCGGTCGGCCGAAATGCGGCTGCGCTGCGCCGTGGCGCCGGCTTGCACCTGGGGCGTGCCTGCCGCACCCCGAATCGCGATTTGCGCCTGGGCCAGGTCCAGGCGCGTCAGCGCGGCCTGCAGGCTGTAGTTGCGGGCCACGCAGCGATCCATCAGGTCGTTCAGCACCGGGTCGCCATAGACGACCCACCAGTCATGCCTGGGCGCTGCGTCAGCCGGTGCGGCGATGTGCCAGCGGGACTCGTCCGCCGCCGGTAGCGCTTTCCAGTTGGCGGGCAGCTCCAGCTGTGGCCGCTCATAGTTCGGCCCCACGGTGGAACAGGCCGAGCACAGGCCCAGGATCAGCATGCTGGCGGCTGCACGCACGGAAATGGGGGAGGTGCGGATCATGGCGAGTTTCATTCCCCACGCACCGAAGATGCGGCGGCCTCGGGTTTCTCGACGCTGACGCTTTGGCCCTCCGCAATCGAATCGGGCGGGTTCATGATGACCTCCGTGGCCGCAGTCAGGCCGCTGCGAACGTCGACGGTGCGGCCATGGTCGGTGCCCAGCACCACCAGTTGACGCTTGACCTTGCCGTCGACCACGGCCGCCACCTCGACGCCCTTGGCGTTGAACAGCAGGGTGTTGGTGGGGAGGGCCAGACCCTGGCTGTTGTTGAGCTTGAATGCCGCCTCGACATAGCTGCCGGGCAGCCAGTGCGTGCTCTTGTTGTCCAGATCGACGTCCACCTGCAGGGTGCGCGTGGCCATGTCGATGGCGCCCGCCGTGCGCGACACGCGGGCCTGCACGACCTGGTCGGGATGATCGGTCGGGGCAATGTCCACGCTGTCGCCCACGTGCACAAGCGGTGCCAGGTCTTGCGGGACGTAGAAGTACACGTGCAGCTTGTCGCTCTGGGCCATGCTGAACAGCACCTGGGCCGCGCCGCCATTGCCAGCGTTGACCAGATCGCCGACGTCGACATTGCGCTTCGTCACGATGCCGTCGAACGGTGCCAGCACCTGGCCGTACGAGAGTTGCTCGCGCAGGCGGCGCAGCACGGCTTCGGCCTGCTTGTAGGCACCTTGCTTCTCGTCGAGTTCCTGCTGCGAAACGGCGTCGTCCGCGCGCAGGCGCTTCCAGCGTTCAAACGCCGTCTTGGCCAGTTCGTAGTTCGCGGCTGCTTCGTCAACCTGGCGCTGCACTTCCGGGATGTCCAGCGTGGCCAGCACCTCGCCGCGTTTGACCTGGGCGCCAATGTTCTTGTACCAGTGGCTCACGTAGCCGGCGGCGCGCGCATAGATCTGCGCTTCGATCTGACCCTGCAGCGTGCCGGGCAGCGAAACCTTGCCATCGTCGCCTGCATGGCCCGGATGAACGGTTCGGACGTGGAGCACGGCGTTTTCGTGCACGCGCGCTTCCAGTTGCTTGGATTCATCCCAGCGCGCATACAAGGTGCGCGCCAGGCCGCCCAGGAGCAGGGCAGCGATGACAAAGGCGATCCGGCGCGTGTGTTTGACCACGCGCTCGCGATGGAGGTGCTGCTGGTCGTCGTGCAGCTTCATTTCAGGCAGGCCCTGCTGGGTGTGGCGTTCGTGTGTCATGGTCATGCGTCCGAAGCAATGGGGTTGGCGGCGGCGAGTTTGTGGGCGTTTCGATGCGCCAGCCAACGATGGAATGAGGCGAACACCACCGGCACGAACAGCACGGTGGAGCAGGTGGCGAACAGCAGGCCGCCGATCACGGCGCGGCCCAGCGGCGCATTCTGTTCAGCGCCTTCGCCGAGGCCTATGGCCATGGGGATCATGCCCAGGATCATGGCGAGCGCCGTCATCAGCACGGGGCGCAGGCGGGTGGCGCCGGCTTCCAGCGCCGCCGCCAGCGGCGCCAGGCCCTCGTTCATGCGCTGGCGCGCGAACGACACCACCAGAATGCTGTTGGCCGTGGCCACGCCCATGGTCATGATGGCGCCGGTCAGGGCCGGCACGCTCAGGCCCGTGTTGGTCAGGACCAGCATCCAGGCGATGCCGGCCAGCGCCGCGGGCAGGGCGGTGATGATGATGAAGGGGTCCAGCCAGGACTGGAAGTTGACCACGATCAGCAGATAGACCAGCACGATGGCGCCGAGCAGGCCGACGCCCAGGCCCAGGTAGGAGGCCTGCATGGTCTGCACCTGGCCGCGCAGTGCGATCTGGCTGCCCTTGGGCAGGCCCGGCCGGGCCTCGTCGATGATGGCCTGCACGGCCTTGGCCACCGAGCCCAGGTCACGGCCGCGCACGTTGGCGTAGATGTTGATCACGGGCTGGATGTTGAAGCGCGACATCACGCCATAGGAGCGCGACGGCGATACCGACACCAGGTTGCCCAGCACCTGCGGCGTGCTGTCGGGCGAAGCAGTGCCCGCGCCCTTGACCGGCAGCTGCAGCAGTTCGTCGAGCGAGCTGATCTTGTACTGCGGCGCCTGCACGGTCAGGTTGTAGACCACGCGGTTGCTGGGGTTGAGCCAGAACGAAGGCGCCGTCTGCGCGCTGCCCGAGAGCGGCAGCAGGATGTTCTGCGCCACGTCGTTGGGGTTCAGGCCCAGCGTCTGCAGGCGGGTGCGGTCCATGTCGAGCTGCAGCGAGGGCCCGTCCAGGCGCTGGTGCACATGCACGTCGGCGGCACCTGCGATCTGGTTGATCTTGGCGGCCAGCTCGCCGGCCAGGCGCTGGTTGTCTTCGTAGCGCGCGCCGGTGATCTGCACGTCGATGGAGGCCGGCGTGCCGAAGTTCAGGATCTGCGTGACGATGTCGGCGGGCTGGAAGAAGAATTCCAGCTCGGGGAAGCGCTGCTTCAGGCGCTCCGGCAGCGCCTCGATGTAGTGCTCGCTGGGCTGGTGCCCGGGCTTGAGGGAGATCAGGATCTCGGCGTCCAGCGTGCCGATGGTGCCCGAGGTGCTGTAGGACAGGTTGATGCCGCTGTAGGGCAGGCCGATGTTGTCGATGATGGTTTCGAGCTCGGTGGCTGGAATCACCTCGCGGATGACGCTTTCCACCTGGTCGGCCAGGACCGCCGTGCGCTCGATGCGGGTGCCTGTCGGGGCGCGCATGTGCAGCTTGATCTGCCCGGTATCGACGCTGGGGAACAGGTCGCGGCCCATCAGTCCGTAGAGCCCGCACGAGAGCACGCAAAAGCCCAGGAAGGCGCTCACGAAACTGCGCCGGTGCGTCAGCAGATGGCTCAGCAGCAGCACGTAGCCGGCGCGCAGCCTCTCGAAGCGCGTGTTGAAGGCCTGGTGGATGGCGTCGATGACACGGTCGATGCGGCCGCGGCGGCCCTGGTGGCCCATCAGCATCAGCGCCAGGGTCGGCACCAGCGTGCGCGACAGCAGGTAGGACGCCAGCATGGCGAACACCACCGCCTCCGCCAGGGGCACGAACAGGTAGCGCGCCACGCCCTGCAGGAAGAACATGGGCACGAACACGATGCAGATGCACAGCGTCGACACGAACGCCGGCACGGCGATTTCGCCGGCGCCGTCAAGGATGGCTGTGTAGAGCTCGGAGCCCATGTGAAGGTGGCGCTCGATGTTCTCGATGGTCACCGTCGCGTCGTCCACCAGGATGCCCACCGCCAGCGCCAGGCCGCCCAGGGTCATGATGTTGATCGACTCGCCGATGGCATGCAGCAGCACGACCGAGCAGAAGATCGACAGCGGAATGGAAATGGCAATGATGGAGGTGGTGCGCCAGTTGCCCAGGAACAGCAGCAGCATCACGGCCGTCAGCACGGCGGCGATCAGGGCCTCGTGAATCACGCCCTGGATGGCCGTCTTGACGAACACCGACTGGTCGGCCAGCAGCTTGACGTCCAGGCCCTCGGGCAGGGTGGGCAGCACCGAGGGCATCTTGGCCTTGATGCCGTCCACCACGTCCAGCGTGGAGGCGCCGCCGTTTTTCAACACCGACAGCAGCATGCCGCGCTGGCCGTCCTTGCGCACCACGTTGGTCTGCGGCGTGAAGCCGTCGCGCACGTGGGCCACCTCGCCGAGGTAGATGGTCGAGCCCTTGACGGTCTTGACCGGGATCTTGTTCATCGCCGCGATGGAGGCGATCGAGGCGTTGGTGTCGACGCTGTATTCGATGTCGCCGATCTTGGCGGTGCCGGAGGGCAGGGTCAGGTTTTGCGTGTTGACGGCATTGACGACGTCGGAGGAGCTCAGGCCCTTGGCCAGCAGGGCCTTGGGATCGATGTCCACCGACACGACGCGCTGCTTGCCGCCGTAGGGATAGGGAATGGCTGCCCCGGGAATGGTCACCAACTGCGGACGCAGCACATTGGTTGCGGCGTCGAACATGGACTGTTCGGGTATGGTCTTGCTGGAGAGGCCGACCTGGATCACCGGAATGCTGGATGCGGTGTACTTGATGATCAGCGGCGGCGTGATGCCGGGCGGCATCTGACGCAGCACGGCCTGCGAGACCGACACCACCTGGGCGATGGCGGTCTGGATGTTGGCGTTGGGCTGAAAGTAGATCTTGATGACGGCGATCCCGGTCAGCGATTGCGACTCGATGTGCTCGATGTCGTTGACCGTGGTGGTCAGCACACGCTCGTGAACCTGCGAGATGCGGTCGCCGATTTGCTGGGGCGACAATCCGGTGTAGTTCCAGATCACGCTGATCACGGGAATATCGATTTCGGGCAGCACGTCCACCGGGGTGCGCATCACCGCCAGCGGCGTGGCCAGCAGGATCATGATGGCCATCACGATGAAGGTGTAGGGCCTCTGTAAGGCTATTCGAACAATCCACATCCTTGATTCCGCCCTGTCCTGATGCTGCTAAAGCCAAAGCGGCTGATTCTAGGGATAGCTGAATACCCTTACTGGTTGGTACGCGTTTTCTTTAGGTTAAGTAATGTGAACCTTTGGTGACGTGTTGCAAGTCTCCGGTTGTGTCGAGCACCCGCGCCGTCGCGGGTGTGATGGGGGAGGGCAGAATGCCCGGTTTGGCGGGCGTTTGCCCCGCTTCACCGCACTTTGCAACATGAGTTCTGCGCAGATACTGGCGCTCTGCCCGCTCTTGCATGCTTCCATGTTGGATTCACTTCGTTCCGCCGGTTTTGTCATTGCACGTTGCTTCGCGTCCGCCAGGCCTCGCGTGCCTATTGGCCTGGGTGTTGCATGTACCGTGGCCTTGCTGCAGGCCTGCGGGTCGGGAGGGTCCAGTTCCGGCAGCTCGACCGGCAGCACGGGCACCAGCACCGCTGCGCCCACCTTGAGCGGCGTGGCTGCAGTGGGTTCGCCGCTGTTGAACGCGCAAATCAGCGTGATCGACGCCAGCGGCGCCGCCATGGGCACGGCGACCGCGACCAGCCTCGGCGGCGCCTACACATTGACGCTCGCCAGCAGCAAGCCGGTGATGCCTCTGCTGGTGCAGGCACGCGGCTTTGATGCCACCGGCACGCCGCGCGTGCTGCATTCCGTGGTGCCGGTGCAGGCCTCGGCCATGGTCGCCAACGTCACGCCTTTGTCCAATGCCATCGTGGCGATGTCCTTGGGCGTCGACCCTGCGCCGCTGATGGCGTCGCCCAAGGGCCAGGGCAAGACCCTGGCGCTGCTGAGTTCCGCCGCGGCCGCTGAAACCTTTCTCAGCACGGTGATCGCCAGCAACATCACTGACGCCAAGTTCGCGTCCGGCACGACGGTCGACCTGCTCGGCGACGGCACGTTCGTCGCCAACAAGAGCCCGCAGGACGTGCTGCTGGAAAGCCTTCGGGTCAGCCTGGTCACCACCAGCAGCGGTGCCGTGGTGCTGGAGCTGGGCAACAAATTCCTGGCCTCGCCGGCGGCCGAGGTCGTGATCAATATCGCCACCGCGTCCACCCAGTTGGCCTTGGCCACGGGAGCGCCGGCCAGCGCCATCACTTCGACCGCGACGACGACCAGCAGCTCCACCACCGTGGCCGGCGAGTTGCCGACGCTGGACGCGCTCGGCGCCGCCATCAACAACATGCTGGCGCAGGGAGAGACCGCCACCGCGTTTGCGAACAGTGCCGTGCTGGCGACCTATACCCAGAACAATGGCCGCACCGCGGCCGCGCTGGCCTCGCAATTCGCCGCCCTGGAGGGCTCCAACCTGCAACTCGGGCGTTTCCAGACGACCGGCTGCGCCGATGTGGTGGTCACCAAGGGCAAATGCACCTTGGTGAAGGTGGCGGCGCCGATCACCAACAACAGCGGGCAGGTGGTGCAGATCTTTAGCGATGCATTGACCTACGCCAAGACGCCCGCTGCTGGCGTGCCGAACTGGACATTCGGCGGCAACAACCAGGCGCTGGAGTTTGCGCTGTTTCCGCTGCAATGGACGCAATTGCGCGACGACGGTTCGGCCGATCCGTCTTTGGCGGGTGGCCTGGCGACCGGGATTCAGATCTTGCTGGAGGCGTATTCGCCCGCGACGCCGCCGGTTCAATTGCTGACCAGCGCCGCCGTGCAAACGCCGGGCGGGTTCAGCATCGCCTTTGCCAATTGCAATCAGACCTACGCCTGCATCACCAACACGCCCGGCGCGGGTAGCGCCACGGCAACGGGAAGCGCGGCGGATCAAACCTTGGTCGTGGGAACGGCGGGCTGGATCAGCACCACCGATGTCGTGCAGGGTGACCGGTATGTCGCGACCTATGTCCCCCAGGGCAATCTCGCCTCCACGACCCAGGGTACCTACCTGTATGCCGACCTGAATCAGTCCCTCACGCTCAGCCGCATGCCGCAGCTCGACGGCGTGAGCCGGAACAATACCTTGAGCGGCGCCGCGTTGCTGAATGGCATGACGGTCGCCTGGAGCACTTGGGCCGCGGCCAATCCGGACATGCGCTTGTTGAGCGTGCGCACGGTGGTGGCTGGCACGAGTGCCGGTGTGGCCGCCGCGCCCGTCATCACCGATCTCCGCGTGTCCTTGCCACCTGCGACCGGTGCGACCAGTGCGAACTTGGCCGCGCCGACGCTGGGCGCCGGCTTCACGGCAACGGGCTATCAGATCTGGCTCATGGCGCTCGACGCGTTGGGACGCAAGTACGCCACCTGCTATACGCTGGGGCCCTGAGAAATAGTTCTGACATGAAAAAAGGCCCGCTTCACGCGGGCCTTTTTGCGGGCGGGCCTGAAGCGATCAGGCCGTCACGCCTTTGGCGGTCTCTGCGTACTCTTCGATCTGGTCGAAGTTCATGTACTTGTAGATCGAGGCGCTGTCCTTGTTCACGATGCCCATGGCTTCGTGGTACTCGGCCACCGTGGGGATGTGGCCCAGCTTGGACGCGATGGCGGCCAGCTCGGCCGAGGCCAGGAACACGTTGGTGTTCTTGCCCAGGCGGTTCGGGAAGTTGCGGGTCGAGGTCGAGACCACGGTCGCGCCTTCGCGCACCTGCGCCTGGTTGCCCATGCACAGCGAGCAGCCCGGCATTTCGGTGCGTGCGCCGGCGGTGCCGAAGGCAGCGTAATGGCCTTCCTTGATCAGTTCACTCTGGTCCATCTTGGTCGGCGGCGCGACCCACAGCTTGACGGGGATGTCGCGCTGGCCGCCCAGCAGCTTGGCCGCGGCGCGGAAGTGGCCGATGTTGGTCATGCACGAACCGATGAAGGCTTCATCGATCTTGGTGCCGGCCACGTCGGACAGGGTCTTGGCGTCGTCCGGATCGTTCGGGCAGCACAGGATGGGTTCCTTGATGTCGGCCAGGTCGATCTCGATGATGGCGGCGTACTCGGCGTCCTTGTCGGCTTCCAGCAGATCGGGCTTGGCCAGCCAGGCCTCGACCTTCTCGATGCGGCGCTGCAAGGTCTTCGCGTCGGCGTAGCCGTCGGCGATCATGTTCTTCATCAGCACGACGTTGCTGGTGAGGTATTCCTTGATCGGCGCGGGGTTGAGCTTGATCGTGCAGCCGGCGGCCGAGCGTTCGGCCGACGCGTCGGACAGCTCGAACGCTTGTTCAACCTTCAGGTCCGGCAGGCCCTCGATCTCGAGGATGCGGCCCGAGAAGATGTTCTTCTTGCCGGCCTTGGCGACCGTCAGCAGACCGGCCTTGATGGCGTACAGCGGAATCGCGTGGACCAGGTCGCGCAGCGTCACGCCGGGCTGCATCTGGCCCTTGAAGCGCACCAGCACCGATTCGGGCATGTCCAGCGGCATCACGCCGGTGGCGGCGCCGAAGGCGACCAGGCCGGAGCCGGCCGGGAAGGAGATGCCGATCGGGAAGCGCGTGTGCGAGTCGCCGCCGGTGCCGACGGTGTCGGGCAGCAGCAGGCGGTTCAGCCAGCTGTGGATCACGCCGTCGCCGGGGCGCAGCGAGACGCCGCCGCGGTTGCTGATGAAGGCGGGCAGTTCGCGGTGGGTCTTGACGTCGACGGGCTTCGGATAGGCCGCGGTGTGGCAGAAGGACTGCATCACCATGTCGGCGCTGAAGCCCAGGCAGGCCAGGTCTTTCAGCTCGTCGCGGGTCATCGGGCCGGTGGTGTCTTGCGAACCGACCGTGGTCATCTTGGGCTCGCAGTAGGTGCCCGGACGCACGCCCTGGCCCTCGGGCAGGCCGACGGCGCGGCCGACCATCTTCTGCGCCAGCGTGAAGCCCTTGCCGCTGTCGACCGGCGCCTTGGGCAGGCGGAACACGGTGGAGGCGGGCAGGCCCAGGAATTCGCGGGCCTTGGCGGTCAGCGAGCGGCCGATGATCAGGTTGATGCGGCCGCCGGCGCGCACTTCGTCGAACAGCACGTCGTTCTTGAGCTTGAACTCGGTGAGGGTGGCGCCATCGCGCTGGATCTTGCCGTCATAGGGCAGGATGTCGACCACGTCGCCCATCTCCAGCTTGCTGACGTCGACTTCGATCGGCAGCGAGCCCGAGTCTTCCTGCGTGTTGAAGAAGATCGGCGCGATCTTGCCGCCCAGGGTCACGCCGCCGAAGCGCTTGTTCGGCACGAAGGGGATGTCCTGGCCGGTGGCCCAGATCACGCTGTTGGTGGCGGACTTGCGGCTGGAGCCGGTGCCGACCACGTCGCCCACGTAGGCGACCAGGTGGCCCTTCTTCTTCAAGTCTTCGATGAACTGCATCGGGCCGCGCTTGCCGTCTTCCTCGGGCTTGAAGGCTGCGTCGGGGCGGGTGTTCTTCAGCATCGCTAGGTAGTGCAGCGGAATGTCGGGGCGGCTCCAGGCGTCGGGGGCGGGCGACAGGTCGTCGGTGTTGGTTTCGCCGGGCACCTTGAAGACGGTGATGGTGATCTTCTTCTCGACTTCGGGACGGCTGGTGAACCACTCGGCGTCGGCCCAGCTCTGCATCACTTCCTTGGCCTTCGCGTTGCCGGCCTTGGCCTTCTCGGCCACGTCGTTGAAGAAGTCGAACATCAGCAGGGTCTTCTTCAGACCCGCGGCCGCGACGTCGGCCACTTCGGTGTCGTCCAGCAGTTCGATCAGGGGATGCACGTTGTAGCCGCCGACCATGGTGCCCAGCAGTTCGGTGGCCTTGGCCTTGCTGATCAGCCCGACCTTGATGTCGCCGTGCGCCACGGCGGCCAGGAAGCTTGCCTTGACCTTGGCGGCATCGTCCACGCCCGGAGGCACGCGGTGCGTCAGCAGATCCAGCAGGAAGGCGTCTTCACCGGCGGGGGGGGTCTTGATCAGCTCGATCAGGTCGGCGACCTGCTTGGCGTCCAGGGGCAGGGGCGGGATGCCGAGGGCTTGGCGCTCCGCGGCATGTTGGCGATAGGCTTGCAGCATGGTGTGCTCTCCAGGTGTGAGGGTGAAGATGGTTGAAATCTGGCTGGGGTCAGCGCGCGGCGACCCGCTCGGGGGACTGCGGCGTGATCACCTTCAGTCCTTTGAAATAGTCGCGAAAAAATCCGTCGTCGCGGGTGATCAGGGCGTCGCACTGCAGCATGGCATGTGCGCCAACCAGGAAATCCGGAATCGTACGGGCCGAATTGTGCGCGCCGCTGGCGCTTTGGGCACGCAGTTTGTACCTGCGCTGCATTTCTCCGGCCCGGATGGCGGCGCGCTGGTCGAGCGCGGAGAAGCGAATGCCCATTTCCTCCAGGGCATCCATGACTTCGGAGCCATGGCCCAGTCCGGCGGTGACTTCGCTGAGCACCACGTCACAGACCGTCACCGGGCCGGCGCTGAGTGCCAGGCGCAGGCAGGCTTCGGCCGCATCGGCGCGCGGGTCGTCGCCCAGCAGGTCGATCAGGACGGAGGTGTCGACAGCGATCATAGGGGTTCAGTCTTCCACGGGGTCGCCGGGCGCGCGGCCGCGCAGTTCGCGCATGATGTCGTCGGTCGAGGTGCCCGCCGGCAGCTTGAAGCGGCCGCGGGCGCGTGAAATGGCATCGTCGACATTCTTGCGCAGGATGATGCGCGCGCCGTCGAGTTCCACCTTGAGCGTGGTGCCTTTGGTCAGGCCCAGTGCGTCGCGCACGGCCTTGGGCAGCGTGATCTGGCCTCGTTCGGCAACCGTTGCTTCCATGCAGGTCTCCCGCTCCGCCGTGGCGACGGTATGTGGTCTAAAGTATGTATTGATTATACGTACTCGATTCGGCATTTCAAATTAAAAAAGGAGGCCTGGGCCTCCTTTCGATGCTTGGACGGGCTGCCCGGCCCGGAATCAGTGGGGTCAATTGGCCTTGCCGGCGTCAGGCGCGATGCCGAAACCTTCGGCCGAGGCTGCGGGCGCAGCATTGCTCTCGAACGCCACTTGTTCGGGATGCTGGCAGCCATCAACCATGCGTTGGCCCAGGCGCGTGTTCATCAGCATGGACTTGGTGGGAATTTGCAGCCATTCCACGCCGGCGGCATTGTCTTTCAGTACGACGGCACCGGTGCTGGTGGGTTCGGGCGTCATGTTGTAGATCATCTTGCCGAACTGCAATTGGAAGCGGCCGGGCTTGGTGGGATGCGCTGAGACCTTGACGGTCTGCTTGAACTCGCAATGCGCGTCGCCCGCGTTGACGCGCGGGGCAATAGCCAACTGCTCGTCGGTCAGGGGCTCTTCGACCGGTTCGGCCGCAACTACCGCCTTGGCTTTGGTCTTGGCCTTTGTTTTGGCCTTGGCGACGGTCGGCGTCGTGCTGCTGCTGTCGGCTACCGCGGCCCAGCTTTGGCTGGCAAGCAGCAGACATGAAGCGAGTGCGGACCAGGAAATTGCTTTGATGTTCATCATGGGATCGGAGGTGGGGGACTGCGGTGCACGGATTGTCGCGAAAAAAATGCGAGGGCCAAGCCTTATTACATTGCCGTGCACGGGTTTACGAACGGATACCTCTGACGATCGGCGGCGCGGGCTTGTCAACAGGCATCGAAATAGGCCTGGCAGACCTCGATGGGCAAGGTTTGGCCCGTTCGATGCGCACGCTCCAGCACCTGCCAGAAATAGCGGTAGCTGGCGCGGTCGTGCAGGGTGTCGCGGTGCTGGATCGGGGCCCAGTTGGCCGCCTGCGCAGCGTGGATGATGTCGATGGCCTCGTCGATTTCGGCCATGCTGGGTGCGAAGGCGTCGATGATGGGCTGGATCTGGCTGGGGTGGATGCTCCACATGCGCGTGTAGCCGAGTTCGCGATAGGCCTTGCTTGCGGCTGCCTCGATGGCCGCCGCGCTCTTGAACTCGGTCACTACGCAATGGGACGGCGTCTTGCTTTGGGCGTGCGCCGCCGCCGCAATCTCCAGCTTGGCGCGCAGCACCAGCGGATGGCTGAACTGGCCTTGCATGCTCATGGCCTGCTTGGGGATGGCGCCGCGATGGGCCGACACGAAATCCATCAGGCCGAAGCTGAGCGACTCGATGCGTGGATGCGCGGCAATGGCCTGCACGTCGCGCAGGGCGCCATGGGTCTCGATCAGCACGTGAATGGGCAGGTCGGGCCGCACGTGATGGCGCTTGAGCGTACCGTCGATGAAGTCGCAGGCCTTGACCACGTCCGCAAGGCTTTGCGGCTTGGGCAGCATCAGATAGGCCAGGCGCTTGCCGGCGCCCTGGATGAGGCAGTCCACGTCGGCTTCGAAGCTGGCATGTGTCAGGGGGTGCACGCGCGCACCGACGCGGTTGTGCCGGTTCAGGCTGCTGTTGGCGAGTTCGCAGACCAGCGCGACATGCTCCGCCTCGCCGCCTATGGGCGTGCCATCTTCGCAGTCCAGCGTGACATCGAAGACCGGCCCCATGTCGGCCTGCATTTCCAGGCTCTTGCGCATGCGGACCTCGACGCCGCAATAGTGGTCCACGACGGGCAGGGCGGCGGCGTCGTCACCCTCCTCGAAAAGAGCTTGGCGGGGGTGCACGGCGCTGGTGAGGGTGTGGGTGGTGTTCACGGCAGTAGGAGTGCGAAGGCTCAATGAAAAAGGCCAGCATGAAGCATGCTGGCCTGATTTTGACAGCGACCTGTGTCAGCGGGTCAGGCCATCACAGCAGATGCTTGACGCCGTCCTGTTCGTCGGTCAGTTCCTTGAGCGTCTTGTTGATGCACTCCTGCGAGAAGGCATCGATCTCCAGGCCTTGCACGATCTTGTACTCGCCGTTTTCGGTGGTGACGGGGAAGCCGAACATCACGTCCTTGGGAATGCCGTAGGAGCCGTCCGACGGAATGCCCATGGTGACCCACTTGCCGTTGGTGCCCAGGGCCCAGTCGCGCATGTGGTCGATGGCGGCGTTGGCAGCCGAGGCGGCCGACGACAGGCCGCGAGCGGCGATGATGGCGGCGCCGCGCTTGCCCACGGTGGGCAGGAAGGTTTCGCGGTTCCAGGTTTCGTCATTGATCATGGCCTTGACCGATTCGCCGCCGATGGTGGCAAAGCGGTAGTCCGCGTACATCGTGGGCGAGTGGTTGCCCCAGACGGCCAGCTTCTCGATGTTGGCGACGGCCTTGCCGGTCTTGGCGGCCAGCTGGCTGGCGGCGCGGTTGTGGTCCAGGCGCAGCATGGCGGTGAAGTTCTTGGCCGGCAGGTCGGGGGCCGACTTCATGGCGATGTAGGCGTTGGTGTTGGCGGGGTTGCCGACCACCAGCACCTTGACATTGCGCGAGGCGACCGCGTTCAGGGCCTTGCCCTGGGCGATGAAGATGGCGCCGTTGATCGACAGCAGCTCCGAGCGCTCCATGCCGGGGCCGCGCGGACGCGAGCCGACCAGCAGGGCGTAGTCGGTGTCCTTGAAGGCGCTCATCGGGTCGCTGTGGGCTTCGATGCCGGCCAGCAGCGGGAAGGCGCAGTCTTCCAGCTCCATGATCACGCCCTTGAGCGCGTTCTGGGCCTTCTCGTCCGGGATCTCCAGCAGTTGCAGGATCACGGGCTGGTCCTTGCCCAGCATTTCGCCGGAGGCGATGCGGAACAGCAGTGCGTAGCCAATCTGGCCTGCGGCGCCGGTGACGGCAACGCGAACGGGTTTCTTGCTCATGAATATCTCCGAGAGGATGGGAAATCGTAGCGCCTGGGCCCGGTGAGGCCTAGTGGTCCCCTCATTCTACGCGCAGGTTTTGCACAAATCTGACGATCTTATGTCTTATATAAGATTGGTCTGCAATCAGGGTAGACTCGGGGTATGCCGCCCCCCACGAACACGCGCGTCGCCAATTCGACTGAAGCCAGCCCAGGCGCGGGATCGGGTTCGTCATCTGCGGCTGCGCCGGTGGGGCCATCGTTCAGTCCGCTTTATCGCCAGATCAAGGCCTTGATCATTGCCAGCCTGCAGGCTGGCGAATGGCGTGCCGGCGAGGGCATTCCCAGCGAGGTCGAACTGGCCGCGCGCTTCGGCGTCAGCCAGGGCACCGTTCGCAAGGCCATCGACGAACTGGCGGCCGAGAATCTGGTGGTCAGGCGGCAAGGCAAGGGCACCTTCGTGGCCACGCATGCCGAGCAGCAGCAGCAATACCGTTTCCTGCGCCTGACACCTGACGAGGGGCAGGAGCCGGGGCTGGGTCGGCAACTGCTCGATTGCCGTCGTCAGCGCGCGCCGGCCTGGATCGCGCACCAACTGAATATGCGCACTGGCGACGCGATGGTCGAGGTGCGCCGCCTGCTGCACAGCAAGGGCAAGCCTGTGGTGCTGGACGACATCTGGCTGCCGGGTCGCCTGTTCGGCGGCCTGACCGCTGAGCGGCTGAGTCAGCATCGCGGGCCCTTCTACGGCCTGTTTGAAACCGAATTCGGTGTGCATATGATCCGTGCACAGGAACGCATCCGCGCCGTTGCGGCAGACGCAGAGTCGGCGGCCTTGCTGCAGGTGGAAGTGGGCGCGCCCCTGTTGGGCGTGGAGCGGCTTTCGTTCACCTATGGCGACGTGCCGGTCGAGTTGCGGCGCGGTCTCTACAACACTTCCACGCACTTCTATCGCAATGACCTGAATTGAGTCTTTCTTTGTCCCGCAGTGTTGCAATCTGCAGTGAAGTGTCGTGCCAAGTACATTCGGCACTGTTGCATTGCAATAAAATCTTTCGGTTTCATGTTGATTACATAAGGTTGG
>JAFALA010000037.1 GCA_019234815.1 Burkholderiaceae bacterium | reverse complement strand
TGACCACAGCGGCCGAACGCGCGGAAAAGCTCCATCGCATGGCCCGGATCGTCCGGGACAACCTGGACATGCTCGCCGCGATGCTGACCCTCGAGCAGGGCAAGCCGCTGGCTGAGGCGCGCAACGAAATCAAGCTCGGCGCGGACTGCATCCAGTGGTTCGCCGAAGAGGCACGCCGGATCAACGGCGAGATCGTGCCTTCGCCCTGGAAGGATCGGCAGATCCTGGTGACGCGTGAGCCCGTCGGCGTGGTCGCGGCGATCTCGCCCTGGAACTTCCCGTTCTCCATGCTCTCGCGCAAGGTGGCACCGGCGCTGGCCGCAGGCTGCACGATCGTCATCAAGCCTTCCGAGTTCACGCCTTATAGCGGCCTGATCTACGCGGCGCTTGCCGAGAAGGCGGGCATTCCGCCCGGCGTGGTCAACGTCGTCACGGGCGATGGTGCGGTAGTCGGCGGCGAACTCAGCCGCAATCCACTGGTGCGCAAGCTCACCTTCACAGGCTCGACCCGCGTCGGCAAGCTGCTCTACAAGCAGTCCGCCGAGACCATGAAGAAGCTCTCGCTGGAGCTGGGCGGCAACGCACCGACGATTGTCTTTGACGATGCGGACCTCGACCTTGCCGTCGAGAACGCGGTGAACGGCAAGTTCCGCAACAGCGGCCAGACCTGCGTCTGCACGAACCGTTTCTATGTGCAGGACGGCATCTACGACGAGTTCGCGCGTCGCTTCACCGAACGTGTTCGCCAACTGAAGGTCGGCAACGGCTTCGACGAAGGCGTGGAGCAGGGTCCGTTGATCAATCTGGCGGCGGTCCTGAAGGTGGAGTCGCACGTCGAGGACGCGAAGAGCAAGGGCGGCCGTGTGCTGCTGGGAGGCAAGCGCCACGCGCTCGGTGCCACCTTTTTCGAGCCGACGGTGATTGCCGATGCCACGCCCGACATGCTGATTGCCCAGGAAGAAACCTTTGGTCCCGTTGCCGCGCTGTTCCGTTTCGACGACGAGCAGGAAGCCATCGCCGCGGCGAACGCCACCGAGTTCGGCCTCGCCGCCTATTTCTACACGCGGGACCTGGCGCGCAGCTTCCGTGTCGGTCGCGCGCTCCAGAGCGGCATGGTCGGCATCAATGCGGGCGTGATTACGACGGCCGAAGCCCCGTTCGGCGGCGTCAAGGACAGCGGCATCGGCCGCGAAGGCTCGACGCATGGCATCGAGGAATACCTCAGCCTGAAGTACCTCAGCGTCGGCGGTCTTTGATCCCGCCTGCCCGCCCCAAACATCTGACGACAAGGATTCAAGACCATGAGCACTTCATCGACACCAAGCCTGTTTTCCCCTTCGTCTGTGGGCCTGATCCAGGTTGCGAACCGGATCGCCATGGCGCCCCTTACCCGCGCGCGGGCGAGCTCGGAGGGCGTGCCTTCGTCCTTGGCGATTGAGTACTACCGCCAGCGCGCCTCGGCGGGCCTGATCATCTCGGAGGCGACCAACATCTCCGCGCAAGCGCGCGGTTATGCCTTCACGCCGGGCATCTTCACGGCGGTGCAGGTCAGCGCCTGGCGCGGGGTGACGGATGCCGTCCATGCTGCCGGTGGCAAGATCGTCTGCCAGCTGTGGCACGTGGGTCGCGTTTCGCACGCCGATCTTCACGGTGGCAAGCCGCCGGTCGCCCCGTCGGCGATCCAGGCGGGCGAGCTGATCTATCTCGAGTCGCGAACGCAGGCGCCACCGTCGATGCCACGCGCGCTCCTGACCGAAGAAATCCCGTTGATTGTCGAAGAGTACCGGCGAGCCGCGCTGAGTGCGCTGGACGCGGGCTTCGACGGGGTTGAAGTGCATTCAGCCAATGGCTACCTGCTCGAGCAGTTCGTCCGCGACAGCACCAATCTGCGTACCGATGACTATGGCGGCTCACTGGACAAGCGCTTGCGCTTTCCACTGGAAGTCGTGGAAGCCGTGGCGGAGATCTGGGGATCGCACCGGGTCGGCGTCCGCCTTTCGCCGCTGACTCGATCCGCCGGCTCGATTCCCCTGGACAGCGATCCGCAGGCCACCTACGGCCGCTATGCCGAGCGCCTAGGTGCGCTGGATCTGGCCTATCTGCATTGCGTGGAAGGTCAGACGCGTGGCGTCAACGAGGCTCGTGCCTTCGACTTCAAGGCCCTGCATCGCGCCTTCGGAGGCCGGTATATCGCAAACAACAGCTACGACCGACAGATGGCCGTCGAAGCTATCGCGTCGGGCCACGCCGACATGGTCTCGTTCGGCCGGCCCTTCATTGGTAACCCGGATCTGGTCGAGCGCCTGCGCCTCGACGCGCCGCTGGTCGAAGCCGATCGCACGGACTACTACGGTAGTGGGGCGCGTGGTTACACCGACTACCCGTCGCTGGCCCTGGCTTGAGCGGTATCCGATATTACGTGGGAGCGCGGACATGAACTGGAATTTCAAACCTCATGGGCTAGCCGGCCGGCGGACTCGGTTGCTCGCATCGGGTCTCTGCTTTGGCTCAATGACGGCAGCTGCCGCCCCCGTCGCCATGCATTTCGTCACCAAGCAGTTCCCGCCCTATGTCTACGCGGATTCCAACGGTCAAGCTGTGGGCCCGATGGTGGAACTTCTGTTCGTTGCTTGTGCCAAAGTCAGTCTGGAATGCAGCGTGAGCGTCATGCCTTGGCGGCGCGCCTATCGGATGGCGAAAATCGGCGAGGCTGACGGCATCTTCCCTATCGTCGATTCGCCGGACGGACGAGCCGAGTATGACTTGAGCCCTGACGTCGTCCGTGGCCGCTACGTACTGCTCGGCAGATCGTGTGATCGTGGATGCGACGAGCAGCTCGACGGCACCTCGCGCACGGTCGCCGCCTTTGGCCCTTCCGAGGCGAGCAGGACCCTGCAGCGGATGGTGGCAGCGATGCCTGGTGCCATGGCGCAGATCGAGCCCGACCACCAGACCGTCGTGCGCAAGCTGGAAGCTGGACGCTACGGGAATAACGGCCTCGCGCTGGTCAACGACGCGGTGGCGCGATGGCAGATGTCGGATGCCGGCAAGTGGCGTCTGCACGAGGTTGCCGTGGTCCGCGCCTTTTCATATACCTACGCGTTCGTAAGAAGGCCAGGTAGCGAGGGTCAAGGTCAGCGGCTCTCGGCCGCGATCAATGAGTTCTGCCGCAACGGTAAGACGGCGCAGATTTTCAAACCCTACAAGCTTCTCGCCACCGGCTGCCAGCCTGCCGGCGAACCGAGGTTCCCCTCCCCGTCAAATCCAATGAGGTCTTCCTATGAAATTCTTCGATGATCTGTCCGTCTCCACCAAACTCTGGGGGCTGACGTTTTCCCTGGTAGCCGGGCTCACCGCAACGGCCCTGATTACCGAGCGCATGAAAGCAAAGGCCTCGGAAGAGGCGATTGCCGTGACGCAGGACTGCGATGCGCGCATTGCCGACTCCATCGAGTGGCGCCGCTTGGTCGAGACGAACATCCAGCGCGTGATCTCAATGGCTGTGAGCAAGGACCCGGCGCTGGCGCACAATTTCGAACGCCGCATCGCGGAAACCATGGAGGCTATCGCCGCGACGCAGCGTCGTGTCGTCGACCGAGCGAAGACGGACGCTGACCAGAAGCAACTTGCTGAGGTCGCGCAATGGCGCCAGACCGTGCTTGCGGCCGTCGGCAAGAGTAAGGAGATCAACAAGTCGGCCGACGCTGCGCAGGCGCAAACCTTCGTCGACACGGAACTCAATCCGGCAGTCGAGGCGTACATGAAGTCTCTGGCCGCTTTCGGTCAGTTGCAGGTCTCTCAGCGCACCGATGCGCTGGCTGCGGCACAGGACGTTCAGCTGCGCATGAGCCGCATCCAGCTCGCGGTGATAGCGTTGGTGGCCCTTCTTGGTCTTGCGGCGGCCGGTGCCGTGGTCAACTCCGTCGTCCGTCCGTTGCGGATGGCGGTCGAGGCCTCCACCGCCATTGCGGCGGGAGACCTGACGATCGAGGTCGTCTCGCAGCGCCGCGATGAACTCGGCCAGATGCTGCGTGCGATGCAGACCATGGTGGCGCGCCTGAGGAGCATCGTTGGTGACGTACGCCAGGCCTCTGATTCCATTGCGACGGGTACGACTCAGATTGCCAGCGGCAACGTTGATCTTTCCCAGCGTACCGAGGAGCAGGCCAGCAATCTGCAGCAGACCGCCGCTTCAATGGAGCAGATGGCGGCCACGGTGCAGCAGAACACCGAAGCGGCGCGGCAGGCGCGCCAGCTCTCGACCACGGCCAGCGAGGCCGCGCGCAAGGGCGGAGAAGTTGTCGGCAAGGTGATCTCCACGATGTCGCAGATCAGCGAAAGCTCGCGTCAGATCTCCGACATCATCGGCACGATCGACGGCATCGCCTTCCAGACCAACATCCTCGCGCTGAACGCGGCCGTGGAAGCGGCTCGAGCCGGCGAGCAGGGTCGCGGCTTCGCGGTCGTGGCTGGCGAGGTGCGCTCGTTGGCGCAGCGCTCGGCCGAAGCAGCGCGCGAGATCAAGAGCTTGATCGGCGACAGCGTGGAGAAGGTCGAGACCGGCAGCGCCCTGGTGGGCGATGCCGGCGCGGCCATCGAGGACATCATGCTGCAGGTGCGCCGCGTGAACGATCTCGTGGGCGAGATCAGCAATGCCAGCATTGAGCAGAACCAGGGCATCGGCCAGATCGGCGATGCGGTGAATCAGCTCGATCAGGTCACCCAACAGAACGCGGCCTTGGTCGAAGAAAGCGCGGCGGCCGCCGAGAGCCTCAAACACCAGGCGGAGCAACTGGTGCAGGCGGTGTCCCAGTTCCGCACGAATGGAGGCGAATCGCCCAAGGCGGCGCCCGTCGCGCCAGCCAAGGTCGCGGCCAAGGTGGCTGTCGTCCGAAAGACTTCGACGAGCACGGGTGGTGATCGCATTGTTGTCGGCACCGAGACCTGGGAAACCTTCTGAGCGCGGAAGTCGAGCCATGAACAGCATTGAAATGACCATCGTCCCTGACCGTGAACGTCCGCGGGTTGCCGCTCGACGGGCTGCAGAGCCTGCCAGCGCGGCGGGTGAATACCTTTCGTTCCGACTCGGCATTGAGGAGTACGGCATCGATATCATGTGCGTGCAGGAAATTCGCTCCTACGGGGCACCCACGCGCATCGCCAACGCGCCGGATTTCGTCAAGGGCGTAATCGATTTGCGTGGCGTGATCGTGCCGATCGTGGACCTGCGTCTGAAGTTCGGCCTTGAAGATGCAAGCTACGACACTCTCACCGTTGTAGTTATCCTGAATCTGGGTCGGCAAGTGTTCGGCGTCGTGGTCGATGCGGTCAGCGGCGTTGTCCAGCTAATGTCTGAGCAGGTTCGACCCGTTCCCGAGTTCAGTCAGATGGTCGACGACTCCTTCCTGCGTGGCATAGCCTCGATCGCAGGGCGAGAGAGTCAACCCGATCGCATGCTCATGCTCGTCGACATCGAGCGCCTGCTGTCGAGTTCAGGACCGGGCCTCGTCGGCTCATCTTGCTGGCGCTCATTTCGCTGCATCGAACGATAGGAAGTGGCCGACTCTACTCATCCACAGCACCCGCCGATAGCGGCCATTGGCTGAAACCGTATTGTCCGCAATGGTACGCTATCAGGGGCCAGCGCGAAATCGCCCATTCGATCCAACTGAGACATCCATCTCTTCCAGAAACTCGCGCTTGCGCGTCTTCTTGATCGATAGATTCAAACCCAGGCTGATTTGCTTCATGGCTCACATCGTCGCGGTCAAACCCTTTCCGAACAAGCGGGACTGTCCGGAGTTATGCAGACCATCCTTAGCTATATTTAGGTGTTTATTTAAAATTTTTCAGTAAAAACAATGGCTTGCGTGAGATCAAGTTAGGGTGTTTAGTGTTTTTAGATCCCCAAAATTCGGACCCACTCTCCTCCATATGCCTTGCCAAGCAAGGACTTGAAAACCCGCTCCATGCGGTTTTTTCGTTTCCGCCCGATCATTTTCTCAATGCGGCGATCATCCTTCAAACAGTGGAGCGCATGGTCTCGGTGTCGTTGCCAGAATCACCTAAACTGTTAATGAGTCGCCAGACTCAAGCAAACAGAATCGAGCAAATCTTCCCGATGCAAATAAAAACGCAAGCATGCGTGGCACGGGATCAAGGGAGTTCGCATGACACATGAACATGTTGTGGAAACACTCGCGTTGCCGGATGCAACGCCCGCTGCCTTCGATGCGCTGTGCGGCACGGCCATAGGTGTGGTGGCCGCCGACCTGTTCCTGCTTTTGGGGGATACGGCGTCGCATGCCTGGCCGCTTGCGACGCTGATGGCGGCGATTCTCTGGGGCGTCAAGAAGCTCAATGACTTTTTGACGTATGGCCCCCTTTTGGGGGAGTCGATGCCTTCATGTCTCCTCAGGGCCGTCATTGCGCCGGTAGGCACAGGCCTGTTGGGCATGCTGCTGAGTGGCACCAGCCAGTGATCCGTCCCATCCGTCCCGAAAGGTATTCGGGACGGACCTCGTCAGGCCTGTGATGGCATCACGCTCGGCAGGGTTAGAACTTGTGCCGAATGCCCACGCCGACCACGTAGTTGCTCGTGTTGTCGCCCGCGACGCTGAACTTCTGCCCGGTGTAGGACGAGCTGGACAGGCCGGCGTAGACGTCGCTGCGCTTGCTCAGGTTGTAGTCGAGGATCAGCGAGGCGACGTATTGGTCGCCTGCGGCGCTGCTCTTGGTCGCCGACGTTGCGTAGCCATCCGAATGGATGTCGTACAGGCCGAGAGCCAGGTTCAGCGCGGGGGTGATGAAGTAGTCGCCGCCGAGCCAGACCATGCGGGTGGTCTGGTTGGCATAGGTCGAGGCCACGCTGCTGACGGTTTGGCCGTCGGCGCTCGGCAGCGATGCCACCGCGTAGACGTCGGATGGCGGCTTGAGCGTGTAGGTTTGGAATCCGACCTTGAGGGTCAGGTCGGTCGTGGCCTTGTAGCGGCCCACCAGCAGGAAGGCTTCGACGTTCGAGACTGTTGCAGTGACGGTACCGGCCGCCGTGGCGGCGGTGTTGGGCGTCACGACGACGGAATCCCTGCCAGCTTCCGCGACGGCTTGAATGCCGAAATCGCCGGCTTCGTAGCCCAGGCTCAGGGCGTCAAAGGTCTGGGCCTTGAAGTTGCCGGCCTGCCCGCCGAACTTGTGCGTGTAGCCGAAATTGAAGCGGTCGACCTTGTTGGTGTAGCGCACGCTGTTGTCGAGGCGGGAGTTCTCGGACACGCCGCCGCCGCCCCCCCAGGTGCCCGAGTGGCCGATGGGCGAGAAGGTGTTCGAGTACTGGGCGGGATCGTAGTTCTGCAGCACGTCGTAGGTCGGGTTGTAGGTGCGGCCCACGGCCAGGCTGCCCAGGCTGCGATCGGACAGGCCCACGAAGGCTTGCCGGTTGAACAACTGGCCGTTCATCGAGCCGCCTGTGATGTTGTTGACCGGCGTCTTGGAGCCGCTGTTGGCGGCCACGGCCGCGCCCGAGTTGACGATGTTGCCGCTGACGGAGCTGAAACCGTCTTCCAAAGTGAAGAAGGCATTGAGACCGCCGCCCAGGTCTTCGTTGCCGCGGACGCCCCAGCGCGAGCCTTGCATGCCGCCGTTGAACAGGCCGTTGACGGCATTCGGGGCGGTATTGGCCGTATAGGAGTTGACGGTACCGGGCGCCACTCCCGAGGTGCCGGCCTGATGTCCAACGCGTCCGGCCACCACGTCGATGATGCCGTAAAGGGTGATGCCGCTGTCGTCGGCCCATGCCAGATGGCTGGCCAGAGCGCCGTAGACGCCCGTCAGGACCAGGGCCAGATGCTTGATTTTCATTCTCATGGTTCTTTCTAGGTGGAGTTGGAATTTGGTGTTCAAACCACTGTAAATTTCCATATCCAACACTGGAACGAATGAAAACGACGCTAATAAGTCGAGATTCGAATAAGGCGCGGGTGAACCGCCATTGTCAAACAGACAGAGCGCCGCGCCAGAGGGCGTGCACCGCGATGCGCAATTCGGTCATGAAGTCCCGATCCAGGATCTGGAGGCCCAGGCTTTGCATTTGAGGGCGCAGGGCGCAGGGGTAGTCGAGGGCCTGCCAAAGGCCCATGGTCAGGCTCCAGGTGTGCAGGATCAGGTCGGCGCCATTGCCGCGGCTGAACGGCCTGCCGCCGCTTTCCAGAGCTTCACCGGCAGCTTTCAGGCCTTCGGCCAGTCCTGTCTTGAATTGCACCATGGCATCCAGGGGCAGGTTCTTTTCCAGGATCGCGTTGGTCATGCCGGCCAGAGGCAGCAGGTCGGGGAACTGAGCCAGCGAGTCGGCATAGGCATGGGCAAAGGCCTCGGCGGCCTCGGGGGCGGCCAGGGGCAGGGCCTTGATGTGCTCCATCGCCTGGGCCAGCAGGCCGGAGAAACTGTCTTCGAGCAGGGCCAGGAAGATTTCCTCCTTGGTCGAGAACGAGCGGTACACGCTGCCTTTCGCCACCCCGGCCGCGCTGGCAATTTCGGCGACGGACGGCAACTCGCGTGTTGCACGAAACAGGGCATGCGCCGCGCGCAGCAGTTGTTGACGGCGCTCGGCGCGTTCGTCGTCGTTCAGGGTAGGGCGGGCCAACGGAACTCTTTCTCAGTCATTCCTCATCAGCTGGAATGCTACCTTGCGCTGCAGCAGCCGAGGAATCAATCGATTGCTCCAGGCGGTCACGCTGTTGAGAAGCCCTGGCACGATCGACGCACGACCACGTGCCAGGGCGCGCAGGCCGATGCGCGCGACGGGCCGGCTGCGCATCATGGCCAGCCGCTGGTAAAGCGTGGCTTTTTGCCCCGAGACCTTCAAGAAGTCCGTGGCCGTGATACCGGGGGAGAGTACCGTGACTGTGACGCCGCGCTTGCGCAATTCCTCGTGCAGGGCCTCGCCGAACAAGAGCACATAGGACTTGCTGGCGCTGTAAGCGGCATAAGTGGGCGTGGCCTGGTAGCCGCCGATGGATGCGATGAGCAGGATGTTGCCGCGGCCGCGCGCGGCCATGTCGCGGCCGAAGGCATGCGTCAACTCGGTCAGTGCCAGCATGTTGAGCTGCAGCATGTTCAGCGTCTTCTCGAGCGGCTGTTCAAGAAACTCGCCGAACACGCCATAGCCGGCGTTGTTGACGAGAGTCTGCACCTCAATGTTTTCGTTGCGCAGTTGATCGTGCAGTTCGGCGCCGACGCCCGGCCGAGCGAGGTCCATGCCAATGACGCGCACCTGGATGCCATGCTGGGCCCGCAACTCTGCGGCGAGCTTGTCCATGGGCTCGGTCCGGCGCGCGACGAGGACGAGATGGTTTTGCTGCGCCGCCAACTCGTGCGCGAAGTCGACCCCGAAACCGCTCGAAGCGCCGGTGATCAGGGCCCATTTTTTTGTCGAAGTGCTCACGAGGCTTCCTTTAAATGACTGCTGGTCAATCAAACTTGAACTATATTTGACTGCTGGTCATTTAACAAGTGGAATTTTTTTCTGTTGAAAATCCGGCAGGGTCCGACGCCCTCTGATGGCGACGGATGCGGCAGTGGGCCGGCCCGGATTTTTTCGCTGCGGTGCGCATGGACGGTCGCAGTGATTGGTGATAGTTTCGGGCGAATAGCAGAGTTGTCACATGGATCAAGGACGATCGGCGTTCTTGTATTGGTCATTAACAGCAGGCAATCCGTGAATTCTGAAAACGAAGACCTCCTCAGCAGCGGACGCATGATCGTCAAGGCACTCGGGCGCCTCCACGTGCGCTCGATGGTGATCCATCAGGACGTGCTGAGCGCATTCAGCGAAGACAGCGAGTTCGGCATCCTGGTGCTGGACAGCGGGCGCATGAATCGGGGAGATGTCAGGTCCGCCGCGACCGAGGGTTTTGGCCCGCGCCTGTCGCGTGTCCGCATGTTCTTCGCGGACGAGTTGCCAGAGAAGATACTCAGCCACGTGGTCAACAGATCGCTCAATGCAGTGCGCCGTTCGTCAGAGCGGCGGGTGAGCGGCAATCAGTAAACTTGCAAGCTGGATCCCTGACCCCGGATCCGTCAGGCTGGGGTGCGCGTTCGATTGCGCCTCGACGTTGGCTTGGCACGTGACTGACGAAGGTTTCAGGTGGGTGTTGGGTCGTTCATGCGGAGGACGATGTTGAAAGCATTGGCAAATACGGCAGTTGTATGGATGGGGCTTGTGTTGAGTCCCTGGGCGATGGCCGCTGGCTCGTCCAGTACACCGGCTGTTGCGGCTTCCGCGGCACCTGCGGCCAGCGCACCTCATCGGCTGGAAGACGCCTTGGCCATTGACGAGTTGTTGGTGTCCAAGGCCAGGGTGCTGACGATTGACACTGCGGATCGCAGCGTCGTGCTCGAGGTGAACGGCCATTCGGTCAAGGCGCATGCCGCCAAGAAGATCGACTTGTCGGGCTTCAAGGTCGGCGATGACGCGCTCAGCACGCTGGAAGTGATCAAGCTGATCGAATTGCGCCGGGGCGGCGGCAGCGTTCGGGAAACACGGGAGGACGTCGTGAAACCGGCGGACGGCACGCGTGTGTTCGATCGCCTGGTACAGATCCTTGCCGTGAACGCGGTGGACACCCAAGCGGGCCGAATTCAATTGCGCAATGCGGAAGATCGCCTCTGGTGGGTGCGCGTGCACAGCAAGCATGCCATGAGGGTGGTCAAGCCCGGTGACCAGGTGCGCGTCGTCGTGCGCGTGGGTGAGTTGCTCGAACTGAGCCCGGTTGACGCGGCACATTGAAGAGCGCTCAAACCCTCGAGATGCATCGTGCGAGCCATTAGGACCCTCGATTCCTAAGGTCATTTTTTGAGGTTTGGTAGAAATACCAAACATTGTTGATACGATGCCGGCCATGAATTCCGGCTTCGATCGTTTGCGCAACCAATTGGCCAGCAGGTGCAGCCGCACCGCTTGCGAAAGCATGCGCGACAAATTGTTGGAGGCCGCGCTGGACCTGCTTTTGAGCGAGGGCATCCAGGCCTTTACGCAGGCGGGTGTGGCAAAACGGGCGGGGGTGCGCCAGAGTCATCTGACCTACTACTTTCCCACCCGAAGCCAGTTGCTGATGGCAGTGGTGGAAGCCGGCACCGCTGCGGTCCTGCAGGAGCTTGGGGGCTATGACGTGGCCTTGCCCCCGGACCTGGCGTTATTTCGCGATCGCATGGCGCAGCACGTCAGCGACACGCGCATGCCGCGCCTGATGCTGGCCCTGGTGGTGGCCTCGGAAGAAGACCAGGCGCTCAAGAATTGGAAGGCGGAGCTGGATGCACAGTTTCAATCGCGCATGCACGAAGCCTTGCTTCATTACGGCTGGCGAACCAGCAGCGACGAGCTGAACTTTTTTCACATCTCGCTGATCGGCATTGCGGTCCAAAATCTCGCGCGGTCCACGCCCGAGTCGGCCACGGATGCCAAGAAATATTTCGGAATGGCTTTTGAGCGCCTGCTGGCTTCGTCCAGCCGGGTTCGAGCCAGCAAGACATTGGATGACGCCCCAGCGCAAGCGCGGGCACGACAGGGAACAGAGGGAGGAACACAGGCATGAGGAACAAATGGAGCGCCCGGCGTCGTGCCGAGTCGGGCGGTGAACGTGAGCGGAATTGGGCGCCAAGCCTGAGCTCGATCAGCGTCGCGGTCCTGGGGCTGCTGCTGAGCGCCTGCGCGGTGGGCCCGCGCTATCAAGCGCCGGAATTGCCCGAGGCCGCGTCCAGCGTAGGCTATACGCCGGAACCCTTGCCCCAGCAGACCGCGAGCGCGGCGGCTACCGACGGCGTGGCGCAGCGCTTCGCGCTGGGCCAGGACATTCCCGAGCAATGGTGGACCCTGTACGGCTCGGATGCCCTGAATCAATTGATCAAGCAGGCCTTGTCCAGCAGCCCGAACCTGGCTGCGGCCCAGGCGGCCTTGCGCCAGGCGCAGGAGGTCTACACCGGCACGTCCGCCAGCCTGCTGACGCCCAATGTCAATGCCCAGCTGGGGGCCGGGCGTGAACGGATCGCGGCCGTGTCGTCCAGCGTTCCCGGTGGATTCACGACCGGCCTGTACAACGCGCAGGTCAACGTTGCCTATTCCGTCGATGTGTTTGGCGGCAATTATTCGGCCGTCGAAGCGCAGCAGGCCAGCGTCGATTTCCAGCGTTATCAATTGGAGGCCACCTATCTGGCCTTGAGTTCCAACGTGGTGACCGCGGCGATCTCCGAGGCCAGCCTGCGCGAGCAGATCAAGGCCTTGGGCGAAGTGCTCGACGCGCAACTGAAGCAGCAGGCCGTGATCGAGCAGCAATTCGCGGTCGGCGCCGTGGGCCTGTCGCCGGTGATCGCGCAGCGCAGCGCCGTGGCGGCGACGCAGGCGCAGATCCCGCCGCTGGAGAAGTCGCTGGACGTGGTCCGGCACCAGCTGTCCGTGCTGGTGGGGCGTCTGCCCGGGGAGCAGGGCATGCCTCGCTTTGAACTGGGGTCCTTGCACCTGCCGCAGGAGCTGCCGGTGTCGGTGCCGTCGGAGCTGGTGCGCCAGCGGCCGGACATCCGTGCCAGCGAAGCGCAATTGCACCAGGCTGCGGCCCTGGCCAATGTGGCCACGGCCAATCTGTATCCGCAGTTCAACCTGACGGCTAGCCTGGGTTCCGAAGCCCTGAAATCGAGCCAGCTGTTCAGCAGCGGCTGGGGTTTCTGGAGCTTGATCGGCGGGGTGACGCAGCCGATCTTCGACGGCGGCGCGCTCAAGGCCAAGCAGCGTGCGGCGCAGGCCGCGCTGGACGTGGCCGCGGCCCGGTACCGCAGCACCCTCTTGCAGGCGTTCCAGAACGTGGCCGACAGCCTGCGGGCTTTGCAGGCCGACGCCAACACCTTGCAGGCGCAGGCCCTGGCCGAGCAATTGGCCAAGGAATCGCTGGACCTGACGGCCACGCAGTATGACCTGGGCGCGGTCAGCTACCTGGCGCTGCTGGACTCGCAACGCACCTACCTTCAAGCCCATATTGCGCTGGTGAACGCGCGCGCCGCGCGCTTCGCCGATACCGCGGCCTTGTTCCAGGCCATGGGCGGCGGCTGGTGGAACCGGTCCGCCGACCTGCCGCAGGTATCGCTGAACAACCCCAAGCGTGAACGCTGAAAAAAACAATCCTCGAATCGACGGAGAAACAAAGATGACCAAACGCATGTTGATCATGCTGGCCGCAGTGTTGGCCCTGGTGGCCGCGCTGGCCTTCGGTTTTTACCTGCACATCCAGAAGCTGATTGCAAGCTCGCCCAAGCCGGGCGCGCAAACGGTCACCAGCACCAAGGCCGCGCTGCAGGATTGGCAGCCGCAGCTGGTGTCGGTGGGTTCGCTCAACCCGGTCCGCGGCGTTGACGTGACGACCGAAATCGCAGGCCTGGTCCGGACCGTGAATTTCAAGTCCGGCCAGGACGTCAAGGCCGGCGAGCTGCTGGTTCAGTTGAATGCCGACTCGGATCTGGCGCAGTTGCATAGCGCCGAAGCGGCCGCGGAACTGGCCGAAGTGGTGCTGCAGCGCGACAAGGCGCAGCTGGTCGCGAAAGCCATCAGCCAGGCCCAGCTCGACAGCGACACCGCTGACCTGAAGGCCAAGCGCGCGCAGGTGGCTCAGCAAAAGGCCACGGTGGAGAAGAAGACCATCCGCGCGCCGTTCTCGGGCAAGCTGGGCATCACCAGCGTGATGCCGGGCCAGTACCTGAATCCGGGCGACAAGATCGTCACGCTGCAGAACCTCAACACCGTGTACGTCGACTTCAACCTGCCGCAGCAGAACGTGGCCGCGCTGAAGGTCGGACAGGCCGTTGATGTCGACATCGAGGGCACTGCCGGGACGACCGTCTCCGGCAAGATCAGCTCGATCAATCCCAAGGTGGACAGCAACACCCGGACCGCGCAGGCCCAGGCCACGCTGGACAACAGCAAGCACGCGCTGCTGCCGGGCATGTTTGCCAATGTGCGCGTCAACGTGGGCGACAAGGGCCGCTTCCTGACGCTGCCGCAGACGGCCATCACCTACAACCCCTATGGCTCGACCGTGTTCGTGCTCAAGCCCGCCGACCAGGCGGACGCCGACGGCAAGAAGCCCTTGGTCGCGCAGCAGGTGTTCGTCACGCCGGGCAACACCCGGGGCGACCAGGTGGCGATTCTGAAGGGTCTGCAGGAAGGGCAGGAGGTCGTCACCAGCGGCCAGATCAAGCTCAAGAATGGCACGCCCGTGGTGGTCGACAACACCATCGTGCCGGCCAACAGTCCTGACCCGAAACCGCAGGAACATTGAGGTCCGCTCATGAATTTCACTGACATCTTCATACGCCGGCCGGTACTGGCGACGGTGGTCAGCATGTTGATCGTGGTGCTGGGCCTGCGCTCGCTGTTCAGCCTGCCGATCAACCAGTACCCCCGCACGCAGAATGCCGTCGTCACGGTCTCGACCACCTATTACGGCGCCGATGCGCAGACGGTGGCGGGTTTCATCACGCAGCCGCTGGAGTCGGCCATTGCGCAGGCGCAGGGCATCGACTACCTGTCGTCCAACAGCAGCAGCGGCGTGTCGACCATCACCGCCACGTTGCGCCTGAACTACGACGCCAACCGCGCCTTGACCGAAATCAACACGCAGGTGGCGTCGGTCAAGAACCAACTGCCCGCGCAGGCGCAGCAGCCGGTGCTGACAGTGCAGACCGGCCAGACCACCGACGCGATGTACATGGGCTTCTACAGCGATGTGCTGCCCACCAACAACGTGACGGACTTCCTGAGCCGGGTTGTCAAGCCCAAGCTGGACTCGATCGAAGGCGTGCAGACCGCCGAGCTGCTGGGCGCGCGCCAGTTCGCGTTGCGGGCCTGGCTCGATGCCAACAAGATGGCGGCCCGTAACGTCACGGCGGCCGACGTGAGCGCTGCGCTGGCCAACAACAACTACCTGACCGCATTGGGCGCGACCAAGGGTCAGATGGTGACGGTGCCGCTGACGGCCAGCACCGACCTGCACTCGGTCGACGAGTTCAAGCGTCTGGCCATCAAGCAGAACGGCGACGCCATCGTGCGGCTCGAGGACGTGGCCACGGTCACCCTGGGTTCGGAGAACTACGATTTCAACGTCGCGTTCAGCGGCGTTCGTTCGGTGTTCATCGGCATCAAGGTGGCGCCTGAGGCCAACATCCTCGATGTGGCCAAGCGCGTGCGCACGGCATTCCCGGACATCCGTTCGCAATTGCCGACCGGCCTGACGGGCGAGATCGTCTACGACTCGACGGACTTCATCAACACCTCCATCTACGAGGTGGTGAAGACGCTGGTGGAAGCCCTGCTGATCGTCACGGTGGTGATCTACCTGTTCCTGGGGACCTTCCGCGCCGTGCTGGTGCCCGTCATCGCGATGCCCCTGTCGCTGATCGGGACCTTCTTCATCATGCTGATGCTGGGCTACTCGATCAACCTGCTGACCCTGCTGGCCCTGGTGCTGGCCATCGGCTTGGTGGTGGACGACGCCATCATCGTGGTCGAGAACGTCGACCGGCACATGCGCGAAGACGGCAAGGGCCCGATGGAAGCGGCCCTGATTGCGGCGCGCGAACTGGGCAGCCCCATCCTGGCCATGACCGTGGTGCTGATCGCGGTGTACGTGCCCATCGGCTTCCAGGGCGGCCTGACCGGGGCGCTGTTCACGGAATTCGCGTTCACGCTTGCGGGTTCGGTGGCGGTGTCGGGCATCGTGGCGCTGACCTTGTCGCCCATGATGTGCTCGCGCATCTTCCGTCCCGAGCAGGACGAAGGCCGCTTCGTGAAGTGGATCGACCACAATTTCGGGCGCCTGCGCGATGCTTACCGCCGTTTGCTGAACAGCCTGCTCGACACCTGGCCGGTGCTGGTCGTGATGGGCGTCATCCTGTTCGGCCTGCTGGTCGTGATGTTCAAGATGTCCAAGTCTGAACTGGCGCCCGAGGAGGATCAGGGCATCGTGCTGTCGCAGGTGGTGGGTGCGCCCAATGCCACGTCCGACCAGATGCAGACCTACGCCGAGCAGATTTTCAAGATGGCCAAGGAGGAGCCTGAGTACAAGCAGATGTTCCAGATCACCGGCGTGCCGACGATCAACTCGGGCATCGGCGGCCTCTTGCTGTCGGACTGGGGCAAGCGCACCCGCAGCGCCCATGAGATCCAGACCGAGATGCAGGCCAAGTGGAACAAGATCGCTGGCGCGTGCGTCGCGGCCTTCCAGTTCCCCGCGCTGCCGGGGTCTTCGGGCCTGCCGGTGCAGTTCGTGATCACGACCACGGAGCCCTTCGAGAACCTCAACGAAGTCGCCGGCAAGGTGATGGACAAGGTGCGCGAATCCAAGGCCTTCTACTTCATGGACGCCGACCTGAAGCTCGACAAGCCGCAGGCGACCGTGGTGATGGACCGCGACAAGATCACGGCACTGGGCCTGACGCAGGCCGATGTCGGCACCGCGCTGGGCGCCGCCTTAGGCGGCGGCTACGTCAATTACTTCTCGATTGCCGGCCGCTCCTACAAGGTGATGCCGCAGGTGCTGCAGACCGATCGTCTGAATCCGGACCAGTTGCTGAACTTCTATCTGCATCTGCCCAATGGCTCGCAGATTCCGGCCAGCACCGTGGCGCATCTGAAGTACGACGTGGTGCCTGAGTCCATCAACCGCTTCCAGCAGCTGAACTCGGTGACGATCTCGGGCGTGGCGGGCGTCTCGCAAGGCGAAGCGCTCGACATCATGCGCAAGGCCGTGAAGGACGTCGCGCCAGCCGGGTACTCGGTCGACTACTCGGGCCAGTCGCGTCAGTTCATGCAGGAATCGGGCGGCTTCATGGTGACCATGCTGTTTGCCGTGATCATCGTGTTCCTGGCCCTGGCGGCGCAGTTCGAGAGCTTCCGCGATCCGGTGGTGATCCTGGTGTCGGTGCCCCTGGCCTTGTTCGGCGCGATGATGTTCATCTTCCTCGGCCTGGCTTCGGTCAATATCTACACCGAGGTGGGACTGGTCACGCTGATGGGCCTGATCAGCAAGCACGGCATCCTGATCGTGGAGGTGGCCAATCACCAGCGCGAAGCCGGCAAGAACAAGCGCGAGTCCATCGTGGAAGCCGCCAGCATCCGGCTGCGGCCCATCCTGATGACCACGGCCGCCATGGTGTTCGGCGTCGTGCCACTGGTGATCGCATCCGGCGCGGGCGCGGCAGGGCGTCAGGCCATGGGCCTGGTGATCTTCACCGGCCTGTCGATTGGCACCCTGTTCACGCTGTTCGTGGTGCCTGCCATGTACATGTTCCTGGCCAAGGACCATCACAAGGCGAGCCAGCCGGAGCTGGCCCAGGGCTTGTCGGCGTAAAGAACGCGAGTTCCAATGAAAACGCCCCGTGCGCAAATGCGCCGGGGCGTTTTTTCATGGCCTTGCGCTTGGAGTCAGGGCTTGTTGGCCACTACGGCAATCGCGTTGCCGGTCGCGATATAGAGCGTCGTGCCGCTGATGGCCACCCCGCTGGGCAACAACAGCGAGGCGGGCAGGGTGGCGGCGTTGAAGCTGGCGGTACCAGCCGTACCAGCCACGGTGCTCACGCTGCCCGCAGGGGTGATCTTGCGCACCAGGTCGTTGCCGGTGTCGGCCACGTAGAGGTTGCCCGAACCGTCCAGGGCGATTGCGGAGGGTTTGTAGAACTGCGCGGCGCTGCCGCTGCCGTTGGCCGTGCCCGAATTGTTGGCGGTGCCCGCCAGCGTGGACACGACGCCGGCGGCGCTGATCTTGCGCACGGTGTAGTTGCTGAAGTCGGTCACATAGAGGTTGCCGCTGCCGTCCACGACGATGCCGGTGGGGCCGCTGAAGCGGGCGGCGCTGCCCATGCCGTCGGTGCTGTTGGCGTGCCCGGCCGTGCCGGCCAGCGTACTCACCACGCCGGCCGGTGTGATCTTGCGCACGGTGTCGTTGCCGGAATCGGTCACGTAGACATTGCCGCTCGAATCGACCGCCACGCCGTAGGGTGCGTTGAACCGGGCGGCGGAGCCGGTGCCGTCGCTGCTGCCCGTGGTGCCTGCCGAGCCGGCCAGCGTTGTGACCACGCCCGCGCTGCTGATCACGCGCACCGTGTTGTTGCCGAAGTCGGCCACGTAGACATTGTTCGCGCTGTCCACGGCCACGCCGGTGGGTGAGAAGAAGCTGGCCGCGCCACTGGCACCATCGCTGCTGCCTTGGTTGCCTGCGGTACCGGCCAGCGTGCTGACCACGCCGGCCGGGCTGATCTTGCGGATGATGTTGTTGTTGCGGTCGGCTACGTAGACGTTGCCGGCGCTGTCGCTCGCCAGGCCGTTGGGGCCGTTGAAGGTGGCGATGGCACCCGCGCCGTCGGCGCTGCCCGAGCCGGAGCTGCCCGCCAGCGTCGATACCGAGCCATTGCTGGCGACCTTGCGTACCGTGTCGTTGCCCGAATCGCTCACGTACAGGTTGCCGCTGGCGTCGATGGCCAGGCCGAAGGGCGCGTTGAAAGTGGCGCTGGTGCTGCTGCCGTCGGCGCCGCCGGTTTCGCCGCTGCCCGAAAACAGCGTCACGACGCCGCTGCTGGAGATCTTGCGGATGACGTTGTTGCCACTGTCGGCCACAAAAACATTGCCGCTGGCGTCCACCGCCAGGCCCAGCGGCGCACTGAAGGTGGCCGCGCTGCCGCTGCCTTCGGCATGGCCGCTGACACCAGCCTGGCCCGCCAACGTGGTGACGACGCCGGCCGGGGTGATTTTGCGGACATTGTTTTCGTGGTAGTCGGCGACGTAGAGATTGCCCTGGCTGTCCAGCGCGATACCGGTCGGAGCGATGAATTGGGCGGCGCGGCCGGTCCCGTCGACGCTGCCGGGCGATCCAGGCGAGCCGGCCAGCGTCGTGACCACGCCAGCAGGCGTCACCTTGCGGACGGTGCTGTTGGAGTAGTCGGTCACGTACAGATTGTTGCTGCCGTCGATGGCGATGCCATAGGGATAGTCGAAACTGGCCGCGCCGCCGGTGCCGTCGCTCGAGCCTATCGTGTCCGCCGTACCGGCCAGGGTGCTTGTCACGCCGGCCGGCGTGATTTTGCGAATCGTGTTGTTGCCGGCATCGGTGACGTAGAGGTTGTCGCCGCTGTCCACGGCAATGCTGGTCGGGAATCGGAAGCTCGCGGCGGCGCCCGTGCCATCAGCGCTGCCGGTCACGCCTGCCGTGCCGGCCAGCGTGGTGGTCAGGCCAGCCGGCGTGATCTTGCGGATGATCTGGTTGAAGGTGTCCGCCACGTAGACATTGCCGCTGGCATCGACGGCCATGCCGTTGGGTGTGTTGAAGCTGGCCGCTGCGCCCGTGCCATTGGTCGAGCCCGGACCGCCGACGGTGCCCGCGAACACCGCCAGCGAGCTGGTGGACGTCGTGGAGCCACTGGAACCAGAGCCGCTTGAGTTGGTCGTGCTGGGGGTGCCCGATCCGCCGCCGCAGGCGCTTAACACCGCCAGCAGTGAAATGACGAGGCATTGGCGCCCATAGGAGCTGAATGAGTGCGAATGAATCTTGGATTTGTTCATGCTTGAAGCGGCAAGGGTGGAAGGTGCAAACAGCAAAGCGGGCAAAGCGGCTTCATTTTGCGAGATGGGCCGGGCTACGTCTTTCATCGCATGCCTGCATTGCAATGGCTGACATCTCTTCACACTGATTTACGCCGCAGCAGGTTTCAGACGGATTGCCGCGAGTTTTTCGGGAAAGTCCGGAAAAGCTGCCGCTTATTGAAATTTTGCCATTCATAAATACCGGCACGATACCGATACCCGGAGGAATGGCGTTCTGAGCCTCGTACTCGGGTTCACGAACACGCAAGGAGCTTCATCATGCAGATCAACAACATGACGGGCGCCGGCCTCGCCGGCACGAGCGGCGCCCAGGGCTCGTCACGGACCTGCAGCAATCAACAGCACAGAGCTTCAAGGACCTGCTGGCCGATGGGCAGTCAGGCACCACGACGGCGGCCCAGCAAGACTATGCCGCGCTGACATAGGCAGGCGCGCCGCCGGCCAACAGCCCGCTGGCGCAGATCGGGCAGGCGCTGGGCAGCAATAGCACCACGTCCACCACCGGAACGACCTCCACCTCGGGCTCGCAGCTGAACACCACGGCCTGAGCCCGCGTATTTTGATCAAGGAGATATCACCATGAGCATGAACATCAACAGCGTGACGAACGCAGGCAGCCAATCGGTCGCCGGCAGCGGCGAACAGCAGAACCGGCAAGCCATGAAGGACCTGGTGTCGGCCATCAAGTCGGGCAACCTCCAGGATGCCCAGCAGGCCTATGCCACCTTGACCAACGGCCAGACGCCGCCCGCCAACAGCCCGCTGGCCAAGATTGGCGCCGCCCTGCAAACGGGCAACATGACGACGGTGCAAAACACCGTGAAGAGCCTGCGTTCGGGGCATCACCACCATCAACAAGGCGGCTCGAGCGAATCGAGCGCCAGCAGCTCCACCACGACGACGGTCCCCAACACGCTTCCGGGGCAGGGCGCCAACGTCAACGTGCTGGCCTAAGGGAAACCGAGAACAAGTTGGCATTCCTGAACGTAAATCGGAGGTCAAACCGGCTCGGTAACACAATTATCATATTCCCTGATAATACTAACGACCTATCGCGCATCGTCGCTTGTCCATGAGGCGGCGGGGCGCTTCAAAATAAAACAGACGCACGCAAGCGCGTCTGGTGTCGTCGTTAGAGGAAGTCATGAATCTGAGCCGGAAAATTCCGCTTTTGTTTTCTTTGGCTCTGTTGCTGTCCTTGTTGGCCGGCGTCGGAGGCTTGTGGGTCGTTGGGCGCTCGCTGAATACGTTTCAAGTCGAGGTGATGCAGGGCGTGGCCGACGAGCGCGCCACCTCGGATCTCCTGAGCCACTTCAAGACGCAGGTGCAGGAGTGGAAAGACACCCTGTTGCGCGGTTCCGACACCGCCTTGCGTGAAAAGCACTGGAACGCCTTCATCAAAGAAGAGAAGGCCGTGGACGATGGGATCGAGGCGCTCAAGCCGCGTCTTGGCGATCCCGAGATGCTGGCCTTGGCCAACCAGTTCGTCGAGGCGCACCAGCGCATGGCCAAGGGCTATCGGTCCGGCTACGAGAAGTTCATGGATGCCGGGCTCGAGCCCTCGGTGGGTGACATGGCCGTTCGCGGCATCGATCGCGAGCCCGCCGAATTGCTGAAATCGCTGCACGACAAGATTGCCGCCAAGGACGGCCAAGTGGCCGAAAGTGCTTTGGCCCAAGGCCGACAGGCGCAGATCTGGGGGGTGGTCCTGATGATCGCGGCCACGGCGGTGGGTGTGTTTGTCGGGATGCGCCTGGGCCACACCGTTGTGGACCCCCTGAAGCAGGCCATCGATGTGGCGCACGCGGTGGCCGCCGGCGATCTGGGGCACGAGATCGAAGTGACCGGCCAGGACGAATCGGCCGAGTTGCTGCGCTCGCTCGCGGAAATGCAGAATCATTTGAGGGATTTGGTCGGCAGCGTGCGCACCAATGCTGATGGCGTGGCACTGGCCAGCGCCGAAATCGCCCGAGGCAACCAGGACCTGAGCACGCGCACCGAGGAGCAGGCCAGTGCGCTGCAGCTGACCAGTGCCACCATGGATCACCTGGGCGAGACCGCGCAGGGCAGCGCCGAAAGCGCGCGCCAGGCCAGCCAGCTGGCGCTGAACGCCAGCACGGTGGCGCTCAAGGGTGGCGAGGTGGTGGATCGCGTGGTGCAGACCATGCAAGGCATCAACGCGAGCTCGCGCCAGATTTCCGACATCATTTCCGTGATCGACTCGATTGCGTTCCAGACCAATATCCTGGCCTTGAATGCGGCCGTGGAGGCGGCACGCGCCGGTGAGCAGGGACGCGGCTTCGCCGTCGTGGCCTCAGAAGTCCGCAGCCTGGCAGGGCGCAGCGCGGAGGCGGCCAAGCAGATCAAGGTCTTGATTTCCGGCAGCGTCGAGCAGGTGGAGCAAGGCTCTGTGCTGGTCAATGACGCCGGCAAGACCATGCAGGAAATCGTGGCCGCCGTGAAGCACGTGGCCGACATCATCAACGAGATCAGCGCGGCCAGCAACGAGCAGCAAGGCGGCGTGATGCAGGTCATCGAAGCGGTCAAGCGCATGGACCAGGGCACGCAGCAGAATGCCGCCTTGGTGGAGCAGAGCGCCGCCGCGGCTGAAAGCCTGAAGGATCAGGCCCTGCAACTGGTGCAAGGCGTGTCGGTCTTCAAGCTGAATCATTGAGCGGCGGAACCGCCGGAGCGGACGCCAGGTTGAAATGGACCCGCGCCAGCTGCAGCGCACCCAGTACGGACGCCAGCACCAGCGTTTCGCAAATCAAGGCACCCAAATCCGAGGTGCCGTTGGCGAGCAAGGCAGCGCACAGCACGAGCTGAATGGACAAGCGCAGGCATTCGCTGCGCATGGCGGTGCGGCCTCGCTCCATCACCCAGGACAGCATCATCAGGCTGAGCGTGATGCCGGCCGAGGCGAGCGCTTGTTCCCAAACGCTCAGCTGTGGCATCACGGCGAGCAAGCCCACGCTGGCGCCCAGCAGGCAGAACAGCTGGACCAGGCCGTAGGCGGCCAGGCCGGCGGGCAGCGGCGGATCAAAGCGCTCGAAGGCTTGAAGATCGACGGCCGGTTTGGGGGCCAGGCGCATGGCTGCGGCCGGGCGCCAACTGGGTGACCTGAACCAGATGCTCAATCGGTCGGCCCAGTTGTCTGCCAATAGGGCGTCGCGCCAGATCTGCCGGTAGTGGAACAGATTGGCTTCCAGCGGACTCCAACTGCGCAGTTGGCCCAGCACCCCGTAGACAATCGGCTCTCCTTGGCGCTCTTCGGCAAAGGTGCCGAACAGCCGGTCCCACAGGATCAGGATGCCGCCGTAATTGCGATCCAGGCAATAGGCGTTCTGCCCATGGTGGACGCGGTGGTTGGATGGCGTGACGAACACGCGGTCCAGCCAGCCCAGCCTATCGATGGCGCGGGTATGGACCCAGAACTGGTAGAGCAGATCGATCAGCCCGACCGTCACGAACACCAGCGGCGGCACGCCGGCCACGGCCATGGGCAGGTAGAACAGCCAACCCAGCAAAAAGCCCGAGCCCGTCTGGCGCAAGGCCGTGCTGAGGTTGTATTCCTCGCTGCTGTGGTGCACGGCGTGGGCGGCCCACAAAATGGCGACCTCATGCCCCAGGCGATGCAGCCAGTAATAGCAGAAGTCGTAGAACAGCAGCGCCCCGATCCACACCCACACCGAATCCAGCGGCAGCTTGGACAGCGCGGCATGCGCCCAGGCCCAGGCGTAAATGCCGACGTTGAGGCTCAGCGTGAACACGCCAATCAATTGGCTGGTGATGCCCAGCGAAAGGCTGGATATCGTGTCCGCCGCACGGAAATACTGGCGGCCCTTGCGCAGGCCATAGCCCCATTCCAGAGCCATGGCCAACAGAAACACCGGCGCCGCGTAAACAATAGGGTTGAGCATGAGGGCAAGTCCTATGTGAACCAGTCAGTCTATGGGACGCGATACCCCATGTGAATGCTGGTTCACGCCAAGTCCATGCGGCAATGTGTCAGTCCGGCCCGCCACGCGCCGCACTACAATGCATCGCGATGCGGGTGTAGTTCAATGGTAGAACGGCAGCTTCCCAAGCTTCATACGTGGGTTCGATTCCCATCACCCGCTCCATGTCTACGTAAGTGATTGAATCTGCAAGAGATTCAGCCTTCCAACTCTCTGAGTGCAACTCCCTGGTACAACCAGGAGTCATAAATGGAAGGTATGCTGCGGCGTCCCAGCGGTGTTTACGTCGCTAGGCTCACGGTCCCTGTCCGTCACCGGGATGCCCTTGGTAAGCGCTTTTTCGTCAAGAGCACGGGCACACGGGTGCTATCGGTTGCCCGGATCTTGGTTGGGCTCATCCTGGCTGAATGGCGGCAGAAGTTTCATGAACTTGATCAAATGACTGACACCATTGATGCGCGCAGGGTGGTTACCGGCGATGCAGCCCTTCTGGCTACGCGATACCATCCCATTCAACAGGCGGCTGAAGTGTCCGGGTTGTCCGTCCATCACCTCTTGCGTGAGGCAGCAACTGATCGGCTCGACCTGTTCATTCGCATCGCTGGGGTCAACGGATATTTTTTTCAACCTGAAGCCGAAGATTACGAGCACGAGGTAGTCGGGGATCAATTGAATACTGTGCTGATTGTTCCTACGAAGGAACAACTCGCAGTTGATGGTCCGCCACGCCCAATGACAGGTTTGCTTAAATTACGTGATCCAGTTCATTATGCGAATTGCTTGATTAGCGGAACTGAAGATTCTTTGATGACCGGTGAAATTGTTGGTCGCAATGGACTTCATTTTGTTCCAATGGATGGCGTTGACGTTTCCGTAGTCAATCTGGAAGTTGATGGGCTTCAGGTTGAACGACTCAGAAGTACTTTGGCGTTGTCTGTGACTCCGGAGCAAGTTCAGCTAGCACATACCGCCTTGCTGGTAAAGCAAGCCACAGCAGGCAGTACTGAGAAAATATCTGTAGTAATTAACAGATACATGGTGCACCGGTCTAAGTCCTGCAGGTCTGATCAAGCGCGGCGGGTCCGTGGCGCATGCGACCTTCTTTCTGAATTGGTTGGTGATTATTCTCTACCATATTTTTCCAGGTCATGTCTGAGAGACTTTATGGTAGGTACTTTGCCGAGAATTCCGGCGAGAGAAAATAAAGTCCGTCTTCGGCGAGGTACTAAGTCTATTGCGGAGTCAATTGAGGCTGTAAAGGGTACAGACTGGCCTAGTATTTCGATTAATGAACAGGTCAAACGGATGCAATGGATTGGCGAGTTTTTCGCTTGGTGTGTAAAAGAGGACATAATATCAAAGAATCCGGCCGATGGACTCACTAAAGAAATTGCTGGTGGCGTCCGGTCTCGGGCACCAAAAGCTCAGAAAACTCAGAAACGACGGCTTCCATTTGAACCTGAAGATTTGAATGCTTTGTTCAGCTTCCATTGGTGGAGGAGCGGCAAAGGACAGGTTACACGGAAAGGTACCTTTCGAGAGTGGCAACCGCACTACTCCTGGTTGCCATTGCTCGGATTGTTCACTGGTGGGCGTATTCGTGAGCTATCTCAAATTGAGCTTACTGACATTCGATGTACAGATCAGGGTACGCTTTATATTGACATAAACGACATCGGTAGCGATGACGAGGATGACGACGGATATAGCCCCCTCAAGTCAGTGAAGACAATAGCGTCTGTAAGGAAGCTGCCTGTCCATCCTTTTCTTCTTGACTTGGGATTTAGTGAATGGGTGGGGGCGCTTCGTTCTGCCGGCTATAAACGCCTCTTTCCCGAACTCAAGGGGGATGCCGTAAAAGGTTTTGGAAAAGCTCCGACGAAATGGTTTAGTGGATTTCTAGAGCGCAGCTTTGGCTGGGAACGTGATGGAAAGAAGGTTTTCCATTCGTTTAGACATACACTGGTCACGAAAATGATGCACATGCCAGAGTTAAAGACTATGGACCATGTCAGAAGCCAGATTAGTGGTCACGCCCGTATGCGTGATCCAGAAGAAGGCTACATTCATGATCTGAAGCCGGACGCATTATATCCGCTGTACTCCTTGATCACGTTTGACCTGCCCTATATAGCGCCATTCGATATTGAAGCTGGCTTGAAATCGATTGAGGATGCACTTGGGCGAAAGCAAAGAAAAGGGAAGAGGATTTCTAGGTCTATTGGTATTTAACCCGCTGATAGGATCGCCCTATAAGGTTTTGCGTGGATGCGCATAGTTGATGAATCCTTCCCCTCGTGGATGTTGTCGCCGTTCTAGGACTTATAGGGTCTCCAGGCACTCCTATGTGCTTCGGGCTCGTCTTGGTCCGCTCTTGCCTGACCTGTCCATAAAAATTGAATATTGGGGGGGACAAAAGTAGGACAGAAATGGGACACGCCTCAATAGTTGCGTAAATTCATTGAACTAGTTGGGTCTACGCAGAGTCGCGAATTCGCATGACAGTTGCTCGACTTGTCGTGAGTTCACGGGCGACGGCGGACACTGAGTACCCATCCTGCAACATGGACCGTGCCTGTTCCCGTTGCTTGTCTGTCAAGCTTTGGGGGCGTCCAAGCAGCTTGCCTTCCATCCGTGCGCGCTGAAGTCCTGCATGGGTTCTCTCTATCAGTAGGTCACGCTCGAACTCAGCGACCGCGCCCAGGACAGCCATCGTCATCTTTCCAGTTGAACTGGTGAGGTCCATTCCGCCCAACGCCAGGCAATGGATCTTGATCCCCTCAGCTTCCAACGCCTCGACGGTTGCCCGGACATCCATCGCGTTCCGCCCCAGTCGATCAATCTTGGTGACTACGACGACATCACCAGGCTCAAGCTTGTTGAGCAACTGACGCCAGCCCGGACGCTCTGATGCTGCCACCGAACCCGAGATTGCCTCCGTGACGATGCGTCGTCGGTCGATGTTGAATCCAGCTGCTGCGATCTGCTGAACTTGGTTTTCCGGTGTCTGGTCGGTCGTTGACACGCGGCAGTATGCGAAGACCCGTGACATGAAGGCTCCTGTTCAAAATCCAGACCTGTAGCCT
>JAFALA010000121.1 GCA_019234815.1 Burkholderiaceae bacterium | reverse complement strand
GCGATGAAGGCCGGCCCGATCGCCTCGTCGCGCAGCCAGCGCATGACCGAGCGGGCCGTGAACTCCGCGCCGTTGTCGCTGCGCACGTGCTCGGGCTTGCCGTACACGCGCATCAGCCTGGACAGGGTCAGGATCACGTCCTGCGAGCGCAGCCGGCTCGCCGGCACGATGGCCAGGCATTCGCGCGTGTGCTCGTCGAGCACGCACAGCATCTTGAGCACCCGCCCATCGACGAACTGGTCGTGCACGAAGTCGTAGCTCCACACGCTGTTGGGCCGCACCGCACCGGGCAGTCGCATGTCGCAGCCGCTGCGGCGCCGACGCGGCCGCTTCCTCGGCAGGTGCAGGCCCAGGCTGCGCCACAGCCGCCGCACCCGGGCCTCGCCCACATCGAGCCAGGCCGCCATGCGCCGGTAGCCGAAGCGCGGCACCTGCTGCGTCGCATCCATGAGTCGACTCCCCAGCGCCTGATCCTTGCCCGGCTGGCGCAGCGCGTAGCTGCTCACGCGCCGGCTCAGCCCCAGGATCTGGCAGGCACGGCGTTCCGAGATCCCCCGGCAGGTCAGGGCCCGAACGGCGGCCCGGCGACCTGACGGGGAACTCATTTTTTTCCGGCGAACTCCTTGAGCCCCTCGATGACCAGCATCTGCTCGGCCAGCATGCGCTTGAGCTTGGCGTTCTCGCCCTCTAGCTCCTTGAGCCGCTTGGCTTCGGCTACGTCCATGCCGCCGAACTTGTTGCGCCAGCGGAAGAAGGTCTGCTCGGTGATGTTGTGGCGCTTGCACAGCTCGCGGATCGACTCCTGCTTGGCCTCGGCTTCGCGCAGGATGCGCACCACTTGTTCGTCGCTGTATCGCTTCTTCATGAGTTCTCCTCGTCAGTAAATTTACGAGAGAACTCACCTTCCAGGTGGCTACAGGAAACGTCTCAGGTCAGTTGTCCGACACGACCAACAGGAGGTGAAAGTAGTACCAGCCGACCGTCAGAGATCAAGACGGTGTAATTCGGGAGGCTGGCGTCAGCCTCGATGCCCGTGCGCGCGATTTCGCCTGGTGCATGAAGGTGGTCGACTGGGGCGTAGGTTTCGTGAAGGCGAAGGCCCAGACGCCCAAGTACGCCGCGACGCCGCAAGAGAAGCTGCTAGCAAGACTCAGTGTCAACTTGCAGCGCGATTTCAAAATACCGTCCGTCTACCGCGCCTGGATCCTGGAGCAGATTGCGGGGCGGCTTAGTTCAAGCTGACGATCTCGCGATAGTCGTCTTGACAGCCGGTGGCCGGTGGGTGAGGTCGGACGACAAACGGCTTTGCAGGGTGAGCGGGTTCGACAGACGAGTTCTTGTCGCCGGACCGGCGGCAAAGTTTGTACCAGCCGACCGGTCAGGTGTAAAAGTTGTCCGAGCTGACCAGGTGTGGGTAAAAGTTGTCCGAGCTGACCAGAGGTCGTTTTCGCTGGCAGGTTCGGGCCACGGCGAGGGCATCCGTACAGACTTCACCTAGGCCGACCAATCGGCTCGGTCGGACATTCTGTGGAACGTGATCTCTTGAATTCCTCTGTGTTTGCAATTTTACATAATACACAGACGCGCTGTCGTGCCCGTGAGGGTAGAGGCTTGAGCGTCATTTGCCGGCATCGTCGTCCCGACGATTGCTAGCACGCTTGCCGCGACGCCCGCGGCTCGCAGTTTTCCCAGGGCACTCAGCCATGAGGCGGCCACTTCGGGGTGCAGTTGCGCCTCGATTTCCGCGACGGTTTCCATCACAGGCAGGTCTGCGAGTTCGGCCAGACGCACGATGGTGCTGGTTTCCGGCTTGTGGTTCCCGGCTTTCCATTCGCTGATGCGTGAGCGCCGTACTCCGAGCATTTCGGCTAGGTCTCCCTGGTTGCCGTACTTGTCTGCGGCCGCTTTGATCAGTTCTTGAAGGGTCATGGGCGCTCCGATATTTCCGTAGAACCGGAAATGTGCTAAGTTCCGCCGCACCGGAAATTTTCCGGCGTGCCGTAAGGCGAACTGTACACCCGCTGTCCTTACGGGCCGGGTCAACCTGAAGAGGCAAACCATGCAATCGATCATCCAGATTCTGAAGGTCAACGAGGTCAAGTCGGGCGTGAAGGACGGCCGGGCTTGGGAGCTGCAAGACTGCGAGTGCCTGCTGTTGAACGAGAAGGGCGAAGCGGATTCCGTCGGCGTTCTTCCTGTGCCGAAGGCCCTGCGCGGGTCGGTGACGCCCGGCGTGTTCCTGGGCTCTTTCGGTCTTCGGCCGAATCTCTCGACCCGCCGTATCGAGGCTGTGCTCGTGGGCTTGCAGCCTTATCAGGTGAAGTCGACGCCTGTCGCGGTGCCGAGGGCCTAAGCCATGCCCGTCTGCGCTGTCTCCGGCTCCTCCGGCATCGAGCTTCAGCAGATGTCGAGCACGGCTGACGCCTGTTCTGGCGTTGTGCTGCTTCAGCCCGATGACGTTCCTCCGAACCCGTTCTACATGGACATGCAGACCGGTGCGGAGGTTGCGGGCGCTGTCGCTGCCGTCTGGCTGACGGGCTGGGGCATCCGCATGGCGATCAATGCGCTGCGTGACAACAGCACCGACGGCGCGACCTGAACACCCGGCTGTGCCGACGCCGATACGCGTGGCCGGGCATCAACCTTCGGCGGGAGAAACGATATGAACAAGCACATCCTGCGCGGCCTGCTGGCCGTCGGTGCTCTGGTCTCGGCCGGTGGCGCCATGGCGCAGACGACCGGCACGGTGGACACGTCAGCCATCACCGCTGCCGGCACGACTGTCGCGACGGTCGGCGCCGCGGTGTTCGCTGTGTACGTCGGCATCAAGGTCTGGGCCTGGGTCCGCCGCGCTCTCTGAGCGGGGGGCTTCGGCCCCTTTTCACTGCGCCTGGCCGGGCTCAGTGCAAAGGGAGAAGGCGATGGGCGTCTTTGTGGTGATCGCGTTGTTGG
>JAFALA010000091.1 GCA_019234815.1 Burkholderiaceae bacterium | reverse complement strand
GGCCTGCGGCTTCACATTCACCTTCAAGCTGCTCTTGAGGGCGCTGAAGTAGGCGGCGGATTCGGCGGCGCTCCAGGCCTGGGCATATTGCTGCTCCACCTTCTTGGCATCGGCCAAGGCCGGGTCGCGCGGCAGCACCTTGTTGATGCGCACCACCACGTACTGGCCGTTGCCGGCATCCACGCCCACGCTGGCCGGCAGCTTGCTAACATCGGCGCGCAGCACGTCGTCCAGCGCCTTGCGCGGCAGTTTGCCGGGCTTGGCGCGCGACACCAACTCGGCAGCGTCGAGCCCCGTCAGATCGCCCGATTTCTGCAGGGCCTGCAGGCGCTCCTGGCCGGCCTTGACCGCCAGCTCGGCCGACATCTTCTGCACCAGCACCTCGCGCACCTGCGCCTTGACGTCTGCCAGCGGCTGCTGGCGCGCCGGATGGTAGTTGACGACGCGCGCCGACAACAGTTGCATGGGTGCCGTTTCCTGCGCTTCCGTGTTGCGCTTGGTGCGCAGCGAGTCGGCGCTGAAGATCGCGTCGAGCAGCTTCGTGGAAGCCAGCGGGCCGACAGCGGTAGGCGCGGGCTGGCGCTGCACGGTGGCCGTCTGCAGCTTCAGCTTGAGCTTGTCGATCACGGGCTTGAAGCTGTCGGCCTGCTCGTACACCGTGTTGGTGAACTGCTCGGCCAGTTCGGCATAGCGCTTCTGAGCCAATTGGCGCTTCACTTCGGTCTCGATCTCGCCGCGCACGGCGTCGAAGCTCTTCTTCTCGCCGCCGCGCACGCCCGTCAGCTGGATGATGTGATAGCCGAAATCGGACGGCACCACGTCGCTGATGTCGCCCTGCTTCATCGCGAACACGGCGTCTTCGAAAGGCTTGACCATCGCGCCGCGGCCGAAGAAATCGAGGTCGCCGCCATGGCTGGCCGAGCCTTCGTCCTGCGAATTCTTGCGTGCGACGTCAGCGAAGGTGGCAGGTGCCTTGCGCACTTCGGCCAGCAAGGCTTCCGCGCGGGCCTTGGCCTTGGCGCGATCGTCGGCCGAGGCGTTCTTGTCGACCTTGATCAGGATGTGGCTGGCGCGACGCTCTTCAGGCGTCGAGAAACGCGCGGCATTTTGCTCATAGTAGTCGTGCAGGTCTTTGTCGCTGACAGTGATGCCGGGCATCAGGGCGTCCAGGTCGAGCTCCACGTATTCGATATCGGCGCTCTCGGGCAGCTGGAACTTCAGGGCGTTGGCGCTGTCCTTGTAGTAGGCCTCGATCTGCGCGTCAGTGGGCTCCGCCTTGGATGCAAAGGCCTTGGCGTCGAACACTTGGGACTGCACTTCGCGCTGCTGGAAGTAGGCATTGAAGGCCAGATCGGCAGCCGCCGCGCCGCCCACGGCGGACTCGCTGACAGGCTCAGTCACCTGGCGCAGGACCAGCTCCCGCTGCAGGCGCTGCGCGAAACCTTCGAAGCTCATGCCCTGCGCCGCGAACATGGCCTCGTTGATCTTGCCGTCGGCGCCGTGCAGGACCGCGAACTGCGGGTCGGTCCAGAACACCTTGTTCAGGCGCTCGCGCGTCACGGTCAGGTGCTCTTGCGCGGCGACAGCCTGGATGACGCGCTCGCGCACCAGTTGGTCCAGCGTCTGGCGGCGCATTTCCGGTGAATCGAGCAGCTTGGGATCGATATTGGGCGACTGCGCACGCAGGCGCTCGCCTTGCACGCGCACTGCGGCGTCGAGCTCGGTGCGGGTGATCTTGGCGCCGTCCACGCTGGCGACAGCGGCGTTGCTGCCGTCCATGAACCGGGTGTAGCCGTTCACGCCCAATGCCACGAAGGACGGAAGTATCAGGATCAGCAGCAGAAACTGGAACAGGCGGGTGTGCTTACGGACGAAATCGAACATTCGAAACCTTTGACGGTGCATGCGCAAACGTGACAAAGGCGAACCGCGGTTCGCCTTTGATTTGCTGGCATTCTAGCCAAGACCTGAACCTTGGCTGACAGACCCTTGAACGAAGTTTGGGTGGTGGGTGCTAACGGGTTCGAACCGCTGACCTACTCCTTGTAAGGGAGCCGCTCTACCAACTGAGCTAAGCACCCGGAAATCCGGATCTTCAGTTTACCGCGTCCTTGAGCGCCTTGCCGGGACGGAACTTGGGCACCTTGGCGGACTCGATCTTGATCTCATCGCCGGTGCGCGGATTGCGTCCGCTGCGTGCGGCGCGCTTGGTCACGCTGAAGGTGCCGAATCCTACCAGAGAAACACTGCCGTTCTTCTTCAAGGTGGTCTTGACGCCACCGATGACCGCTTCGAGCGCCCGCCCCGCCGCGGCCTTGGAAATATCGGCCTGCGTGGCGATGTGCTCGATCAATTCAGCTTTATTCACGAATCAACTCCCGTCATTCACAAGCGTCCGGCATACCGGCACCGCGGCCTGTGTCATCTCATTGAAAAATAATTCTATGTCTGCCGGGAGCGTGATTCGGAGCGTGTAAGCCCCTAAGGGAGATTGCTCTCCCTCAAGCTGCTACTTGACCCGGGCGCGGATCTCGGGGAGTGCCTTTTGCAGGTAATAGACCATGGACCAGATGGTCAATACAACAGCCAGCACAATCAACCATGAGCCCCACAGGTGGGTGGGAATCCAGCCGAACAGCTCGCCGTCGTAGAGCAGGAACGGAATGGCGACCATCTGCACCGTGGTCTTGAGCTTGCCCACCATGTGCACGGCCACGCTGCGCGAGGCGCCGATCTGCGCCATCCATTCCCGCAAGGCGGAGATCGCGATCTCGCGGCCGATGATCACCAAGGCCACCAAGGCGTTGACGCGCCCCAGCTCCAGCAGGATCAGCAGCGCGGCGCAGACCAGGAACTTGTCGGCCACCGGGTCCAGGAAGGCGCCGAAGGACGAAGTCTGGTTGAGCCGCCGCGCCAGGTAGCCATCCAGCCAATCGGTCAGCGCCACGAGGATGAACAGGCTGGTCGCCAGCAGGTTCTTGGTCGCCGGATCGATGTTCAGATAGAACACACCGACGATCAGCGGAATGGCCACGATCCGGGCCCAGGTGAACAGGGTAGGCAACGTCAGAAACATCAGGTTATTGTGCCTCTATATTCGTACCATATGGATGCACGCCGCTTGGCAGTCCGCGCCCTGCCCTGTCACTTGTCCAGCGTCCTGGGCTTGAAGCGCCTGTCGTCGTCGAACAGGAAGGTTTCGGTGAATTTGCGCGGCTCCGGCAAACGCGACAGGTCGCCGTAGGGCGCCGCCTTGTGGATCGCCGCAATGGCGATGTCCACGGTGTCCTTGGCCTGCGTGGGCACGCGCAGCACGGTCACGTGCTTGACGCGGCCATCGCGGTACAGCTCGACCTCCAGTACCGGAATGGCGAGCAGTTCGTCGGGCACCTCGCCCATGTAGGTGATGTCGGGATTGGCCGCCACCAGCCGCTGCGCCGCCTGCAGACGCAGTTCATCATGCGTGCGCACCGGCTTGGGCGGCGGCAGGCCGGACGCCGCATCGCCGCCCACGCCCGCGCCCGCCGGCGCGTGGCCCGTTCCCAGAGCGGCAGAGGGCATGGCTTCTTCGGCATGCTGCGGCGCCTGCGCCAAGGTGGCAGGCGCGCCTGACATGCCGGTCAGGCTGGTGTTGGAGCAGGCGCCGAGCCACAGCGTCAAGCTCAGGCCCAGGCCGGTCAGCCAGACGCCGGAGCGGCGTCGTTCTTCCTGCGGGGCGACGCCATTCCAACAGACAGAAGTTTCAATGCAAGACACGATAAATCTCCTCGGCCAAATCTCTGGATATCCCTTTGACGGTCATCAACTCGTCGACGCTGGCACTGGCCACGCCCCTGACGCCGCCAAAGCGCTGCAAAAGCTGGGCGCGCTTCTTCGGCCCGACACCCGGCACATCTTCCAACCTGGAGCCGCCGGTGCGCACGGCCGCGCGTTTGGCCCTCATGCCGGTGATGGCAAAACGATGCGCTTCGTCGCGGATCTGCGCCACCAGCATCAAGGCCGCAGAGTCGCGCCCCAGGTAGACCTTCTCGCGGCCGTCGGCAAACACCAATTCTTCCAGGCCCACCTTGCGCCCCTCGCCTTTTTCCACACCGACGATCAGGCCCAAGTCCAGCCCCAGTTCCTCGAACACCTCGCGCGCCATGGCCACCTGGCCGCGTCCGCCGTCGACCAGCACCAGGTCGGGCAGGCGCGCATGGCCCAGTTGCGCGCCTTCGGCCAGCTTGGCATAGCGGCGCGTCAGCACCTGGCGCATGGCGGCGTAGTCGTCGCCTCCCGTGATGCCCTCGATGTTGAAGCGGCGGTACTGGCTGCTCTGCATCTGATGCGATTCAAACACAACGCAGGAGGCCTGTGTGGCCTCGCCAGCGGTGTGGCTGATGTCGAAACATTCGATCCGCAGCGTCGCCAGGTCCGGCACGTTGAGGTCCAGCGCATCCGCCAGCGCCCGCGTACGGGCCTGCTGCGAGCCCTCTTCGGCCAGCAGGCGCGCCAGCGACAGTTCGGCGCCCTTGATGCACATGTCTTGCCAGATGCGCCGCTGCCCGCGCGGCTGCGCCTGCAGCGTGACCCTGTGTCCGGCCTGCGCAGACAGCGCCTCGCCCAGCGCCTCCGAGACCGGATCGCTCAGCACCAGCAGGGCCGGCGTGAAGGCATCCAGATAATGCTGCGCCATGAAGGCCTCCAGCACCAGTTGCTCGGGAGAGCGCCTGACGGCAATGGCCTGGCTTTCGTCCTCGCCGCCGTCGTCCAGCGCCAGCGCCGTGGCGTCCTCGACGTGCTTGGGAAAATAGGCGCGATCGCCCAGATGCCGTCCGCCCCGCACCATGGCGAGGTTGACGCAGGCCCGACCGCCTTGCAGCTTCACCGCCAGGATGTCGACGTCTCGGTCACGCCCTGTGGCGCTGTTCTCGTCGACCGACTGCTGCTGCAGGACCTTGGACAAGGCCGTGATCTGGTTGCGGACCTCGGCCGCCTGCTCGTACTGCATGTGCTCGGCGAACACCATCATCTGCGCCTGCAGCCCGGCCATTACCTCGTCGGTCTCGCCCAGCAAAAAGCGCTCGGCATTGCGGACGTCGCGGGCGTAGTCCTCGGTCTGGTGCTCGGGCACGCAGGGGCCCGAGCAGCGCCGGATCTGGTACAGCAGGCAGGGGCGGCTGCGGTGGTTGAACACGGTGTCCTCGCAGGTCCTGAGCTTGAACACCTTCTGGATCAGTTGGATGGACTCCTTGACCGCCCAGGCGCTGGGAAAAGGCCCGAAATAGCGGTGCCGCTTCTCAACCGCGCCGCGGTAGTAGCTGACGCGCGGGTAGGCATGCGCGCTCAGCTTCAGGTAGGGGTAGCTCTTGTCGTCCCGGAACAGGATGTTGAACTTAGGGTTCAGGGCCTTGATGAGGTTGTTTTCCAGCAGCAAGGCCTCGGCCTCGGTGCGCACGACGGTGGTCTCCAGCCTCGCGATGCGCGCCACCATCATGCCGGTGCGCGTGCCTGCATGGTTCTTGTGGAAGTAGCTGGACACGCGCCGCTTCAGGTTGATGGCCTTGCCGACATACAGCACCTGGTCCTGCGCATCGAAATAGCGGTACACGCCGGGCAGGCCCGGCAACGCTGCGACCTCCTGCAGCAGGCGCGCGCGCGCGGCCAGCGCGGCCCGTTCGATGTCGGCCACACGCACTGCCTCCGCGGCCTCGGCCTCGGCTCGTTCCTGCGCCCACTGCGCCAGGGCGGCTTCGCCCAGCGCCGGATCAACCGCCGCCGCGTCCGACCCTTTTGCCGGTGCTCGCTTGCGCCCGGTTTTCTTCTCATCCGTCATGGGGCGGCATTGTGCCGCCGATAATCCCGGGCCATGCGAAACAAAACGTGGGACGTGTTCTGCCAGGTCATCGACAACCACGGCGACATTGGCGTGTGCTGGCGCCTGGGGCGGGACCTGGCGGCACGCGGCCAGGCCGTTCGACTCTGGCTGGACGATGCCAGCGCGCTGCGCTGGATGGCGCCCGAACCCTGGCCCGCGGGGCTGAGCGTGCATCGCTGGGCTGACGCGGCCAGCCAGTTTCAGAGCGCCGACGTCGTGATCGAAGCATTTGGTTGCAACTTGCCCGATGAGGTGCTGGCACGCATGGCGCAAGCACCTCATGCGCCGTGCTGGATCAACCTCGAATACCTGAGCGCGGAAGCCTATGTGGAGCGCAGCCATCTACTGAAGTCGCCTCAGTTCAACGGTCCGGCACAGGGCTTGAACAAGCATTTCTTCTACCCCGGCTTCACGCCGCGCACCGGCGGCCTGATCCGCGAGTCCAACCTGGCCAGGCGGCAATCGGAATTTCAGGCCCAGGCCTGGTCGCTCGCGCATCAATGCGCCTCCGCGCCCGAAGAGCGGCGCGTCACGCTGTTCGCGTACCAGGTTCATGCGCTGCCACAGCTGCTGCAAGCCCTGGCGGATCGACCCAGCGTCATCCTGGTGTGTTCAGGCGCCGTACAGGCCGAAGCGCGGCAAATGATTGAAAACCGGCGCGCGAGCGGTGCGGCTGTGCGCGCCGTGGCCCTGCCCTATCTGCCGCAGGACGATTTCGACCACCTGCTGTGGTCGTCGGACCTGAACCTGGTGCGCGGCGAGGACTCGTTCGTGCGCGCTCAATGGGCGGCCAAACCCATGGTCTGGCAGATCTACCCGCAAAGCGACATGGCGCACCGCACCAAGCTCGAGGCATTTCTAGCCCACTGGCTGGCCGCGGGCGCGGAGCCGGACATGGTGGCCGATTGGCGCAGGCTATGGCTGGGCTGGAATGGTTTTGAAGACCTGCAAGCAGGCCCTCCCTGGCGGCTTCCGGACGCGGCCCAAGCCTTGCTACATGCCAAAAAATGGCGCGAACACCTGAGTTTGCAGACCGACCTGAGCACCCAACTGCTGCACTTTTTAGGCATTTCAGGCTAAAATCCAACGTTTGCCGCGCTGGTGCCGATTCTTCAATCGGCGCACCCCATCGATACCCGAATCCATTTCCGGATCGACGACCGAAGTCAGGCGCGAACAAAGTACAGCATTTACCGTACCCCAACCCGGAATCACTATGAAGATCGCTCAGGAAATCCGCGCCGGCAACGTCATCATGCATGGCAAGGACCCCATGGTCGTGCTCAAGACCGAATACAGCCGCGGCGGCCGCAATGCCGCCACCGTGCGCATGAAGCTCAAGAGCCTGCTGAACAACTCCGGCACCGAAGTCGTGTTCAAGGCCGACGACAAGATGGACCAGATCATTCTGGACAAAAAGGAATGCACCTACACCTACTTCGCTGACCCGATGTACGTGTTCATGGACACCGACTACAACCAGTTCGAGGTGGAAGCCGAGAACATGGGCGACGCCATCCAATACCTGGAAGACGCCATGCCTGTTGAAGTCGTGTTCTACGACGGCAAGGCCATCTCGGTGGAGCTGCCCACCTCGCTGGTCCGCGAAGTGACCTGGACCGAACCCGCCGTCAAGGGCGACACCTCGGGCAAGGTGCTCAAGCCCGCCAAGATCTCGACCGGCTTCGAAATCCCCGTGCCCATCTTCGTGGCCCAGGGAGACAAGATCGAAATCGACACCCGTACCCACGAGTACCGCAAGCGCGTCTAAGCTCCGCTCGGACATCCCATGAAAAAGACACCCTCGGGTGTCTTTTCTTTTTACAAGCTTGCTTTATTGCGCTTTATTGCGCCGTCCAGCCGCCGTCCATGGCCCAGGCCTGTCCGCGCACATTGGCCGCGGCATCGGAGCAGAGGAACACCGCCAACGCACCCAGTTCCTCCGGGGTGGTGAACTTCAGCGACGGCTCCTTTTCGGCCAGCAGCTCGCGCTTGGCTTCCTCATTGCTGATCTTGTGCTCAGCCGCACGCGCGTCCACCTGCTTTTGCACCAGCGGCGTCAGCACCCAGCCCGGGCAGATCGCGTTGCAGGTGACGCCATCGTTCGCCGCCTCGATGGCGACGACCTTGGTCATGCCGATGATGCCGTGCTTGGCCGCGACATAGGCGACCTTGTGCGTGCTGCCGACCAGGCCGTGCGCCGACGCGATGTTGATGATGCGGCCCCAGCCCTGCTTCTTGAAATGCGGGATCACGGCCTTGGCGCCATGGAAGGCACCCGACAGGTTGATCGCGATGATCTGGTCCCACTTCTCGTCCGGGAAGTCCTCGGTGTTGGCCGTGAACTGGATGCCGGCGTTGTTGACCAGCACGTCGACCGAGCCGAACGCCTCGACCGTGTCGGCGACCATCTTGCGGATGTCGGCCGGCTTCGAGATGTCGGCGGGAGAGTAGGCGGTCTTGACGCCATGCTTGGACGCGACTTCGTTCTTGATCTTCTCGATCTCGGCGGCGTCGCCGAAGCCGTTCAACATGATGTTGAAGCCGGCGGCGGCCAGTGAGTTGGCGATGCCGAGCCCGATCCCGCTGGTCGAACCGGTGACGATGGCGCTCTTGGACATGGACTTACTCCTAAGGGCTTTCAGTGGGAAACGAGCGTGCGAAGGCGCTGACGCGAGATTGCAGGGATACTAGCAATTTCGTGGCGAAACTAAACCCGTGTTCGCATGAAGATTTCGCGCGAGCGAACTTAGCAGGATGGCCTAGCGCTTGAACAGGCTGTCGGCGCCGCTGCGATGGCTTTGTTTGCCGGCGATCGCCGCCTTGGCGCGCGCGATCTCGGCCTCAAGCCGGGCGATGTAGCGGTTGAGCTCGTCGACCGAGAGCGGCGTCAGATCGCCATGGAGCCCGGTCGCTTTCGGGGCGGGTTCGTCGTCGTCGCGCGCCATGGGTCAGGCCCCCTGTCGATGGACGCCGGACCTGACCCGATCGGCGCCCGTGCCGACGGCGTCGGCCACGCGCGCGAAGCCGTCGCGCTTCAGCGCGGCGGCGAGATCGCGCTTGATCCGGCCGATCAGCGCCGGCCCCTGGTAGACCAGGGCGGAATAGAGTTGCACCAGCGAGGCGCCGGCGCGGATCTTGGCATAGGCGTCGGCCCCGGACGAGACGCCGCCGACGCCCACCAAGGGAATCCGGCCTTCGGTCCGGCGATAGACCTCGGCCAGGACCGCGGTCGAGGGTTCGAACAGAGGCTTGCCGCTCAGGCCTCCGGGCTCGGGCGCGTTCGGGCTGCGCAAGCTCGCCGGCCGGGCCACCGTGGTGTTCGACACGATGATGCCGTCGATCTTGCTGTCGAGCGTCACCTCGGCGATGTCGTCGATCTCCTGCGGACTGAGATCCGGCGCGATCTTCAACAGGATCGGCGGCGGCCGGTCGAGCCGGACCGCATCGCGGGCCTCCACCACGGCGTGGATCAAGGCGCCGACCTCACTGCGCCGCTGCAGATCGCGCAGGCCCGGCGTGTTGGGAGAGGAGACGTTGATGACCAGATAGTCGGCGAGTGGTGCGAGCGTGGCGACGCCGCGGCAATAATCCGCGGTGGCGTCGAGCGCGTCGCGGTTCTTGCCCAGGTTGGCGCCGACGATGCCGACGCGGCGGCGTGCGGTCAGGCGGGCCGCCGCCTGGCCCAGCCCCTCGTTGTTGAACCCCATGCGGTTGATGACCGCCCGGTCCTGGTTGAGGCGGAAGAGCCGCGGCTGTGGATTGCCGGCCTGGGGCTTGGGCGTCACGGTGCCCACTTCGACGAAGCCGAAGCCCCAGCGCAGCATGGCGTCGGGTACCTCCGCATTCTTGTCGAAGCCGGCGGCGAGGCC
>JAFALA010000080.1 GCA_019234815.1 Burkholderiaceae bacterium | reverse complement strand
TTGGTGATCTGCACGCGACGCAGCATCTGGCGAACGATCACCTCGATGTGCTTGTCGTTGATCTTCACACCCTGCAAGCGATAGACGTCCTGCACCTCGTCGACGATGTAGCGCGCCAGTTCCTCGATGCCCAGCAGGCGCAGGATGTCCTGCGGATCGGCCGGGCCGTCGACGATCAGTTCGCCGCGGTTGACCACCTGGCCTTCGTGCACCAGGATGTTCTTTTCCTTGGGCACGAGTTCCTCGAACACGCGGCCTTCCGGATCGGTGATCTGCAAGCGCACCTTGCCCTTGGTTTCCTTGCCGAAGGAGACCGTGCCGGTCTGCTCGGCCAGCACGCCCTTGTCCTTGGGCGAGCGGGCTTCGAAGAGCTCGGCGACGCGCGGCAGACCGCCGGTAATGTCGCGGGTCTTCTGGCCTTCGACCGGGATGCGGGCCAGCACTTCACCGGGGGCGAGGTCCTGCCCGTCGCGCACCTGGATCAGGGCGCCGACCTGGAAGCCGATCGTCACCGAGTGGTCGGTGCCGGGGATCTTCACCTCGTTGCCGCCGGCATCGAGCAGCTTGACCTGCGGACGCACGACCTTGGCAGCGCCGCGGCGCTTCGGATCGATCACGACCAGCGTGGACAGGCCCGTGACTTCGTCGACCTGCTTGGCCACGGTGACGCCTTCCTCGACGTTCTCGAACTTCGCCTGGCCGGCGAACTCGGTGATGATCGGGCGGGTCAGCGGGTCCCAGTTCGCCAGGATGGTGCCGGCCTTGATGGTCTGGTCAACCTTGATGTTCAGGATCGCGCCATACGGCACCTTGTGACGCTCGCGCTCACGGCCGTGCTGGTCGGCGATGATGATTTCGCCGGAACGCGAAATCACCACCAGCTCGCCCTTGCCGTTCGTGACGTAGCGCATCGTGGCGTTGAAGCCGATGATGCCGTCCGACTTGGCTTCCACGCTGGAGGCCACGGCTGCACGCGATGCCGCACCACCGATGTGGAAGGTACGCATGGTCAGCTGGGTACCCGGCTCGCCGATCGACTGCGCAGCGATCACGCCCACGGCCTCGCCGGAGTTGACCAGGCCGCCGCGGCCCAGGTCGCGACCGTAGCACTTGGCGCACAGGCCGAAGCGCGTGCCGCAGGTCAGCGGGGTGCGGACCTTGACTTCGTCGACGCCGGCCTGTTCCAGCACGTCGAGCGTGTCTTCGTCCAGCATGTGGCCGGCGGACACCAGCGTGCCCTGGGTTTCAGGGTGCAGCACGTCGATGGCAGTGACGCGGCCCAGCACGCGGTCGCGCAGGGACTCAATCACTTCACCACCTTCGACCAGCGCGCGCATGTTGATGCCGTTGTCGGTGCCGCAGTCCTGCTCGATCACGACCAGATCCTGCGTCACGTCGACCAGACGACGCGTCAGGTAGCCCGAGTTTGCCGTCTTCAAGGCCGTATCCGCCAGACCCTTGCGGGCGCCGTGGGTGGAGATGAAGTACTGCAACACGTTCAGGCCTTCACGGAAGTTCGCCGTGATGGGGGTCTCGATGATGGAGCCGTCCGGCTTGGCCATCAGGCCCCGCATGCCGGCCAGCTGGCGGATCTGCGCGGCAGAACCCCGGGCGCCCGAGTCGGCCATCATGTAGATGGAATTGAACGATTCCTGGTCGACTTCCTTGCCGTTGCGGTCCAGGGTCTTCTGCTTGGACAGCTGGGTCATCATGACCTTGCCGACTTCGTCGCCGGTCTTGCCCCAGATGTCCACGACCTTGTTGTAGCGCTCGCCGGCGGTCACGAGACCGGAGACGTACTGCTGCTCGATCTCCTTGACTTCCTTCTCCGCACGGTCGATCAGCAGCGGCTTTTCCTTGGGCACCAGCATGTCGTCGATGGCGATCGAGATGCCTGCGCGCGTGGCCAGCTTGAAGCCGCTTTGCAGCAGCTTGTCGGCCAGCACCACGGTTTCCTTCAGGCCGCACTTGCGGAACGAGGTGTTGATCAGGCGCGAGATTTCCTTCTTCTTCAGCGCCTTGTTGATGTTCGAGAACGGCAGGCCCTTGGGCAGGATCTCGGACAGCAGGGCGCGACCGACGGTGGTCTCGACCAGCTTGGTTTCGGGCACGAACTCGCCATCGGCGTTCTTGACGTATTCGGTCATGCGAACGTTGATGCGGGCGGTGATCTCGACCACGCCGTTGTCCAGCGCGCGCAGCATCTCGGAGATGTCCGAGAACACCATGCCCTCGCCCTTGCCGTTGATGCGCTCGCGGGTGGCGTAGTACAGGCCCAGCACCACGTCCTGCGACGGCACGATCGAGGGTTCGCCGGAGGCCGGGAACAGCACGTTGTTGGAGGCCAGCATCAGGGTGCGGGCTTCCATCTGCGCTTCGATCGACAGCGGCACGTGGACGGCCATCTGGTCACCGTCGAAGTCGGCGTTGAAGGCCGCGCAGACGAGCGGGTGCAGCTGGATGGCCTTGCCTTCGATCAGCACGGGCTCGAAGGCCTGGATGCCGAGGCGGTGCAGCGTCGGGGCGCGGTTCAGCAGGACCGGGTGTTCCTTGATGACTTCTTCAAGAATGTCCCAGACCACCGGCGTGCCGGCTTCGACTTCCTTCTTGGCGGCCTTGATCGTCGTGGCGATGCCTTGCGCTTCGAGGCGCGAGAAGATGAAGGGCTTGAACAGCTCCAGCGCCATCTGCTTGGGCAGACCGCACTGGTGCAGCTTGAGCGTCGGGCCCACGGTAATGACCGAACGGCCCGAGTAGTCGACGCGCTTGCCCAGCAGATTCTGGCGGAAGCGACCGCTCTTGCCCTTGATCATGTCGGCCAGCGACTTGAGCGCGCGCTTGTTCGCGCCCGTCATGGCCTTGCCGCGGCGGCCGTTGTCGAGCAGCGAGTCGACGGCTTCCTGCAGCATGCGCTTTTCGTTGCGCACGATGATTTCAGGAGCCTTCAGCTCGAGCAGGCGGGCCAGGCGGTTGTTGCGGTTGATGACGCGACGGTAGAGGTCGTTCAGGTCCGACGTGGCGAAACGGCCGCCGTCCAGCGGCACCAGCGGACGCAGGTCCGGCGGCAGCACCGGCAGGACCTCCATGACCATCCAGTTCGGCTTGATGCCCGACTTCTTGAAGGCCTCCATGACCTTGAGGCGCTTGGAGTTCTTCTTGACCTTGAGCTCG
>JAFALA010000033.1 GCA_019234815.1 Burkholderiaceae bacterium | reverse complement strand
GCCGGCTGCGCGCCGCTATGCGATGGACACGAATCCCGACCATGGCGGCGGCAACGTGTCGGTGCTCAAGCACCTGCCTGGCCTCGGCCGCTGGCTGGCGCAGGTCGACGCCGACTGGCTGCACGCGCATTACCTGACCTCGCACGGTACGCTGGCCTGGGCCGCCCAGCGCGGCTGGCGCTTGCGCGCGCGCATTGCCGGCTCGGCCTGGGGCAGCGACATCCTGGTCACGCCCACGCAGGGCTGGGCCTACCGCTGGCTCACGGCGAAGGTGCTGCGCGCCTGCGACATCACCACGTCGGATTCGCTCCACATGGCCCAGCGCATGCGCGAGCTCGGCGCGGGCGAGGTCATGACCTTTCCCTTCGGTCTCGACCAGATGCCGAAGCAGAACATCGTCAAGACGCCTTGGCTGTGCTTTGCCAACCGCGGCCTGGAACCCATCTATCGGCCTGAGCGGGTGATCGAGGTCTTCGCCGCCATCGCCGCCGTGCAGCCGCAGGCGCGCCTGGTGGTGGCCAACGACGGCAGCTTGCGAGAGGCCTTGATGGCGAAAGTTGCTGGCATGGGTCTGGTCGAGCGGGTCAGCTTCGTTGGCCGGCTCGATGCCAGGACGCAAGGCGGCCAATACGCCCGTGCGCAGTGGTTCCTGAGCCTGCCGCAGAGCGATTCGGTGTCGGTCTCGGTGCTGGAGGCCATGGCACATGAATGCCTGCCCATCCTGTCGGACCTGCCCGCCAATCGCGAGCTGATTGGCCCTGGGTTGGGGCAGGGCTTGATCGTGCCCGAGGGCGGCGACCCGCAGTTGATGGCGCATTTGTCTTCACTGGCAGAGCAGGGCACGGCTCCCGGCGCGGTCAACCGGGCCTGGGTGGCCGCGCATGGCCTGTTTGCGCCGGCCGTGCAGGGCTTCCTGAAACGTTTGAACGAGATTTCGCAGCACCCTGCATGAACATCCTCCTCATCAACCACTACGCCGGCTCGCCGCGGCACGGCATGGAGTTCCGGCCGTACTACCTGGCGCGCGAATGGGCGCGCATGGGCCACCGCGTGCAGATCATGGCGGCCTCCGTTTCGCATGTTCGCGCCAAGCAGCCCGAGGTCCATGGCAAGCCCCTGGACGAAATCATCGACGGCATCGAATACCGCTGGTGGCCCACGCCCGCCTACCAGGGCAATGGCCTGGGCCGGGTCAAGAACATCTGGGCCTTCTGCCGCCAGCTGTGGAGAGATGCTCCGCGCATTGCGCGCGAGTTCAAGCCCGATGTGGTGATTGCTTCGAGCACCTACCCGATGGACATATGGGTGGCGCGCCGTATTGCAGGATTGGCTCGCGCCAAGCTCGTCTACGAGGTGCACGACCTGTGGCCGCTCTCACCGATCGAGCTCTCCGGCATGTCGCCCTGGCACCCGTTCGCGATGCTTTGCCAGAAGGCCGAGAACGATGCCTACCGCGATGCCGACCTGGTCGTCTCCATGCTGCCCAAGGTGCAGACGCACATGCAGTCGCATGGGCTGGACCTGCGCAAGCTCTGCATCGTGCCCAACGGCATCACGCTGGACGAATGGAGCGGCGAGGGCGCGCCGCTGCAGCCTGAGCTTGAAGCGTTTCTCGCCGTGCAGCGCGCCGCCGGGCGCTTGATCGTGGGCTACGCCGGCTCGCACGGCCTGCCCAATGCGCTCGACGTGCTGCTCGATGCCGCAAAGCTGCTGGCGAACGAGCCCGTGGCCATCGTGCTGGTCGGCGGAGGCCATGAAAAGGAACGGCTTCAGGCCCGTGCTCGCGACGAGGGCCTGAAGAATGTTGCGATGTTTGATCCCATTCCCAAGCTGCAGATCCCGTCGCTGTTGGCGCAGTTCGACGTGGCCTACATCGGCTGGCAGCGCACGCCCATCTATCGCTTCGGCATCGCGCCCAACAAGCTGATGGACTACATGATGGCCGAGCGCGCCGTGTTGCATTCCGTCGAAGCCGGCAACGACCCGGTGCAGGAAGCGCAGGCCGGGCTCACCGTGCCGCCCGAATCGCCGCAGGCCGTGGCCGATGGCGTGCGCCGGCTGATGGCGCTGAGTGCTGCCGAGCGAGCCGAGATGGGTCAGCGCGGTCGTGTCTTCGTGCAGGCGCAGCACACGTATCCGGTGCTGGCGAAGCGGTTTTTGGATGCATTGGCTTAAAATCGCATCAACGCATCAAATCATGTGATGCGAGGAGCTTGTGATGCGTACCACTCTCGATATTGACGACGATCTGTTGCAAGCCGCCAAGGAATTGGCGCGGCTTGAGCGCGCCAGCGCCGGTGCCGTGGTATCGCGCCTGCTGCGCGAAGCATTGACGGGCGTCAGCCGTTCGACCGGAATCCACGCCGCAACACCGGTACAGCCAGAGGCCGTGGCCGGATTCCTGCCATTCCCGGCCAAACCCGGCGTGATCATCACGCAGGAACATGTCAATGCAGTGCGCGACCAAGAGGGCGTCTGAAGCATGCGCTCCTTGCTCGATGTCAACGTGCTCCTGGCGCTGCTGGACGCCAGCCACATTCACCACATGTTGGCCATCAGTTGGTGGAAGCAACACCATCGTCAGGGATGGGCATCGTGCCCGCTGACGCAAAACGCTGTGGTGCGAATCATGTCTTCGCCGGGCTATCAGCAGCGGCAACCGCCAGCCATGGTCGCCGAGCGATTGGCGCTTGCCACTTCGCATGTTGATCACGAATTTTGGCCGGACTCGCTCAGTCTTCTCGAACCAGGCTTGCTCAAGTGGGATCGTGTGACCGGCACCCGCCAGGTCTCCGACATTTATCTCGTGGCCCTGGCGGTGAAAAACGGCGGGCGCCTCGTCACGCTCGACCAAGGCATCTCCGTGCACGCTGTGCGCGGTGCCAGTTCCAAACATTTGCTCACACTCCTATGAATGATCAAACCTTGCCCTTCCTCCCTTTCGCCCTGCCCGAGATCGGCGAGGAAGAAATCAACGAGGTGGTCGACACCCTGCGCTCCGGCTGGGTGACCACGGGCCCCAAAGCCAGGAAATTCGAGCAGGCCTTTGCCGAGTTCCTCGGCGAGCCGCAGACCGAATGCATCGCCGTCAATTCCGCCACGGCTGGCCTGCACCTGGCGCTCGAAGCCTTGGGCATAGGCCCGGGCGACGAGGTCATCACGACCACGCACACTTTCACGGCCACCGCCGAGGTGGTGCGCTACCTCGGTGCAGACGTGGTGCTGGTCGACATCGATCCGGCCACGCTCAACATCGATCCCAAGCTTGTGGAGGCCGCCATCACGCCGCGCACGCGCGCCATCGTGCCGGTGCATTACGCGGGTCTTGCGGTCGACATGCTGGCCATTCTCGACATTGCCCGCCGCCACGGCCTGCGCGTGGTGGAAGACGCCGCGCACGCGCTGCCCACCACGCTGGAGCGCGAGCTGATCGGCAACATGGGCAGCGACGCCACCGTGTTCAGCTTTTACGCCAACAAGACCATGACCACGGGCGAGGGCGGCATGCTCGTCACCCGCAATGCCGAGCTGGCCAAACGCGCCCGCGTGATGCGTCTGCATGGCATGAACCGCGATGCCTTCGACCGTTTCACGGCCAAGGTGCCGAGCTGGTATTACGAGATCGTCGCCCCTGGCTTCAAGTACAACCTGACCGACATCGCCGCCGCCTTGGGCCTGCACCAGCTCAAGCGCCTGAACGGCTTCCAGGCCCGGCGCGAGCAGATTGCGCAAGCCTACAACGAGGCCTTTGCAGATCTGTCCCTGATCCTGCCGCCGCAGCCGCCCGAAGGTGATGTGCACTCCTGGCACCTCTATGTGCTGCGCCTGGACGACACGCTGGAGATGGACCGCGACGTGTTCATCGAGCAGATGTTCGCGCGCGGCATCGGCTGCAGCGTGCACTACATCCCCCTGCACCTGCATCCCTACTGGCGCGACCGCTACGGCCTGCGGCCCGAGCAGTTCCCGCATTCGCAAAAGGCCTACGAGCGCATGGTCAGCATCCCGCTCTACACCGCCATGAGCGATGCGCAGGTGCAGCGCGTGATAGACGCCGTGCGCGGCATCGTGCTCGGATGAGCAAACGCCTGTTCGACATCATGCTGTCAGGCCTGGGCCTGCTGCTGCTGTCACCGCTGCTGGTGCTGCTGGCCTTGTGGATCAAGCTCGATTCGCCTGGGCCGGTGATGTTCAGGCAGCAGCGCGTCGGGCGCCATGGGCGCCTCTTCGACATCCACAAGCTGCGCAGCATGCGCGTCGACGCGCAGTCCGAGGGCCCGCAGATCACTGTGGGCGCCGACCCGCGCATCACGCGCAGCGGCCGCTTCATCCGCGCCGCCAAGCTTGACGAGCTGCCGCAGCTGTGGGACGTGCTGCGCGGCGCCATGAGCCTGGTAGGCCCGCGACCCGAAGTGCCGCGCTATGTGGCGCTGTATCCCGAAGACGTGAAGCGCCTGGTGCTGTCGGTGCGTCCCGGCATCACCGACCTGGCCAGCATCGAATACCGCAATGAATCGGAATTGCTGGCGCGTGCGCAGGACCCCGAGCATGAATACGTGCACGTCGTCATGCCGCGCAAGCTGGCCTACGCCGTGCAGTACGCGAAGACGCACAGCCTGGCCGGCGACTTGCGCATCCTGTGGCGGACGGTGAGGGTGGTGGTGGGCTGAGCGGTTCAGCCTGGAGCTGACGGCGCGTCCAGGTCCGCAAACAGCGTCGGCGCGGACATGCGCAGCTTCACGCTGGCGAACTCCAGCCCCTCGTCGGCCTGGAACGGATGCAGCACCCACAGCCCGTCCGCACCACGGCGGTAGACGTCGGTGCAACGGGTGTCCGGGTCGATGAAGGCAAGCTCCTGCAGCGACTCGATCTGGCGGTAATGCGCGAACTTGGCGCCGCGGTCGTAGGCGGCCGTGCTGGGGGAGAGCACTTCCACCAGCAGCAGGGGCTCGTGCTTGATCTTGCTGTTGGCGTGGTCTGCGGCACTGCACGTCACCATCACATCGGGGTAGAAGTAGCTGTCCTGGGTGGCGCACCAGAGTTTCATCTCGGCCATATAGGCGCGGCACGGCGTGCCGCTGAGATGCTGGCGCAATGCAAACGCCACGTTCATGCTTACGACAACATGCCGCTCCTCCGCACCCGCCATG
>JAFALA010000110.1 GCA_019234815.1 Burkholderiaceae bacterium | reverse complement strand
CCAATGAACGAACTCAAGAAATTCCTGGGCACGCTCACCGGCAGCGACGGCTCCGCGGTCGGCAAGGCGCTGATGGCCCCCGTCTTCATCGTCATGGTACTGTCCATGATGGTGCTGCCGCTGCCGTCTTTCGTGCTGGACGTGCTGTTCACCTTCAACATCGCGCTGGCGCTGGTGGTGATGATGGCGGCCGCCTACACGCGCCGACCGCTCGACTTCGCGACATTTCCCACGGTGCTGCTGCTGACGACGCTGATGCGCCTGTCGCTGAACGTCGCGTCCACCCGCGTCGTGCTGCTGCAAGGCCACACAGGTACTGGCGCCGCCGGCCACGTGATCGAGTCGTTCGGCCACTTCCTGATCGGCGGCAATTTCGCCGTCGGCCTGATCGTGTTCGCCATCGTGGTGGTGATCAACTTCATCGTGGTCACCAAGGGTGCGGAGCGCATCGCCGAAGTCGGCGCGCGTTTCACCCTGGACGCGATGCCCGGCAAGCAGATGGCGGTCGACGCCGACCTGAACGCCGGCCTGATCGACGAGAAGGAGGCCAAGCGCCGCCGCATCGAGCTCAGCGACGAAGCCGACTTCTTCGGCTCCATGGACGGTGCCAGCAAGTTCGTGCGCGGCGACGCCGTGGCCGGCATCCTGATCCTGGTGATCAACATCGTCGGCGGCTTCATCATCGGCGTGGTGCAGCACAACCTGAGCGCGGGACAGGCGGCCGACAGCTACATCCTGCTGGCCGTCGGCGATGCGCTGGTGGCGCAGGTGCCGGGATTGCTGATCTCGGTGGCCGCGGCCATGGTGGTGTCGCGCGTCGGCAAGGACAAGGACATCGGCAGCATGATCGGCCGCCAGGTGTTCGGCTCGGCCAAGTCGCTGGCCATCACCTCGGGCGTGATCGGCCTGCTGGGCGTGATCCCGGGCATGCCGCATTTCGTGTTCCTGCTGATCGCCTCCGTGCTGGGCTACCTGTCGTGGTGGCTGCGCAAGACGCAGCAGGAGGCGGAAAGGGCCAAGGCCCAGGCGGTGCCCGCCGCGGCCGTCGCACCCACCGGCGAAGCCAGCTGGGACGACCTGGTACCGGTCGACACGCTGGGCCTGGAGGTCGGCTACCGCCTGATCACGCTGGTCGACAAGACGCGCGAGGGCGACCTGCTCAGCCGCATCAAGGGCGTGCGGCGCAAGTTCGCGCAGGAGGTCGGCTTCCTGCCGCCGGCCGTCCATATCCGCGACAACCTCGACCTGCGCCCCAGCCAGTACCGGCTGACGCTGCGCGGCGCCATCATCGGCGAGGCCGAAGCCTATCCGGGCATGTGGCTGGCCATCAATCCGGGGCACGCCACGCAGAAGCTGATCGGCACGGCCACCACCGATCCGGCCTTCGGCCTGCCGGCCGTGTGGATCGAGGACCGCAGCAAGGAAATGGCCCAAATGGCCGGGTTTACGGTCGTTGATTGCTCGACCGTGATCGCCACACATCTCTCACACTTGATGCAAGTCCACGCGGCCCGTCTGTTGGGTCGGGTGGAGACCCAGCAACTGGTGGACCACCTCACCAAGCTGGCTCCTCAACTGATCGAAGACGTGATTCCAAAAATGGTCGGCATCGCCACATTGCAAAGGGTCCTGCAGTTCCTGCTGGAGGAGGGCGTGCACATCCGCGACATGCGCTCCATCGTCGAGAGCCTGGCCGAGAACGCCGCCACCATCACCGATCCGGCCGAACTGGCGCGCCGCATCCGCACCCATATTGCACCGGCCATCGTGCAGCAGATCTACGGCCCGGCACGCGAACTCGACGTGATCGCGCTCGAGCCCGGCCTGGAACGCATGGTGACGCAGGCCTTGAATTCGCCCAATGGCGCCGCGCTGGACCCCGGCGTGGCCGACATCTTGACGCGCAGCGCCGCCGACAACAGCAAGGCGCAGGAAGACCGCGGCATCCCGGCCTGCCTGCTGGTGCCCGACGCGATCCGCGCGCCGCTGGCCCGCATGCTGCGCCGCGCCGCACCGCGCTTGAAGGTGCTGGGGCACAGCGAGATTCCTGAAACCCATTCCATCCGTATCGGCTCCATCATTGGAGGCACCGCATGAACGTAAAGCGCTTTACCGCCCGCACCTCCAGAGAAGCCATGGCCCTGGTGCGCCAGGCCTTTGGCGACGACGCCGTCGTGCTCTCCAACAAGCCCTGCGCCGAAGGCGTGGAGGTGCTGGCCATGGCCCCGGAAGGCATGTCGCAGATCGAGCGCGTGGCCGCGCAGGCGCCGCGCGTGGCAGCGCCCAGCCGCGTGGCAGCAAGACCTGACCCCGCCGAGTCCGGCAACGCCTCGTCGCGGCTGGCCTCGCGCATTGCCGAGCGGCACGCGCGCACCGAGCCGGGCTTCGGCGATCCGGTCGAGCAGGATGTGCAGACCCTCGCGATGAGCACGCTCTCGTTCCAGGACTACGTGCGCGAACGCATGCTCAAGCGTCGCCAGGCCGAGATCAACGGCCAGCCCGATCCGCTGGGCGCCGAATTCGGTTCGCGCGAGATGCGTCCCGCACCCGAATCGGTGCCTTCGCTGACGGCGGCACGCCAGCAGCGTGCCCAGGCCGCCATGCAGGCCATGAGCAACCGTCGCGCCGAACCGGAAGCCGCCCCGCCACCCGCCGCACGCCGCGCTCCGCCGGTGCTGCGCGACGAGATCCGCGTGGCCGCCGAGGCCAAGGCTGCGCAGGGCATTCCCGGACTGCCGGGCACGGGCCGCCGCGACCAGCAGGACATGATGAACGAGCTGCGTTCGATGAAGGGCCTGACCGAGGCGCGCTTCGGCGCCCTGGCCTTCATGGAAAAGCTGCAGCGCCAGCCCATCCAGGCTCGCCTGACGCAGCGCCTGCTCGAAGTGGGCTTCTCGCCCGCGCTGGTGCGCAAGCTGGTCGAAGGCTGCCCGACGCGGTTCGACGACGGCAAGGAAGGCGCACCCGACGAAGGCGCCTGGGCTGCCAACGTGCTGGCCCGCAACCTCGTCACCGACGAGATGAATGCGCCGCTGGATGAGCAGGGCGGCGTGTTCGCGCTGATCGGCTCGACCGGCGTCGGCAAGACCACCACCACCGCCAAGATCGCCGCCGCGTTCGCGGCGCGCCATGGTGCCGGACAGCTCGGCCTGATCACGCTGGATGCCTATCGCGTCGGCGCGCATGAGCAACTGCGCGCCTATGGCCGCATCCTGGGCGTGCCCGTGCACACGGCCCACGACCGCGCCTCGCTGGAAGACCTGCTCGAGCTGCTGTCGGCCAAGAAGATGGTCCTGATCGACACCGCCGGCATGGCGCAGCGCGACAGCCGGACCAAGGAGCTGCTGGACATGCTGGTGCATCCCAGCATCCGCAAGCTGCTGGTGCTCAATGCCGCTCAGCAGGGCGAAACCATCGAGGACGTGGTGACGGCCTGGCACGCCAATGCCAGCCATGGCGTGATCCTGTCCAAGATCGACGAAGCCGTGAAGCTCGCACCGGCGCTGGACACCCTGATCCGCCACCGGCTGAAGGTGCTCGGCGTGTGCAATGGCCAGCGCGTGCCCGAGGACTGGCACCGCCTCTCGGCGCAGGCCCTGGTGCAGCGCGCCTTGCGCAGCGTTCCGGCGCCGGCCTGGCGCATGGACAGCGCCGATGTGAATCTGATTTTTGCGGGTGCGCCAGTGATGGCCGAGCAAGCAGCCGCCATGGGTGTGTTCTGACATGATGCGCGACGACTCCACTTCCCATCTGCCGCAAGACCAGGCACAGGGCTTGCGCCGCATGTTCGCGGGCTCGCGCATGCGTGTTATTCCCGTGCTCAGCAATCCGTTCGTGAGCAGCGGCGGCGTGCTGATCGAATCGCTGTGCGCGGCCTTCACCGAACTGGGCCTGCAGACCCTGGTGGTGGATGCCGGTGAAAAATCGCCTGCGCCCTCCGAGTTGTCGGCCGTGGACCTGGCCAGCTGCGTGGAGCGCCTGTCGGCCCGCGTGAGCTACCTGGCCGCGCGCGGCCTGCCCATGCGCTACATCAACGCCAACGGCTCGGCCGCCCAGTTTCTTGAAGCGATCATGCATGCGGCGCCGCAGGCCGACGTGATCCTGCTGCACGCCAGCGCCGCCGAACTGGCGCGCGTGCTGGTGTCGCGCGAGGTCCGGCCGGTGCTGATGGCCGACATCGAATCGGACAGCGTCACGCATGCCTACGCAGGCATGAAGTGGCTGACGCAGCGCGCCGGCCTGATGGTCTACAGCCTGCTGCTGGCGTGCTCGCCGCAGTTGCGCCTGTCGGAGCGCATCGCGCAGCAGATCAGCAGCTGCGGCGACAGCTTCTTGGGCGCCGTGCTGAAGGATTGGGCCTGCGTCGACCCCAGGATGCCGCCCAGTGCGCCGCTGACCCCCGAGATACGTCACATGGCTCGCGAGTTGTTGATGGCCTCCACGCCCGGCCTCATTCCCGAGCCTGCGAACAACGTCATGCCCTTGCGGCCGTCGGCGCCTCGTCTACCTACGCAGGCGGCATGGACTTGAGGAGCTGCAGGAGCTGAAGATGATGTACACCGCCAAAGGTCGTCTCGACAATTCTTCGCTGATCCGCCAGTACAGCGGCCTGGTGCGTCGACTGGCGCATCAGATGATCGCCAAGCTGCCCGCCAATGTGGAGTTGGATGACCTGATCCAGGTCGGCATGATCGGCCTGAGCGACGCGCTCTCGCGATTTGACATCGGGCAAGGCGTCCAGTTCGAAACCTTTGCGACCCAACGCATTCGTGGCGCCATGCTTGACGAATTGCGCGGCGGCGACTGGATGAGCCGCGGCACGCGCCGCCAGCAACGCTCGATCGAATCGGCCGTGCACAAGCTGGAGCAGACGCTGGGCCGTGCGCCGCAGGAATCGGAGATCGCTGCCGAGATGGGCTTGTCCTTGCTCGACTACCAGGAGCTGCTGGGCAAGGTCCGCGGCACGCAGCTCGTCTATCTGGAAGACATGTCCGGCGACGACGGCGACGACGATTACCTGGACCGCCACGTCGCCGACGAGGCCTCCAATCCGATGGCCCTGCTGCAGGATCACCGCATGCGCCAGGCCCTGGTGTCGGCCATCAAGAATCTGCCCGAACGCGAGCAATACGTCATGAGCATGTACTACGAACATGACATGAACCTGAAAGAAATCGCTGCTGTGCTGAAAGTGACGGAAAGCCGTGTCTGTCAGCTACACAGCCAATCCATCGCCCGCTTGCGCGTCAAGTTGAGGGACTGGTAAAAACGAGGGGCTGCCAGCCCCTCGTTCCATTTGGCTTGTTTTCGAGGCCTGCGCAGTCGCAAGAACAGCAGGAGACCTCATGAGCAAATGGTGGCGGGCACAAGCGCCCGTGCGGCCGGCTGAGCCGGCATCTGTGGCAGCGTCCATGGAACCAATGAGTCATGTCAATGACCATGTCCTGATTCAATCGCTGTCCAAAGGAGTTTCGGGCCTGGGGCGGGACGCCGCGGAAGTGCGCGGCGTGCTCGAGGACACGCAGCGCATCGTGACGGCGCAGGGCCAGGCCATGGGGGCCCTGGCGCAAGACCTGGTCGAGGTGCAGCGATCGCAGGCCGCGATCGGCCAGGCCACGGCGCAGACGCGCGACGCCGTCGCGCGTGCCCGCGAGGTCCTGGATGGCATGGGGCAGGAAGTGGGCCGGATCGTCGAGACCTTGCACCAGGTCTCCGAAGCCGCCACCGAGATCACACAGATTGCCCTGCAGACCCGGCTGGTGGCCTTCAACGCCTCGGTGGAAGCCAAGCGCGCCGGCGAGGCCGGCCGTGGCTTCGGCGTGGTGGCCGACGCGGTCAAGGACCTGGCCGGCAAGGTCGAGCAGACGTCCAAGGCCATCATGGGCACCGTGGCGGCGCTGGACTCCAAGATCGAACTGTTCAGCCGCGAACTGCGCAGCGACGGCGGATCAGGCCAGCAAAGCAGCATCCATCAGGCGTTTGCCTTGGTGGAAAAGGACGTCGATCACATTGCCGAATCTGCACAGCAGAGCGAAACCACGACCCAGCAGCTGGCGCAGCGTTCTGGCGAACTGGAGCGCGAGGTGCAGCAGGCCACGCGCAGCCTGGATCTGGCCTTCAGCTGCAGCGACCGGTTCCTGAGCGTGTCGGAGCGCATGATCGAGGACATTGCCTCGTCCGGCGTCGAGGTCGACGACGCCTTGTACATCCATGCCGCGCAGGACGCGTCGGCCCAGGTGTCGGCGCTGCTGGAACAGGCGGTGGCCGAGCACAAGATCAGCATGTCGGACCTGTTCAGCGAGCAGTACCGTCCCATTCCCGGCACCGAGCCGCAGCAGCACACCACCACGTTTTGCGAGTTGGCCGACCAGGTGTTTCCGGGTGTCCAGGAACCTTTGCTCGCACTCAGCGACAAGGTGGTGTATTGCATTGCCGTTGATCGAAACGGTTATGTACCAACGCACAACCGCAAGTATTGCCAGCCGCAGCGGCAGGGTGACCTGGTCTGGAATACCGCCAACAGCCGCTACCGGCGCATCTTCAATGACCGCACCGGCTTGGCGTCGGCGCGTAATCAGAGGCCGTTCTTGCTGCAGACCTACCGCCGTGACATGGGCGGGGGCCGGTTTGTCCTTTTGAAGGAGGCGGCTGCGCCCATCACCGTGCAGGGGCGGCACTGGGGCGGGCTGCGCCTGGCATTCGAGTTTTGAATTCGGGTTCTGAACCTGGTTCTCGCCGATCACTCGATGACGCAGGCCCGATTCTTGCCCGTGCGCTTGGCCTCATAGAGGCCTTCGTCCGCGCGGTCGAGCGCCTCTTCGAGGCGTTCACCGGGGCGGTAGGTCGTGATGCCGGCAGAGAAGGTCACGAACACGTCCTTGCCGTCGTGCATGAACAAGGCGGCCGACAGGGAGCGTTGCAGGCGCGTCATGATCTGCTGCGCTTCGTCCAGGGGCGTGCGCGGCAGCATCAGCACGAATTCCTCGCCGCCGTAGCGCGCCACCACGTCGCCCGGGCGCAACATCTGCGTTACGCGCTCGGCCAGCGACTTGAGCGCCACGTCGCCTGCGGCGTGGCCCAGGGAGTCGTTGAGTTTCTTGAAGTTGTCGACGTCGAGCAGCGACAGGGTCAGCACCGAGTCGTCGCGCAGCAGCTTGGCCTGCTCGGTGTTGAAGGCCGCCTCCAGCCCGCGACGGTTGGCGATCTTGGTGAGCTGGTCGGTCTGGACTTCGTTGGACAGCTTGGCCAGTTCGCCTTCGAGTTCGTCGACGCGCTTGGACAGCGTGCTGGCCCGCTCGTGTTCGGTGTTCAAGCGCTCCTGAGTGCTGTGGACAAGGGTCTGCACGGTATGGCTTTCTTCGACCATCTCGCGCACCACGCCGGCCAGCGATTCCAGCGAGTCGGCGTTCTGGATCACCTCGGCATAGCGGCCCACGTTGACGGAGAAGCGATCGGTGTGCTCGCCCAGCTCGGACAATTCGGCCAGCATGCGCTGGATCAGCACCTTGAGCGAATCGCGCGCTCGCGAGCGCTCCTCGCGAAGCGAGCGCTGCCGGTCGCGCGTGCCGGCCAGCATGTCGTTGACCAAGCGAACGCCGCGCGAGCTGACAGGCTGGTCGAGCACCTGCGTCATCACCTCGCACTGGCCGCGCGCCCATGAATCGTCCTCGGCCAGCTCCACCAGGCTGGCGCTGAGCTCGCGGCACAGGGTGCCCATCTGGCCGAACAGGTGGTGCCTGTGGTCGAGCATGCGGCGGGCCCGCACGCACAGCTCCTCCACTGTGCCGGCACGCAGTTGGCTGGCGCCGTGCTCGCGCACGCTGGCCATGCAGGTTTCGAGCTCGAGCTTCAGCGCGTTGGCACGTTCGTCGAGATCGGGCAGCGCATGCTGGATGGTCTGGTGCAGGCTGGCCCCGACGTCGGGCCAGTATTGGACGCTGCCCGTGGGCAGGGCGGCCGCGCTGGCGTCGATGGCGTGCTCGCTCTCATCGAAGAACTGGCTAGGGGTTCCGCCGGCTTCTTCCGCGGCTTCCGCCGCTTCCGATGCTTCGACGCTGGCATCGGCGACGTCGCCCTCCCAGCTGATGAGCAGCTGGCGCAGGCGGTTCAGGAGGCGCTGCGGATCGGTCCGGTTGCTTTCCAGCACCCGGAACAGGCCGTCCTTTTTCCGGGCCAGGGTCCATTGGCGTCCGCCGCGCTCCAGGCCGCGCATCAGGCGCTCCATCACGCCCGCCATCATGTCGGCCATCACGGCCGGCCCGCTGCTTTGCTGGAAACGTTCCAGCACGCGCAGGGCTTCGTCCCAGCGCGATTCGCGCAGCATGCCGGTGAGGTCCTGACGGGCCTGGAACTCGCTCACGCCCAGTGTCAGCAGCTTGTTGACGATCGGCAGGGCGCGGTCGGGAAGGGTGTCGGCCACGGCGCTGCCGGAGCCTGCCGCGCCATGCGGCTCGACGCCGCCGGACTCCACCATGTAGGCGCGCGTGTAGTTTTCAGGCGTGGGTTCCAGCTTGGCCATGGCCAGGCGTGTCAGGGCGGCTTTGGCGATCTGGGCAGGCGGGACGTTGCCGGCCGGTCGAGCCGGGGAGGTCGGAGGGGAGGGGCGACGCTCTTCCATGATTCAGGTCTCTTCAGAGCAAGCCATTGTGGGTGCGCAACAGGGCCGCTTCAACTTCAGGGTCATCCATGGGTGCCTGCTCTATGCAGGGTGCCTTGCTGGGCAGCACGGTCTGCGCCAGCCAGCGTTCGAGATCGTCCGGGGCTTGCGCGCGGCTGAATAGAAAGCCCTGCATGACCCCGCAGCCGAGGCGGTGCAGCACGTCCATTTGGCGCGAGGTTTCCACGCCTTCCGCCACCACGCGCAGGCCCAGCGACCGGGCCAGCGCGATGATGGCCGTGACCACCGCCGAGCTTTGCGGCGAAATACCGAGGTCGCGCACGAAGCTGCGGTCGATCTTCAGTTCGGATATCGGCAGGGCCGTGAGATACGCCAGGCTGGAGTAGCCGGTGCCGAAATCGTCGATCGATATCTCGACGCCCACTTCATTGAGCCGGTGCAGCGAGGGAATGACGTTCTGCAGGTCCTTCATCAACCCGGTTTCGGTGATCTCGAGTTGAATCGCGCGGTGCGGCACGCCGTAGGCGCCCACGCACTGGTGGATGTGTTCCATCAGGTCCGAGCGTTCGAACAGCCGATTCGGGAGATTGACCGCGATGGAATCCGAAAAACCGAAATTGAGCTGCCAGACCTTGGCTTGCCGGGCCGCCTCGCGCAAGGCCCATTCGGACAGCGGCACGATCAGGCCGGTCTCCTCGGCCAATGGAATGAACTCGCTGGGCGGCATCAAGGTGTTGTTGCCACGCTGCCAGCGCATCAGGGCCTCCACGCCGACCATGCGGGCCGCCCGCACGTCGATCTTGGGCTGATAGTGCAGCACCAGCTCGTTGCGTTCGATGGCCTTGTGCAGCGCGCTTTCCAGTTCCAGCTTCTTGCGGCCATGGCCGGCCAGATGCGGCGAGTACAGCGCCGAGTTGTTGCGGCCCTGGCCCTTGACGGCGTACATGGCGACGTCGGCATTGCGCAGCAGGTCGGCCGTGGTCTGGCCGTCGCGCGGATAGGTGGCGATGCCCACGCTGGCAGTCACGAAGCATTCCTGGCCGGCCACGAAAAGCGGCTCGCGCAAGGTGTCGAGCACGCGGCTGGCGACGCGTTGCGCGTCCCGCTCGTCCATGATCTCGGGCAGCAGCGCGACGAATTCATCGCCGCCCAGGCGACCCACGGCTTCCAGCATCCGGTGCGAACGTCCCCCCACCGAATCGAGCACGCCTTCCATGATCTGGTCGGAGTGGCGCACGCAGGCCCGCAGGCGTCGGCTGACTTCCATCAGCAGTTCGTCGCCGGCGCTATGGCCCAAGGTGTCGTTGATGACCTTGAATCGATCCAAATCGACCAGCAGCAGGCCGACCTGATGGCCCATGCGGCGCGCCTGCTCGATGGCGCGCTCGGCGCGCCAGATCAGCTGACGGCGGTTGGGCAGGCCGGTCAAGGCGTCGAAATTGGCCAGTTCGCGGATCTTGTCCTCCGCCATGCGCCGGTCGGTCACGTCCTGCATCACGCCGGTGTAGCCGCAGGTCTTGCCCTGCTCGTTGAATTCGGGTTCCGCTTCGACGTGAATCACGCGCCGCCGGCCGTCCACCAGTGTGAAGGGCAGGTCGGTGACCAGCACCGAGTTGTGTGCCAGCACGTCCCGAAGCAGGCGCATGAACAGCCGCCGCTCCTCGGCCGGCACCATGCGCATCACGCCGTTGAAGTCGAGCGGTTCGGCAGGGCTGCGGCCAAACACCCGCAGCGCCTCAGTGGCCAGGCTGAAGCCAGAGCTGCCACGATGCCATTCGAAGCTGCCCATGCGGGCCAGGTCCTGTGCCCGGGCCAGCCGGGCCTTGCTGCGCTCGAGTTCCAGCCGGGTGCGTGATGAGCGCAGCAGGTAGCGCAGCCGTCCCGCCAACAGGCTCCACTGGTTGGACTTGACGAAGAAATCGGTGGCACCCACTTGATAGGCGCGATTGATGGAGCTTTCGTCATCCAGCCCGGTCAGCATCAGGACCGGCGTGGACTCAAAACCCGGGGTGCCGCGCAGGCGGGCGCAGGTCTGGAATCCGTCCAGCCCGGGCATCATGGCGTCGAGCACGATCACGTCCGGGATCCAGCCTGCCAGGCGGTTCAAGGCATCTTCGCCGCCGCCGGCCTCGGTGACGTCAAACCCCCGTCCTCGCAGCGCGGCAGCGGTCAACAGTAGATTGACCTCGTCATCGTCAACCAGCAGGATGCGAGGCTGTTCGGGAAGATCGCTGTCGAGGTCGGATGAGTTGCTACCGGTATTCATGAAGATTGAGCCGATGCTCCATGAAGCAGCATATTCAAGGCCGCGCGCACATGAGCCAATTCATCATGCATGGCTTGCAGCCGGCTGTCTATGCCCGCTGTCTGTCCCAAGCGGGCCATGGTCTCGATTTCTGAGCAAATATGTGCCAAATGCACGGCCCCGAGGCTGGCCGAGGACGATTTGAGCGTGTGAGTCACGTGCTTGACGACAGATAAGTCGATTTGCCCCATGCAGGCCCGTCCCAGCTCAGGCAGCAGGTGCTCCAGCGATTTCATATAGGCTTGCACGACGCGCTGCAGCAATTGGTTGCCACCGCCTGGATCCAGTTCGCGTAACTTGGACAGCGCCTGCGGGTCCAGGGGCTGGTATTGGACGTTGGGGTCTGTTTGAGCGTTGGGCATGGCGTGGTCGCGCAAGATGGCATGGACTGGCCTTGCCGCCTCGGGCGGAACATTCCTAGGGTGACTTCCTGGGCGCGTATTGTCCTCGACTGGCGTGAACCCAAAACTGGAATTCCATCGGTAGTGACCACTAGATGTGGAAATCTCACTGTCGGGTTGTGGTTTCCGCTACATACAATGCGCGCCATGATGAGTCTGATTGACGCTTCCATGTTGGCGTCATCCAACCGGTGGTTGGATGCTTTGCCCGGCCCCGCATGGCTGCTGATGGATCTGCCGGGGCAAGGCTTGCGCCTCCAGGATCTCAATCAGGCGGCGGCCCAGATGCTGGGGCGCCCAGCAGAGTTGTGGCGCGGCCAGCCGTGGCAAGCCTGTCTGGACTGCCTGCCCGCCGAGATTCGCGAAGCTGCCCGTGGCGCCGACATCGGGCGCGGCCTGGCTTGTGGAGCCTGGTGGCTGCGCCTGGCGCCGGTGCCCGAAGAATCGCCGTCGGAGTCCACCCGCCTCAGCCTGTTCAGCATGTGGCCGCAGTCGCCTCCGGAACATCAGCCGGTCGCGCTGGCGGCGCAGGCCTCGGCGGCAGCGCGGGCGGACCAGGACTCGTTCAGCTACACGGTCTCGCACGATTTGCGGGCGCCTTTGCGCGTGGTCGAAGGCTTTGCCCGCATTCTCAAGGAAGACTACGGACGGCAGCTCGACGGCATGGGCAACGATGCCGTGGATCGGATCATGAGCGCCACGGCGCGCATGAACAGCATGATTGACGCGCTGCTGTCGCTGACGCAGCTGTCGTCCAAGACCATGGTTCGTGAGCCGGTCGATCTGTCCCTGCTGGCGAGGCTGGTGATGGACGACTTGCAGTGCATCGACCCGGCGCGGCAGCTGGAACTGACCATCCAGCCCGAGCTGATGACGGTGGGCGATCCGACCTTGTTGCGCATGGTGCTGGAGAACCTGCTGGGCAATGCCTGGAAATACAGCGCCAAAGGCGAACTCAGCCAAATCGCTTTTTTTGCGGAGCAGCAAACCGGACGCGGACTGGTTTATGTCGTGCGTGACAACGGCGCTGGTTTTGACATGCGCGGCGCCGAGCGATTGTTCAGCGTGTTCCAGCGCTTGCACAGTGCCAGCGAATTCCCGGGGACCGGGGTGGGCCTGGCTTCGGTTCGGCGCATCGTGCATCGGCACGGGGGCGAGATTTGGGCCAGGTCCGAACCCGGGCGCGGCGCCAGTTTCTTTTTCACCCTGGCACCTTAATGCCTTAGTGCCTTGACGCCCTGAAGCGCATTCAGTCCGGCTGATCCGGCCGGGCGCGCAGTTCCAGCGCCTCGATGATCTGTGCGGCCTGTTCGGCCACGTTGCGATGCTCCACCAAGGCAAGCTGCGCCAGCCGCGCAAGCGCCTGCTGGCGGGTCAGGCCGTGGCGCTGCATCAGCACGCCCGTGGCGATGGATACGGCTTGTTGATCGCTGGCACCGATCGGCGAATCCAGGAGGCCGGGTGCCGGCTTGGGGACCGCTTGGGTGGCTTGCCCGCTGGCAAAAGCCGCCTCTACGGCCGGCGCGATCTGGCGGATGTCCAGGGGCTTGACCAAATAGGCCATCGCGCCGAGGGATTTGACCTTGTCGACCGTCTTCTCGTCGGCGAAGGCGGAGAGAAACATGAAGGGAATCTGCAGGTAGTCGCGCAGATAGGCGGCCACGTCGAACCCGCTCAAGCCCTCCATGCGAATATCCAGCAGGGCCAGTCCGGGGCGATGCTGGCGGGCCAGCAGGATGGCATCGTCGCCGTTGTCGGCGTCCAGTACCTCGAAGCCGGCTTGCGACAGCCCGTGCGCCAGGGTGGCGAGCACCAGGCGGTCATCGTCCAGGACGAGAATCTTGCCTTTGCTCCTCACAATCGAAGCGCTCCCCTTGAGACCATGTTTGTGTCAGAGCCTGTGTCGCCTTGAATATTCATGATAGTCGGGCAGCCCGCTCAATACTGGTTGTAAACGTACGGATGGGCTCATGGCGCATTTTGCAGGCTCACGCCCGGCGGCGTGAGTTTGAGCGTGCAGACCACGCAACTGCCATGTTGCTCAAGCTGGAGTTCCGCGCTGCGGCGCGGCAGCAGTGCGCGGACCAGCCCCAGGCCGGAGACGCCGCCGGGGACCTGAGCCAACTGAAAATCCGTAGGCAGGCGGCCTTGATTGACGATGCGCAGCAGCACGTGCTCAGGCTCGCAGACCATGGCGCATCGTACGTCGCCGCCTGTTTCGTCCTTGGGACTGTGCTTGACGGCATTGGTGAGCAGTTCGTTCAGGGTCAGCGCGATGGGAATGGCTTCCGCCTCGGGCAGGATCCAGGCCTGCGCTTGCTCGGCCATGCGGCCTTCCAGCGAGGTCTGGATGGGGTGACCGAACATGCGTCGCACCGAGCCCGCAATGGCCGTGACCACGTTCACCACCCGCATGGGACCTTGCGAACCCACTTGCAAACCGTAGACCTGGGCAATGGCCTGCACCTGGCCGATCGCTTCGTTGATGACCTCGCTGACCTCCGGCCGCCTGGCCGCGATCTGCTGCATCAGTCCGGCAACGCCTTGCAGATTGTTCTTGATGCGATGGTGCACTTCACGAACCAGCAGCTCGCGTTGCGCAATGACCGCCTCCAGCCGCGCGGCGTCGGCCGCGCGCCGTTCGGTGACATCGGTCGCCACGAGCAGCAGGCGCTCGGGTTCGCTGGCCGGGACGGCCGGGTCCACGGGGTTCAAGGGCAGGTAGCGGGCATCCCAGACCCGGTCTTGGCCGCCCTGATGCCAACGGTATTCGCGGTGGGTGACTGAATTGGCGCGCAGCGCGGCCGCCATGTCCATGCGAATCGCGGGCCCGGTTTCGGCGCCGAACAGGTCCTCGGGCGAGGCGCCCAGCAACTCGGCTTCGGTCCGGCCGGCCAGCGCCGCTGCAACCTGGTTGATGGTTTCGACGTGCAGTGTCCTGGCATCGAACAGGCTGATCGCCAGCGGCGCCACTTCGATGATGCGTTGCAGCGAGGCTTGAATCCGTTGCGTCTGGGCCTCGGCCTGCCGGCGCCTGTCGATGTCGAGCAATGCGTAGGTGAGCTGGCGGCCATGCTCGGCCTTGTCGGTGACCACGGCATTGCCTGCAACCCAGAATTCGCGTCCGTCCAATGCCTTGACCCGGCATTCGAAGGTCTGGGCCTGGCCCTGCGCCAGCTCGTCGAGATAGCGGGCCTGCCGGAACGGGTGGTCGGGCTCGGGCGTGGCCACCATGCTGATGGGGCGGCCGGAAAATGCCGCCAGGTCGTTGCCGAACATGCGGCAGGCCGAACGGTTCATCCATTCGATGCCATGACGCCCGACGGTCACGATGCCGACCAGAACGGAGTCGAGTACAGTGCGCTCGCGCTCTGTCTGCAAGTCTCGATCGCGCAACAGTTGCTCGCTGCGGGCCTGGGCCAACTGCTCGACCGTGATGTCGAGCGTGATGACCGACGTGGTCCGCTGCCCGCTCTTGAGCTGGCCAGGCTCTATGCGAGTCAGCAGCCAGCGGCGGCCCCATTCCGGATGCCTGACTGCGTAGCGGATCTCGATTTTTTCGCCGGACTTCAATGCCTTTTGCAGCCGCTCGTATTCAGGCAGGGAGTCCGTCTCCACCATATTCCGGTGGATGCCCTGAAGGCTTGCCACGCCCTGGCGCGCAGGGCCAGCGGCGCGCTTGCTCTGGCGTGGCTGCAGCCACCCAGCGTCCTGCTGGAAGGTGGCCAGTCCCACGCCCATGGTGTCCATCAGCGCGTCGAGCTGCTGGTAGGCCAGGTCGCGTTCTTGCTGCAGCTGCTGCACCTGCTGGCGCAACTGGGCTTCGGTGCCGCCCTCGTGTGCCGTGCCCGAAGGGCGCACGTCGGCATGGAGCAGCCAACAGGCACCGTCGGAGCTCGCCGCGTCGAGCGGATAGAGGGTGAGTTGAGCCTTGTGCTCGCGATCGATAGCGAGGGCAGGTGCGATGGGCTGGCGCTTGCCCTCCGAGACGGCCCGGCTGGCGAGTTTCAGCCAGGCCAGCATCCGCGTACCGGCGGTGGTTTGAAGGTGTTGCAGGTCGGCGCCGCTGTGCAGACTCAGGCGCGCGGCCGCCGGCGCATTGGCGCTCAGCACCTTGAGTTGTGCGTCCAGGATCGCGACCGGGTTGACCGGGTCGAGAAACAACTCGCGCAGTGCGTCGAGATCCTGGGCGGGCAATGGCATCGGGTGCATCCGGTACGCGAGAGGAATATGCGCCCCGGCGACGCCCTAGGTCATTCGAGCTGGACAGCCTTGGCCAAGGCGTTCACGACGGCGCGGTTGATTTCCTCCGCGCTCAGCATGAGCCGCTCCGCCGCGGATCGGAAGTCGAACACCGATTCGTCTTCGATGGCGCGCACCAGGTCGAGGTAGGGGGCGAACGGGCCGCGATGGTCGATCAGGGCCTCGCGGACCCGGTCGGGCACGGGGATGGACGGCAGCAGGCGTGCAAAGGGCTGCTTGAGCATATGGTCGAGCAGCGAGAACAGGCCGCAGATGAACATTTCGTCGCGCAGCTCGGTGTCGTTCATGCTCTTGGCCAACTCTTCCATCAGCAGACCGCGGCGCAGCGCCCCGTACATGATGGGCCGCATGGCGTGGTCCTTGCTGGCCGTGGTCAGCAGCAGGGCCAGCCAGCGTTTCAGGCGAGGGTAGCCCAGCAGCATGATGGCGTGGCGGAACGAACTGACTTCGACCGGCAGGCCGAACGCCGCGGAGTTCAGGTAGCGCAGGAGTTTGAAGGCCAGGCTGGGGTCGCGCTTGAGCGTTTCCTCCAGGCGGCTGATGTCTTCACCCTGGTCGACACGGGACATCAGCTCCACGATCACTTGCAAATCGGCCTGGATGGCGGGCTTTGCGCTGCTTTCTGGCGCCTCGAAGGGGCCGCTGGTCGGCCAGCCGATGACGCCCTGGGCGCCCATCTCAAAGGCCTTTTTCACGCCTTCGGCGTCACGGACCTTGGCCACCAGCAGGGGCAGGCCTTGCGTGGCCAGCTTGACATCGGGCATGGCCATGTTCTGCACGTCGTCCAGGTCCAGCACGGCCTGCTTGAAGGCCGCCCGCATCTCGGGCGCCAAGGGCGTGGTGCTGCGGCCCTTGAGCATCAGGCCATGCATCTTGGCGCGATAGGATTCGATCGCCTCGGCCAGCTTTTCTTCGCCGGCCATGAAGGCCGGCCATTCGAGCATCAGGCCTTGGGGCAGGGGCATGCCTTGCAATTCGCTCAGCAAACCCTCGTGCAGCACGTTCAGCAGGCCGGTTTTGCTCCCTTCGGGCCATACCTCGTGCAGGACCTGGCAGAGATCTTCGGGGGCCAGGCTCAGGTCCTGGCGAAGGGGCACGATCGTGAGGCGTGTGCCGCCGATGATGTGCTGCTTGTCGATCAATGGGCTGTAGCCCAGGGCCACCTGGCCGAGAATGAGGGACGTGGTCATTGCGAGGTATTGATGTACTGCAACATGGACATCTTTTGCACCGAGGCGTAGGCCTGCAGCGCTGCCTGATATCCGGTCTGCTGATTCTGGAAGTTCGAAATGCCTTGGGTCATGTCGAGGTCTTCCGCATTGGACTGTGCCGTCTGGTTGAGTAGCTTGAGAGATGCATTGTCGTTGGTGTCATTCTGCAGGTTGGACAATTGTGTGCCAACCAGGGAACGTACGCTCTCAATATTACTCATGGATGCATCCAGATCGCGTACCGCGCTTGACACGGTTTGCTGAACTTGTGCATTTCTTTGGTCAGACGTCATGGCGGTGGCTTGCGGCTTGAGTGCTGCAATGGCCTTGTCCAGTACATCGAATACGCTGGAATTGTTGACGGGAGGTGAAACGGTGAAGGTGTCGCCATCGGCGGGGGTGCCGCTGATGGTGGTCGAGATGCCGTCGAACTGAAGGGTCTGTCCGGGCGTGAAGTTGCCGCTGGCCGGCTGCGCGCCGGTGGTGGTGTTGGTGACCGTGTAGGTCGCGTTGGGCGCCGTGCCGGTGATGCTGATCGTGTAGTTGTCGCCCGTGAGCGTGGCCGGATTGGTCACGGTGCCCGAATCGATCCAGCCCGCCACCGGGCCACCGGTGTTGGCGTTGGTTCCCGCCGCGGTCACGAAGGATCCGTTGCCGTTGCGAGCGCCCATCCAGGTGTGCAGGCCGTCCACCGTCATGTTGTAGGTGTTGATCTGGCCGGCCTGGGTCTGTCCCGCGGTGCCGTTGTAGGTCACGCCGTTGGGGCCATCGAGAAAGGGCGCGCCGCCGGAGCCCTGGCCGCCAAACAGGTAGGTGCCGGAGCCATTCTGGGTGTTGGCAATCGCCAGCAGCTGGTTGCGCAGCCCCTGAATGGCATTGGCTTGCTGGGCGCGCTGGGCGTCGCCGTAGGTGCCGTCGCCCGCCTGCATCAGGGCCTCGCGGATCTGCTGCATCAGGTCGTCGGCGCTGCCCAGGGCGCTTTCGGCCGCCGTCATGTTGCTCTGGCTGGCGTTGAGCGCGCGCGTGTCGGCATCGACGCGATTGGCCGACGCCTGCGAACGTTCGGCAATGGCGGCCGAAGTCGGGTCGTCGCTGGCCACCTCGACGCGCTTGCCGGATGTGAGCTGCTCCTGGGACGTCTGCAGGGCATTCTGGCGATTCTGCAGGTTCAGAATCGTCTGCTCGAACGTGTTGGCTGTTGCGATCCGCATGGCTCAACCCCTTCAGTTTTGTGCCAGCGTGAGCACGGTCTGGAACATCGACTGCGCGGTTTGCAAGACCTTGGAGGCCGCCTGGTAACTTTGCTGGAATTGCATCAGCTTGGTGGCTTCCTCGTCGATGTTGACGCCGTCGACGCTGCTCTTGGCGTTCTGGGCGTTGGTCTGCGCGGCTTGCGACGACTTCTGCAGGTACTGCGCCCCTTGCACGCGGCTGCCGATGTTGGCCATGGCCGAGGCGTAGGCATCGTCGACCGAGGCACCGCCGACAAAGCTGCCGTCGGACTGCAGGACCCTGCCGACAATGGGCGCGGTCTGCAGCTTGACCATGGCTTGCGCGTTGCCGTTGTTGCTGCCGGGAAACTGCGTGGCGCCGATGGTCACGACGTCGCCGTTGGTCGGCACGCCGTTCAGGCTGAGTTCGAAGCCCAGGTTGATGGGCGGGTTGGCATTGGGCTGGTTGCCTATGGGCTGGCCAGGGACCCAGACGCCCGTGTAGGACGACCCGTCGGCCGCGTTGATGGTGTAGTCCACGCCGTTGGCTACGGTGGCATCGACGCCGCCGAAGGTCACGGTCATGGGCTGCTGGTTCATGTTCAGGTTGTTGTTCACCGCATAGATCGAATTGACGGTCGCCGTGCCCTTGTTGGTGCTGGGCACGTTGGCGGTCACGGGCGAGGACGCTGCAATGCCCGCCGGACTGGTCAGGATCTGCTTCATGTTGACCGCGCTCTGGGCCACAGGCTCCATCAGGAATGTGTCGGTGGGTCCCGGCGCGCCATTGACTGTGAACGTGAAGCCGTCGATGGTGGAGCCGCTGACCACGGGATTGGGAAAGTTGGCGTTCGGGAACTGCGTGCCGTCGGACAGCCGTGTCACCAGATAGCCGTTGCCATTGGGGTTGGCCTGCAGCTTGTAGGCGCTGGCCTGCAGCTGGGTCGGATCGGTGACGCTCAGGCTGACCGAGCCCGCATAGCTGCCGTTGGGGTTGCGAAGGTTGGTCGTGGCAGGCAGCGCGATCGGCGGGCTGATCGAGAAGATCGGGGAGCCGGCCTGCGGCATGTTGGTCGAGCTGATGGGCTGCCCGGGATTGGGCAGCGGCGAATTGGTCCAGCCCAGGGACTGCTGGGTGTTGATCTGGCTGGCCAGCGAGGTGGCGATCTGGCCCAGCAGGTTCTTGGCCGCCTGCAGGTCGTTGTTCTGGAAATTGAGCAGTCCGGCAATGGATCCGCCGGTGAGCGCATTGCTGGACAGGGTGGTGTTGCGATTGCCGCTGTTGATGCTGATCGAGGCTTGCGCCGGATCGTAGGTGCCGGTCCCGACACTCAGGGCGCTGGCCGTGGTGCCCAGCACCAGCGGCTGGCTGCCGCCAATGAAAACGCTCAGCGTGCCGTCCGAGGCGGTCAGGGTGTTGACCTGCACGTACTTGCTGATCTGGTTGACGAGCTGATCGCGCTGGTCCAGCAGGTCGTTGGGCTGCTGCTTGCTGCCCTGTGCCGCCGCGATTTGCCCATTGATCTTGGCTAGCTGGGTGGTCAGCTGGTTGACGGTGTTGACACTGTTGCCGAGGTCGCTGACCACCCCGCTTTGCATGGCGTTCAACTGCTGGGCGGCGTTGTTGAACTGCGAGGCCACGTTTTGGGCCTGGCCCAGCGCCGCTGAACGCGCCGAGGGGTCTGATGGATTGTTGGAAACGTCCACCAGGGAATTCAGGAATTGGTTGGCGGCGTTGCCCAGGCTTTGCGCGCCGGTCGGAAACAGCTGCTGCAAGGCGGTCAGCTGGGTCAGCGACTCCTGATCCATGGATGCGGCCGAGGCCGTGCTTTGCGCCTGCGCGGTCAGGAAGTTGTTGTGGGCGCGCGTGACCGTCTGCACGCTGACGCCGGTGCCCATGAAGCCCGATCCGGTGGCCTGTCCTGCATTGTTTTGCAGTTGCACCGATTGGACCGAGTAGCCCGGCGTGTTGGCATTGGCGATGTTCTGGCTGACGGTCTGCAGGGCCGCCTGGCTGGCCTGCATGGCCTGCACGCCGATGCTGAGAATACCGGTGCCCGCCATGGATTGGGCTCCTTACGCCATGGCGCGCTGCACGCGCACCGTGGTGTTGATGACGGACGCCAGCTTCTGTGCGTAGGCCGGGTCGGTGGCATAGCCGGCCTTTTGCAGGCCTTGGGCAAATCCTTGCGCGGAGGTGGATTGCGCGGCCACCTGGCGGTATTTGTCGTTGCTGTTGATCAGGCTGGCGTAGTCCTTGAACGCGTCCTCGTAGCTGTCGTAGGCGCGGAACTTGGCGGTCACCTTCTGGGGCTTGCCGTCGACATATTCGGTGGTCTGCACCTCGGCGACCTTGCCGGTCCAGCCGGAAGTGGCCTTGATGCCGAACAGGTTGTGGGCGCTGCTGCCGTCCTTGTTGGTGATCTCGTGCTTGCCCCAGCCCGACTCGTGGGCCGCCTGAGCAATCATGAAGCTGGCGGGAATGCCGGTGGACGCTTCGGCCGAGCGCGCGGCGGCGTCGTGCTTCTGGATGAAGGTCTGCACATGGGACGGGATGTTCTTGACCGCAAGCGCGGGCAGCGGGCTGGCCGCGGCTGAGCTCGAACCGGTGCCGCTGGCGCTCGTGTCGCTGAAGCTGCTGCTGGTGCCGCTCACGCTGCTGTAGTGGCGGATGCCGCTGGCGCGCGTCATGACGCTGGCATCGGCGGAGTTCGTGCTGCCGCTGCTGGCGATGCCCATTTGGTGCTGCAGCTGGCGCGCGATGGCGTCCGACAGGCCGCCGGGCAGGCCGGCCATCTTGCCGGCGTACTGGGTGTCCAGCAATTCGGTGCCGAGCTGGGTGGCCGAGTTGTCGCTCATGCCGGTGGCCAGCGTGTTGGCGCGCATGCTTTTCATGACCTGCTGCATGAACAGCGACTCGAACTGCTTGGCCGTCTCGCGGATCGATGACTTGGCGTCGCGCCCCGCCGCGGCGCGCAGACTGTTCAGCGACTTGACGTCGGCGGCCAGTCCGTTGTTGTTGACGGTTAAGGGGTTCGCGGCCATCAAATCACCTCTAGGTCGGCGCTCAGTGCGCCTGCGCTCTTCATGGCCTGCAGGATGGTGACGAGGTCACCCGGCGTGGCGCCGAGCGAGTTCAAGGCCTTGACCACGTCAGCAAGCTTGGCGCTGGCAGGCAATTGAATGAGGACTCCGGGTTCTTGCTTGATCGAGATGTCGGTCTTGGTGGTCACCGTCGTCTGGCCATTGGACAGCGGGCCGGGCTGGCTGACCTGGGGCGTGGACGTGATGGTCACGGCCAGGTTGCCGTGCGCGATGGCGCAGGCGTTCAGCGTGACGGCCTGGTTCATCACGATGGAACCGGTGCGGGCATTGATCACGACCTTGGCCGAAGGGGCCATCAGGTCGACCTTGAGGTTCTCCAGGTCGGCCAGGAAGTTGATGCGGTCGTCCGGATTGGTCGGTGCGGCCACCCGCACGGTGCGGCCGTCCAGGGCCTGGGCCGTGCCGCTGCCCTTGTTCTCGTTGATGGCGCGGGCCACCAGGCGGGCCGTGCTGTAGTCGTCGGAATTCAGGGCCAGTTGGATGGAGTCGCCGAGCAGCAGGGGAGTGGGAACGGAGCGTTCGACGGTGGCGCCGCCGGGAATGCGTCCGGCGTTGAGGCTGTTGATCTGCACCTTGGAGCCGCCGGCCGATGCGCCGGCGCCGCCCACGATCAGATTGCCCTGGGCGATGGCGTAGACCTGTCCGTCCAGGCCCTTCAGGGGCGAAGCCAGCAGGCTGCCGCCGCGCAGGCTCTTCGAATTGCCTTGGGACAGCACGGTGACGTCGATTTCCTGGCCGGGCTTGGCAAAGGGGGGCAGTTCGGCTGTCACCGCCACGATGGCGATGTTGCGGGTCTGCACGGTGGTGCCGGGCGGCACCACGATGCCGAACTGCTGCAGCATGGACATCAGGCCCTGGGTGGTTTGCGGCACCTGGGTGGTCTGGTCGCCGGTGCCGTCCAGACCCACGACCAGGCCCACGCCCGTCAGCTTGTTGGTGCGCACGCCTTGTACGGCGGCGAGATCCTTGATCCGTTCGGCCTGGGCTGCGTCTGGCCAGGCCAGGAGCAGGGTGACCAGGGCCAGCAGCCCCAGCAGGAGGCTCTTCGTCGATGCCGCCGGGCCTTGGCGCAGAGCGGCGATGGGGAACTGAGTGGGGGCGGTTTGCATGGCGGCGGCACAATGAGCTTGTGCTACCGATTCTGCGCAAACTTAAATCGGCGAATAGCTCAAAAAGAAGCGCTGCAACCAGCCTATTCCCATCGCGTCGGCGGCCGATCCTCGTCCACGCTGCTCGATGCGCACATTGGCGACGGAGGTGGATGGAATGGTGTTGCCGAGTTGGATGTAGCGCGGGTCCACCTGGCCCGTGAAGCGCAGTACGTCGACGTTCTGGTTCACGCCGATCTGCTTTTCAGCGGTGATCATGAGCTGGCCGTTGGTCAGCACGGCAGTGACGACCGCCGTGATGGTGCCCGTGAAGGTGTTGGTGTTGGCGTTGGCGCCTTTGCCCGTGCTCACGTTGGAATTCGTGCCGGCTGCGGACGCCTTGCCGAACGAGTTCGAACTGATGCCCGGCAGGGCGGAAATGCTCGCGGACAGCGAGCTGGCCTTTTCAACGTCGGAGGTCGAACTCTGGCTGGCGCTGACGTTTTCAGTGATCTGGATGGTCAGGACATCGCCAACCAGCCGCGCACGGATGTCTTCGAACAAGGGCCGGTAGTTGGAGACCTGGTAGATCGAGCCATTGAGTTCGGTGGGCGGAGGCTGCTGGGGCAACTGGACCACCGGCGCCTGGTGCACGTCGACCTGCGGGGTCTTCAACGAAGCACACCCCCCCAGGACGACCAGTCCCATGCCCATGAGGGAGACTGCCAAAGAGCTACTGACGCGCTTCATGATCTGCTCTCACATGTCGTTGAGTTTTTGCAGCATCTGGTCGGACGTCTGCACCGCCTTCGAGTTCATTTCGTAGGCGCGCTGCGTGGAAATCATGTTGACCAGTTCGGTGACCACGTTGACGTTGGAGCCTTCCACGAAGCCCTGAGAAATCCTGCCAAGACCGTTGGCAGCCGGCGCACCCGTGATCGGGGTGCCGGACGACGCGGTCTGCGTGAACAGGTTCTGGCCGATCGGCTCCAGGCCGGCCGGATTGATGAAGTTGGCCAACTGGAATTGGCCGATGGTTTGCGGCGTCGAATTGCCCGGCAGCACCACGCTGACGGTACCGTCCTGGCCGATGGTCACACTCTGCGCAGTGGCGGGGATGGTGATGCCCGGCAGCACCGTGTTGCCGTTGCTGGTGACGATCTGCCCCTGCGCGTTCTGCTGGAACGAACCGTCGCGGGTATAGGAGGTCGTGCCGTCCGGCATCTGAACCTGGAAGAAGCCGCTGCCGTTGATGGCCACGTCCAGGGTGTTGCTGGTCTGCGAGAGCGTGCCCTGGCTGAAATTGCGCGAGGTCGCGACGGCGCGCACGCCCAGGCCGACCTGCAGGCCCGTGGGCAGCTGGGTCTGTTCGGTGGAATCGGCACCGCTCTGGCGCAGGTTCTGGTACATCAGGTCCTCGAACACTGCGTGCGCGCTCTTGTAGCCGTTGGTGGCGCTGTTGGCGAGGTTGTTGGAAATATTGTCCAGCTGCATTTGCTGGGCTTCCATGCCGGACTTGGCGATGAACAGCGAGCGGATCATGTGCTACTCCTCAGACGATTAAGTGCCCAGCAGCTTGGCGGCCGCCTGGCTTTGTGACTCTGCGGTTTGCAGCAGCTTCATTTGTTGTTCGAACTGGCGCGCCGCCGCGATCATGCTGACCATGGTGCTGACGGGGCTGACGTTGGAACCTTCCAATGCGCCGTCCATCAGCTGGGCGCTGGGGTCGGCCGGCAAATCGCCCTGGGCGGAGCGGAACAGCCCGTCGGTGCCGCGCGTCATGGCCGAGTCGGGCGTCACCATCTTGATGCGGGCGAGGGGGCTGGACTTCTCGTTGGCGGTCCCGGTGACGGTGCCGTCGCTGCCGATCTGGATTTCGGTGCCCTGCGGAATGGTGATCGGGCCGCCGTCGCTCACGACGGGCAATCCGTTTTGCGTCACCAGCAGGCCCTCGGGGCTGACTTGCAGGGAGCCTGCTCGGGTGTAGGCTTCGGTGCCGTCCAGGCTTTGCACGGCCAGCCAGGAGTTGCCCTTGACGGCTACATCCAGATTGCGCCCGGTTTGTTCAATGGCGCCCGGCGCGGCGTCGTAGCCCGTGGTGGTTTCAATGGAGAAGGCGCGCGTGCTCGCGCCGCTGCCCTGGATGGGAACGGACCGGAACGCAGCCAGTTCCGCCTTGAACCCGTTGGTGGTCGAGTTCGCCAGGTTGTTGGCCATCACGTCCTGTCGTTGCATGGCGGCTTTGGCGCCTGCAAGCGAGGTGTAGATCATGCGGTCCATGGCGGTGTCGTTGTCGGGCTAGGGTTGGGGATCAGAGGCTGGTGGTCAGGGTCTGCAGATCCTGGTCCACGGTCTTGACCGATTGCGCGTTGGCCTGGTAATTGCGCTGGGCACTGACCAGGCTGACCAGTTGGTTGGTCAGGTTGACGTTGGAGGACTCCAGCGCACTGGACTGGATTTCTCCCAGATTGCCGCTTCCCGGGGTGCCGATCACCGAGGTGCCGGCGGCAAAGGTGCTGGACCAGGCGTTGCCGCCGACCGCTTGCAGCCCATTGAGGTTGGGGAAGTTGGCCAGCACCAGCTGGCCGGTGTTTTTCGACTGGCCGTTGGAGTAATTGGCCTGGAAAACGCCCTGTGCGCTGATGCTGACGCTGGTCAGCGAGCCTGGCGCGTAGCCGTCCTGGGTGTCGGACGTGACGGCGAAGGAGGCGTTGTTGTTGGTCGAAGTGGCCAGGCTGACGTTGATGGGCCCGACGGCCAGGGTCGGCGCCGCCGGAGGGGTTTGCGTGCCCATCGGGATGTTCAGCTGCGGCGCGTCCGTTCCGGCGGCGTTGGCTGGATTGAAGGTCGGTGTGCCGCCAGCGGCAGGGTAGGTGATGGTCGTGAAGGGCGTGGTCGGGTTGCCGTTGCCGTCGGGCGATTCCGACGCCAGGGTCTGCCCGTTGGCGGTGGCATAGACGTTCCAGACACCATTGCCTTGTCCCGAGGGGTCGACGGCTTGCTGGAAGTAGAAAGTCACCGGCACGGCATTGCCCTTGGCATCGTAGACGGTGATCGAGGTTGCGTTGTTGTAGGTCGTGGAGTCGGTCAGGCTCATGCCGGTGCCTGTGCCCGAACTGGGCGCAGTGATCGATGCGCTGGAATTCAGGTTGAAATTCAGGGCCAAGGTGTCCGTGGCCTTGGGCGCGATACCCGCCGTCGGAATCGTCAAGGTGGTCAGCGCGCCCTGCTGGATCTGTCCCTGCGCGTTGGCCGAGTAGCCATACAGAGTCTGGCCGGCCGAATTGACGACGTTGCCGGCCTTGTCGACCTGGAATTCACCGTCGCGCGAATAGAGCGTCTGTCCTGATACGCCCTTGAGCATATAGAACCCGCCGCCGTTGATCGCCAGATCCAGGGGGTTGTCGGTAGTGACGATGCTGCCCTGCGAAAAATCCTGAGCGATCGTCGAGATGGTCGTGCCAATGCCGGCCTGATTCGATTGCGAGCCGCTCAGGGCGTTGGCGTACAGGTCGGAAAATTGCGCGGACGAGGATTTCTCGCCGTAGGTGTTGGCGTTGGCGATGTTGTTGCCAATCACGCTGAGCTGCTGGCTGGTGGCGTTCAGCCCTGAGAGACCTTGTTGGAAGCCCATGATGTGTCCTTGTATCGGTTCGACGAGTGGGTGTCGGCTGTGCCTGCGTGTTCAGACTCAGTGGATGCTCGGTTGATGCCTAGTTGATGTTTTGCACGGCGCTGTAGTTCACCGTGCCCAGGTTCTGCAGCTGCAGCTGCAGCGTGTTGCCCGAATTGGTGACGGCGACCACCTTGTCCTGCGTATAGGGCGTCGCGGTCACAGGCGTCGTGCCATTGGCGGCGGTGATCTTGAAGGTGTAGCCGGCGCTGGCCGCCGAGCTGCTGCCCGCCGCCCAGGTGAAGGTGTGCATGCCCGCGCTCTGGGGGCCCAGGTTCGTGGTCTTGACCAGCGTGCCTGCGGTGTCGTAGACCTGCATCTGCACCGCCGTGGCGGCGCTTGCCAGCGAGTAGCTCCCGTCGGCGTTGGAGGTGTTGCTGGCGTTTTGTGACAGCACGTTGCCGGGCACGGTGACCGAGTGGCCCACCAGGTTAACGCTTTGCAGGGCCGACATCTGGTTGAACTGCGTCCCCAGGCCCTGGATGCTGGTGTTCAGGTCGCTGATGCCCGACACGGTCTGGATCGCCGCCAACTGGCTGGTCAGCTGCGAGTTGTCCATGGGGTTCATCGGATCCTGGTTCTGCATCTGCGCCACCAGCATGGTCAGGAACTGGTTCTGCGTCGAGGCCGCGGATGTGGCGGACAGGCCCGAGGCCGAGGTGCTGCTTGAGCCGCTCGTCGTGCCGGTGCTCGATGCCGCTTGCGTCGCCTTGTTCAGGATTGAAGAGATGCTCATGGTCTATCCTTCAGTGGAGCAGGTCAGGACTGACCCAGAGACAAGGTCTTTTCGAGCAGGTTCTTTGCCGTGCTCATGACTTCGATGTTGTTTTGATACGAGCGCGAAGCCGAAATCATGTTGACCATCTCGTCCACCGGATTGACGTTGCTGTAGGTGACGTAGCCGTCGGCGTCGGCCTGCGGATTCTTGGGGTCCAGCACCTTGCGGCCGGGCGACTGGTCTTCCGTCACCTGGGATACCTGCACGCCTGCGGCGCCCAGGTCGTTGGCGGCGCCCATCAGCTGGGTCTGGAAGACCACCTGGCGCGCCTTGTAGGCCTGGCCGTTCGGACCGGCCACGGTGTCGGCGTTGGCGAGATTGCTCGCCACGGTGTTGAGCCGCTGGCTCTGGGCGCTGACGGCGCTGCCGGCCACGTTGAAAATCTGGAACATCGACATGGTGGTCTCCTGGCGGCTGGGTTAGGCGCTGCGCATGGTTCAGGTGCCGTTGGCCGACTTCATCGCTTCCAGCGTGCTCTTGACGCTGGAAGCGATGAAACTGAGGGTGGCTTCGTACTTCACGGTGTTGTCGACGAAGCTGGCGCGCTCCCGGTCCATGTCCACCGTGTTGTTGTCCATGCTGGTCTGCGAGGCCAGGGCATATTGAAGGGTGCTTTCAGTCAGGGCGCCGCTGTTGAGGTTGCCGAGGCCGGGCAGGGATCCTGCCGCCGACGCGCCTGCGCTTTTCGAGCCGTTGGCATTCAGGCTGGACGTTGCATTGCGCAGGGCGCCGGCAAAGTCCATTTCGCGCGCCTGGTAGCCAGGGGTGTCCGCGTTGGCAATGTTGCTGGCAAGCAGGCGCTGACGTTCCGACCGCAGCACGAGCGCTTGGGTCTGGAAGTTGAGAGCGTCAGTAAGGCGGTTGATCATGGTGCGACTCCTTGCGCCGATACCGGCCTGCACGGTGGGCCGGCGGTTGTAGCAGGGGTGACGCCATTGTGTTTGCCGCCTCCGAAAACATGAGCGGGATAAGCGCCAGCTTTACCGCGCATTTCCGAGCCTGTGCGGCTTGAGTCAGCCCTACAGTGGCGGCATGTTCAAAAGCGTCCTGCCCTCAATCCGTCTGCCCCGCGTTCCGAAGGGATGGGGATGGATGGCTGCGGCCGTTTTGATGCTTTTGCCGTTCATGCCCAGCCTGGCGCAATCCGCGGCGGGCGAGGGCGTGCCCTTGCTGGCCGACAGCCTGAAACCAGCCCAAAGCCTGGCCGAACAGGCAGCCCAGGCCGCCATGCCCGAAGGCGCGCGCGTCGAAGTGGATCTGGGCAATCTGGACCCGCGCCTGCACCTGGCGCCCTGCCGGCGCACCGAGCCTTATTTGCCGCCGGGCCTGAAGATGTGGGGCCGCAGCCGTATCGGCGTGCGCTGCATCGAAGGCGTGAGCCGATGGAATGTGAGCATCCCCATTGTGGTGCATGTGTATGCCAAGGCCATGGTCGCGGCCAAACCACTGGGTTTGGGCACGATCTTGACTCAAGCGCAGCTGCAAACGGCCGAAGTAGATATAGCAGCGGACAACAGTCCAGCCTATTTGCAGGTTTCCGAGCTTGAGGGACGTGTTCTTGCACGTCCTTTGGCCGCAGGGGAGGTCGTGCGTTTGAGTGATTTGCGCACGCGTCTCTGGTTTGCGGCGGGCGACAGGGTCACCGTCACGGCAAATGGGCCGGGCTATGCCGTCAGCAGCGAAGGCTCCGCCATGGAGCGTGGCATGGAAGGTCAAGAGGTCAAGGTCAAGTTTGACAATGGCCGAATTTCGGTAGGACGTGCAGTTGGAGAGCGCCGTGTTGAGGTGGATCTTTGAGTCAGATACGATGCCAGAGTCCGCGGACCCAGGGCTGGATCTATTTCGGGGGCTTTACGGCGAGCCCTCAAGTTGGCCCATCTTTTGCCGATAAGGCAGGGAACGGACTTGCATTGGGTGGGTGCTCAAGCATTTGGAGAACATCATGAAGCTCAGTAACGGCACTGAAATTCTTGCGTCAGCGGCAGCGGCGCTGGAACGCTCGACAGCGCTTGAGCAGGCGCGCGCTCAAAGTAATCAGGGAGGAGGCGGTTCGTCGGCTGTGGCCGCAAACACCGCACCTGAAGCCAGCGCACAAATTGCACTTTCCAGTTCCGCCAGCACCATGCTGGAGAGCAACTCGGACGAAGGCAGTTTCGATCTGGCCAAGGTTCAGCGGATTTCCCAAGCGATTGCGCAGGGGAAATTCACGGTGAATGCGGAAAATATTGCCGACAAACTGATCTCGAATGCGCAGGAACTGGTCAGCCGGGCCACGCCTCATTGAGCCGGCGAGCCGGCCTCTTTTGCCAAGGGCTAGAATTGGTACTAAGCTTCGGGTTGTGTGATCAGCCTGACACAGTCAGACATTTGGCCTGATAAACGGGTTACTTCAATGCCTTCTGCAGTTCAATCGTCGTCGTTGAGTGAAGATCTCGAGCAGCCCTTGCTCGAGGTGGAAAACTGCTTGAATCTGTTGGGCGATGCGCTGGTGCGCCGTGATGCCCAGGCCATCGAGCTGCATGCGGCCAGCCTGCACCAGTCGCTGGCCAAGGCGATGGAACGCTTCATGGATGCGGCCCGCCAAGGTCGTGTTCCGCCGGATTTGCGCAACCGCCTGGTGATGGCGGGTGGACGGGTGGCGGCTCAACGCGAGTCCCTGGCTCGCGCATCGACGGCCCTGGATCAGGCCATCGACGTCCTGATGCCCACGGAAAAAACCGGCCTCTACTCTGCCCAGGGCAAGAGCGAGCGGCGCAGCGTAGGCGGTGGATCCATCCTGGCCTGATCCGCGTCTCCTACAGTCAGTAGATCAGTAGATTTCGACCCAAGCCACGTTCAACGCGTGGCTTTTTTGCGTACGCAGTCCAGATATGTGTGCCCGTCCGGGGGCAGGCCGCTGCGCTGCGAGGTCCAGATCATTTCTCCCAGGCATTCCATGGCCTGGTGCTGCGCTTCGTGCATGGACTGGCGCTTCGCCGCCAGCAGGTCGATGGCCTGTCGGATGCCCGTGGGTTGGTCGATCGCGTGCTGCTCGCTGATGCTCAAATGCATGGACAGATGCAGGAAGGGGTTGGTCCGGCCTTCCTCGACGCTATAGACGGCGCTCAGCGCCTGGTCTTCGTCGGCCAGTTCCGCATGGTATTCGGGATGTTCGTTGATCCAGTCGGCGGCGATCGCCTCCATGGGCGACAGCGGCATCGCGGCACGCAGCTTGCGGTAGGTGGCACAGAAGAAGCGCCGGACTTCAAGTTGAGATGGGGCAAACATGGCTGGTATTGTCGCCGGAGTCTGCAGATCATTGGCAGGCATGGGCGCCGCCCGGCTTGTGGGCGGCAAACACAATACAGCCATGGCTGGCTGGCGCGATGCTGCCGGAGCGGTTCTGCCCAAGCATGGAAAAAAGGAGTTGATATGCCGGTATTCGTGGTCGCCAATCCCAAGGGCGGGGTGGGCAAGAGCACCCTGGCCAGCAATCTGGCCGGCTATTTGGCGCGGCAGGGTCATCGCGTGGCCCTGGGGGATGTGGATGTGCAGCAGAGCTCGCGCCAGTGGTTGAGTCGGCGCCCAGCCGCCTTGCCGCCGATCCAGGCGCTGGACGTGGATGGCAAGCAGGTGGCAAGACCGCCCAAGGGGGTCAGCCATGTCGTGCTGGACACGCCGGCGGGTTTGCACGGCAAACGGCTGGAAATTGTCGTGGGATTGGCTGACAAGATCCTGGTGCCGCTGCAACCCAGCCTGTTCGATATGCAAGCCACCTTCGATTTCCTGCAACGCCTGGAGCGCTTGCCGGCCGGCAAGCGCAGCGCGCCGGGCGTGGCCGTCCTGGGCATGCGGGTCAAGGAGGGCACCTTGTCCGTGACGCAGTTGCAACAATTTGTCACGGGGCTCAAAGCCAAGTCGCTGGGGCATTTGCGGGACACCCAAAACTACGTCCAGCTGGCCGCCCATGGCCTGTCGCTCTGGGATGTGGCCCCTGGGAGGGTCGAGCGCGATCTTCAACAATGGCAGCCCGTCATGGCATGGCTGGATACCTGATTGGCGGGTCCGGAATTGTTGGATTTGGGCGATGTCGGCCCTCGCATCACCCTTGTGGGTGGTGTTTGAGCGCGCGCTCAACGCCTATCATGAGGCTTTATAGACAGGTAGTAAAACACCATGATGGGAGACAAGGCATGAAGGTTCTGTTGATTGACGATCACCCACTGATCTTGTCAGCACTGGAAACCGTCATCGTCGGTCTGGTGGACCAAACAGAAGTGGTGGGGGCCGACAGCGCGGCGCAGGCGCGCCAGCATCTGCAAACCCGTCAGGATTTCGATCTGGTGCTGCTGGATCTGCAACTGGGCGATGCCAATGGATTCGACTTGCTGACGGAATTCAGGGGCAACTATCCGGCACTGCCCGTGGTGGTGATCTCCGCCTCGGATCGTTCCAGCGATGTGATCCGCGCCATCGATCAGGGTGCAATGGGTTTCGTGCCCAAGCGCAGCGGCACCGAAGTGCTGATGCAAGCCTTGAAGCTGGTGATGTCAGGGGGAATCTATGTCCCTCCCATGAGCCTGACCACTGATGGTTCGGCACAAGGCGTTGCGGACACGCAGGCAGACAAACTGCTGCAGATGTCGGAGTTGGCGCGCGGGTCGGAATTCCAGCGCCATACCGATCTGGAGAGCCTCTCGCTGACGCCGCGCCAGACGGACGTGCTGGGCCTGCTGTTGCAGGGCAAGCCCAACAAACTGATTGCGCGTGAATTGGGGGTGTCGGTGGAAACGGTGAAGGACCACGTCGCCGCCGTGCTCAAGGCGCTGGGCGTGAGTTCGCGCACACAGGCGGTCTTGGCCGTCGGACAAATGGTGCAGATGCCGCTCGCAGCAGGCAAACCGTTCTCAATCTATCGGTCGGTGCGGGCTTGAGGGTCGATTCGGCCGAGTTGGCCTATTGCGGCGAGTAGGCCAGGCGCACGTAGATCGGCGCGAAAGCCTCGGCTTGCGTGATTTCCAGCAATTGCTCGCGCGCCAATTCCAGCATGGCGATGAAGGTGACGACCAGCACCTGCATGCCCCGCCCAGGATCAAACAAACCCTCGAACAGCACGAAGCGCTGCCCTTGCAGGCGCCGCAGCACGATGCTCATGTGCTCGCGCACCGAGAGTTCTTCCCTTGCGATCTTGTGGTGCTGGTTCAGCTTGGCACGCTTGATCAGGTCGGCCCAGGCCGAACGCAAATCGTCGACGTTGACATCCGGGAAGCGCGGCGTCAGCGATTGCTCGATATGGACCTGGGCGCGCAGGAAGTCGCGTCCCAGCAAGGGCAGCTGATCCAGCGCCGCGGCCGCCAGCTTGATCTGTTCATAGGCCAGCAAACGCCGCACCAGATCCGCCCGAGGGTCTTCAGGCTCGGAGCCGTCCTCGCTCTTCTTGGCCGGCAGCAGCATGCGCGACTTGATCTCGATGAGCATGGCCGCCATCAGCAGGTACTCGCTCGCCAGCTCCAGGTTCTGCTTGCGGATCTGATCGACGTAGCTGAGGTACTGGCGCGTCACGTCGGCCAGCGGAATGTCCAGAATATTGAAATTCTGGCGCCGGATCAGGTAGAGCAGGAGGTCCAGCGGACCCTGAAAGGCCTCAAGAAAGACTTCCAGCGCGTCGGGCGGGATGTAGAGGTCCGTCGGCAGCGCAAACAGCGGCTCGCCATACAGCCGGGCCACCGCCACGCCGTCAACCACCTCGGGCGTCTCCGCCAAGCCGTTCACGCGGCTTACTCGCCTTTGGTCTGGTAGACGTAGGGCTGTTGTGCCACGCGCGCCGCCTTGAAATCGGACTGGGCCTGGCGGTCGATCTGCTTGTCCCACAGCAGGGCGCGGCCGTCACGCTGCTCCTGTTCCAGGCTGGGCTTGGCCGCCTTGAGCGAATCAATGAAGGCGCTGGTGTCGGATTTGTAGGGTTTCCAGAACAAAGGCATGGCGTCTTGCGTAGGTGGGTATTGAAACGAATCTTGAATTTTACTGGTCAGCGCACGCGCATGCCAGGTTGCGCACCCGGGAACGGCTCCAGCACGAAAATGCCGGGGTGGGCCTTTTCGTCGGCATGGCTGGCCGCCAGCACCATGCCCTCGCTGAGGCCGAACTTCATCTTGCGCGGCGCCAGGTTGGCGACCATCACTGTCAGCTTGCCCTCCAGCGCTTCGGGTGTGTAGGCGCTCTTGATGCCGGAGAACACGTTGCGGGTCTTGCCCTCGCCGACGTCGAGCGTCAGGCGCAGCAGCTTGTCCGAGCCCTCCACAGACTCGGCCTTGACGATGCGTGCAATGCGCAGGTCGACCTTGCTGAAGTCGTCGATCTTGATTTCGGGGGCCAGGTCTTCTCCGCCGGGGACGACCTTGGGCGCGGCGGGTGCCTCGAACAGGGCGTCGAGCAATTTGGCGTCGACGCGCTGCATCAGGTGCTCGTAGGCGCCGATCTGATGCGCGCCCATGGCGCGTTCGGCGTCCGCAAATTGCATGGGCTCAACCTTGAGGAATTGCTCGACCTGCGCGACCAGGGCCGGCAGCACCGGCTTGAGATAGATGCTCAGCACTCGGAAGGCCTCGATGCAGACGCTGCAAACGTCATGCAGGACGGCGTCCTTGCCTTCCTGCTTGACCAGCTCCCAGGGCTTGTTCTGGTCGACGAACTCGTTCACGCGGTCGGCCAGCATCATGACCTCGCGCAACGCCTTGCCGAATTCGCGTGTCTCATAGAGTTCGGCGATGGTGCCTTGATGCGCGCGCAAGCCGTCCAGCAGCACGCGGCCTTCCACGCCCAAGTCGGCCGACAGATGGCCCTGGAAGCGCTTGCTCAGGAAACCGGCGGCGCGGCTGGCGATGTTGATGTACTTGCCGACCAGGTCGGAATTGACGCGCGCGACGAAATCGTCCGGATTGAAGTCGACGTCTTCGACCTTGGCGTTGAGCTTGGCCGCGATGTAGTAGCGCAGCCATTCGGCATTCAGGCCCAGGCCCAGGTACTTGAGCGGGTCGATGCCAGTGCCGCGGCTCTTGCTCATCTTCTCGCCCGAGACGGTGATGAAGCCGTGCACGAACACATGGTTGGGTGTCTTGCGGCCGCTGAAATGCAGCATGGCGGGCCAGAACAGCGTGTGGAAGTAGGTGATGTCCTTGCCGATGAAATGCACCTGCTCCAGCGACTCGTCAGCCATCAGGGCGTCAAAGTCGCGGCCCGTCTTGGCGCAGTAGTTCTTCAGCGAGGCGAGGTAGCCGATGGGGGCGTCCAGCCAGACGTAGAAGTACTTGCCCGGCGCGTCGGGGATCTCGATGCCGAAGTAAGGCGCGTCACGGGAGATGTCCCAATCGCCCAGCCCGCCGTAACCTTCATCGTCCTTGGTGAACCACTCCTTGATCTTGTTCAACACCTCGCCTTGCAGGCGGCCCGGCGTTTGCGTCCATTGCTCCAGGAAGGCGATGCAGCGCGGGTCGCTGAGCTTGAAGAAGTAATGCTCCGAACTTTTCATCACGGGCGTGGCGCCCGTCAGCACCGAGAACGGGTTCTTCAGCTCGGTGGGCGTGTAGACGGCGCTGCACACCTCGCAGGCGTCGCCGTACTGGTCCTTGGCGCCGCATTTGGGGCATTCGCCCTTGATGAAGCGGTCGGGCAGGAACATGGCCTTTTCAGGGTCGAAGAACTGCTCGATGGTCTTGACCTCGATGAGTTCTTCGCGCCGCAACGCCAGGTACACGTCCTTGGACAGTTGGTGGTTTTCGACCCCGTCGGTGGAATGCCAGTTGTCGAAGCTGATGTGGAAGCCGTCCAGATAGGCCTTGCGACCGGCTGCAATGTCGGCCACGAACTGCTGCGGAGTCTTGCCGGCCTTTTCCGCCGCGATCATGATGGGCGCGCCATGCGCGTCGTCTGCGCAGACGAAATGCACCTCCTGGCCCATCATGCGCTGGAAGCGCACCCAGATGTCGGCCTGTGTGTACTCCATGATGTGGCCAATATGGAAATTGGCGTTGGCGTACGGAAGTGCAGTGGTGACGAAGATCTTGCGGGTCATGACAAAAACTCAAAGGCGCACGGCGGCGCCGTGAAGAGGCAGGATTTTATGCGCGGCCCGCCGGCCATGCCGTGGCGGCAGACAGGCTCATTCGGAAAGCGGTGCTTGCGGCGCTTCTTGTTCTGAAGAGTCCGCTGATCCGGGCTCAGCCTGGGGCGCGCTCTCGGAATCCGTGGCGTCGCCTTCGTTCGATTTGCCTAGCTTGCGCATGCGTTTTTCTTCCGCCTTGCGCTTCTTGGCCAGTTCACGTTGACGTTTTTCGTAGGAATAGTTGGGTGTTGCCAAGTGATGTACCCCGCGCTGCCTGGCGACGTGCCAGAGCGCCCAATGTACCCGCTCTTGGCGGGCTTGGGCCTTCCGCTTGAGTTTTCTGGTGTGTCCCGGCCGCGAGACCCTGCCATAGACCCTGTGGATAATTTTGTGGGCAATCCGATGCCGTCGCAGCTAAGTCCTTGATTCTTCGTATTTTGATCTGCGGATGCTGAGACCTTTGATGCAAATTAAATCAAATGGAATCAGGTACTTACGCGTCGAATGATCAATCTGGTGAATTTTGAACACATGCCGCTTGCCACGTCACCAAACAATCACAATTGGGGATAAGTGATGACGTGGGAGGCTGGAGGACGGTTCTGGCCCCGCCGCTTGCAGACCTACATCAGCGAGCCTGGCAGGAGCCTGTTGTTGGAAGTTAGGCGCAGGAGTTCAAATTTCCGTGAGCGAACAGTTGCAAGTCCTTGATTTGCATAGATCCACAAAACTATCCACTTGTTCTGTGGATAACTTTGTGGAGAAATCAACTTCCCCAGGCTTAAACCCTTGATTCATGGCCCTCGCGCTTGCGTTGCCACATTTTTTGGCACTCCAGCATGTTCTATATAAATCAATAACTTAGAAGTGTTTGGCCGTCTGCCTAGAGGATCCGAGGCCAAGCCGTAGCGGAAATGACCGGGGATTGAGTGCTGCTCATATGTTGGGGATAAGTCAAGAGGAGATATGCGATATTTTTGAATTTTGTTCATGCATTTTGATGCCATCGGTCTTGGTTCGGCCTGCGGTTCCGCCTCCGCCCGCGCTTGGACGTTCCATCACGAACTCTCCACCGGATTTGTGGGTAAATCTGTGCGTTGCGGTTTTGGAACGTCTGTAAGTGATTGATCGGTAATGTGTTTTCTTCGAGTGCCTGCCAATGAGGCAGCATAGGCCAGGGCCTGTCGCCACGCAGCGGGTCCGGCCCTGGGGGCAATGCTGAGCGGTTGTGGTGCAAGCGCCCGCTAAAATCCGCCGCTTTACGGTATTCATCATCCAAAGGGCGCCATGACTCAGGCTCGCGAAGGTCGCAGCGATGTCCATTCCGATCAAGCTCAGTTGGCTCTCGAGCCTTTGTCGGCCGGTCCTTCCGGGCAGGCCTTGGACCGGGCCCCTGTGCCGGCGTCCCGCCTCGAGGTCTTCGATCTCAAAGGTGCAACGCTGGGGGCCTTGAGCCTGGTCCTGCGCACCGCGGACCTGGCCGAGTTCGCGCAAGCGCTTCAAGCGCGTCTGGGCGACACGCCCGATGTGTTCAATCACGACCTGGTGGTGATCGAGCTGTCGCAATTGGCGCAATCGGCGCCTGGCGATCACGCACCGGATCAGCCTGCCGCCCTTGATTTCCCGGCCTTGGCGGCGCTGCTGCGGCGCTACCGCCTGCAGGCGGTGGGCGTCAGCGGCGCGACGCCGTCGCAACTTGAAATGGCACAGCAGGCCGGGCTGTGCGAGGCCGATCTGAGCCTGGCCGGCACGGGTCAGGGGCAGCGCGCTGCATCAAGGGCCGAGCCCGTACCCAAGGAAGTGGTCCGGGAGGTGGTGGTGGAGCGCATTCGCGAGGTGCAGGTGGCTGCCGAGCCCGCACGCACCGTGTTCGTCGACAAGCCCTTGCGCTCGGGCCAGCAGGTCTATGCCAAGGGCGCCGATCTGGTCGTGCTGGCCCTGGTCAACCATGGTGCCGAAGTGATTGCCGACGGCAGCATCCATGTCTACGCACCCTTGCGCGGCAAGGCCATCGCAGGCGCGCGCGGCAACGCGGATGCCCGCATCTTTGCGGCCAGCCTGGAGGCTGAGCTGATTGCCATCGCCGGGATTTACCGCACCACCGAGAACCCGCTGCCTGAGCACGTTGCCGGTAAACCGGCACAGGTCCGCCTCGAAGGCGAGAAGCTGGTGATGGAAGCACTTGAGCGCTGATCACGGATTGATCAGCGCTTTGACCAACACATTTGAAAAGGAATGCATTCGATGACCAAAATTGTCGTGGTGACATCGGGCAAGGGCGGCGTGGGCAAGACCACCACCAGTGCCAGTTTCGCAACCGGTCTGGCCCTGCGTGGCTACAAGACCGCCGTGATCGACTTCGACGTCGGTCTTCGCAATCTGGACCTCATCATGGGTTGCGAGCGGCGCGTGGTGTATGACCTGATCAACGTCATCAACGACGAGATCAAGCTCAGCCAAGCACTGATCAAGGACAAGCAGCTCGACAAGCTCTACATCCTCGCCGCCTCGCAGACCCGCGACAAGGACGCGCTCACGCAAGAAGGCGTGGAGCGCGTGCTGGACGAACTCAAGGCGATGGAGTTCGACTTCATCATCTGCGATTCGCCGGCCGGCATCGAGACCGGCGCGCTGATGGCCATGCACTATGCCGACGAGGCGCTCGTGGTGACCAACCCCGAGGTGTCCTCGGTACGCGATTCCGACCGCATCCTGGGCATGCTGAACAGCAAGACCAAGCGCGCCATCGACGGCAAGGAGCCCATCAAGGAGCATCTGCTGATCACGCGCTACAACCCCAATCGCGTCGAAGGCGGCCAGATGCTGTCGCTGGAAGACATTCATGAGATCCTGCGCACGCAGCTGATCGGTGTGATTCCCGAGTCCGAGATCGTGCTGCAGGCGTCCAACCAGGGCCTGCCGGCGATCCACATGAAGGGCAGCGACGTGGCCGAGGCTTATGCCGACGTGGTGAGCCGCTTTCTCGGCGAAGACAAGCCCATGCGATTTGTCGAAGCCGTCAAGCCTGGCTTCTTCAAGCGCCTGTTTGGCGGCAAGTGAGGGAGGTTGGCATGGGATTCCTCTCGTTTTTCGTCGGCGAAAAGAAAAGCACGGCCAGCGTGGCCAAGGAGCGCCTGCAGCTGATCCTGGCGCACGAGCGCAACGGCCGCAACGCCAGCCCTGACTATCTGCCGCAGCTGCAGCGCGAGTTGGTGGCTGTGATCTCGAAATACGTGTCCATCAATCCGAATGACATCAAGGTCAACATGGAGCGGCAGGACAATCTCGAGGTGCTGGAAGTCAAGATCGAATTGCCCGAGCCGGCCCGCTGAACACTGTCCATGCGGCGCTGCATCATTCTTGAGCAGGGCAAGAAATTGCTTGAAACATCAAGGGTTTGGCGTGTTTGGGCAAGGGCTGTGCACGGACTTGTCCACAGCAGCTGTGGAGCGATGGCGGAGGCCTACACGGGAAGCTGAATCAGCAGGTCGGAATGGGCTTCGGCCACGCAGGGCAGGATCCAGCCCTCCTGCTGTTCTTCGCGGCTCAGCCCGGGCCATTCGATCCGGTACTGGATCTCGCCCCGCACCAGCAGGCAGATGCAGCTGCGGCAGGTGCCGTTCTGGCAGGAGCGAGGCAGGCGTACCCCGGCTTGCCTGGCGGCCTGCAGCACGGTTTGGCCTGCATCGGCCGTGAAATGCTGCGGCGTGCCTGAAGCGCCCAGGACCTCGACTTGGAAAGATGGATGCGTCGTGCTCATGGCCGGCATCATGCCTGCTTGAATCTGTGGTGAGCTTGGAATGTTGAAATACCTTGGCGGCTATCCGGCTGCGCTGCATGCGCAGGTGGCGGCCATGATCGAGGCTGATACCTTGGCAGGTTATTTACGCCAACGCTATGCCGACTCTCATGCCGTGCAGAGCGACCGCGCCCTGTTCGACTACGCGCAAGCGCTCAAGCAGCAGTTCCTGCGCAACGCCGCGCCGCTCGACAAGGTCTGCTACGACGCCAAGCTCAAGATCGTGCAGCACGCCCTGGGCACGCACACGCGCACGTCAACGGTGCAAGGCGCACGGCTCAAGACGCGACGCGAGATCCGCGTGGCCAGCCTGTTTCGCGAGGCGCCGGCCGAGTTCCTGAAGATGATCGTGGTGCATGAGCTGGCCCATTTGAAGGAGTTGGATCACAACAAGGCCTTCTATCAGCTCTGCCATCACATGGAGCCGCGTTATGGCCAGCTGGAGCTGGATCTGCGTCTTTACCTGACGCAGAAAGACCTGGAAGCGGCGCGCCGCAAGGAGCACTGAATGCTGCTGCTGGCTCCCATGGAAGGCTTGCTCGACCACATGCTGCGCGACGTGCTGACGCGCGTGGGCGGCATAGACCGCTGCGTGTCGGAGTTCATCCGCGTCACCGACATGCTGCTGCCGCGCCGGGTGTTCACGCGCATCGTGCCCGAACTGTTGCAAGGTGGACGCACGCAGGCCGGCGTGCCGGTGTGGCCGCAATTGCTCGGGTCCGACCCGGCCTGCATGGCGGACAACGCCGCGCGCCTGGCCGAATTGGCGCCGCAGGGCATCGACCTGAACTTTGGCTGCCCGGCCAAATGCGTGAACCGTCACCGCGGCGGCGCCGTGCTGCTCGACGAGCCCGAGCTGATTGCCGAGATCGTCTCGGCAGTGCGCCGAGCCGTTCCCGCGCACATTGCCGTGTCGGCCAAGATGCGCCTGGGCTACATGGACCAGTCGCGCACGCTGGAGTGCGCGCAGGCCATGGTCGACGCCGGTGCCGCAGAACTGGTGGTGCACGGCCGCACCAAGGCCGACGGCTACAAGCCGCCGGCCTATTGGGACCGCATTGCCCGTGTTCGGGAGGCGGTGGCGGTGCCCGTGGTGGCCAATGGCGAAGTCTGGACCGTGGCCGATGCCGCCCGCTGCACGCAGGAGTCGGGTTGCAAGGACCTGATGCTGGGTCGCGGCATGGTGGCCCATCCGGGCCTGGCCTTGGCGATCGTTGATGTCGATGCCATGACCTTGCAGTGGGCGGATCTGCAGCCGCTGCTGCGCGTCTTCTGGTCGCAAGTCACCGCTCATGTCGCCACGCGGCATCAGGCGGGGCGCATGAAGCAGTGGCTGCACTATCTGCGCAAACGCTATCCCGAGGCCGAAGAGGCCTATGGCCGCGTACGCACGCTGAACCAGCCGGAAGCGCTCGCACAGGCCCTGTTTGCCTGACGCAGGGCCGCGCCCATGATCAACGCCATGACCAACGGCAGGGCGGGCAAGTCTGCATGCGCCCCGCAAGCGATGATATTAGGATGACGCATGAAGTCCAAAACCTTGTCCCTGTGGCCTGCGGCCGCCCTGTTGCTGGCTGCCGGCCTTTGCCGGGCACAGGTCGCAATCCCCGATGTGCAGACGCCGCCCCTGACCCTGGAGCGCATCCATGCCGATCCGCCCTTGCCAGGACGCCTGCCCACCGCCGCGGAGCTGTCCCTGGGCGCTCACTGGGTGAGCTACCTGCGGCCGTCTGATGCCGACAGCGAAATGATGGAGCTGTGGGGCCAGGCGCTGCCCCAAGGCTCCCCGCAGCGCCTGGTGGCTGTACAGGACATGATCGGCTCGCGTCAGGCGAACCTGAGCGAGGCGGAGAAGATGGCGTTGGAGCGGCGCCGTTTCCAGGGTCGGGGCATCACCAGTTACAGCTGGTGCGGCGAACAGGATCAGCGCCTGATCGTGCCGCTGTCCGGCGACTTGTACGCGGTCGACTTGAGCGCGCAGGACGTGCGTCCAAAGCGCCTGAGTTTTGACGAGTCGCACCCCAAGCTGGAGCCGCGCTGCGACCGGTCGGGGCAGCATTTGGCATACGTGAAGGACGGCGACCTGTATGTGCAGGCCTTGGCGGGCGGCGCGCCGCGCAGGCTCACGCACACCGGCAGCGAGACGCACAGCACCGGCCTGGCCGAGTTCATCGCCGAAGAGGAGTTCGATCGGCACCGTGGCTACTGGTGGTCCCCGAACGGCCGCCGGCTGCTGGCGATCGAGGTGGACGAGCAGGGCGTGCCGGTAAAGACGCGGGCACAGATCTTTGCCGACCACACCGAGATGACGCAGCAGCGCTATCCGGCTGCTGGCGAGGCCAATGCGCGCCTGCGCGTGCTGGTGATCGATGCGGGCACGGGCGCAAGCCACGCCTTGGCGTTGCCGGCGCAGGCCGAATACATAGGCCGGGCCGGCTGGCTGGCGGATGGCAGCCCTTGGGTGCAGGTCTTGAGCCGCGAACAGAAGTCGACTTCGCTGCTGGTGTTCGATCCGGCCCATCTGCAGGCGCGCGAGGTGTTGCGTGAGCAGGATCCGGCCTGGGTCGAGATGCATGACGAGGTGCAGGAATGGCCGGCGGTGATGCTCAGCGGCAAGCCGGCGCTGCTGTGGTCCAGCGAGCGCAGCGGACGCCGCCAGCTCTATCTGCTGGACCGTGTCACCGGGGCGCTGCAGGCCTTTACCCAGCAGGCCGAGCCAGTCGATCGGCTGATCTGCGCGGGTCCGAATCGCATTGTGTTCAGCGGTGCCGCTGACCGTGGCCGCGCACAATGGTTGTTTGAAGCCCATGCCGACGGCTCGACTCGCATGCTCGATGCCGGAGAGCAGCGGGTCTGGCGCGAGGCGCAAGGCGATGCGCGATGCTCGCGTCTGCTGGTGACGGAATCGAGCTGGGGACAGCCGCCGCGCAACCAGGTCGAGACCCTGGATGGGCAGGCCGCTGCCGTGCCGGTCAATGGGTCGCCTGCGGATCCGCTGCTGGCCGAGCTTGTGTCGACCCTGGGCATGCGGCCTTTGGACCTGAAGGCGGCCGACGGACAGACGCCGCTGAACGCGTTCTTCCTGCCGCCCCTGACGGCGCAAGGCCGGCCTTTGAGCGCCGCTTCGGGTGCTGGCCAGCGCTATCCCGTGATCGTGACCGCCTATGGCGGGCCAGGTGCGTCAACCGTGGCCTGGCGCTGGGAGCGCGATGTTCCGTTGATGGCCTACTGGCAGCGCCAGGGTTTTGGCGTCATGATGGTCGACACCCGCGGCATGGCCTTCAGGGACCGTGACTTCACCCGGGCCCATGACCACGCTTTCGGCCGCGTCGAGGTGCAGGATCTGTTTGCCGCCGTCCGGCAGATGTGCGAGCAGCTGCCCGATGTGGACGCATCGCGCGTCGGCTTCACGGGCTGGTCGTATGGCGGCTATCTGGCCTTGCGGGCCTTGCTGGACCCGCAAACGCCGTTTGCCGCCGCCGTGGCCATTGCGCCGCCCGCCGACTGGACGCTGTACGACACGGCCTACACCGAACGTTATCTGGGGCTGCCAGACCATGGCCACGCGCCTGCCTACGCCGAGGCCAATCTGCTGACCCGCGCGCCGCTGCTGCAAAAGCCCTTGCTGCTGGTGCACGGCACGGCCGACGACAACGTGCTGTTCGAAAACTCGCTGCGCATGATCGAGGCGCTGGAAAGCGCCGGCAAGCGCTTCGAGTTGGCCATCTACCCGGGCAAGGCGCATGGCATCTCGGGCCGGCAGGCCCGCCTGCATCTGAGATTGACCGAAATGGATTTCTTTGTGCGCCAGCTCAAGCCCTAGTGTTTCAGGGGATGTAAAAAGCGTGACTTATTTGTGTCAGGCAAATTCCTAATTGAATTGCAGCCGAAGACCGACGTTAAAACGAGACGTTTTTACGCGGAATTCGGCCCGACTCCATCTAGTCTTGCTGCATGGGCGCATGAGACCCGGATCAAAGCAGCAGTCGTTGGAGTCAGGCATGGACAAGATCATCGTTCCCACGGAATCCGAGCAGAGCCGCCAGTTCGAGTTGCGGTTCCAATCTTTGTTTCATGAGGGCAAGTCCTTGTCGTTCCCCTGCGACGCCGGCGGCCATGTGCAGCTCGATGCCTTGAGCGACAGGGCGCTTGAGAACTACCTGTTTGCGCGCGCCGTGGTCGGCCATGAGTACGCCACGCCGGTGGTGCAACCCAGTTTCCAGGCCTGGGTGCCGTCGACCTGCGCGGCGTAATGGACGAAGCCTGCGTCTATTTGGCCCAGCTGTCTTTCAATCCGGTGATCTTGTTCAACACGGGCTGGCCGACGCGGTGATCTTCGCGATCGGCGACGAAATAGCCGTGGCGCTCGATCTGGAATTTCTGGTCGGCCTGCGCGGCTGCCAATGAAGGCTCCAGATAGGCCTGTACGACGCGCTTGCTGGCCGGGTTGATCACCTCCAGGAAATCGCGCCCGCCCAAATCGGGCTGCGCCTCGGTGAAGAGGCGGTCATAAAGGCGCACTTCCGCCGCCACCGCATCGCTGGCGCCCACCCAGGTGATCACGCCCTTGACCTTGACGGCGTCGGCGCCGGGCGTGCCGCTCTTGGTATCGGGCACCACCTGCGCGAGCACGGAGCTGACCTGTCCCTGCGCGTCCTTCTCGCAGCCTGTGCATTCGATCACATAGCCGTATTTCAGACGCACTTTGTTGCCGGGGAAGAGCCGGAAGTAGCCCTTGCTGGCGACCTCCTGGAAGTCGTCGCGTTCGATCCAGAGTTCGGGCCCGAGCTGGAACTGGCGCACGCCCATCTCGGGCACATGCGGATGCGCCGGGGCCTGGCAGGCTTCCAGGTGGGCGGCGCTGCCGAACACCTCGGTCCAGTTCGTCAGCTTGAGCTTGACCGGGTCCAGCACCGCCATGGCGCGCGCCGCCTTGCCTTCGAGATCGGCGCGCAAGGCGATGTCGAGAACCGAGTAGTCGAGCCAGGCGTTCGATTTGGTCACGCCCGTGGCTTCCACCATGTTGCGGATGCTCTCGGGCGTGTAGCCGCGCCGGCGCATGCCGACCAAGGTGGGCATGCGGGGGTCGTCCCAGCCGCTCACATGGCCTTCGTCGACCAACTGGCGCAGCTTGCGCTTGGAGGTCACCACATAGCTGAGGTTCAGGCGTCCGAATTCATACTGGTGCGGCAGCGGGCGCGCGAGCAGGCCGCCGTCGGCCAGGTGGCTGAGCAGCCAGTCGTAGAAGGGGCGCTGGTCTTCGAACTCCAAGGTGCAGATGCTGTGCGTGATGCATTCCAGCGCGTCCTCGATGGGGTGCGCGAAGGTGTACATCGGGTAGATGCACCAGCGGTCGCCGGTGTTGTGGTGGGTTGCGCGGCGGATGCGGTAGAGCGCCGGATCGCGCATGTTGATGTTGGCCGCCGCCATGTCGATCTTGGCACGCAGCACCATGGCGCCGTCCGGATGCAGGCCGTCGCGCATCTCGCGAAAGCGCGACAGGTGCTGGGCCGGGCTGCGGTCCCGGTAGGGGCTGTTGGTGCCGGGCGTGGCGAAGTCGCCGCGGTTGGCGCGCATCTCATCGGGCGTCTGCTCGTCCACATAGGCCAGGCCCGCCTCGATCAGGTACTCGGCGGCGCGGTACATGAAGTCGAAGTAGTCGCTGGCGAAGAACAGGTGCGAAACGGCCTGGCCCTCCTGGCCGGACTCCCATTTCCAGCCCAGCCACGACACCATCTCCTTGATGGCATCGACGTATTCCTGCTCTTCCTTTTCGGGATTGGTGTCGTCGAAACGCAGGTGGCAGATGCCGCCGTAGTCGCGCGCCAGGCCGAAGTTCAGGCAGATGCTCTTGGCATGGCCGATGTGCAGGTAGCCGTTGGGCTCGGGGGGGAAGCGGGTGCGGATGCGGGCCGGGTCCAGCGGGCCGGCGCCGTGGTGGGCTGCATCGCCCGGCGTGCCGGCGAAATGGCGCTCGGCGCCAAAGCCCTGGGCCAGATCGCGCTCGATGATGTTGCGCAGGAAATTGTGTTGCTTGACGGCGTCGTCGGCAGCCGCGCTGCCATGGTTCGTTGCCGGGGCGGAAGAGGTGGGTTGGGACATCGAGGATGGGCCTTGCCCTTGGCAAGACACAGGTTGATCGTTTCGTTGACGGATTTTAAGGTGCAGCGTCAGGGCCCAAGGTGAGGCGCAGCTAAAATCAACGCATATCCCTCTATCCCAACAAAGACAGAAAGCCGCCCGCCACCCTGGCCGGGCGAGCCTGGCAGGAGCAGCAATACATGGCGGGTCATTCCAAATGGGCCAATATTCAACACCGCAAGGGTCGTCAGGACGAAAAGCGGGGCAAGATCTGGACACGGGTCATCCGTGAAATCATGGTCGCTGCGCGCCAGGGCGGCGGCGACATCAAGGACAACCCGCGCCTGCGCCTGGCGGTTGACAAGGCCAAGGCCGCCAACATGCCGGCCGACACCATCAAGCGCAACATCGACAAAGCCACCGGCAATCTTGACGGCGTCAGCTACGAGGAAATCCGCTACGAGGGCTACGGCATCGGCGGCGCGGCCATCATGGTCGACACCATGACCGACAACAAGGTCCGCACCGTGGCCGAGATCCGCCACGCCTTCAGCAAGTACGGCGGCAACATGGGCACCGACGGCTCGGTGTCCTTCCAGTTCAAGCACTGCGGCCTGATGCTGTTTGGCCCCGGCACCCCCGAAGACAAGCTGATGGAAGTGGCGCTGGACGCCGGCGCCGAAGACGTGATCGCCGGCGAGGACGGTTCGATCGAAGTGTTGACCGCGCCTGCCGACTACGAAGCCGTCAAGGCCGCGCTGGAAGCCGCCGGCCTGGTGCCCGAGCTGGCCGAAGTCACCATGCGTGCCGAAAACACGATCGAGCTGAGCGGCGAAGACGCCGAGCGCATGCAGAAGCTGCTGGACGTCCTGGAAGACCTGGACGACACGCAAGAGGTCTATCACAACGCGAGCATGTCCTGATGAAAGTACTGGTGCTGGGAAATGGCGGGCGCGAGCACGCGTTGGCATGGAAACTGGCGCAAAGCCAGCGCGTCAGCGAGGTGTTCGTGGCACCGGGCAACGGCGGGACGGCCCGCGACCCGTGCCTGAAGAACGTCGCGATCACCGACGTCCAGGCGCTGGCCGATTTTGCGTTGGCGGAAAAAATCAGCCTGACCGTCGTCGGCCCCGAGGCCTTTCTAGCCGCCGGCGTGGTGGACGAATTCCGAGCCCGCGGCCTGCGCATTTTCGGGCCGACCAAGGCGGCGGCGCAGCTGGAGTCGTCCAAGGCCTTTGCCAAGGACTTCATGAAGCGCCACGGCATTCCGACGGCGGCTTACGAGACCTTTGGCGACGCGGCCTTGGCCCATGCCTATGTGGACCAGCAGGGCGCTCCCATCGTGATCAAGGCCGACGGCCTGGCCGCCGGCAAGGGCGTGGTCGTGGCCATGAGCCTGGCCGAGGCGCATGAGGCGATCGACTGGATCCTGCAGGACAACAAGCTGGGCGTGGCCCACAACGAGGGCGGCGCCCGCGTGGTGATCGAGGCCTTCATGCAGGGCGAAGAGGCCAGCTTCATCGTGCTCTGCGACGGCAAGAACGTGGTCTCGCTGGCCACCAGCCAGGACCACAAGCGCCTGCTCGACAAGGACGAAGGGCCCAATACCGGCGGCATGGGCGCCTATTCGCCGGCGCCGGTGGTCACGCCCAATGTGCATGCCAAGGTGATGCATGAGATCATCATGCCGACGATCCAGGGCATGGCGCGCGACGGGCATCCGTTCACCGGCTTCCTGTATGCCGGCCTGATGATCGATGAGCAGGGCAACCCCCGCACCGTCGAGTTCAACACCCGCCTGGGCGATCCCGAGACCCAGCCCATCATGATGCGCCTGAAGAGCGATCTCTTCGAAGTGCTGATGCATGCGACCGATGGCACGCTCGACCAGGTCGAGCTGCAATGGGACCGGCGCGTCGCCCTGGGCGTGGTGCTGGCCGCCAGCGGCTACCCGCTCTCGCCCCGCAAGGGCGACCTCGTCAGCGGCCTGCCCGCCGACAAAGAGGACGCCATGGTCTTCCACGCCGGCACGGTGCTGAAGGACGGGGACCTGCTGACCAACGGCGGACGCGTGCTGTGCGTGACGGCCTTGGGCGAGTCAGTGCGCCAGGCCCAGCAACTGGCCTATGAAACGCTGACGCCCATCCAGTTCGAGGGCAAGCAGTTCCGCCAGGACATCGGTCACCGGGCGGTGAAGCGTTGAGATCGATGGACCCCGTGCAGGGCACACCCATTGGCGAAACTCCGGTCCAAGCCTTGCCGCAATTCTGGACCGAGGCGCTGGCCGTGCCGCCGGCAAGTGGCAGCCGCCTGGCGCGGTTCATCCTGCGTGTCTTGGGGTGGCGGCTGGATTTCCAGGGATTGCCTGCCATGCAAGGGGTGATCCTGGTCTATCCGCACACCTCGAACTGGGACTTCGTGGTGGGCATCCTGGCGAAATGGGCGCTGGGCCTGCATTTCCGCTTCTGGGGCAAGGACAGCCTGTTCCGCATGCCGCTGTTCGGCGCCTGGGTGCGCTATCTCGGCGGCGTGCCCGTGAATCGCGGCAGCAGCCAGGGCGTGGTCGGCGACACGGCCGAGCTGATGAAAAAGGCCGGCGAGCGCCAGGAGATGTTCTGGCTGGCGGTGGCGCCCGAAGGCACGCGGTCCTGGATCGCCGGATGGCGCACCGGCGCCTACCATGTGGCCGTGCAGGCGCGCGTACCGGTGGGTCTGGCCTACCTCGATTTTGCGAGCCGCAGGATAGGCTTGACGCAATTCGTGCGGCTCAGCGGCGATGTGGACCGAGACTTCGCGCTGTTCAAGTCGCATCTGTGCTCGGTCAGGGGATTGCGTGCCGAACAGGCCAGTCCGATCCAGGCCTTGGCGTCCCATTCAGCGTCCAAAGGAGGGCGGGCATGAACTCACAAGCAGTGCGCGACTACCTGCTGGGCCTGCAGCGCCGCATCATCCACAGCCTGGAGCAGATCGACGGCCAGCCCTTCCTGACGGACGCCTGGGAGCGCGAACCCGGCGGCCGGCTGGAGGGTGACGGCCTGACGCGCCTGATCGAGAACGGCGGCATCTTCGAGCGCGGCGGGGTCAATTTCTCGCATGTGCGCGGCCGCGTGCTACCGCCCTCGGCGACCCAACATCGGCCCGAGCTGGCGGGCGCGGCCTTCGAGGCGATGGGGGTGTCGCTGGTGCTGCATCCTCACAATCCGTTCGTGCCCACCGTGCACATGAACGTGCGCATGTTCGCGGCGCTGCCGCAGGACGCCGAGCCGGTGGTCTGGTTCGGGGGCGGCATGGACTTGACGCCTTATTACGGCTTCGAGCGCGATGCCCAGCATTTCCACCGCACTTGCCGCAGCGCACTGGATCCGCATGGGCCGGCGCTATATCCGCGCTTCAAGCAGTGGTGCGACGAGTATTTCTTTCTCAAGCATCGCAACGAGCCGCGCGGCATTGGTGGCGTGTTCTTTGACGATTATGCGGAAGGCGGTTTCGACGCGGCCTTCGGCATGATGCAGTCGGTCGGCGATGCGTTCCTGCCGGCCTATGCGCCCATCGTCGAGCGTCGGCACGGCCTGCCTTACGGAGAGGAACAGCGCGAGTTCCAGGCCTACCGGCGCGGCCGCTACGTCGAGTTCAATCTGGTGTTCGACCGGGGCACCTTGTTTGGCCTGCAGTCGGGCGGACGCACGGAATCGATCCTGATGTCCATGCCGCCGCAGGCCAAATGGCGCTACGACTGGAAGCCCGCTGAAGGCACGCTGGAGGCCAGGCTGTACAGCGACTTTCTGCGACCGCGAGACTGGGCCTCCGAGCAGGCCACGCACCTATGGCTGTGACGCCCATTGCTGTGGAGAAACAGCGTTGGGGCTTGTTCGGCGGCAGCTTCGATCCTGTGCATCTGGCGCATCGCGCCTTGGCATACAGTGCAATGCAGGAGCTGAGCTTGCATCGGGTGGTCTGGGTGCCGGCCGGCCAGGCCTGGCAAAAGTCTGACCGCATGCTGCTCGCCGCGCCTCATCGGGTGGCGATGCTGCAGCTGATGCTGGCCGATGAGCCGCGCTTTGGTATCGACCAGCGCGAACTGCATCGCGCCGGACCGAGCTATTCGATCGACACGGTGCAAGCCTTGAAGCTGGCGCATCCCGGCGTGGATTGGACCCTGATCATCGGCCAGGACCAGTTGGACAGGCTGAGCACCTGGCATCGTTGGCGCGAGCTGCTGGCGGAGGTGAGCCTGGGCGTGGCGGCTCGGGCAGGGCAGGGCATGCAGGCCAGCGCCGAGGTGCGGGCCCTGGCGCCCCGCCTGGCGCCGCTGGCCATGCCGGCCATGGATATTTCTTCGACCCAAGTGCGCGATCTCGCATCGCGTGGCAAGGACATTGCGCCCATGGTGGGCGAGAAGGTTGCGGGGTATATTGCCCAGCACCGTCTTTACAGCGAGTACTGAATGGACATTCGTAAACTGCAACGCGCCATCGTCGATGGCCTGGAAGACGTGAAGGCCCAGAACATCGTGGTCTTCAACACCGAGCATCTGTCGCCGCTGTTCGAGCGCGTCATCATCGCGTCGGGCACGAGCAATCGGCAGACCAAGTCGCTGGCCTCCAGCGTGCGCGAGACCGTCAAGGCCAGGGGCCTGGAGGTGATGCGCACCGAAGGCGAGGAGAACGGCGAATGGATCATCGTCGACTGCGGCGCCGCCGTCGTGCACGTGATGCAGCCCAGCATCCGCGACTACTACCACCTGGAAGAAATCTGGGGCGGTAAGCCCGTCAAGCTCAAGATGAGCGACGGCGAGACCCGTCTCGTCAAGGCCTCTGAAGACGCCAGCGAGACCGGCAAGGGTTCGGCCAAGAGTTTGACCAAGTCGACCACCGCCAAGGCCCCCGCGCCGCGCCGCTCCGGCTCCAAGGCCGAGGCGCTGGCTGAAAGCAAGCCGGCCAAGAAGACCGCAGCCAAGGGCAGCGTGAGCAAGACAACGGGAGTCAAGACGGCGACCAAGACGGCAGTGAAGACCGCCGCCAAGCCTGCGGCCAAGCGCGCAAGCGCCAAGGAAGCCGCGCCCAAGCTCATCAAGGTGGGTGACAAGAAGCCGGCCGCCAAGAAGGCTGCCGCAAAGACCTCGGCCAAGCCGGCTGTCAAGGCCGTCGCCAAGGCGCCGGCTGCGCGCAAGACCGTGGCGCGCAAGAAGGCCTGAGGCCGCATGCGTTTGCTGCTGGCGGCGGTGGGCCAGCGCCAACCCGCCTGGGCCGATACCGCCTACGAAGACTTTGCCAAGCGCTTTCCGCCGGAACTGAAGCTGGAGCTCAAGGCCGTCAAGGCCGAGCCGCGCAGCGGCAAGAGCGTCGAGCAGCTGATGGCGGCCGAGGCTGCGCGCCTGGAAGCAGTGCTGCCCAAGAGCGTGCGGCGCATCGTGCTGGACGAGCGCGGCGACCGGCTGACCACCAAGCAGCTGGCCGAGCGCCTGGAGCGCTGGAAGGGCGACGGGCGCGACGTTGCCATCTTTATCGGCGGACCCGATGGCCTGGATCCGTCGATCAAGGACAAGGCCGATGAAATGATGCGCCTGTCCGACCTGACCCTGCCCCACGCCTTCGTGCGCGTGCTGCTGGCCGAGGCGCTGTACCGCGCCTGGTCGGTACTGGAGGGGCACCCCTACCATCGTGAGTGAGCTGATGTCGCAAATCTACCTGGCCTCGCAAAGTCCGCGCCGCCGGCTGCTGCTGGAACAGCTGGGCATTTCCTATGAACTGCTGCTGCCCGGTCCGCATGAAGATTCCGAAGCCCTGGAGGCGGTCCTGCCCGGCGAGTTACCCGACCACTACGTGAGGCGGGTGACGGACAACAAGCTGCGGGCGGCATTGGTGCGCCTGAAGGCGCGCGGCCTGCCGCCGCTGCCCGTGCTGTGCTCGGACACCACGGTGGCATTGGGCCTCGATATCCTGGGCAAGCCCGACGACGCGGCCCATGCCCTGGCCCTGCTCAAGCGGCTGGCCGGCCAGACGCACCGGGTGCTGACCGCGGTGAGCGTGGGCGAGCCCGGGACGGGCCGCGTGGCGCAGGCGGTCAGCGTCTCGGAAGTGAGCGTGGCCGCGGTCAGCGAGGCGGCCTTGCTGCGCTATGTGCAGAGCGGCGAGCCCATGGGAAAGGCCGGCGCCTATGCGATCCAGAGCCGGTTTGCCGCCTGGGTGTCCCACATGGCCGGCAGCTACTCGGGCATCATGGGTTTGCCCTTGTATGAAACGGGCCAGCTCCTGGGTGAACTGGGCATAGACTGCGGTCTTTGACCGCGTCTTGACGAGGGCAGGGAGCCCGGGCCATGGAAGATATCTTGATCAACTGGTCTCCTCAGGAGACTCGCGTCGCCATTGTTGAAAATGGGGCCGTGCAGGAGCTGCACCTGGAGCGTACGCTGGAGCGCGGCCTGGTCGGCAATGTGTATTCGGGTCGTGTGGCCCGCGTGCTGCCCGGCATGCAGTCGGCCTTCATCGACATCGGCCTGGAGCGGGCCGCATTCCTGCATGTGGCCGATCTGCAGGTCCACGGCGTGTCGCCCCGCAGCCATCTCGGCGAAGCCGCGGTGCCGACCCCGATCGAGCGCCTGGTGTTCGAGGGCCAGGCCTTGACCGTGCAGGTCATCAAGGACCCCATAGGCACCAAGGGGGCTCGGCTCTCGACGCAGATTTCCATCGCCGGCCGCATGCTGGTGCACCTGCCGCAGGACGACCACATCGGCATCTCGCAGAAAATCGGCTCGCACGAGACCCGCGAAGCTTTGCGCCAGCGCATGCAGGCATTGGTCGGCAAGCCGGAAGACGGGGCAGGCGGCGGCTTCATCTTGCGTACCAATGCCGAAGACGCCACGGACGAGGAGCTCGCCACCGACATTGCGTATTTGCGCAAGACCTGGTCAACCATTCGCGAGCGCAGCTTCCGCTCGCCGCCGGGCACCTTGCTGCATCAAGACCTGAGCCTGGTGGAGCGGGTGCTGCGCGACCTGGTGGGCGAGCACACGGGCTCCATCCGCATCGATTCCAAGATGCAGTTCGAGGTCCTGCGCGCCTTTGGCGAGATCTTCATGCCGGCCGCCACCGCCAAGCTCGAGCACTACCGCGGCGAGCGCCCCATCTTCGACCTCTGTAACATCGATGCCGAGCTCGATCGCGCCCTGGCGCGGCGCGTCGACCTGAAGTCGGGCGGCTACCTGATCATCGACCAGACCGAGGCGATGACGACCATCGACGTCAACACCGGCGGATTCGTCGGTGCGCGCAATTTCGACGACACCATCTTCAAGACCAATCTGGAAGCGGCCGGTGCCATTGCCCGGCAATTGCGGCTGCGCAACCTGGGCGGCATCATCATCTGCGATTTCATCGACATGGCGCGTGAGGAGCATCGGACCGCCGTGGCGTCTGAATTGCGCAAGCAACTGGCGCGCGACCGCACCAAGGTCACCTTGAGCGGCTTCACGCAACTGGGCCTGCTGGAGATGACCCGCAAGCGCACCCGCGAGTCGCTGGCCCACATGCTTTGCGAACCTTGCCCGACCTGCCAGGGCCGCGGCCAGGTCAAGACGGCGCGCACCGTGTGCTACGACATCATGCGCGAGATCCTGCGCGAGGCGCGCCAGTTCAGCCCCAAGGAGTTCCGCGTGGTGGCTGCCGCCAACGTGGTGGAGATGCTGCTCGACGAAGAGAGCCAGCATCTGGCTGGCTTGTCGGATTTCATCGGCAAGCCGATTTCGCTGTCGGCCGAGCCGGCCAACCAGACCGAGCACTACGACATCGTGCTGCTTTGAGCCTCTCAGGTCCCGGCACGCTGCTCGGGCACAATCCGGCTGTTACGGCATCGCTCAGCCCTGGTCACTTCATGTCTGAAAATATTCACTATCTATTTCGACGCCTTCTATCGCGTGCTCGCTCCTGCGCTCTCATGGTCGCGGCCTTGGCCTGCAGCGCGCCAGTCTGGGCTCAATTCCGCATCGAGATTTCGGGTGTTGGCGGCACGCAGATGCCCATCGCGGTGGCGGAGTTTCGCGACGAGGTCGACTCCCCGCAGCCGGTGTCGAGCATCATCCGCGCCGATCTGGAACGCAGCGGGCAGTTCAGCCTGGTCAACGTGGCCGGCGCGCAGCTGAGCGAAACCAGCCTGCCGGCCTGGTCCGACTGGCGCGGCCGCAATGCCGACGCCCTGGCCGCCGGCTCCATCACCAGGCTGGCCGACGGCCGCTTCGACGTGCGCTTCAAGCTCTGGGACGTGGTCAAGGGCCAGGACCTCGGCGGTGAAAGCCTGGCCGTGCCGGCCGACGACCTGCGCCTGGCCGCGCATCGCATTGCCGACAAGATCTACCAGACGCTGACCGGCGAGCGCGGCGTGTTCGCCACCCGCATGGCCTATGTGACCAAGGCCGGCGGCCGCTACAGCCTGCGCATCACCGATGCGGACGGGGAGGGCGGGCAAGTCGCGCTGGCCAGCCCCGAGCCCATCATCTCGCCCGCCTGGTCCCCTGACGGCCGCGAGCTGGCCTACGTGTCCTTCGAACGGCACAAGGCCGTGGTGTGGGTGCAGGACCTGTCCAGCGGACGCCGCCGCGTGCTGGCCGATTTCCGCGGCAGCAACAGCGCCCCCAGTTTTTCACCGGACGGTCAATCCGTGGTCTTGACGCTGTCGCGTGAGGGCGGCTCCCAGCTGTTCGTGATGGACAGGAATGGCGGCAACGTCCGCCGCCTGACCCAGACCCAGGCCATCGATACCGAAGCCACCTTCACGCCCGACAGCCGGACGCTGTATTTCGTCAGCGACCGCGGCGGCGGTCCGCAGATCTACCGCATGCCGGTGGCGGGCGGGGCGGCCGAGCGCGTCACCTTCAATGGCACCTACAACATCAGCCCGGCGCTCAGCCCGGACGGCCGCAGCCTGGCCTTCATCACCCGCGACGGTGGTGGGAATTTCAAGCTTTGCGTGATGGACCTGGCCAGCGGCAACGTGCAGCAGATCACTGACACGACCCGCGACGAAAAGCCCAGCTTCGCTCCCAATGGACGCCTGATCGTCTACGCCACCCGTGCTGGCGGCCGCGACGTCTTGATGACCACGACGCTGGATGGCGGCATCAAGGCCAAGCTGCTGTCCACGCAAGCCGATGTGCGCGAGCCAACCTGGGGGCCTTTCGGTCGATGATGAGATGGCACTCAGGCGCCGACGAGGCGTCCTTGATTCAGAGGAGAGATGCATGAAGATGCACAACATGTTCGCGGCCTTGCTGGCTCTAGGCCTGCTGGCGGCCTGCAGTTCGACCCCCTTGGGCGAGAAGGCGCCGGTGGAGGACAAGCTGGCCCAGCCGGCTTCTTCTTCCCTGGGTGCAAAGGCGGCGACTGGCGCGGCCTCCGAGTCCAAGGTCCAGACCGTGGACCTGGGTGCGCAGCTGAGCTCGGCGGTGGCCAACCAGCGGGTGGTGTATTTCGATTTCGACAGCTTTGCGGTGAAAGACGAATACCGCAGCCTGTTGGATGCCCATGCCAAGCGCCTGAGCTTTGACCGGAAAATCCACCTGAGCCTGGAAGGCCACACCGACGAGCGGGGCGGCCGCGAATACAACCTGGCCCTGGGTCAGAAACGTGCCGAAGCCGTCGCCCAGGCACTGGGTGTGCTGGGCGTGCAGGCGTCTCAAATCGAGCCGGTTAGTTTCGGCAAGGAACAGCCCGCCGTGGAGGGCCATGACGAGGCAGCCTGGGCCAAGAACCGACGTGTTGAGTTAAAGGACAAATGAAATGAAGGGCATTCGATCGAAGCTGGTGTGGAGCCTGCTGGCAGCGGGAACCCTGTCCCTGAATGCCCATGCGGGCCTGTTCGAGGACGAGGAGGCGCGCAAGGCGATCCTCGACCTGCGGGCCAAAGTGCAACAACTGGACGATGGACAAAAGGCGCAGAGTGCGCAGACGCAGAGCCTGATCACCGATCAGGTCGAACCGCTGCGCCGCAGCCTGCTCGACCTGAACGGCCAGATCGAGGCGCTGCGCGGCGAAATCGCGCGCCTGCGCGGCCAGAACGAGCAACTGGCCCGCGACCTGGCAGACACGCAGCGCAAGGTCAGCGACGAGTCCGCTGCGGTCGACCAGCGCCTGCGGCCGCTAGAGCCGCAAAAGGTGACGCTGGACGGTAAGGAGTTCACGGTCGACCCCGACGAGCGTCGCCTGTACGAGGGGGCCATCGCCGCGGTCCGCAAAGGCGATTTTGCCGAGGCCTGCAATTCGCTGGGCAGCTTTCTGCGCCGCTACCCCAACAGCGGCTACGCCGATTCGGCGCGTTTCTGGCTGGGCAATGCGCAGTACGGTCAACGCAATTACAAGGATGCCATTGCCACCTTCAAGGCCTTGATCGTCGCCAACCCTGAGCATCCGCGGGCGGCGGAAGCCTTGCTGTCGCTGGCCAATTGCCAGATCGAGTTGAAGGACAACAAGGCGGCGCGCCGCAGTCTTGAAGACCTGATCAAGGCCTACCCGGGCACCGAAGCGGCCAAGGCAGGCAAGGAGCGGCTGGCCGCTCTGAAGTGATCGACGAGCGTGATCCACGAGATGTCACTGGTCTTGCCCGAATTGGAAGCCGATGCGGAACGCCGTTTTGGCGGTTTGCGTCGCTTGTATGGCGAGCGCGATTACCTACGCCTGCGGGCCGCGCGCTTTGCGGTGGTCGGTGTCGGCGGCGTGGGTTCATGGGTGGCTGAAGCCCTGGCCCGCATGGGCGTGGCTGAGTTGACTCTGATCGACCTGGACCAGGTGGCCGAGTCCAACGTGAATCGGCAGATCCAGGCCTTGAGCTCGACGCTGGGCATGGCCAAGGTCGAGGCGCTGCGGCTTCGCATCGGCGAGATCCACCCGGGCTGCCAGGTGCAGGGCATCGAGGAGTTCGTCGAGGAAGGCAATTGGCCTGCCTTGATCGGCGGCAAGCCGCTCGACGGATTGGTGGATGCCTGCGACCAGATTCGCGCCAAGGCCGTGCTGGCCGCATGGGCGCGCGATCTCGGCCTGAGCTTCGTGACGGTGGGCGCGGCTGGCGGCAAGCGCGCGCCGCAGGCGGTCGAGGTGCACGATCTATCAGCCACCACGCACGATCCCCTGCTGGCCAGCCTGCGCCAGCGTCTGCGCAAGTTCCATGGCTTCCCCAAGCAGGGCAGCATGAAGCTGAGCTGCGTGTTCTCGCGCGAACCGATCACCAAACCTGACACCGCCTGCGAGATGGACGGGAGCCTGAACTGCCATGGCTACGGGTCCAGCGTGGCAGTGACGGCGGGCTTCGGCATGACAGCGGCTGCGGAGCTGGTGAAGAATTTTCTGGCCAAGTCTTGATTGGTCATCAAATTTACTTCTATAATCTAAGGCTTCGCTGAAAAGTGAAGTGCTGACAGTGAAATGCTGAAATAGTGCTGAAATGTGGGTCGTTAGCTCAGTCGGTAGAGCAGCGGACTTTTAATCCGTTGGTCGCAGGTTCGAATCCTGCACGACCCACCAAAAATTGAACTTCAGAATGCGTGGACGGGCTCTTAGCTCAGTTGGTAGAGCAGCGGACTCTTAATCCGTTGGTCGTAGGTTCGAATCCTACAGGGCCCACCAAAATTTCTGCAATTTCAGGTTATACTCTCGGTTTCCCGCATTTTTGACGAATGCGAGAACAAATGAGAATTCAGGGCTCTTAGCTCAGTTGGTAGAGCAGCGGACTCTTAATCCGTTGGTCGTAGGTTCGAATCCTACAGGGCCCACCAAAATCACGGAGATCTATCGAAAGATGGGTCTCCGTTTTTGTTTCAAGAGTCTATTCAAGACACGACGCGGTGCCGCGCCAGCGGCGGGTTCTTGGCGAAATAGCGCGCGATGCCAGTGGCCAGGGCCTCGACCAGCCGGGTCTGGTAGGCGGGGTCGCTCAGGCGGGCTTCTTCCTCCGGGTTGGAAATGAAGGCCGTTTCCACCAGGATGGAGGGCACGTCCGGCGCCTTCAGCACGGCAAAACCGGCCTGTTCGACGCTGCCCTTGTGCAAAGCCCCGACCTTGCCGATCTGCCCCAGCACTTCGCCGCCAAGCTTGAGGCTGTCCTTGATCTGCGCCGTGGTGCTCATGTCCAGCATGGCGCGCAGCACGCTGCTGTCCTTGACCTTGACGTTGATGCCGCCCACTTGGTCGGCGCCGTTCTCGCGTTCGGCCATCCAGCGCGCGGCACTGCTGCTGGCCCCCGTCGTGCTGAGGGCAAAGACCGAGGCGCCACGGGCTTGCGGCGTGAAGAAGGCATCGGCGTGGATGGACACGAACAGGTCGGCCTGCACCCGCATGGCCTTGCGCACGCGCTCGTGCAGCGGTACGAAGAAGTCCTCGTCGCGGGTCATCATGACGCGGATATTGGGGTTGCCGTTGAGACGGTCGCGCAACTGCTTGCCGATCGACAGCACCACGTCCTTTTCCTTCAGCCCGGACGGTCCAATGGCGCCCGGATCTTCGCCGCCGTGGCCGGGGTCCAGCGCGATCACGATCAAGCGGTCCAGCGTCTGCTGGGCCATGAGAGGCGGGGGCGCAGGGTGGGGCGGCATCGGTGTGATGCCGTGCGGCGCTTGTGCCTCTGATGCGGCAGGCAAAGGCACGCTGGGGCCGCCGGGTTTGCCGGTCATCTCAGGGCGGTCAATGCGCCCGATCAACTCGCCCAGGGCATCCTGCACCGATTGGGCCGCCGCCTGCTCGGCTTTCTCCTTTTCCTGCACCAAGGCGAGCAGGGGGTCCACCTCTTCCTGCGGATGCAGGTCGAGCACCAGCCGGTACTTGTACGCCGCCACCGGTGCGATCGTGAACACCTGCGGCGCCACGGGCTGCTTCAAATCGAGCACGATGCGAACCACGCGGGGCTGGTTTTGTCCGACGCGGACGCCGGCGATATAGGGGTCGTCCGGCTTGACCTTGCCCAGCAGCTCGCGCAGGCCGGGACTGAGTTCAAGGTCGTCGATGTCGATCACCAGCCGGTCCGGGTTGTGGGCCAGAAAGGGCTTGGCCGACAGGGCCTGGTCGGATTCGATCGTGACCCGCGTATAGGCGTCGGCCGGCCAGACCCGCACGGCGACGATGTTTGCAGCGGCTGCGTTGCTGCCTGCCGAGGCGGCCGTGGATGGCACGGCGGCTCGCGCCAACTGCGGCGCCTGCAGCAGCAGCGCGAGCGAGCCCATCTGTCGCAGGGCCTCGCGGCGAGCGCGGCTCATGGTGCAACTCCCGGGAGCACCGAATCGAGGTCCTGCAGCAAGGCCTGGCCCTCGGCCGTACAGGCCTCCAGCGTCACGGCCCGGCTGTCGTCGTCCTGCACGGCCAGGGTCAGGCGCAGGGTGGGGTCGGGCAGCATGCCGGCGGCATGCTCCGGCCATTCGCTGAGCTTGAGGCCGGGGCGGGTGAACACCTCGCGAAAGCCCGCCTCTTCCCATTCACGCGGATCGCTGAAGCGGTAGAAGTCGAAATGGCTGGCTTCGCCATGCGCCAGCGCATAGCTTTCCATCACGGCGTAGCTGGGGCTCTTGACGCGACCTTGCACGCCCAGGGCCCGCAGCAGGTGGCGCACGAAGCTGGTCTTGCCGGCGCCGAGGCAGCCGTACAGCTCGATGCTGGCATTCATCAAGCCGGGAAGACGGGCCAGCGCCTGCGCGAATCGCTCACAAGCAGCCTCGTCGGGCCAATGGAGATGACGTGTTTCTAAAATGATCAAAACTTGAACCGAACGAAGTGCTCAAACCGATTGACAACCCCCCCGATCTTGCCGCCGTGATGGCGCACCTGTGCGAGTGGGCGCATGAATTGGGATTTTCACAGATTGGCGTGGCCGACGTCGACCTCTCCAGCGCCGAACCCGGTCTGTTGGCCTGGCTGGAGTCTGGTTTTCACGGCAGCATGCACTACATGGCTGCCCATGGGCTCAAGCGCGCGAGACCCCGCGAGCTGGTACCGGGCACGGTTCGTGTGCTGACGGCGCGCATGGACTACTTGCCGGCCAGCACCTCGTCCGAATGGCGCGAGATTGAATGGCAGGGTTTGAAGGCGCCGACACAAGCACAGGTGTCCCTCTACGCCCGTGGGCGCGACTATCACAAGGTGCTGCGGTCCCGCCTGCAGCAGCTTGCCACGCGGCTGGAACAGTTGATCGGCCCGATGGGCTACCGCGTGTTCACCGACTCCGCGCCGGTGCTGGAGGTGGAGCTGGCCTCTCGCTCGGGCCTGGGATGGAGGGGCAAGCACACCTTGACGCTCAACCGCGAAGCAGGCTCGATGTTCTTTCTCGGCGAGATCTATCTGAACCTGCCGCTGCCGTTGAGTGCGCCCGAGGCGCCGCATTGCGGCAGCTGCGATGCATGCCTGCGCGTTTGTCCGACCCAGGCCATCGTGGCACCGTACCGGGTCGATGCGCGGCGTTGCATTTCCTACCTGACGATTGAGCACGACGGTGCCATTCCCGTCGAACTCCGGTCGGCGTTGGGCAATCGCATCTACGGCTGCGACGATTGTCAGCTGGTCTGTCCCTGGAACAAATTTGCCCAGCGCAGCGCGCTGCCCGACTTCGACAGCCGCGCCGCGCTCACGGCACCGCAATTGCTGGACCTGTGGCGCTGGAGCGAGCCCGAGTTTTTGCATCGCACCGAAGGATCCGCCATCCGGCGCATCGGCTATGCACGTTGGCGGCGCAACTTGGCGGTGGCCATGGGCAATGCGCTGGCGAATCGACTGCCGAGGGAAGCTTCGCAAGCCTTGCGCGAGGCCTTGAACGCTGAGCGCGATACCGCGACGCCCCTGCTGGCCGAGCATATCGATTGGGCATTGGAGCAGGGCACATGAACGCCGCTGCCGCACCTTCGTCCGAGGACGCGCTCGGCCCCGGCAGCCAGGCCGCGGTTGCGGCATTCATTGAAGCCTTGTGGATCGAAGACGGGCTCTCGCGCAACACCCTGGACGCCTATCGTCGCGACCTGACGCTGTATGCCGCTTGGCTGGGCGCAACCCGTCAACTGACTTTGGATCAGTCCACTGAATCGAGCTTGCTGGACTATGCCGCGGCGCGCCACGCAGGCAGCAAGGCCACCAGCACCAACCGTCGCCTCAGCGTGTTCAAGCGCTATTTCCGCTGGGCCTTGAGGGAGGGGCGCATCCAGCAAGACCCGACCCTGCGCCTGCAGAACGCCAAGCAGGCCCTGCGCGTGCCCAAGACCCTGTCGCAATCCGAGGTCGAAGCCCTGCTCGCCGCGCCCTCCGACGATTCGTTGGGAACCCGCGACCGCGCCATGCTGGAGCTGATGTACGCCAGCGGCTTGCGCGTGACCGAGCTGGTGACGCTCAAGAGCGTGCACCTGAGCCTCAAGGAGGCGGCGCTGCGCGTCACGGGCAAGGGCTCCAAGGAGCGTCTGGTGCCGTTTGGTGAGCAGGCGCATGAACATCTGCTGCGGTACCTGGCCGTGGCACGGCCGCAGCTGCTGGGCGTGCAACGCAGCGACGTCTTGTTCCTGACGCAGCAGGGCCAGCCCATGAGCCGGCAGATGTTCTGGAAGCTGATCAAGAAATACGCGCTGCAGGCCGGCATCCGCAATCCGATCTCGCCGCATACGCTGCGTCACGCCTTTGCCACGCATCTACTGAACCACGGCGCCGATCTGCGCGTGGTGCAGCTGCTGCTCGGGCATGCCGATCTGTCGACGACGCAGATCTACACCCACGTGGCCCGGGCACGTTTGAAGGCGTTGCACGCGGAGCACCATCCACGCGGTTAAGGCCCCATGGCGGACAATACCGCCATGGAACACAGTTTTTTCTCCGCCTTCGTCCTGCTCCTGCTGGTGCTCGACCCGCTGGGCAGCCTGCCCATTTTCATTTCCATCCTGCGTGAGGTGCCCAAGGAGCGGCGCGCTCGCATGGCAATACGCGAGTCCGGCATCGCCTTCGCCGTGCTGTTCGCCTTCATGTTTTTCGGCGAGGGCTTCCTGCAGGTCATGCACCTGTCGGAGCGCTCGCTCGAAGTGGCGGGTGGCGTGATCCTGGCCCTGGTGGCGATCCGGATGATCTTCGGCTCGGCCGGCGAATCGGTCTACGGCGTTGAAGCAGGCAAGGAGCCCTACATCTTCCCGCTGGCCGTGCCCTTGCTGGCCGGCCCCTCTGCCATGGCGACCGTGCTGCTGCTGGCGTCCAGGCAGCCCGATCGCATGGTGTCGTGGATTGGCGCCCTGAGCGCGGCGATGGTGGTGTCGGGCCTGACGCTGGTGCTGGCCGACCGCATCCGTAAGATCCTGGGCGACTCGGTCGTGTCGGCCATGGAGAAGTTGATGGGCCTGGTGCTGACGGCCATCGCCGTGGAGATGATTCTGGCCGGGCTGAAGCGCTATTTCGTCGGCGGGATCTGAGTTGCTGGTCTGCTCTCACGATATGAAATACCACTTTCAGATCGTAAAATTTCATCATGTTGCGGCGCGACAAAATTTCTCATTATGGTGAATAGCAGTTCGTATTGCGAAATTTAAAAATCAACTAATTGATTTTAAATAATAAATTTTTTAGTCTTATATAAGACATAAGTCTTGGCGAGCGCCGCGGAAAAGCCTAATCTTGAGCCCATCAAGTCCTTCGTTTTTCCCTTCACAGGAGCTCCCCATGACCAAACTGACACGTGAACAGCAAATCGCCGCCCTCGAAAAGGATTGGGCCGAAAACCCCCGTTGGAAGGGCATCAGCCGCGGTTACACGGCCGCTGACGTGGTGCGTCTGCGCGGTTCGCTGCACATCGAGCACACGCTGGCCAAGCGCGGTGCCGAGAAGCTGTGGAACCTGGTCAACACCGAGCCCTTCATCAACGCCTTGGGCGCGCTGACCGGCAACCAGGCCATGCAGCAGGTCAAGGCCGGCCTGAAGGCCATCTACCTGTCGGGCTGGCAAGTCGCTGGCGATGCCAACAGCAATGGCGAGATGTATCCCGACCAATCGCTGTACTCGGTGGACTCGGTGCCCAAGGTCGTCAAGAAGATCAACGCCACCTTCAAGCGCGCCGACGAAATCCAGTGGAGCGAAGGCAAGGAAGACACCGATTTCTTCGCGCCCATCGTGGCTGACGCCGAAGCCGGTTTCGGCGGCGTGCTGAACGCTTTCGAGCTGATGAAGGCCATGATCGAAGCAGGTGCCGCGGGCGTCCACTTCGAAGACCAATTGGCTGCCGCCAAGAAGTGCGGCCACATGGGCGGCAAGGTGCTGGTCCCGACTCGCGAAGCCGTGGCCAAGTTGGTCGCAGCTCGCCTGGCTGCCGACGTGATGGGCACCCCCACCGTGCTGCTGGCCCGTACCGACGCTGAAGCCGGCGACTTGGTCACCAGCGACATCGACGACAACGACAAGCCTTTCTGCACCGGCGAGCGCACCGTGGAAGGTTTCTTCCGCACCCGCAACGGCCTGGACCAGGCCATCAGCCGCGGTCTGGCCTACGCGCCCTACGCCGACATGATCTGGTGCGAAACCGGCAAGCCAGACCTGGCTTTCGCTAAGGCCTTTGCCGACGCCATCCACGCCAAGTTCCCTGGCAAGCTGCTGGCCTACAACTGCTCGCCGTCCTTCAACTGGAAGAAGAACCTGGACGACGCCACCATCGCCAAGTTCCAGCGCGAGTTGGGTGCCATGGGTTACAAGTTCCAGTTCATCACACTGGCTGGCTTCCACAGCCTGAACTACTCGATGTTCAACCTGGCCTACGGCTACGCTCGCAACAACATGAGCGCTTTCGTGGAACTGCAAGAGGCCGAGTTCGCCGCTGCCGAACGTGGCTTCACAGCTGTCAAGCACCAGCGTGAAGTCGGTACCGGCTACTTCGATGCCGTGACCACCACGATCGAGCGCGAAGCTTCGACCGCCGCGCTGAAGGGCTCCACCGAAGACGAACAGTTCTTCGACAAGAAGCACGCTTGAGCGAAACCTTGAGGCTGCAGGGCCTCCCGTTTTGAAAGTGTCAGCCACCGTGCCTTGGGGCCGGTGGCTTTTTTTCTTGTGAGCGACGAGCCCTTCAATACGAGGAGCTCAAACCCTCACGTCCTAGCACCCCGGCGACGGCCATGAGTCGTAGCCTTGCCGATCGCCACTCGGCCAGGCATCGAATTCGCTGCAACTGCGCGTCGGCCAAGGCGGCTTGAACGTTCAGCATTTCCAGCACGTCTGCAGCGCCTTTGTCGAGCTTTCTTTGGACGGATTCGGTGGCGTTCTGCGCGGTTTCCAGAAGCGACCTGGATGCATCGAGATTGCTCAGGGCCGAGACCGCATCCGCATGGGTCTTGACCACGCTCATCAGGACCTGATGTTCGGTGTCGTCCAGTTCGGCCGATTTCTGCTCCACCTGGGCCAAGGCGCCTCGGACCTTGTAGGTCCGCCCGAAGCCTTCGAACAAGGGAATGGTGAGCGTGACGGCCAGGACCGTTTCGTTGGTATGGATCGCCGGCAGGCTCAGGTTGGGACGGCCGTTCTGGTAGTAGTTGGCAGAGAAATCCACGCTAGGCAGGCCGTCGGACTGGGTCGCCTTGACCTTGCCTCGCGCGGCGTCCAGCTGAGCCCTGGCCGCCAATATGGCAGGATGCCGCTGCTGTGCCTGCGCAAGCCATCCGTCAAGGTCTCTGCCAATCTGTTGGTGGTCGTCGGCAAGGTCGGGTGCGAGGCTCAAGTGCGAGCCGGCCGGCAAACCGAGGCAATAGACGAGCACGGACAGCGCCTTTTGCAGATCGCCGGCAGCTCGACTTTTGTCCAGACTGGCTCGAGCCAGGGCAGTGGCTGCCTGCAAGGCGTCCGCTTGCGAAGCTGCTCCGTGGTCTCGTCGACGTTGGACGATGGTCAGGGTGTGGGCCGCGACTTGCTCGCTCTTGAGCCTGGCGTCCCAGGTCGCCTGTGCAGTCTGGGCGTCAAAGTAGGCGCCAACGACAGTTTCAAGAAGCTTTTGAATGGCCGCATCGTGGCTGGCCATTGCTGCATCAAGTAAATCGACGGCGACCTGCCTGTTTGCGGTCCGACCACCAAAATCGAAAAGACGCCAATTGAGGCTCAGCGTTTTGCCGTTGTCTCTCAATGCCTACACAGGGATGTCTGTGCCTGGATAGTTTGTTCGATCGTCGACATGGCTCAAGCCGGCAGTTGCGGTGGGCAGATAGGCGGCTTTGGCTTCACCCAATGCCGCCGCCTGTATCTTGATGGCTGCCCATGAACTTTTGAGTTGAGGGTTGGCGCATAGCGCGAGGTCCACTGCACCGCCCAAGCTCAAGAGCCTGAGTTCGATGCCAGCCTCCGCATGGGGACTGGAAGCTGTGCCGGGGCAGGGCGGCGCGGCATCACCTGGCAAGGTGACACCTGACGAAAGCACGGGAGGTGCAGTTTTCAAAGGGTCGAACGGCCGTGCCTGCGTGAACCCGGCGGAAGCGCTCAAGCCATGCGGTGAATGCAGGGGAATTTCGCCGTCTCCGTGCGCAGGAAACGCAGCAAGATTCACGCTGCCAATCAAGCCAATCACCGATGCTCTGATCAGTATGGGCGTGCATCTTGCAGATTCAGCGCTCATGCATGCTTTCCCGGCCATATTGCATGAGAGGCGCCAGCAGGTATTCAAATACGCGCCGAGTACCGGTCCTGATCTCGACCGAGCCTGCCATCCCTGGCGTCATTTGAACTTCCTTGCCATCCACCTTCAGTGCAGTTTGTTTGAGCACCAAATTGACCAGGTAAGCGGGCTGCTTCAGCAGGCCGCCATTGGCTTTGCCATCCCCGCGAGGTGGAGCGCCGTCGCCATCGTCGGGCTGTTGGATGGCATCGCGTGAAACATGATTGACAAGGGCGGAAATGGTTCCGTATTTGGTGTATTCGAAGGTATCGATCTTGACTGCGGCGACTTGCCCTTCATGAACAAAGCCGACGTCCTTGTTTTCGATGAAAACCTCCATCTCCACTTGAGGATTCTGAGGCACGATCTGCATCAATGGCTGGGCCGCAGCGACCACGCCGCCCAATGTATGTACCGCCAAATGTTGCACCGTACCGTCAACGGGAGAAATCAATTTCAGCCATTCGCTGTGCACTTGAGCATGTATGGCATCTTGCGTCGAGTCGTTCAGCGTTTTTTGAGCCTGCTCTCGTGCATCTTCGGCGGATTTTCGGGTTTCTGTCAGCAGGGCAGTTTTTCGATCACGCGCATCGTCAAGCTGAGCTTGCAAATCAATGCGAGCCTGTTCTTTTTCCTGCCACGCGTGCTCGGTGACATCTTGCTGCCGCGAGAGAATTTTGTAATCCGACGCACGTTGCGTGACCAATGGCAGTGATTCAAGGTACCGGTGGATTTCATCATCCAGCCGGGCTGACTTTGCAAGATAGTCCTTCCATTGAGCCGACAAATGCTCATCTGCGTCTTTCAACTCTTCAGCGGGTACATCCCGCATGGCATCCAGGTGCGGTGCATGATGGCTGTCCAGCGCCCAAATCAGCTTGGAGGCGCCGGCAAGCTGCAATAGAGCCAGACGACGCGCGCCGTCGGCTTTTGCATGCTCACTGTCGCTGGTTCGTGAATCCAGCTCCATCAGCACATCGCCGGCTTTGACCATTTGCCCTTCTTGCACATGGATCGCGCTTACCCGAGCAGTTTCTATGGCCGCAATGGTTTTTGTATGGCCAGTTGGAATGATCCGACCCTGAGCATTGACAACAATATCAATCCGCCCAAAGATTGACCACAAACAGATGGCCGCGCACATGAGCATGAGAATGCGTGCGACCCAGCGTCCTGCAGGAGAAACAGGTTTTCTTTGCAAGGACAAGGCCGCTGGTAAAAACTCAGCTTCAATTGCTTGCAAGTGAGGCTCATCCATTTGATGGCGTTGAGCCCAGGCATGTGAAAAGACATGGCTGTACTTATTGAAGAGTACTTTCCAAGCATTCCATCGGTGGTGTAAATTCGTCACGCAAAATTTCCTGCTTGCTGGGCTTCCGGCGTCGGTTCAATAGTTTTTACATGGGTATGTGCTTGCTGAAGTCCGTACATATGAGCGTAAATGCCTTGAGGATTGGATAGCAATGCCTGGTGACTGCCTATTTCCACAATCTGCCCGCGCTCCATCACGATGATTCGATCGGCATCGCGAACCGCAGACAAGCGATGCGCAATGATGAGCACCGTGCGGCCCTGACAGATACGGCGCATATTGTTTTGAATGATGGCCTCAGATTCATAATCCAAGGCACTGGTGGCTTCGTCGAAAATGAGCACGCGCGGATTGGTGATCAAGGCCCGCGCAATCGCAATGCGCTGGCGTTGACCGCCGGAAAGTCCCGTTCCGTGTTCACCCACCTTGGTGTCATAGCCTTCAGGCATCTCGCAAATGAAATCATGAGCGCCTGCCAGTTTTGCTGCGTTGATCACCACTTCAATGGGCAATGAAGGATTGGACAGCGCGATGTTGTCTCTGATGGAGCGGTTGAACAGGATGTTCTCTTGCAAAACCACGCCAATCTGGTGACGCAAGGAACTGGTATTGATCACTGCAATGTCTTGTCCGTCCACCAAGATCCGCCCACGATCAGGCACGTACAGTCGTTGAACCAGTTTTGCCAGGGTACTTTTTCCTGAGCCAGAGCGTCCCACGATGCCAATGACTTCGCCTGGAGTGATCTTGAGATTGAGGGATCGGATGACATCTGAAGCATCAATCCGATAGCGAAAATTGACCTGATCGAACTCGATAGTCCCCGTCAACCGGGGCATGGGCGTTTTTTGCTCTGCAATTTCAGTCCGGGCATTGAGAATGTCGCCCAAGCGGCTCATGGAAATGCCTACCTGCTGAAAGTCGTTCCATAGCTGCGCCAATCGCAAGATTGGATTGGAAACCTGCGCCGCCAGCATATTGAAGGCGATCAGTTGTCCGACTGTCATTTGGTTGTCGATCACCAGACTGGCGCCCATCCACATGATGCCTGCGGTGACCAACTTGCTGACCAGCGTCACGCTGCTGCTGGCCAAGGTGGCCACATTGCTCGCGGACAAGCCGGCAGTCACATAGGCAGCAAGTTGCTGATCCCATCGATGTATCCACCTGGGTTCCACGGCCAAGGCCTTGACGGTGTTGATGCCGCTGACGGTTTCCACCAGAAATGACTGGTTTTCTGCGCTTTTGTTGAATTTATCGTTCAACTTGGCGCGAATGACGGGTGTGAAGATGATTGACAGCAGAAGATAAACCGGAATGGACAAGATCACAACCAAGGTCAGCAGGGGGCTGTACCACAGCATCACTCCTATGAACACAACGGAAAAAAGCAGATCCAATACCAAGGTCATGGCATTGCTGGTCAGGAATGAGCGGATATTTTCCAATTCCCGAACCCGGGCAACAGAATCCCCAACGCGTCTCGCCTCAAAATATGCCATTGGTAGATTGAGCAAATGACGAAACAGGCGAGCACCAAGTTCGACATCTATCTTGCTGCTGGTGTGCGCGAAAACCCACGAGCGTATGCCGCTCAATACTGCTTCGAAAATATTGGCACAAATCAAACCGACGGCAACCACGGTCAGTGTTTTCATGGCGTGATTGACCAGTACCTTGTCCATGACCACCTGAAAAAACAAGGGGGTGACAAGCCCGATCAGTTGCAAGACCAAGGATGTCAGCAAAATCTCAAGCAACAAACGGCGATATTTGACAATGGCCGGAATGAACCACGAGAAGTCAAATCTGCTGAGCTCTGCCGCAAAACTCGCACTGCTGGTGAAAAGCAGCAACTCACCAGTCCACAGATCCGCCAACTGAGGCGTGCTGAGAACCATCGGAGCTTCCCCGGGGTGCTGGATCAACAGTTTGCCCTGAGGCAATTGTTTGGACCTGACCTTTGCATCGAGCGTCGTGTCAGGCATGAACTTTGCCAGCACAAACCAGCGACCATCTTTTGCTCTTGCCAAGGCCGGCAAGGGCGCTTTGTCAAGCCTCGCCAGGTCTTGTCGGACCAGCAGAGTGCTCATACCCAAGCGCCGAGCCAACAGGCGCAAAATGTCGGCGGTATAGCCACCCGCAGCCACAACCTGAGGGGAGAACTCGTGCTGTAACTGCACGACATCGGCCACAATGCCGTGCATTCCGGCCATGATCAGCAGAGCCGACAGCCCTGTTGTATTGTCAGACTGCATGATCATGAACGATCAAAAAGGGAGTTTTCTGGCTCCTGGTCCGGTTCAATAGCTGTCATGACACGAGAAGCGCATGATTTGCAAGTGCGGCAGAAACCGCTTGCCCCAAGTTGTCATGAGCAATATTCAGGACAGATCCATGCAGGTATGCAGGATTGTTAATGACCCCCAAAGACTCAGCCATGATCTGCGGGGTCCCGTGAATTCCCCAACCCGCAATATACCCAGGCAACCCCTCAGCCATCGTAGGTAGATTGGTCATTTCATTGATCGAATTCATTAGAGCTTGGTTGTCCGCCGCTGAGCCCACTTGAATGAGTGCACCGTAATGAGGCAAAGTGCCTGTGCCGGGCGCGTATGCGGGCGCTGCTGGCTGAGCCCCAAAAGTATCCGAGGCATATTCAGAAACAGGGTCACCTTGCATTTCAATACTGATGAAGTTGTCGCCGTTCCCCTTGGCGCTTTGCGAAACAGGAATGCCAAAGCTGGCAAACCCGACGCCACCAATTCCCGTCTGCTGCCCCACATACTCAGACTCAATTCCGCCCAAGGAATACCCCGTTGTGTAAACCTGACTGGCCGAAATGCCTTGAGCTGCCGCGGCACTGAGTACGGATTCTGCGAAATTCACGCATTCATTTTCACCGGCGGTCGCCTGACTCGCCATGAGGGCAAAGTCAGTGGCCACGGTACCAATAGCATAATTCGCGTTGTAATCTATATTCGGATTTGTGCTTGCAAAGCTCATGATCAACTGCTTTTGCTGTGTCTCCCATACCTCGCCAGATACTCCAATCAAATCGTCCTCAATTGACATTTGTTTTCCGTTGACCATGAATGCGGTCAAACCTGTGTTGGGTATGCCGAATTGAGTGAGTAATTTTGTTGGGTCAGGGTATCCAAATCCAGGGGCATCCGCATACATGGCTGCTTCACAAAAATCCAACACGCAGGGTGTCGCGACACTGGCCGACTGGAAATTGCCCACCGATCCGGCATAGTCGGTCTGGTAATTGGGCAAAGGTGCTGGTGGAAACGCTTTGGCCAGACCTGCGCTGAGTGCATTGAGGGCATTGCTCAACGCCCCCGGCACATTGCCTGCAAGCAGACCATTGACCAGGGCGGTTGACGTATTTGCTGCCGTGAGTGCCAACGCGGCGGCCGTGCCGGCAGGGTTGGTGGCCACATCATGAATGACAGCCGCGGCCGTGTTGGTTGCAACATAACCTGCCATCACGGGCAGCCCTTCAGCAACCTCCAAACCAATTTGAAGTCCTTTGGCTGCGGTGGGGCCAACCACGGGAATGGCCTGAATGGGCAAGGTCGCTGTCGTTGCTGCGATGCCTGCAAGGGCCGTTGCCACCGTGGAGGTACTCCCGCCGACGAGCGCCCCCATCACGGAGGTCAAACTCTGAGCTGCCTTCGCAACGGTACCGCCGATGGCATTGGCTGCCGCGGAACCCGTTGAAGCCGCGCTGTTGCTCAACTGAGCAATGGCACCCTTTACGGCGTTGGCTGCTACAGAGCCTGCCTCAGCTCCCGCCTGAGTCACTTGCGCATTTACATTTCTCTCGGCGTTGGTCGCAGGGGAATCTGCCGAGACCACGCCATTGGCAGCCTGGGCAATGCCCCCCTCAATGGCATTGGTAGCAGTTGAAATGGTCGAAACCACACCTTGGGCTGCCTGAGTGGTGGCTTTCACCACGGGATTGACCGCGGTTGAAACGGTCGCAGCCACGCTACTGGCAGCACTCGATACGTTGCTGAAAATGTTATTAAAAAACCCCATGATGGTCTCCTCGATTATATGGACTATTTAAAATCAATGTTACATTGTTGTTGTGCGTCCCTGATACACGCTTTAATGCAGTCAGCTGTATCTTTAAAATATATTCAAATAGATTTGTTGGCTATATATCGAGCGCGTTGGCGAAACAGATGGTGCAACAGCGGTCATGCCACGAGAAGCGAGTGATTTGCAAGCGCGGCGGAAACTGCCTGTCCCAGGTTGTCATTGGCAATGTTCAGAACAGAACCATGCAGATTTCCCGAATTGCTGACCCCCAGAGCTGTTGTCACAGCTCCTGAAATGCCTGAATTGGTAACTGCATCCAGCGCCGCTGCCTGGGCCCCCGTTTGGGTATCGACACCTAAAGACATGGCCATGATGGATGCGTCTAGGTGAATTCCCCAGCCCGCTACAAAACCATTCCACCCTTGGGGTGCTGTGAATAAATTGCTGATTTCATTCATGGCCTTCATCAAGGCCTGGTTATCCGTAGCGGATCCCACTTGAATAAGTGCGCCATAGTGCGGCAAGGTACCCGTACCGGAAGCATAAGCGGGAGCCATGGGTTGATCCCCCATGGTATCGGACGCATATTGAGACGCCGGATCACCTTGCATGACGACACTGATGAAGTTGTCGCCGTTGCCTTTGGCGCCTGGCGACAGCGGAATACCCGTTTCTGCAAATCCGGCACCTCCAATCCCGGTTTGTTGCGCCACATACTCGGATTCAATTCCACCCAGTGAATATCCTGTTGTGAACACCTGGTTCGATGAAATTCCATGTGTCGCCGCCGTACTGAGTACAGCGTTTGCGAAATTCACGCATTCTTTTTCGCCTGCTGTGGCTTGACCGGCCATGACACCCAAATCGGAGGCGATGGAGCCGACAGCGTAGGCGGCGTTGTAAGTGATGTCGGGATCCGTACTTTCAAAACTGATAATCAGCTGCTTTTGCGGGGTTTGCCATACCTCGCCAGATACCCCAAGCCAGTCATCTTCGAAAGACATCTGCTTTCCATTGACCATGAATGCTGTCAAACCTTCATCAGGCAAGCCAAATAGAGTGGGAATTTTTGTTGGGTCAGGAAAACCGTGTGAAGGGGCGTCGGCAAACAAGGCGGCCTCAAACAAGGCTGCTACATTGGGTGTTACGACGCTGGCGGGTTGGAAGTTCCCGATGGAAGTGGCGTAGTCGGTCTGGTAGCTGGGCAAAGGCGCGGCCGGAAAGGCGTTGGCCAGACCCGAGGCAAGTGCATTGAGGGCATTTCCCAGCGCCCCAGATAGGTTGCCCTCCGCCACGCTATTGATAAAGGTCGAGGGAACATTGACTGCTGTTAAGGTCAATGCCGCTGCGGTACCAATGGGGTTGGTGACTACATCATGAATGACTGAAGCGGCCGTGTTGGCTGCGACCACGTTTGCAATTTGAGTCAGTCCCTCAGCGGTTTGAAACCCATTTTGAAGTGTGCTGGCTGCCGTAGGGCCGATCACGGGAATGGACTGGATCGGCAAGGTCGCCACAGTGTCTGCCGCACCGGCAAGGGCTGTGGTCGCCGTTGCAGCGCTCCCGCCCAAGACGGCCCGTACGGTAGAAGTCATGCCTTGAGCCGCTTCTGAGGCAGTACTTTCCACTGCATGGGCCGCCGTCGTAGCCGTCAAAGCTGCTCCGTTCGTCAATTGGGCAATGGCGCCAGTTATCGCACTTGCTGCTGTTGAAGTCGTTGCAGCTGTCGCCTGATCAGCATGTGTCACAGTGTTTTCAACTATGTTGGTCGTCGCCGCCGAAGCCGCCGAAGCCACTGCCTGAGCCGACTGTGAAGTGGTATTCACCATGGGGTTGATCACGGCAGATATGTTCGAGGCTACATTGTGGGTAATGTTGTATATGCCGCTGGATATATTGCTAAAAAACCCCATAGTAAACTCCTGATTTGGTTGATGACTCAATGAAAATGCTGGGCTACTTGGTTTTATATGCCTGACGCCTACTTATGAAATCCATCGAATTCCGATCTTCAATTTTTAACCTTGGGCATACGGTAATGGTGATGGGGCGATTAAGCAAGGCGTGGTTGCTTGCTTGTTATTCATATCGAACAATCGATTTTTGATTTGTGCGAAATATAGAGATATTGAAATATGGCCGACGGGGCGCTGGAATAACGAGGTAGGAGTTGATATGCCAAGGCAATGGCCAATGCTGCTGGACATTGCTGCTGGCGAGCGGACAAGAATCGCGAGGCAGTGTTGAGGAGGTCGATCAAGCTTTGGACCTCCCGAAATACGATGTCTTCAGTTGGCTACACTGCCGCCAGCACAAGCTGAGGCACTGAGAACATGGGCGATTCGAAGGCGGGCGAGCAAATCAAGAACGTGGATGCAGATCTGCTGAGCCAGTTGCGCATCCAGGACGATGCGCGTGATCTGGGTGCTCGGCACCCGAACTGGCTGATTCCCTTGACTGCCGTCGTGCTGCTGCTTCTGCTGGGTGGCGGCGCCTCGTGGTGGTACCTGCACAGGCCGCTGGCGGTGCAGGTCTCCGTGGCGCAGGCGGCTGGGGAGGGCGGCGGCGACGCGGTTGTGCAGGCCACGGGTTACCTGACTGCCCAGCGTGAAGCGACGGTGTCGACGCAAATCACCGGCACGCTGACGGAGGTGCTGTTCGATGCGGGCGACCATGTCCGCAAGGGCCAGGTGCTCGCTCGGCTGGACGATGGCGCCTTGCGTGCCGGGCTTGACGCCGCGCGCGCCAATGAGCGTTCGGCACAGGCCCAGGTCGAACAGGCTCGTGCAGAACTGCTGCAATCGCAGGCCGACGCCAAGCGTGCGGCGGAGCTTGCCGCCCAGGGCATGGTGTCGCGGCAGAGCACGGAACAGGCCGACAGTGCCGTGGCCGTCAATGCCGCCACCTTGCTGTCGCGCCAACGTGCCGCCGACGCTGCTCACGCGCAGCAGATTCAGGCCCAGGTCAATTTCGATTACGCCACGGTGCGCGCACCGTTTGCCGGCGTGATCATCACCAAGGCCGCGCAGGTCGGTGAAATCGTCTCGCCCCTGTCGGCGGGCGGCGGCTTCACCCGCACGGGCGTCGGCACGCTGGTCGACATGGACTCCATCGAGGTTGAGGTCGATGTCAATGAGGCCAGCATCGGCCAGATCAAGCCCGGCATGCGATGCGAGGCGGTGCTCGATGCCTACCCGGACTGGAAGGTGCCTTCGCACGTGATCACCATCATCCCCACTGCTGACCGCGGCAAGGCCACCGTCAAGGTGCGCGTGGCGCTGGAGCAGCGCGACGAGCGCATGGTGCCTGACATGGGGGTGCGAGTCAGCTTCTTGCGTCCCGCTGACAAGTCTCGCAAGCTTGCTGCGCAGTCCGGCGTGACAGTAGCGCCGGAAGCGGTGGTGACGCGCAACGGCGATCGGATCGTCTTCGTGCTGGTGCAGGACCATGTGGTGCTGCGCAAGGTGCGCATGGACGGCTCGCGCGTCGTCGAAGGCCTGCAGGCGGGCGAGCAGGTGGTGATGTCGCCGCCCGACACCTTGGCGGACGGCATAACGGTGGTGCCGGCCCCATCCCATTGAACCCTGGTTTGAAAGCGAGGCGGATGTGACGAAGCTGATTGAGATTCGCGACCTGTCCAAGGTCTACACCCGTGGCAAGCAAAAGGTCGAGGTGTTGCACCACATCGACCTCGATGTCGAGCAGGGCGATTTCCTGGCGCTGATGGGCCCATCGGGCTCCGGCAAGACCACGCTCCTGAACCTGATCGGCGGGCTGGACACGCCCAGGGCCGGCAGCCTGACGGTCGGCGGGCAGCGCATCGGCGAAATGAGCGGCGCCCAGCTCGCCAAGTGGCGGGCCAACAGCGTGGGCTTCGTGTTCCAGTTCTACAACCTGATGCCCATGCTGTCGGCGCAGCGCAATGTCGAGCTGCCGCTGCTGCTGACCAAGCTGTCCGCCGCCGAGCGGAAAAAGCGCGCGGCCATTGCCCTGCAACTGGTGGGCCTGTCTGATCGCGCCAGCCACAAGCCCAGCGAGCTGTCGGGCGGGCAGCAGCAGCGCGTGTCCATTGCTCGGGCCATCGTGTCCGACCCTATGCTGCTGGTCTGCGATGAGCCCACCGGCGACCTGGACCGCGAATCGGCCGAAGAGGTGTTGTCGCTGCTGGGCATTCTCAATCGCGAGCACGGCAAGACCATCGTGATGGTGACGCACGATCCCAAGGCGGCGGACCGGGCGCGCCACATCCTGCACCTGGACAAGGGCACGCTGGTCGAATCGGTGCTGGCATGAAGTACCTCCACCTGATTTTGGCGGGCCTATTCCGGCGCAAGACCCGCACCATCCTGACGCTGGTCTCCATCGTTACCGCCTTCCTTCTGTTCGGCCTGCTGGACGCGATTCGCGTGTCGTTCGAGCAGGTCGGGCAGAGCGCCAACGGGGCGGCGCGACTGCAAACCAGCTCCAAGCTGAGCTTCATCCAGACGCTGCCCGTGTCGCTGTTCGAGCGTATCCAGGCCGTGCCGGGCGCCAAGCAGGTGACCTACGCGAACTGGTTTGGCGGCGCCTATCAAGACCCGCACAACCAGATCGTCAGCTTCGCGGTCGCGCCGAACTACCTGGACCTCTATCCGGAGATCCAGGTCAGCAAGGAGGAGCGCGCCTGTTTTGACGGCACGCACAACGGCGTGCTGGTCGGTTCGGCGCTGGCGACCCGGTTCAAGTGGAAGGTCGGCGACCGGCTGCCGCTGCAATCGACGATCTTCCCGGACCGCGCGGGCAGCAAGAACTGGCCCTTCCAGATCTGCGGGCTGCTGCATGCAACCGATAAAAAGACCGGCGGCTTCTTCGACGCCATGGTCATGCTGCATTGGAAGTTCTTCGATGACACCACGCCCTACAACCAGGGCCAGATCGGCTGGTACGTTACGCGCGTGGCCGACGTGAACCAGGCCGACGGCGTGGCGCGCGCCATCGACGCGCTCTCGGCCAACTCCGACCATGAAACCCGCACACAGTCGGAGCAGGCTGCCATGGCCTCGTGGATCAAGCAGCTGGCCGACATCGGCCTGATCGTCGGCTCCATCATGGGCGCGGTGTTCTTCACGCTGGTCCTGCTGGCCGGCAACACGATGATGCAGGCCGTTCGCGAGCGCACGAGCGAGCTGGCGGTGCTCAAGACGCTGGGCTTCAGCGACGGCTCGGTGCTGGGCTTGATCTTGTCTGAATCCCTGCTGCTGCTGCTGATCGGCGGCGTGGCGGGCTTAGGCCTGGCGTCGGTGCTGACGCCCATCGTGTCGGCCGGCAGCGGCGGCGTCCTGAATCTGCCGCCGGTCGAGGCCGGCAGCTGGATCAAGGGCGTGGCGCTGATGCTGGCAATCGGCACCCTGGTCGGCGCTTTGCCGGCCTGGCGGGCCATGCGCCTGAACATCGTCGACGCATTGGCCGGGAGGTGAATGATGAAGTGGTTGCTCAGACTGGCTTTGAATCTCGTCCTGTGCATGGTGCTGGCGGCCTGGATCGCACTGCCTGCGCTGGGCGTGGCGGTGCTGGCGGCGGTGCTGGCGGCAGCCCTGGTGGCGACGCGGCGCGGGCGTCAGGCCCTGTCGGTAGCGCAGGTGGGCCTGTCGACCTTGACCGAGCGTCTCGGCAGCTCGGCCGTGATCGTCATCGGCATTGCCGGCGTGGTCGGCGTGCTGGTGGCATTGCTGGCCATGGGCGAGGGCTATCGCCAGACGCTGTCGGGTACCGGCAATGAAGACACGGCGATGGTGCTGCGCGGCGGCTCGGGCGCCGAGGTGGCCTCGGTGCTGGCGCGCGACTCCGTCGTGCAGATCACCGATGCAGCCGGCATCGCGCATGACGCCGGCAACAGGCCGCTGGCCTCGCCCGAGATCGTCGTGGCAGCCAACTTGCATGTGCGCGGCGGCTTGCCGGACGACGTCGGCAGCGTGCAACTGCGCGGCGTCGGCGAGCAGGGCTTCGCGGTGCGGCCCGGCCTGCACCTGGTCGAGGGGCGGCGCTTCACGCCGGGCCTGCGCGAGTTGGTCGTCGGTCGCGGCGCGCTGCGGCAGTTCGACGGCCTGCAGGTGGGCAAGACCGTCCAGCTCGGAAGCAACCCCTGGACCGTGGTCGGCGTGTTCGACTCGGGCGATGCGATGGACTCCGAACTCTGGGGCGACGCCAATGTCGTGGCCGACGCCTACCGGCGCGGTGCGAGCCGGACCTCGGTGGTGGCGCGGCTGCAGAATCCGGCGGCGATGAACACACTCAAGGCCGCGCTGGCCGACAACCCGCAGCTCAGCGTCGACGCGACGACGACGCTGGAGTTTTACGCCAAGCAGTCCGAGGGCATCGTCAAGGTCCTGCGCATCATCGGCATGGTGGTGGGCTCCATCATGGGCGTGGGCGCGGTGTTCGGCGCCTTGAACACCATGTTCGCGGCCGTCGCTGCGCGTGCCCGCGAGATCGCGACCCTGCGCGCCATCGGCTTCGGCGGCATGCCGGTGGTGGCCGCCATCCTGATGGAGACCTTGCTGCTGGCCCTGGTCGGCGGCATCGTCGGCGGCCTGGTGGCGTGGATTCTGTTTGACGGCTATTCGGCTTCCACCATGGCGGCCGGCTCGGTGGGTAAGCTCAGCTTCGCGTTGCGCGTGACGCCGGAGCTGATGTGGACCGGCATCAAGTGGGCCTTGGCGATCGGCTTCATCGGCGGCCTCTTTCCCGCCGTGCATGCCGCCAACATGTCGCCGGCTGCAGCGCTGCGCCAGTTGTGAACGACAATCGAAAGCTCATTTCCCGGAGCTTTCGTTGAGCAGCAATTTGTTGACACCGCGCATGGCCGCGGTGCTGGAGCGGATCTATCGCGCCAACCGTCCCGCGTTCCACAGCCTGAGCCCCAAGCAGGCGCGCATTGCCTACCTGATGGGCGCCGAAATCCTGGACCTGCCGCGTGCGCCGCTGCCGCGCGTGGAAGACCTCAGCGTGCCAGGCGCGGAATCGGAGCTTGCGGCGCGCCTGTACGCGCCCTCGGGCGACAAGCTGCCCGTGCTGCTCTATTTTCACGGCGGCGGATTCACCATCGGCAGCCTGGAAACGCACGACAGCCTGTGCCGCCAGCTGGCCCTGCGCAGCAGCGCGGCGGTGCTGTCGCTCGACTATCGGCTGGCGCCCGAGCATGCGTTTCCCGCCGCCGTGGACGACTGCTGGGCCGCGATGCGCTGGCTGTCTGAATCTGCGGAAAGCCTCGGGCTCGACGGCTCGCGCCTGGCCGTCGGTGGCGACAGCGCCGGCGGCACATTGGCCGCGGTATGTGCCTTGCATGCTCGCGACATCGGCTTGACCTTGGCCCTCCAATTGCTGATCACGCCTGGCACCGCAGCGCATCCCGACACCCCCTCGCACAAGCTGTTTGCCAACGGTTTCCTGCTCGATGCGGCCAACATCGCCTGGTTTTTTGACCATTACATTCCGCACCACCACCGGCGCGACTGGCGTTTCGCGCCCATGGAGGCGTCGGATCACAGCGATCTGGCGCCCGCCTGCCTGATCCTGGCGGAATGCGATCCGCTGGTGGACGACGGGTTGGCCTATGCCGATCTCTTGCGCGCCAACGCCTGCCCGGTGCAACTGGAGCTGGTGCGCGGCGTCACACACGATTTCATCAAGATGGGCCGCAGCATCCCGGAAGCTCTTGAAGCCATGGATGCCTGCGCTCAAGCACTCAAGAAAGCCTTCCACCTATGAAGCGTAGCCAATTCCGCCATCTGGAGCGCCTGCGCGTGCGCTGGGCTGAAGTCGATGCGCAGGGCATTGTCTTCAATGGGCACTACCTGGCTTACTTCGATGCGGCCGTCAGCGGCTATTGGCGCGCCCTGGCACTGCCTTACGCCAGCACCATGGAGGCTTTGGGCGGCGATCTGTTCGTCCGCAAGGCCACGCTGGACTATCGCGGTTCGGCACGTTTCGATGACTTGATCGACGTGGGTGTCCGCTGCGAGCGCGTGGGCAACAGCTCGATGCTGGTCCAGTGCGCGGTGTTCAGGGGCGAGGAGCTGCTGGTCAGCGGTGAGTTGGTCTATGTGTTCGCCGAGCCGCAGAGCAAGGCGCCGGTGACGCTGCCTCCAGCGTTGCGCGAGGTGCTGCAGGACTTCGAGGCAGGCAAGCCCATGGTTGAGGTCAGGATAGGCGCCTGGGACCAGCTTGGCGTCGACGCGGCGGCGATCCGGCAAAGCGTTTTCGTCCTGGAGCAGAAGGTCCCGGCCGACATGGAAAGGGATTCAGCCGACGCGGGCTGCGTGCATGCCGTGGCCTACAACCGCATGGGCGTTGCGTTGGCGACCGGGCGCCTGCTCGAGCACGTGCCCGGCGTGGCCAAGATCGGCCGCATGGCGGTGGTGCACCACATGCGTGGCAGCCAGATCGGCCGGGAAGTGCTGCAGGCCTTGATGAACAAGGGCCGCGAGCTGGGTTACCGCGAGGTCATGCTGCATGCGCAGATGTCGGCAGCCGGCTTTTACAAGCGCATGGGCTACGTGCAACGCGGCGAGGTGTTTGAAGAGGCTGGCATCGAGCATGTGGAGATGACCAAGCCGCTGTGAGGCGCCAGCGTCACAGCGGCCGGAAGCGCTCGACGTGTCGCCCGTGCTTGCAGAAGGGCGCCAAGGCATCTGCCACGGCGTGTTGCGCGGCATCCAGGTCCGCATGGCCGTCTGCGCAGTTGTAGACCTCCATCCAGGTGATGGCGTTGCTGGCCTGGGCCTCCTGCCGTTCCAGCAGGCGCAGGTTCACACCATCGGACAGGCGCAGGCGCGCCGCATCCAGGGCCTGGCGTGCCGCGGGCGCGTCGAGCGGATCGAGCTTGTAGTAGACGTACAGCTCGCGGTTGTTGACTAAATCAGGGTTCACTGTGGTTCGCCGACGGCGTAGGGCATGGGCTGGGGCCTGAGCTGCGGACCTTGAGGGCTGCCCAGATGCAGGGAGCCGGCCTCCAGCGCCGCCAGCTTGACTTCGGCAAGCACGACGCTGCCTGCTTCGCCGACTGGAGATGCCGCCGCGGCAGCGACCATGCCGGCGGGCTGCTCGGGGTCCGCGCTGTGAAACAGTTCTTGGCCGATCTGCGCCGCGCCGTCCGTCTCGAACAGGAAAGTGCGCCGCTTGACGGTGCCTCGGTACTGGCTGCGGGCCACCACCTCCTGGCCCGGATAGCAACCCTTCTGGAAGCTCACGCCGCCCAGCAGCTCCAGGTTCAGCATCTGGGGCACGAACTGCTCGACTGTCGCGCCTTGCACCCAGGCCAGTCCGCTTTGCACATCCCACGTCTGCCATTGGCGGGCATCCAGTGCCGGAAGGTCAGGGGCAGCCGCTTGCGCACTCTGAGTCAGCAGGAAGCGCGGCACGCCAGCGCCGTCGGGCAGGCGGACCAGGGTGGCCCCGCCATCGCCGCCCAGGCGCAGCAAGTCCCAGGGCGCAGCCGGCATCTCGTATCCTTGCGCCTTCAGCCAAGAGTGGGCCACCGTGCCGGCGAGCCCGTAGAGCCGCCAGGCGTCGGAGGCCTCGCTGAGCTTGCACTTGGACCGCAGCACAAACATCGAGAGCCGCTTCAACGTGGGTGCCACGCGTTCGACGGGGAGGGCCAGCAGCAATTCCTCGTCGCTGAGCTTCCATCCCACCAACGTGGCCAGCAAACGACCCTTGGCGCTGCAATAGCCGGCCAGCCGGGCATGCGCCAAGTCCAGCAGCGCGAAATCCTGCGTCAGCTGGCTGTGCAGGAATTTGGCGGCGTCTTCGCCGCTGGCGCGAATCAGGCCCCAGTCGGTCAGGGCAAGGCAACCGCCCTGATCGTCTTTGGACATGTTGGGCGTGGAAAGAGATGAATTCATGGGCTACAGATTCAATGGTGCAAGGCTTGATTATCATCAGCCCCCGCGCGCCGGGTCGGCGCCAAGGTTTTAGGTCCGTCATCGCTGTCTCATGCTCAAGCTTCTTTCCCGTTTTCTCGCGCTGTGCCTGGCCTGCCTGCTTGCATTGGGCGGCGGCGCATGGTGGTGGCTGGCACGGCCCTTGAACCTGCGTGCGTCCTCGGTGGAGCTGTCCATCGAACCGGGTACTTCGCCCATGAACGTGGCGCAGGCCTGGGTGGGCGCCGGCGTCGAGACCGACGCGCGGCTGCTTTACGCGTGGTTTCGTCTCTCAGGCCAGGCGCGCCTGATCCGCGCCGGCAGCTATGAAGTGCATGCGGGCGTCACCCCCATGGCCCTGCTCGACAAGATGGTGCGCGGCGACGAGGTGCTCGAGCAGGTGCGCCTGATCGACGGCTGGACCTTCAAGCAGTTCCGCACTGCGCTCAACCAGGCGGCGTCGCTGCAGCATCGCAGCATCGACATGAGCGAGGCCGACATCATGAACGCGCTGGGCCAGCCCGGTCTGGCAGCGGAAGGGCGCTTCTATCCCGACACCTATGCCTATAGCCGCGGCGTCAGCGACCTGACGGTGATGCGCCGCGCGCTTCAGGCCATGCAAAAACATCTGGCCGAGGCCTGGGCCGTGCGCGATGCCGGACTCCCGCTGACGAATCCGGACGAGGCGCTGGTGATGGCTTCGCTGGTGGAAAAGGAAACCGGCACGGCCGCGGACCGGCCTCTGGTCGCGGCGGTGTTCATCAACCGCCTGCGCCTGAAGATGCCGCTGCAGACCGATCCGACCGTGATCTACGGCCTGGGCGAGAGCTACAGCGGCAGCTTGCACAAGCATGACCTGCTGTCCGACACCCCTTTCAATACCTATACGCGCCAGGGCTTGCCGCCGACCCCGATCGCTATGCCCGGCCGTGCGGCGCTGCAGGCGGCCCTGCACCCGGCTGCCAGCCGGGCGCTGTACTTTGTCGCGCGCGGCGACGGCAGCAGCCAGTTCAGCGAAGACCTGGCCGCGCATAATCGCGCAGTCAACCAATACCAGCGCGGCCATTGAGCGGCGGAAAAATTGAACGTGAGCAACGTGAGTCAGGTGAGCGGTCGATTCATCACATTCGAAGGCATAGACGGCGCCGGCAAGTCCACCCATGTAGCGGCCCTGGGCGAGCGCTTTCGCCTGGCCGGCGCCGAGGTCCTGCATACGCGCGAACCCGGCGGCACGGAACTGGCCGAGGCCTTGCGCGAGTTGGTGCTGCATCGGCCCATGGACGCGCTGACCGAAGCCTTGCTGGTGTTTGCCGGCCGCCGCGATCACCTCCGGAAGGTCATCGAGCCTGCCTTGCAGGCCGGCAAGACCGTGGTTTGCGATCGCTTCACGGACGCCAGCTTTGCCTACCAAGGGGCGGGGCGGGGCATGGATCTGGCGCCCCTGCAGGCGCTCGAAACCTGGGTGCAGGCGGGTCGCGAGCCTGACCTGACCCTGTGGTTCGACGTGGCGCCCGCTGTCGCCGCGCAGCGCCGGGCAGCCGTGCGCGAGGCCGACCGGTTCGAACAGCAGGACCTGGAATTTTTCGAACGGGTGCGCCAGGGCTATGCCGATCGCGCGCAAGCCGCGCCGCAGCGCATGGTCCGCATCGACGCCGGATTGAGCGTGCCCGAAGTCAGCGCGCAGATCGTGGCCGTGCTGGAGCAGCGCGGATGGTGAGCGGGCAGGACGCGGGCGTCGCGCGGATCGATCAACCCTGGCTGGACTCGCCCCTGCGCGACGCCTTGCGGCATGCGCGCTCGCACGCCTTGCTGGTGCAAGGGCCTGCCGGTGTCGGGCAATACGAACTTGCGCTGCTGTTGGCGCAATCATGGCTTTGCGAGGCGCATCCCGGCGCCTCGGCCCCGTCGCAGGCCTGCGGCCAATGCGCCAGCTGCCGCCTGTTTCAGGCCGGCTCCCACCCCGACTTCCAGGTCTTGGTGCCGGAAGCCTTGCGCGAATCCCTGGGCTTGGGGTCTGACGAGGCCGAGGCGCCCAAGGACGGCGAGGGCAAGGCCAGCAAGGCCAAGCCCAGTCGCGAAATCAAGATCGATGCCATCCGCAAGATGCTGGGCTTTGCCCAGGTCAGCTGCGCGCGGGGCCGAGCCAAGGTGGTGCTGATCTATCCGGCTGAAGCGTTGAACCATGTGGCGGCCAACGCGTTGCTCAAGACCCTGGAGGAGCCGGCCGGCGTGCTGCGTTTCGTGCTGGCCAGCGCCGACCCGGAAGGCCTGCTGCCCACCATCCGCAGCCGCTGCCAGCCCGTGCCCCTGGGCCTGCCCGACCGGGAACTCGCGCTGCAATGGCTGGTGAAGCAGGGCCTGGATGCGCCCGAAATCCTTTTGTCCGCCACCGGCGGACGCCCGCAGGAGGCCTTGCGCTGGGCGGCCGACGGCGTCAAGCCCGAGACCTGGCGCGAACTGCCGCGCCGCGTGGCGCAGGCCGATGCCAGCGCCCTGGCCGACTGGCCGGTGCCGCGCGCCATCGATGCGCTGCAGCGCCTGGCCCATGACCTGGTGCGCACCAGCATCGGCGCGCCGCCCAGCTATTTCCCGCGCGATGCCTTGCCCGCACCGCGCAACACCGCCGCCATCCAGGCCTGGTCGCGCGTTCTGCTCGATGCCGCGCGCCACGCCGAACACCCGCTCAACGCGAACCTGCTGCTGGAGTCCCTGGTGACTCAGGGCCAGATGGCCATGCGGGTCAAGGTGGGCGCACAGGTCTGAGCGGCCTGACCTGAGCGACCGGACAGGCCGCCCTTCGCTACACTCGAGACCATGAGCGATTCGCCCCCCAAGTTCCAAGCCTCCGTGCTGCCGGGCGCCGGCAATCCTGCCGCAGCGCAAGCCGGCCAGGCGGCGCGGCCCAGCATGATGCAACTGGTGTTCCGCGAGAAGGGCGCCTTGTACGCGGCCTACATCCCGGCGTTCAAGGACGGCGGCATCTTCGTGCCCACCAACCGGGACTACAAGCTGGGCGAAGACATCTACCTGATCCTGAGCCTGCCCGACGATCCGCAGCGCTACCCCATCGTCGGCAAGGTCGGCTGGATCACGCCCACCAACGCCTCGGGCGGACGCACGCAAGGCGTGGGCGTGAGGTTCCCGGGCGACGAGAAAACGCGCGTGATCCGCAATCGCATCGAAGAGATCCTGGGCACCTCGATCCAGTCCGCCAAGCCGACCCAGACGCTTTGAGTCCCAGGGCGCCATTTTTTGCTTTTGCCATCCATGTTCATTGATTCCCACTGCCATCTGAGTTCCGAGGAATTCCATGCCCGCGTGCCGCAGGTCTTGGACGAGATGGCGTCTGCCCAGGTGTCGCAGGCCTTGTGCGTCTGCACGACTATGGAGGAATTTCCCGTCGTGCACGGCCTGGCGCAGGCCTATCCACCCCTGTTCGCCAGCGTCGGCGTGCACCCCGACAACGAGGACGTCCGCGAACCCGACGTCGCCGAGCTGGTGCAATTGGCTCAGCTCGACAAGGTGCTCGCCATCGGCGAGACCGGCCTGGACTATTACCGCCTCAACGGCCGGACGCTGGCGGACATGGAATGGCAGCGCGAGCGCTTCCGCATCCACATCCGTGCGGCGCGTCAGGCACGCAAGCCGCTGGTGATCCACACCCGCTCCAGCGCCGCCGATACATTGCGCATCCTCAACGAAGAGGGGGGCGAAGCGGCCGGCGGCGTGTTCCATTGCTTCACCGAAAACCTGGACATCGCCAAGGCGGCGGTCGACAAGGGCTACTACATCTCTTTTTCCGGCATCCTGACGTTCAAGAATGCCGCGGATCTTCGCGAAGTGGCCGGCGCCTTGCCGCTGGACCGCCTGCTGATCGAGACCGACAGCCCCTACCTGGCGCCCGTGCCGCACCGAGGCAAGACCAACAGCCCGGCCTATGTGCCGCATGTCGCCAGGCAGATGGCGGAGATCCATCATTGCAGCGTCGAGCACGTCGCGGCGGTCACCACTGAAAACTGCCGGCGCCTGTTCCGCATGCCCGAACCCTCATGAGCCATCGCTTGATTCGCGCCCTGTGCCTGTCTTTGCTGCTTTCGCTGGCCGGCCCGGCGCATGCCGACCCCGTCGACGACATGATGCGGTTCGTCAAGTTCGACAGCGCCCGCGACGTCATGACGCTGCTGCTGCGGGGAACTGACCCGAACCTGCGTGATGCCCAGGGGCAGACGCCCTTGTTGCTCGCCCTGAAAGAGGATTCCGCCAAGGTCTACAAGGTGCTGCTCAGCCACCCCGGCACCGACGTCAATGCCATCAGCGAGCAGGGCGAAACCCCTTTGATGCTGGCCGCCGTGAAGGGGCGGCTGGACTGGGTCAAAGAATTGGTGGCGCGCGGCGCCATCGTCGACGAGCCCGGCTGGAACGCCATGCTGTACGCCGCCAGCGGTCCCGACAACGGCACGGTCGATTGGCTGCTGCAGCATGGCGCCGACCTTGAAAGCCGCTCGCCCAACGGCAGCACGCCCCTGATGCTGGCCGCCAGCTATGGCAGCATCGACACCGCCGAGCATCTGCTGAGCCTGGGGGCCGATCCGCGCGTCAAGAACGACCAGGGACTGACGGCCGCCGACTTCGCCCAACGGGCCGGGCGCGACCGGCTGGCGGACAAGCTGCGCGCCGCCAGCACAGCAAGGCCCTAAGAGTTTGCCTGACAGCAGGCTTGTCCGGCCGCCGACTGTCCGGAACCGGGGCCGGCCACTACATTGGACTCCACACGCACTGGAGTCTGTCATGCAAGTCGATGCACTGGTCCTGAACCCCTTCCTGATGATGCTCGATCCCGAGCAGGTGGCCCGCGAGGCGGCTTGTTCCGACCGCCTCAACCGCCTGCAGCGCCGTGTCTGCCGGCCGCTGGACAAGCCTTTGATCCCAAAGGCGGCGGAGCTGGCCGCGTTTGATCGCGAGATCGACGAGGCGCAGATTGAGGCTGAACTCGATGAATGCCTGGACGAGGTCTCTGGCGCTGCGGATGTCGTAGGGCATTGAGCCTCCTGTCCGCGCGGCGTTTGTGGCACAAGCACCACTGCGGCGCGAGACCCCTGGGATTTACGCGCTTGCGTCGAATCCACAGTCGGTGAGAATTCCGGCTTTTGCTGGATGAGGCGGACTTGCCGCCACGCTTTGCCGACCGATGTCTGACACCGCCCATTTCGCCTGCCGTGCCGCCCGCGCCGATAGACACCTGAACTCGCGACTGCGCCTGGGCTTGTTGGGGGCGTTGCTGGCCTTTGGCCTTGGCACAGCCGGTCCCGTGCAGGCTCAAAAGACATCGGCCAGCCCGGCGGCGCCGATCGCCGAGTCACCCACCTTGCAGCGCATCAGCGATACCGGCGTGATCGTGCTCGGCTACCGCGTCGGATCGATCCCGTTTTCCTACCTCGACGCCAGGCTCAAGCCCATCGGCTACTCGATGGACCTGTGCTTCAAGGTGGTCGACGCGGTCCGGCAAAAACTCGAACTGCCCGATCTGGAGGTCAAGCTGGTGCCGGTCAGCTCCGCCACCCGCCTGGCGCTGGTGGCCAACGGCTCGTTGGACCTGGAGTGCGGCGTCACGACCAACACGGCCGAACGGGCCAAGAGCCAGGGCTTCTCGATCACGACCTTCGTGTCAGAGAGCAAGATCATGACGCGCAAGGCCAGCGATCTGAACGGCATCGACGATCTCAGCGGCCTCACCGTGGCTTCGACCATAGGCACCACCAGCATCCAGTACCTGCACGCGCTCAACCAGAGCCGCAAGCTGAACATGAAGATCCTGATGGCGCAGGAAGACCCCGACGCCTTTCGCATGTTGCAGACCGGACGCGCCGACGCCTACGTGATGGACGATGTGCTCATGCGCAGTCTGCTGGCGCAGACGCCCAACCCGGGCGACTTCGTCATCAACGACACGCCTCTGTCGGTGGAACCCTACGGCCTGGGCCTGAACCGCGACGACCCCGTCTTCAAGCAACTGGTGGACGCCGTCATCATCGGCATCTACCAGCGCGGCGAGATCTACGCGCTGTACCAGAAATGGTTCCAGGCGCCGGTGCCGCCCAAGGGCATCAACCTGCAGATGCCCATGAGCGAGTCGTTCAAGCGGGTGATCCAAAAGCCCACCGATTCTTCAGACCCGGCGCGCTACAGATAAGCAGGCGCTATCAGCGGAACCGCTCCAGATCGATGTTGTGGCGGTGCAGCTTGTCGTAGAGCGTCTTCTTGGCCACGCCCAGCAGCTCCATGGCAGCGGGCACCTTGCCCTGGCAGCGGCGCAGCGCCTGCTCGATCAAGGTCTTTTCCACCAGGTCCATCTGGCGCGCCAGGGTCTGCGGCTCGCCTTCGACCAGGGCCGAGGGAATGCCGGTCTCATCCAGCGCCAGCACGAAGCGGTCGGCGGCATTGCGGATCTCCCGCACATTGCCGGGCCAGTCGTGCGCCATCAGCTCGCGCAGGCGCTGCGGCGACAGCTCCGGCGCCTCGCGCTCGTAGCGCGTGCAGGCCTGCGCCACGAAATGCTGGAACAGCAAGGGGATGTCTTCGCGCCGCTCGCGCAAGGGCGGCAGCGTGAGCGTGGCGACATTGAGGCGGTAATACAGGTCGCCGCGGAACTTCTGCTGCTCGCTGAGCTGCAGCAGGTCGGCCTTGGTTGCCGCAATGAAACGCACGTTGATCGGCACTTCCTCGTTCGAGCCCAGCCGCTCGACGCGCCGCTCCTGCAGGATGCGCAGCAGCTTGATCTGCATGACGATGGGCATGGTCTCGATCTCGTCGAGCAGCAGGGTGCCGCCGTTGGCATGCTCGATCTTGCCGATGCGCCGTTTGGCCGCCGAGGTGAAGGCGCCGGGCTCGTGGCCGAACAGCTCGCTTTCGAACAGGTTCTCGGGCAGGCCGCCGCAATTGATGGCGACGAAGTTGCGGTCGCGCCGCTTGCTCTGGTCGTGCAGGCAGCGCGCGACCAGTTCCTTGCCGGTGCCAGTTTCGCCCAGGATCATCACGTCGGCCGAGGTGCCGGCCAGGTTGAGGATCTGGCGCCGTACCTGCTGCATCGCCGGCGATTGACCCAGCAGCGCGGCCTCGATGCCGTTGGCACGCTGCAGCTGTTCGCGCAGGTCATCGACGGCAGCGCGCAGCATGCGCTTGTCGAGCGCCCGAACGATGGTCTCGACGAAGCGCTCGGGTGCAAAGGGCTTCTCCAGGAAATCGTAGGCGCCGGCGCGCATCGCGTTGACGGCCATGGCGACGTCGCCGTGCGCCGTCACCAGCACCACGGGAATGGCGGCGTCGATCGCGACCACGCGGTCCAGCAGGCTCATGCCGTCCATGCCGGGCAGGCGCACGTCGGTCACTACGACGATCTGCGCGCCCGGGCTGATGTGCGGCAGCGCGGCCTCGGCCGAGCCGCAGGGCAGCACTTCCAGCCCGGCGAGCTCCAGCGTCTGCGTCAGGCTGGCCCGCACGGGCGGATCGTCTTCGACGAAAACGATTTTGTAACCTTCAAACATGGGCATCCTTCTTGGCGAGTTCCAGGTCGAATTCGAAGCACATGCCCTGCTCGCCGGGGCGGGCGTGCAGCGTGCCGCCGAATTCATGAATGATCTTCGATGAAATCACCAGGCCCAGCCCCAGACCCTGGCCGGCCGGCTTGGTGGTGAAAAAGGGCTCGAACAAGCGCTGCAGCTGGTCGGGATCCATGCCGCGCCCGCTGTCGCAGACCCGTACCAGGGCCCGCCGGTTCTTGCCCGTCGGTTCCGCACTCAGCGTCAGTTGCTTGCTCGCCAAGTCGTGCATGGCGTCGACGGCATTGCCAATCAAGTTGATCAGCACCTGCTCTAGGCGATTGCCGTCGCATACCACCAGCAGGTGCTCGGGCACGTCCAGGCTGACCTGCACCTGCTCGTCGCGCAGGCGGTGGTCCAGCAGCAGGAGCACGTTGTCCACAGCCTGACGCAGTGACACAGCGGCGACGGTCTTTTCGGCTTTGCGGGCGAAGTTCTTCAACTGCCGTGTGATCACGCTCATGCGCTCGACCACGTCGTCGACGGCGCGCAGATTCTCGGCCACGGTGGCGTAGCGACCGTTCTCCAACAGCAGCAGGGTGTTGCGCGACAGGGCGCGCAAGGCCGTCAAGGGTTGATTGATCTCATGCGAGATGCCGGCCGACATCTGCCCCAGCACCGCCAGTTTGCCGGCCTGCAGCAATTCGTCTTCGGCCAGCAGGCGGTGTTCGATCTGCCGCTTCAGTTCGGTGTTGGCGTCGCGCAGCGCCTGGGTCCGCTCGTCGACCAGCTGTTCCAACTGGGTGTGCGCGCGCTGCAGCTCCGCCTTGGCCTGGGACACCTGGTGCAAGGCGCGCCGCCTTGAGGCCAGGTACAGCACCAGCAATCCCATGCTGAATCCGAAGGCTGCGCCGCCCCATGCGGCGACCCTGGCCTGACGACGGACCTCGCTGGGGTCCGACAGGGTCACGAGCCGCACGCCCAGCGGGGGAATGGGCTGTTCCTGCGCCATCAGTGAGGTGCCTCGCGCCGCGCCGGGCATATCGGATTTCACGGGCGGCACTTGCACGATCGGCGCATAGGCCTGATGCACGACCTCGGTCGCGATGCCCAGGGGCTGCAAGGGCCCATCCCCGTAACGTCCGGTCGCGCGCAAGACCTGGCGCCTGGGTTCGTCGATCTGGCCCAGCACATGGAATTTCCAGTCCGGCACCGACGACAGCACGACGACGTCGTTGTCGTCCACCACCAGCAGACGTTCACTTTGGGCGCGCAAGCCCAGGTCCACCCAGGAGGCCTCCAGCGGGGCCAGATTGAGCTTGACGACGATGTAGCCCGACACGGCATTGGCGCGCTTGACCGGATGCACCAGGAAAAAATCGGTGCTGCCCGTGTTGCCGTCGGCGGCAAAGAAATGGCCTTCTTCGCCGTTGAGCCGATCGAGCAGATACGGGGGCACGACCTTGGCACCGTCCGGGCCAACGGCGCCATGGCTGGAGGCCAGCAACTGGCCCTGCGGATCGGTGACCACGGTCAGCCGGGCGCCGGCACGCACGGAGATGCGCGCCAGCCGCTGGCTGGCCAGGCGTCGCAGGTTCGCGTCGTCCGGGTGGGTCAGCAATGCGGCAATGGCATCATCGATCGCAATCAGGCTGGGCAGATAGCTCTGGCGCGCCAATTCGGTGTCGAGGGTGGCCGCATACAACTCCAGGCGCTCGCTGGCGCCTGCGGCCAGTTGCACAAGGCCGGTCCGCTCGCTCAGGTAATGCCCCAGCGTCAAGCCCGCCGCCGCCAGGGTGATGGTCAGGTAGACCGCAAACAGGGGACGCCGCAGGCCCCGGGACATTCGTGCGTAGAGCTTCAGGTAGAGGGCGTGTGCAGCGGAGGCGGACATAAGGGGGCGTAGTTTGCCCAAATGCGGGGCAAGACGGCAAATTATTAGCAAGATTGAAGCCTGCGGCGTTCGGGATGGCATGGTCAGGCTGACCCAGGCTGGCGGACAGCCGTCACCGCGGCCTATGTAACCAATTTCACACTTTTGGGGTGGCGAGTAGGGCGGATTTCCGCACAGATTTTCGCTGGCGACCACGCTTTGGCCCTTGCATGACGTTCTGATGAAAGTCATGGACAGGTTTTTCTTGGTGCTTACCCTCGGTTTCAAGAACTTGGCATAGGCCTTGCGAAAAGGCCCTCAACGTTCCCTAGGGAATCTGTTCGACAAGGATTTAGTCTCATGGAAATTTTGATCCAGCAGATCATCAACGGCCTGGTGCTGGGCAGCATGTACGCGCTGGTGGCGCTGGGCTACACGATGGTGTACGGGATCATCAACCTGATCAACTTCGCGCACGGCGAGGTGCTGATGGTCGGGGCGATGGTGAGTTGGACG
>JAFALA010000064.1 GCA_019234815.1 Burkholderiaceae bacterium | reverse complement strand
CAGGAAGCCGCCGACTTCGGCCCCGCCTTCAGCGTGCCGCAAAAGACGCTGAAGCACCTGATCAACCAGGTGCACTTCGCGATGGCCGTGCACGACATCCGCTACTACCTGAACGGCATCCTCTTCGTCGCCGAGGGCAAGAGCCTGACGCTGGTCGCCACCGACGGCCACCGCCTGGCCCTGGCCCAGGCCGAGCTGGACACCGAGATCCCCAAGCAGGAGGTGATCCTGCCGCGCAAGACCGTGCTGGAGCTGATGCGCCTGCTGAAGGATGGCGGCAAGGATGGCTCGGACGACCAGCCCATCGAGATGCGCTTCGCCGGCAACCAGGCCAAGTTCAGCTTCTCGGGCATGGAGTTCGTCAGCAAGCTGGTCGAGGGCAAGTTCCCCGACTACAACCGCGTCATCCCCAAGAGCCACAAGTTCCGCGTCACGCTGGGCCGCGCCCCGCTGCTGGCCTCGCTGCAGCGCGCCGCCATCCTGACCAGCGAAAAGTTCAAGGCCGTGCGCCTGAGCTTCGAGCCGGGCCTGCTGTCGATCGCGTCCAGCAATGCCGAGCAAGAAGAGGCCAAGGAAGAAATCGAGATCGACTACAGCGGCGACCTGATCGAGACCGGCTTCAACGTGACCTACCTGATGGACGCGCTGTCCAACATGAGCCAGGACATGGTCAGCGTGGACCTGAACGACAGCGCTTCCAGCGCGCTGCTGACGATTCCTGAGCAAACCGGCTTCAAATACGTCGTGATGCCCATGAGGATCTAGTCGATCCTCACGGGCATCGCCCGCCGAATGTTGAGCTCCCCCCTGCCCCCCGCCAAGCGGGGGGTTCTAGTTAGAAGTGAATGCGGCCGCCGACGCGGCCTTTTTGAGTACCTGCCATGAGTGACGACAACACCACCCCGCAACAACCGGTTGATACCGGCTACGGCGAAGGTTCCATCCAGATCCTGGAAGGCCTGGAAGCGGTGCGCAAGCGCCCTGGCATGTACATCGGCGACACGTCCGACGGCACCGGCCTGCACCACCTGGTGTTCGAGGTGGTCGACAACTCGATCGACGAGGCGCTGGCCGGGCATTGCGACGACATCGTCGTCACCATCCACACCGACAACTCAATCTCCGTCATCGACAACGGCCGCGGCATCCCGACCGGCGTGAAGATGGACGACAAGCACGAGCCCAAGCGCTCGGCTGCCGAGATCGCGCTGACCGAGTTGCACGCCGGCGGCAAGTTCAACCAGAACAGCTACAAGGTCTCGGGCGGCCTGCACGGCGTCGGCGTGAGCTGCGTGAACGCGCTCTCCAAGACCCTGCGCCTGACCGTGCGCCGCGACGGCAAGATCCACCAGATCGAATTCAAGAAGGGCGTGCCGCAAGACCGCCTGCTCGAAATGCGCGATGGCTTCGAAGTGAGCCCGATGAAGATCATCGGCGACACCGACAAGCGCGGCACCGAGGTGCACTTCCTGCCCGACACCGAGATCTTCCAGCAGAACCACGAGTTCCACTACGACATCCTCGCCAAGCGCCTGCGCGAGCTCTCGTTCCTGAACAACGGCGTCAAGATCCGCCTGGTCGATGAGCGCAACAACAAGGAAGACAACTTCGCCTACGCCGGCGGCGTCAAGGGCTTCGTCGAGTTCATCAACAAGGGCAAGACGACGCTGCACCCCAACATCTTCCACGCGCTGGGCGACAAGGTCAGCGAGCAGGGCACCAACATCGGCGTCGAAGTCGCCATGCAGTGGAACGACGGCTACAACGAGAACGTCCTCTGCTTCACCAACAACATCCCGCAGCGTGACGGCGGCACCCACCTGACCGGCCTGCGCGCCGCGATGACCCGCGTCATCAATAAGTACATCGAGGACAACGAACTGGCCAAGAAGGCCAAGGTCGACGTCGCCGGCGACGACATGCGCGAAGGCCTGGCCTGCGTGGTGTCGGTCAAGGTGCCCGAGCCCAAGTTCTCCAGCCAGACCAAGGACAAGCTGGTCTCCAGCGAAGTGCGCGCGCCGGTGGAAGACATCGTCAGCCGCCTGCTGACCGACTACCTGCTCGAGAACCCGAACGATGCCAAGATCATCTGCGGCAAGATCCTCGACGCCGCACGCGCCCGCGAAGCCGCACGCAAGGCCCGCGAAATGACGCGCCGCAAGGGCGTGCTCGACGGCCTGGGCCTGCCCGGCAAGCTGGCCGACTGCCAGGAAAAAGACCCCGCGCTCTGCGAAATCTACATCGTGGAGGGCGACTCCGCAGGCGGCTCCGCCAAGCAGGGCCGCGATCGCAAGTTCCAGGCCATCCTGCCGCTGCGCGGCAAGATCCTGAACGTCGAAAAGGCCCGCTACGAGAAGCTGTTGACCAGCAATGAAATCCTGACGTTGATCACGGCCCTGGGCACCGGCATCGGCCGCGGCGCCGGCGGGGACGATTTCAACCCCGACAAGCTGCGCTACCACCGCATCATCATCATGACCGACGCGGACGTGGACGGCGCCCACATCCGCACCCTGCTCTTGACCTTCTTCTACCGCCAGATGCCCGAGCTCGTCGAGCGCGGCCACATCTACATTGCCCAGCCACCGCTCTACAAGGTCAAGGTCGGCAAGCACGAGCAGTACCTGAAGGACGCCAGCGAACTCGACGGCTTCCTGCTCAAGGTCGCCATGCAGGACGCAACGCTGCACACCGGCGCCGTCTCCGGCGCGGCCGTGGGCGAATCGACCGTGCTGTCCGGCGAAGCGCTGGAGGCGCTGGCCCGCCAGTACGTGCTGGCCGAAAGCGTGATCGGCCGCCTGGCCAACTGGATGGACTTCGAGGCCCTGCGCGTGCTCGCCAACGGCCTGGCCATCAAGCTCGACACCAGGGAAGAGGCCCACGAAGCCGCCGTCGCCATGCAGGCCGCGCTGCACGAGGCCGAGGTCAGCGCCGAACTCGACCCGCGCACCGACAAGCTGTTCCTGCGCATTGCCCGCAAGCACCACGGCAACACCCGCGCCAGCGTCATCAACGCCGACTTCGTGCACGGCGCCGACTACGAAGTGCTCGCCGACGCCGGCCGCACCTTCAAGGGCCTGCTCGGCGAAGGCGCCCTGGTGCGCAAGGGCGAAGGCGAAAAAGCCAAGGAAGCCAAGGTCACCGACTTCCGCGACGCCATGGACTGGCTGATGCAACAAGCCGAAAACGCCGTCGGCCGCCAGCGCTACAAGGGCCTGGGCGAAATGAACCCCGAGCAGCTCTGGGAAACCACCATGGACCCCAGCGTCCGCCGCCTGCTGCGCGTGCAGATCGACGACGCCATCGAGGCCGATCGGGTGTTCACGATGCTGATGGGGGATGAGGTGGAGCCTCGGCGCGATTTTATTGAGACGAATGCGCTCCGGGCGGGGAATATTGACGTTTGAGAGT
>JAFALA010000038.1 GCA_019234815.1 Burkholderiaceae bacterium | reverse complement strand
TCGTGCACGGGCTGGGCGAACACATCGGCCGCTACTCCGCTGTGGCGGCCCAGCTGAACCAGTGGGGCTGGCATGTGGTCGGCCACGACCAGCGCGGCCATGGCGCCTCGGGCGGCCCGCGCGGCGACGTGGCCGCCGCCGAGCGGCTGCAGCAAGACCTGGCCCTGGTGATCGACGAGCTGCGCCGCGATCGGCACCTCGGCGCGGGCCCGCTGGTGCTGCTGGGCCACAGCATGGGCGGCCTGGTGGCGGCCCGGTTCGTGGCAGGCGGCGTGGAAGCGCACCGCGGCAGCGAGCTGCCGCACTGGTTCAGGCCGGTGGACGGCCTGATCCTGAGTTCGCCGGCGCTGGACGTGGGCATGTCGCTGTTCCAGAAGGCGCTGCTGGCGCTCACCAAGCCGCTGCTGCCGCATCTGGCGGTCGGCAACGGCTTGAAGCCGGCATGGATTTCGCGCAGCCAGGCGGTCGTGGAGGCCTACAAGGCCGACCCGCAGGTGCACAACCGCGTCACACCCAGCCTGGCCCACATGATCGCCACCGCAGGCGCCGAGGTACTGGACCTGGCGCCGGAATGGGTGGTGCCGACGCTGCTGCTCTGGGCCGGCTCGGACTTCTGCGTCGCGCCGCGTGGCAGCGAGCAGTTTGCCGGCACGGCGCCGGCCAGCGTCGTGCAGTCGCGCGAATATGAATCGCTGTTCCATGAAATCTTCAACGAGCCTGAAAAGGAGCTCGTATTCGAGCGCCTGCACGCCTGGCTGAACCAGCATCCCTGAATCGGGCGCAGCGCCTAAAATCGGCACTTCACTAAAGCAGGCCACACGCCTGCGAGGAGAGCCGAATGAACGCACGTGATCCGTCGTTGCCGCTGCAAGCCGATGAGGCCAGCGCCCTGGGCAAGTTCGCCGCCGAGCTGTGGGACGCCGAAATCGTCCCCGCGCTGACGAACTACATTGCCATCCCCGCCAAGAGCCCGATGTTCGACGCCGAATGGGAGTCCCACGGCTACATCGAGAAGGTGCTGCGCGACGCCGCCACGTGGGTCGAAGGCAAGAAGGTGGCCGGCCTGAAGCTCGAAGTGGTGCGCATTCCCGGCCGCACGCCGGTGATCTTCTTCGAGGTGCCGGCCACCAAGTCCGGCAGCGAAGACACCGTGCTGCTGTACGGCCACCTCGACAAGCAGCCCGAATTCAGCGGCTGGCGCGCCGACCTGGGGCCGTGGACGCCCAAGTACGAGGACGGCAAGCTCTACGGCCGCGGCGGCGCCGACGACGGCTACGCCATCTACGCCTCGCTGACCGCCATCATGGCGCTCGACCAGCAAGGCATCCCGCGCCCTCGCTGCGTGGGCCTGATCGAGACCTGCGAGGAATCCGGCTCCTTCGACCTGCCGGCCTACATCGACATGCTCAAGCCGCGCCTGGGCAATGTCTCGCTGGTGGTCTGCCTGGATTCCGGCGCCGGCAACTACGAGCAGCTCTGGCTCACCACCTCGCTGCGCGGCAACGTCACAGGCACGCTCAAGGTCGAGGTGCTGACCGAAGGCATCCACTCGGGCGACGCCTCGGGCGTGGTGCCCTCGTCGTTCCGCATCATGCGCCAGGTGCTGGACCGACTGGAAGACGCCAAGACCGGCCGGCTGCTGCCCGAGAGCTTCCATTGCGAGATCCCCGGCAATCGCATTGCCCAGGCCCAGGCCACGGCGGCGATCCTGAAGGACGAGGTCTACAAGCGCATGCCCTGGTCCTGCGGCGCGGACGGCGGCCCGGTGCTGCCCGTGACGCAAGAGCCGGTCGAGGTGCTGCTGAACCGCACCTGGCGTCCGACGCTGTCGGTCACTGGCGTGGACGGCATGCCCGACATCGGCAACGCCGGCAACGTGCTGCGCCCCTACACCGCCTTCAAGCTCTCGCTGCGCCTGCCACCGCTGGTCGACGGCAACGAGGCCGCGCTGCGACTGAAGACCCTGCTGGAAGACAACGCGCCCTACAACGCCAAGGTCACCTTCGTGCCCGACGGCCGCGCCGGCGCCTATGGCGCCACCGGCTGGAACACGCCGGAACTGTCGCCCTGGCTGTCGCAGGCCATCAACGAGGCCAGCCTGACGCACTTCGGCGCGCCGGTCGGCTACATCGGACAGGGCGGCACGATTCCGCTGATGAGCATGCTGCAGCAGGGCTTCCCCAAGGCGCAGATGCTGGTCTGCGGCGTGCTGGGCCCCAAGAGCAATGCCCACGGCCCCAACGAATTCCTACACGTGCCCTATGGCAAGCGCCTGACGGCTGCGGTGGCGCAGGTGATGGCGGCGCACCCCTGAAGCGTTTTCGAGCGTGTCCTCGGGTGGGGTTCCGCCGCCCAGGACACCCGACAGGAGCCCAGTGAGAGGTCAGTGAGCGGTCAGTGAGAGATCAATGCAAGGCGATCTCGCATAGATTTCTCACGTACGACGCCATGCTGTATTTTTCCTGGTAGGCGGCCTTGCCGCCATGGGCAAGGGTCAGCCGCAATGCCGAATCCTGGATCACGCGCCTGATCTCGAGCTTCAACGCGGCGGCGTCCCCCTTCGGATAGACCACGCAATCCCGGCCGGGAGTGACATATTCGCGAATCGTCGGCGTGTCGGTCACGACGACAGGCTTGGCATAGGCCATGGCCTGCAGCATCACCATCTGCCCGGCTGAAATATCGTCGACCGCCAGCGGCACGACCACAATATCAGCGCTTGCAAGTTCGTGCAGATAGTCATCGCCATAGCAGTGGTCGAGGACCCGCACGTTGGACGGCAGATCGATCCCGCTCAAGGGCGCGTGATAGTCGCAAACAATCCTGACATCGAACTCTTCCCCGCGAACGGCTTCAACCAGGGACTTGTAGTCCCGCCCGGATCGTCCGGCCGCCATGATCTTGATTCTCGAGCCGCCGCTCAAGCGTTCCGATGGCTGCTTCTGCTCTTCGCCTGTGACGTACATGCCATAGGGCATGTGAATGAATTTATTGCGGCTCTGCTTGAAAATCTGCCCATTCATTTCCTTTTCAAGCAATGAATGGCAGACCACCTTGTCAATCATGCGGAAAATTGCCGAGAAATAAATCCACCGCAATTGCCTGACCAGCAGGCTGGAGCGCGCCGTATAAATAAACCCCACCCAGGTGATCGACGGTCTTTTGCGCTTGGGAAGCAAGCACGAAGACAGACCAAAGAAAAATGCCTCGATATGGGTCCCGACAATGACCGCTTCCGGCCTCGGTTTCAGTTCGAATAAGGAAGACAGCGCGGCCCGGATCGCCTTGAAAATCAAGGGGATCCACCCCATGAAGATCAACTGGATTCGATTGTTGTACTTGAAGGACGGCTTCCAGCCAAACAATCGGTATTCAATTCCAGAACGCAGCAACTCGTTACCCAAGGGACTGTCTTGGGGATTTTCGGAAAAATGTACAAAGTAATGCAGCATTGCATTCAGTCCTCAAATCAAGCAGGCGCGCCATTTTAAGCAGGACAATTCGGCATACCGGCCCCCCCGAACTCCGGTCCGGCTTGAACCAGATCGTGGCGTCTCCATGACGTGTGCATGAGAAACCGGCACGACCAACGACAATAGCCTCCTCAATCGTCACCCGCACTGTCATGTCCCGCCACGCCGATTCGTTCCATCTGTTTGTCTCCTGCCCCGGTGGCGTCGAAACGCTGCTTGGCGAGGAGCTGCAACGCATCTTCGAGCACGCCAGCCCCAAACTCAGGCTGGAGGTGCTGCGCGGCGGCGTCGCGCTCAAGGGCGATGCCGAGACAGTGATGCAGATCAACCTCGAGAGCCGCCTGGCGCAGCGCGTGCTGGTCGAATTGATCGAAGGCGGCTACCGACACGAGGACGACATCTATGCGCTGGCACGCAAGATTTCCTGGGAAGACTGGATCACGCCGGCCAACACGATACGCGTCGACACCACGGCACAGCGCTCGCCGCTGCGCAGCCTGAATTTCGCCACGCTGCGCGTCAAGGACGCCATCTGCGACGTACTGCGCGACGCCACCGGCGAGCGCCCCAGCGTCGACACGCGCAGCCCCGACCTGCCCGTGGTGCTGCACCTCGGCGAAGAGCGCGCCGCGATTTATGTCGACACCTCGGGCGAGCCCTTGTTCAAACGCGGCTGGCGCGTCGACAAGGGCGACGCGCCGCTGAAGGAAACCCTGGCCGCGGCCATGCTGGCCGCGGCAGGCTGGCGCGGCACGGCCGACGCCGGCGGCGCCCTGCACGACCCCTGCTGCGGCTCGGGCACCATCCCCATCGAAGCGGCACAGATCGCCTGCGGCATCGCGCCGGGCATCCAGCGCCGCTTCGCCTTCGAACGCCAGCGTCCGTTCGCCGCGCACCGCGTGCGCTGGGCTGAACTCACGCAAGCCGCGCGCGCGCGCGTGCACGCGCCGGCCGTGCCCATCTATGCCAGCGACGTGGCCTTCCGCATGGTCGACTTCGCGCGCCGCAATGCCGAGCGCGCCGGCGTGGCCGACTACATCCAGTTCAACGGCGGCGACGCGCTGGAGCGGCCGGCTCCCAAGCTGCCCGAGGGCATGCCCGGCACGATCATGATGAACCCGCCCTATGGCGAGCGCATCGAGGTGCGCGGCAAGGCGGCGGCGCAGCGCGCGCCCACGGGGTCGGAACAAAGGGATGCCGACGACGAGTTCTTTCCTCGCCTGTCGTCCCATTGGAAGCGCAGCTACACCGAGAACCCGGCCGGCTGGAGCGCCTGGCTGCTGTGCCCGGACATGAAGCTGCCGAACAAGATGCGGCTGAAGGAATCACGCCGCTTCCCGATGTGGAACGGCCCGATCGAGTGCCGGCTGTTCCGTTTCGACCTGGTCAAGGGCTCCGCCCGCGCGCCCAAGCCCGCCGCGGATGTCGACGACGGGCAGTAAGCCGGGCTAGACCTGGTTCAGGGCCAGCCAGGCCAGCACCGCCAGCGGCGCCGTATCGGCGCGCAGGATGCGCGGCCCCAGCTGCACGGCCTCGAAGCCCTGCGCACGCGCCAGCGCTTCCTCGGCGGCGCTCAGACCGCCTTCAGGACCGCTGAGCACCAGGATCTCCGCCGCGAGGTCCGAAGGCATCAGCTCGCGCAGTGGACGCGCCGCCGTCGGGCTGAGCAGCCAACGTTGTTGCGTCGCAGGCTTGTCGCCCAAGGACTGCAGCCAGGACGGTAGGCTCATCACCTGAGCCAGCTGCGGAACGCAGGAGCGGCCGCTCTGCTCGCAGGCGGCCACCGCCACGCCCTGCCAGTGCGCGACCTTTTTCTCGGCCCGCTCGCCGCTCAGGCGCAAGACCGAGCGCTCGCTCATCAGGGGCTGCAGCGCGGCGGCGCCAAGCTCGGTGGCCTTTTCCACCACACCGTCCATGCGGTCGTTGGCCGGCATGGCCAGCGCCAGCGTCACGCGGACCTGCAGCTCGCGCTGCACCGCCTGGGCCGATTGCAGGTGCACGCGCACCTCGCTGCGGCCCATGCTGAGCACCTCGGCCTGCCAGTCGTGGCCGCTGCCGTTGAACAGGGTGATGGGACTGCCGGGCTGCAGACGCAACACCTGCACATGCCGCGCCGCGGCGGCAGGCAGGTTCAGCTCATCGCCAGGGGAGAAAGGGAGATCGACGAAAAACCGCGGCAGCATCGAGTCACTTTTTGTCGCGCAACTCGCGGCGCAGCACCTTGCCGACCGGCGTCTTGGGCAGCTCGGTGCGGAACTCCACGATCTTGGGGCGCTTGTAGCCGGTCAGGTTGGCCTCGCAATAGGCCTTGACGTCGGCCTCGGTCAGCGCCTGGTCCTTCTTGACGATCACCACCTTGACGGCCTCGCCGGCCTTGTCGTCGGCCACGCCCACGGCGGCGCATTCCAGCACGCCGGGCATCTGCGTCAGCACGTCCTCGATTTCATTCGGATAGACGTTGAAGCCGCTGACCAGGATCATGTCCTTCTTGCGGTCGACGATGCGGAAGTAGCCGCGTTCGTCCACCATGCCGACATCGCCGGTGCGGAAGAAGCCGTCGGCCGTCATCACCTTGGCGGTCTCGTCGGGGCGCTGCCAATAGCCGGCCATCACCTGCGGACCCCGGATGGCGATTTCGCCCGAAGTGCCGGGCGCGGCTTCCTGGCCTTCGTCATCGAGCAGCTTCAACTCGGTGTTGGGCACAGGCATGCCGATGGTGCCGCTGTAGGCCGTGGTGTCGGTGGGATTGCAGCTGGCGATCGGCGACGTTTCGGACAGCCCATAGCCTTCGCAGATCGGGCAGCCGGTCTTCTCCAGCCACAGCTTGGCGGTGGCCTGCTGCACGGCCATGCCGCCGCCCACCGAGATCGCCAGGTGGCTCCAATCCACGGTGTCGAAGCCGGGATGGTGCGCCATCGCCATGAACAGCGTGTTGACCGCGGGCAGGCTGTGGAACCGGTGCCTGGAGAGCTCCTTGAACAAGGCGTTCAGGTCGCGCGGATTCGGAATCAGCACATTGCAGCCGCCCGAGTACATCGACAGCATCATGTTCGTGGTGAAGCCGAAGATGTGATAGAGCGGCAGCGCGCAGATGCTGACGACCTGCTCGCCGGCCGGAATTTTCCTGAGCGCGGGCTGGTACCAGGCATCGGCCTGCAGGGTGTTGGCCACCAGGTTGCGATGCAGCAGCACCGCGCCCTTGCTGACGCCGGTGGTGCCGCCAGTGTACTGCAGCACGGCGATGTCGGTGGGCGCCATGGCCGGCGCCTTGTAGCTGCGCCGGCGGCCCGCCTTGAGCGCGTCGTTGAAGCGCACCGCCGAAGGCAGGTCAAAGGCCGGCACCAGCTTCTTGACCTTGCGCACCACGTAGTTGACGAGCGCGCCCTTGGGGAAGCCCAGCATGTCGCCCATGGCGGCCAGCACCACATGCTTGGTCGGCACGTGCGCGATCACCTGCTGCAAGGTGGCCGCGAAATTCTCGATGATGACGATGGCCTTGGCGCCCGCGTCCTTGAGCTGGTGCTCCAGCTCGCGCGGCGTGTAGAGCGGATTGACGTTGACGACCACCATGCCGGCGCGCAGCACGGCCGCCACTGCAATCGGGTATTGCGGGACGTTGGGCATCATCAGCGCCACGCGGTCGCCCTTTTCCAGCCCCAGGCCCTGCAGGTACGCGGCCAGCGCGCGCGAGCCTTCCTCGACCTGGGCGAAGCTGATGGTACTGCCCATCATCGTGTAGGCCGGCCTGTCCGGAAAGCGCTTGAACGCATCGTCCATCAGATCGACCAGGGACGCATAACGCTCCACGTCGATCTCGGCCGGTACGCCCGCCGGATAGTGCTGCAGCCAAATCTTCTCCATCTTCATGTCTCCACTTCTTCAATGCTGAATTGTCCCTTACGCGGCCGGCCTCACCATCGGGGGATTCGATAGCCGCCTAGAGCGCTCCATCAAAAAGGCCTTGCTCTGCGGAGCAAGGCCTGGCCGGATACGCCGAAAAAGGGCGTCAAGTCATTCGACGGCCTTGATCATGTCCTCGACGACCTTCTTGGCATCGCCGAACACCATCATGGTCTTGTCCATGTAGAACAGCTCGTTGTCGAGGCCCGCGTAGCCGGACGCCATCGAACGCTTGTTGACGATCACGGTCTTGGCCTTGAAGGCCTCCAGGATGGGCATGCCGTAGATCGGCGAACCCTTCTGCAGCGCGGCCGGATTCACCACGTCGTTGGCGCCCAGGATGATGGCCACGTCGGCCTGCCCGAATTCGCCGTTGATGTCCTCCATCTCGAACACCTGGTCGTAGGGCACCTCGGCCTCGGCCAGCAGCACGTTCATGTGGCCCGGCATGCGGCCGGCCACCGGATGGATGGCGTACTTGACGTTGACACCCTTCTCGATCAGCTTTTCCGTCAGTTCGTGCACGGCATGCTGCGCGCGCGCCACCGCCAGGCCGTAGCCCGGCACGACGATCACGCTTTCGGCGTTGCCCAGGATGTACGCGGCATCGTCGGCGCTGCCGCTCTTCACGTTGCGCTGCTGCTGGGCGCCCTGCTGGCTGGTGCCGGCGTCGCCACCGAAGCCGCCCAGGATCACGTTGAAGAAGCTGCGGTTCATCGCCTTGCACATGATGTACGAGAGGATGGCGCCGCTGGAGCCCACCAGCGAGCCGGCGATGATCAGCATGCTGTTATCAAGAGAGAAGCCGATGCCCGCGGCGGCCCAGCCCGAATAGCTGTTCAGCATCGAAACCACCACCGGCATGTCGGCGCCGCCGATCGGGATGATCAGCAGCACGCCGAGCGCAAAGCCCAATGCCAGGATCATGCCGAAATCAAACCGGCTCTCCGACGCGAAGAAGCCATAGCACAGGACGATGGCCGCCAGGCCCAGCACCAGGTTCAGCGGGTGCTGTCCGCTGAAGGTCACCGGCGCGCCCTGGAACAGGCGGAACTTGTACTTGCCGCTGAGCTTGCCGAAGGCGATCACCGAGCCGCTGAAGGTCACCGCGCCAATGAAGGCCCCCAGCGCCAGCTCGACCCGGTTGCCCTGCGGAATCTCGCCGCCGTGCGTGGTGATGCCGAAGGCCCAGGGCTCGACCACCGCCGTCGCGGCAATGAACACCGCCGCCAGGCCGATCATGCTGTGCATGAAGGCCACCAGCTCGGGCATCTTGGTCATCTCGACCTTGTTGGCCATGTAGGCGCCCAGGCCGCCACCCAGCAGCAGGCCCACGAGCACATAGCTCAGGCCGTTCAGGCTGTCGCCCGAAAGGCGGTAGATCAGCGCGCCGGTGGTCACGGCCGCGATCGCCATGCCGGTCATGCCGAAGAGGTTGCCGCGTATCGAGGTGGTCGGGTGGGACAGGCCCTTGAGCGCCTGGATGAAGCAGACGCTCGCGACCAGGTACAGGAAGGTGACGAGGTTCATGCTCATGACTTGGCTCCAGTCTTCTTGTCCTTCTTCTTGAACATTTCCAGCATGCGGCGCGTCACCAGGAAGCCGCCGAACACGTTGACGGCGGCCAGCGCCACGGCCAGCGTGCCCATCAGCTTGCCCAGGTCGGTCTCGGTCATCGCGGCGGCCAGCATGGCGCCGACGATGACGATGGCCGAGATCGCGTTGGTCACGGCCATCAGCGGCGTGTGCAGCGCGGGCGTGACGGTCCAGACCACGTGGTAGCCCACGTAAATGGCCAGCACGAAGATGATCAGGTGAATCAGGGTTGGCGAAACGGTATCCATGACTTGTGTTCCTTGCTTGCTGCGGCGCTTCAGGCGCGCTTGACCTGGCCGCCCTGGGCCACCAGGCAGGCGGCCACGATGTTGTCGTCCATGGGCACATGGAAGGCGGCTTCCTTGGTGAGCACCAGCTTGAGGAAGTCCAGCACGTTGCGGGCATACAGCGCCGAGGCGTCGGCCGCCAACAGGGCCGGCAGATTGGTCTCGCCCACGATGGTCACGCCATGGCGCTGCACGGTCCGGTCGGCCTCGGTCAGCGGGCAGTTGCCGCCCGGCCCGCCATGCGGACCGATGGCGCCCCGGCCGGCCGCGATGTCGACGATCACCGAGCCCGGCTTCATGCTCTTGACCATCTCCTCGGTCACCAGCACCGGCGCGGCGCGGCCGGGTATCAGCGCCGTGGAGATCACCACGTCGGCTTGCGCCACGCGCTTGGCCACCTCGACCTTCTGGCGGTCCAGCCAGCTCTGCGGCATGGGGCGCGCATAACCGCCCACGCCCTCGGCCGCCTCCTTCTCTTCCGCGGTCTCGTAGGGCACGTCGATGAACTTGGCGCCCAGCGATTCGACCTGCTCCTTCACGGAGGGACGCACGTCGGAGGCCTCGATCACGGCGCCCAGGCGCTTGGCCGTGGCGATGGCCTGCAGGCCCGCCACGCCCACGCCCAGGATGACCACGCGCGCGGCCTTGACCGTGCCGGCCGCCGTCATCAGCATGGGAAAGAAGCGCTGGTAGCGGTCGGCGGCAGTCATCACGGCCTTGTAGCCGGCGATGTTGGCCTGGCTGGACAGCACGTCCATGCTTTGCGCGCGCGTGGTGCGCGGCGCCGCCTCGAGCGCGAATGCGGTCAGACCGGCGTTGGCGAGGGCCTGCAAACCGTCCTTGTCGAAAGGATTGAGCATGCCCACCAGCGCGGTGCCGGGTTTCATCAGCGCCAGCTCCTGCGCGTCGGGGCTGCGCACCTTGAGCACCAGATCGGCGGCAAAGGCGCCCGCCGCGTCGACCATCTGGGCCCCCGCGGCTTCATAGCTCGCATCGACGCTGGACGCTTGGACACCGGCGCCTGCCTGAATCCGCACGGCGTGTCCCTGGGCGACGAGTTTCTTGACGGTCTCCGGCGTGGCGGCCACGCGCGTCTCACCTGCAGCTGTTTCCAGCGGCACTCCGATCAGCATGTCTGTCTCCTTGCGATCCTGGCGGCAGGCCAGGCATTGTCTTGAGCGTACAAAAGCCGCTTTGGAGCTTACACGGTCGCCCGGGCAGACTGCTGCAGATACGAGACACCGCACGTCCGCGATCCGCCTAGGGATTTCCCTTGGTTTCACGGCCCCAACCGAGGCCCCGGATAATTGCGGCATGAATGCAAAGCACAGAGTGGTGGTGGGCCTGTCGGGCGGCGTCGATTCCGCCGTCACGGCCCACTTGTTGAAGCAGGCCGGGCACGAAGTCATCGGCATCTTCATGAAGAACTGGGAAGACGACGACGACAGCGAATACTGCTCGTCCAACATCGATTTCGTCGATGCGGCCGCCGTGGCCGACGTGATCGGCATCGAGATCGAGCACGTGAATTTCGCCGCCGACTACAAGGACCGCGTTTTTGCCGCCTTCCTGCGCGAGTACCAAGCCGGACGCACGCCCAACCCCGACGTGCTGTGCAATGCCGAGATCAAGTTCAAGGCCTTCCTCGATCACGCGATGCGCCTGGGGGCCGAGAAGATTGCGACCGGGCATTACGCCCGGGTCCGTGAGTTAGGAGGCCAAGTCCAATTGCTGAAGGGCCTGGACCCGCTCAAGGACCAGAGCTATTTCCTGCACCGGCTCAACCAGGCCCAGCTCGCCAAGACGCTGTTCCCGGTCGGCGAGTTGCGCAAGACCGAGGTACGGCGCATTGCCGAGGAAATCGGCCTGCCCAACGCCAAGAAGAAAGACTCCACCGGCATCTGCTTCATCGGCGAGCGGCCCTTTCGCGAGTTCCTGAACCGCTATCTGGCGCATCAACCCGGCCCCATCAAGGACGAGCGCGGCCGCAAGCTCGGCGAGCATGTGGGGCTGTCCTTCTACACCCTGGGCCAGCGCCAGGGCCTGGGCATAGGCGGCGTGAAGGAGAAAGGCGCGCCGCGCGGCGGCGGCGAGCACGCGCCCTGGTTCGTGGCCCGCAAGGACATGCAGACCAACACCCTCTATGTGGTGCAGGGCCATGAACACCCCTGGCTGCTGAGCCAAAGCCTCATTGCCAGCGACATCTCCTGGACCGCGGCTCAAGGCCCCGCCTTCGGCGGCTTCGGCGCCAAGACGCGCTACCGGCAAGGCGACGCGGCCTGCGCCTTCACGCCCGAGCATCCGCAACCGGGCCAATTCCGGCTCGACTTCGTGCAGCCGCAATGGGCCGTCACGCCCGGCCAGAGCGCGGTGCTGTACGACGGCGAGGTCTGCCTGGGCGGCGGCGTCATCGAGGCGGCGATGGCTGCAGGGGCCGCTTGAACACGCTGGACCGCCTCCTCGCCCGCATCGCGCAGCCGGCCTTCGTGCTGCGCGTGGCCGCGCTGGCCATCTGTTTGCTGGAACTGAGCGCCGTTGTCTCCAGCCTGAGCGGCAACCGCAGCGAGGCCTACGACGGCGTGCTCGCCGCGCTGTTCCATCGCTGGGGCGGCTCGGCCGACACCCCTGCGCTGGTGCTGACCTGCTTTGCGCTGGTGCTGCTGTTCTTCCTGCAGTTCTGGCGCCTGGCCCGCCAGACCAGCCTGGACCAGCCGCCGCGGGCCACGCTCGCGCAGGTGCTGGCGCTGAACCTGATGGCCCTGCTGGTCACGCCGGGCCTGCCCTTTCTGGTCACGGCGCTGGCCGCCGTGCTGCTGGCCCGCCGCACCGCCTTCCTGTTCGCGCTCAGCCAGGTGCTGATCAACGTCAGCCTGTACTGGCTGCTGCCCAGCGAGGCGCAGCAGGCCGAGCAGCTGGCGCTGGACATCCCGGCCTGGGCCCACACGCTGAGCCTGACCATGGAGATGGTCGCCCTGCACGGCATGGCCTTCGGCCTGGGCCGCATGGCCGCCGCAGAGGCCGAGAAACGCCGCTGGCTGCAGGCCATGCTGGCCGAAAAGCTCAGCAATGAAAAACTCCAGGCGGAACAGCTGCGCTACGCCGAGCGCATGCTGATGGCCCGGGAGCTGCACGACGTGATGGGCCACCATCTGACAGCCTTGAACCTGCACCTGCAGCTCAGCAGCGGCCTGCTGCAGCGCGCCGACGTCGCCGGGGCGACCCTGGCGGTCGACAAGGCGCGCGAAGGCGCGGCCAACCTGCTGGCCGACGTGCGCGCCGCCGTCTCGCACGAGCGCAGCTCGCAGCGCATCGACCTCAGCACGGCGCTGCACACGCTGGCCCAGGGCATTGCCAGCGTGCAGATCCAACTGCAGTTGAACGACGCCGCCCGCGATCTCTCGCCGCGCGCCGCGCACGCCCTGCTGCGCTGCGTGCAGGAGGCCGTCACCAACAGCGTGAGGCACGCCCGCGCGGGCCAAGTGTCCATCGAATTGACGGTGAATGGCTCGGGCGACCATGAACAGGTGCGCGTAACCATCGCCGACGACGGCACGGGTGCGCCGCGCCTGCGTGAGGGCAATGGCCTCAAGGGCATGCAGGAGCGCATGGCCGAGCTGGGCGGGCAGATGCGCATCGTGCGCAACAGTCCTGGTTTCATGATCGAATTGAGCCTGCCGCGCAGCTGCTGATGCGGCGCTGTCCTGAACAAGAAGGAGTGCACGAGATGACGGAGGCGGTCAAGGTCTTGCTGGTGGAGGACCAACAACTGGTGCGTGAGGGCCTCAAGGGTTTGCTGTCGCTCAGCGAGGATGTGCGCGTGGTCAGCGAAGCCAGCGACGGCGCGCATGCGCTGGAACTGATCGCCGCCGACCCGCCGGACCTGATCCTGTCGGACATGCGCATGCCGCGCCTGGACGGGCTGGGCCTGATTCGCGCGCTGGCGGCGCGGGCGCTCAAGATTCCCGTCGTGCTGCTGACCACCTTCGACGACACCGCCGTCTTCGACGAAGCGGTACGGGCCGGCGCCAGGGGCTTTCTGCTCAAGGCCATCAGCCCCGACACCCTGGTCCAGGCCATCAAGGACGTCGCCGCAGGCGGCACCGCATTCCGGCCCAGCCTCACCGAGCGCATGGAGCGCCCCGCACATCAGGTCGAACGCGCCTTCGAGGCGACGCCTGAGCCAGACCCCTTGTCGCCCAAGGAGCTGCAGGTCCTGCGCCTGGTCGCCAGCGGCCGCTCCAACACCGAAATCGCCGCCTTGCTGGGCAACAGCGAAGGCGTGATCAAGAACCACTGTTCGGCGGTATTTTCAAAAATGGGCGTGCGCGACCGCACCCAGGCCGTGCTGCGCGCCATCGATCTGGGGTGGATCTGACGCCGGCGCTTGCCCGCGTTCGAGCCATACACCCGCGCCGCTCTCGCCATCCATCCAGCCATCGAGCTGCAGACAAGGACACACCATGTCAGACATCCCCCGTCACACCGCCCATACGCCGCACATCAGCTGGCCAGCGTTCGAACAGGCCGTGCCCGGCGCCGTTGCGGCCCTGCGCAATCTGGCCCAGGCCGTGGAGTCGGCCGGCCTCGACAAGAAGCTGTCGGAGCTGTTGAAGGTGCGTGTCTCGCAGATCAACGGCTGCGCCTTTTGCCTCCAGCTCCACCTGGACTGGGCCCGCAAGGCCGGCGTATCGCCGCTGCAGCTGGACCTGCTGCCCACCTGGCGCGAGGTGAGCTGCTTCGATGCGCGCGAGCGTGCCGCGCTCGCCTGGGCGGAAGCCTTGACCCGGATGGCCCAGGCACCCATCGACGATGCGCTCCACGCCACGGTTGCGAGCCATTTCTCGACCACCGAACTGGCGGCCCTCACCGGGGCCATCGCCAACATCAACGCCTGGAACCGGATTGCCGGCGCGCTGCGCTTCACGCCGCCCGGGCTGGAGCATGCCGCCGCAGCTTGATTCGCTCGCCCGCCGAGTCGGCGCGGCGCGGTATTTCAGTGCCTGAGCGCGACTGCCGAATTCAGGCCGGACGCCATCTCAAGGCCCGGCACCATCACCAGCGGCACGCCCAGGTGCAGCACCCAGTAGTAGCCGTACTGGCCCGGTCCGGCCACGCAGGCCAGGCCCACCTCTTCATAGCGCTTGTCCATCAGGTTGTCGCAATGCGCCGGGCTGCCGCTCCATTGCGACAGCACCTCAGGCAAGGTGGCCAGGCCGGCTGACAGGTTTTCGCCGCCCATGCGCATCGGATAGCCGCTTTGGCGCAGGCGGTCGCGCAGGCTGTGATTTTGCAGGCCTTCGTGGCTGAGGGTGTCGCGCTGCGCGAGTTCAATGGCGTAGCGCTGCGCCGAGGTCTGCAACTGGCCGCTCCAGTGCACAGGACCCGCAGCCTCGAACCATTGCGTCCCACAGCGCCGGGCCTGCGCCCTGAAGGCATTCAGCATGCGCAGGGCTTCCAGCGTATTCACATTCTGCGGACAGCCCTCGGCCTTGACAGACATGGGCATCACGATGGAACAGCTCAGCAGCGACAAGACCAGCAGGCGCTTCATGCGGCACACCCGATCAGACAGGTGTGCGAATACTAAATCTTGCATCGCCAAGCCGCGAATACCGCACGGCGCTCGTGGTGATGGGTCCGCCACAAGTCCACGAAACCAATCCACGAAGACAACGCTGTCGGCAGCCTGATTCAGAACGGAATGTCGTCATCCATGTCGTCGAAGCCGGTGGCCGGGCGCGGCGCAGGCGCCGGACGGGCAGCGGCGGCCGGGCGCGCGGCGGGTGCGCGCGGCGCGGCGGCGCGAGGTGCCGGGGCCTCGCCGGCGTCGCCGCCACGGCTGTAGCCTTCATCGGCACCGGTGCCGCCTTCTCGGCCGCCCAGCATCTGCATGGTTTCGGCGATGATCTCGGTGGTGTACTGGTCCTTGCCGTCCTTGTCCTGCCACTTGCGGGTCTTCAGGCGGCCTTCGACGTAGACGGGGCGGCCCTTGCGCAGGTACTCGCCGACAATCTCGGCCAGCTTGTCGTAGAACACCACGCGGTGCCATTCGGTCTCTTCCTGGCGCTCGCCGCCTTCGCGGCTCTTCCAGTTGCGCGTGGTGGCCAGGCTGATATTGCAAACGGCCGACCCGCTGGGGGTGTAGCGCACCTCGGGGTCGCGACCCAGGTTGCCGATGAGAATGACTTTGTTGACCGAGGCCATGTTGCGCTCCGCTGGCGAAATGTGCAAAAGGTCAATTATGCAGCGACACCACCGCCGGGCAGGCTGCCACCCGTCGCCCAGGCCACAGGAATCAATTTTTTTGAATGCGACCTTCAAGCCCGGCTGAGGCCTGCCGGGCGACTGCGCCCCTACAGTTCGAGCGGTCAGGCAATTTCGCCTGCCCCCAAATTCGGAGCGCCTCCATGAGCAAGATCGTGATCGTCTATCACAGCGGCTACGGCCACACCCGCAAAATCGCAGAAGCCGTCGCCTCGACCAGCGGCGCCGAATTGCTGGCCATCGACGCCGAAGGCAACCTGCCCGAAGGCGGCTGGGACAAGCTGGCCGCGGCCAAGGCCATCGTGTTCGGCTCGCCCACCTACATGGGCAGCGTGTCGTGGCAGTTCAAGAAATTTGCCGACGCCTCGAGCAAGCCCTGGTTCACGCAAGTGTGGCGCAACAAGCTGGCGGCCGGCTTCACCAATTCCGCCTCGATGAACGGCGACAAGCTCTCGACCCTGCACTACATGTTCACGCTCAGCCAGCAGCACAGCATGCTGTGGGTGGGCACCGGCCTGATGCCCAGCAACAGCAAGGCATCGACCCGCGACGACATCAACTACGTGGCCTCGTTCGCCGGCTTGATGAGCGCCTCGCCCTCGGATGCGTCGCCGGACGAAATGGTGGCCGGCGACATCGCCACCGCCAAGAAGTTTGGCGAACGCCTGCAGGAAGCGGTGACGCTACTGGCCGCGTAAGGCCTCAGTCCACCTCTCGTCACGCCTCGCCGTCCCAGTAGTCGAGCGAGGCGCCGAGCTTCTGCACATAGGCGGGGCCGCGCGAAAACACGCCCAGCTTGCCCGAATCCGGGTATTCGCAGACCTCGGGCCGCTCCTGGGTGCTGATGGACAGGTATTTCAGGTCGGCCTGCGAGGTGTTGATCAGGTGGTGCGGATAGTCCGGCCCGCACGGGATGAAGATCACGTCGCCGGCCTTGACCGCCAGCCGCTCGTCGGCGACGCGCAAGGTGCCCTGCCCCTCCAGGATGATGAACATCTCCTCCTGGGTGTGGTGGAAGTGATAGGGGCAGCTCTGCTTGCCGGGCGGCACGGTGTCGACGCCGCAGCCGAGCTTGCGCGCCACCGTGCCGGTCGACACGCCGCCGATCATGCTGTCGTACAAGGGGGCGCGCACAAAGTGCTCCAGCGGCACTGCGTTGAAGTTGCGGATCAGCTTGTTGCGCAGAACTTCGGCCTTCTCACCCATGTCTGATTCTCCTGACGCGTGGAAGCCGGATCGTAGTCTTGCGCTCGCCGCGCAATAGCGGAAAAAGCCCTGCCTTCAGGGTTTTTGTCAGCGCCAGCCTGGCCGCCACGCTGCCGCGGCGCCTGAACAGGTACGATGCGGGCCTGCCTCCTGTTCCGCCCGCGCCTGTGCCCGCCTCGATCCCACGCCCTGACCCGCTTCCCGCCGACGAATCCCCGCTCCTGGCCATCCTGCAGGAAGTGTTCGGCTACAGCCAATTCCGCGGCGCGCAGCAAGCCATCGTCCAGCGCCTGAGCCAGGGCGGCGACGCGCTGGTGCTGATGCCCACGGGCGGCGGCAAAAGCCTGTGCTACCAAATCCCCGCCATCGCGAGGCATCGCCAGGGCCTGGGCGTGGCCATCGTCGTCAGCCCCCTGATCGCGCTGATGCACGACCAGGTCGGCGCGCTGGAGGAGGCTGGCGTGCACGCGGCCTTCCTGAACTCCACGCTCAGCAACGAGGAGGCGCAGCATGTCGAGCGCGAGCTGATGAGCGGACGCCTGACCCTGCTGTACGCCGCGCCGGAACGCATCACCACCCCGCGCTTCCTGGCCCAGCTGAGCTCCCTGCACGAGCGCGGCCTGCTGAGCCTGTTTGCCATCGACGAGGCGCACTGCGTCAGCCAGTGGGGCCACGACTTCCGCGCCGAATACCTGAGCCTGAGCCAGTTGCACGAGCGCTTCCCAGACGTGCCGCGCATTGCGCTCACGGCCACCGCCGACGAGCACACCCGTGCCGACATCGTCCATCGGCTGCATCTGGAAGACGCGCAGATCTACATCTCGTCCTTCGACCGGCCCAACATCCGCTACACCATCGTCGAAAAGAACAATCCGCGCCAACAGCTGCTGCGCTTCCTGCGCGACGAGCACGAAGACGAAGCGGGGGTCGTGTATTGCCAGAGCCGCAAGAAGGTCGAGGAAACCGCCGCCTGGCTGGAATCCGAAGGACTGCGCGCGCTGCCCTACCACGCCGGGCTGGATGCGAGCATGCGCCAGCGCCACCAGGACCGCTTCCTGCGTGAGGACGGCATCGTGATGGTGGCCACCATTGCCTTTGGCATGGGCATCGACAAGCCCGACGTGCGCTTCGTCGCTCACCTGGACTTGCCCAAGAACATCGAAAGCTATTACCAGGAGACCGGCCGCGCCGGGCGCGACGGCGAGAGCGCCGATGCCTGGATGGCCTACGGCCTCGCCGACGTGGTCAACCAGCGCCGCATGATCGACGAGAGCCCGGCGCAGGACGATTTCAAGCAGATCCAGCGCGGCAAGCTCGACGCCCTGCTGGCGCTCGCCGAAGCCACCGACTGCCGGCGCGCGCGGCTGCTCGGCTATTTCGGCGAGACATACCGCCAAGCTCAGCCCGCGGATGACGGGCAGCAGGAACGCGATGCGTCGAGCGTGGGGGCCCAATACCAGCCCGCCGCCGGGCCGCCCCAAGGCGGGCTGCGCCCCCTCGGGGGGCAGCGGGAGCGCGAAGCGCAGAGCGTGGGGGCTCAATGTGGCAATTGCGACAACTGCCTGTTTCCGCCCGCCACCTGGGACGCGACGCAAGCGGCGCGCAAGGCCTTGTCATGCATCTACCGCTTTCAGCAGAATGGCGGCCAACGCTTCGGCGCCGGGCACCTGATCGATGTGCTGCGCGGCAAAACCACCGACAAGGTGCAGCAATACGGCCACCAGCATCTGTCCACCTGGGCCATAGGCGCCGACTTGAGCGAGCAGCAATGGCGCGCCGTGCTGCGCCAGCTGATTGCGCAGGGCCACGTGATGGCAGAGGGCGAGTACAACACCCTGGTGCTGACCGAATCGGCCCGCGCGGTGTTGCGGGGAGAGGTCGAGATGCGTCTGCGCACCTCGGCAGAACCGGTCAAGCGCCGTTCAGATCCATCCGCCAGATCCGGCAGCCGCAAGCGCGTCGACATGCTGGATCTGGATGATGCCGCTCAGGCGCGCCTGGATGCGCTCAAGGCCTGGCGTGCCGAAATCGCGCGGGAACACAGTCTGCCCGCCTATGTGATCTTTCAAAATGTGACGCTGGCGGAGATGGCGCGTCAGCATCCTCAAACGCTGGACGCCCTGAGTCTGATCAGCGGCGTGGGCGCCAAGAAACTCGAGGCCTACGGCACGGAATTGCTGCGCGTACTGGCCGGGTAAGCGCGGGCGCGAATCCGTCAGGACAGGGCAAAGGCGCTGCGATGTCCGACCACGACCACGGTGGGCAACTGCTCCAGGGTCTGCTCGGAGGTGTGCGCCGCCACCATCGGCGAGGCGTGCCGCTTGCCGGTCACGACCACCGTTTCAAGCTTGATGATGGGCTCGGCGGGCGTCGCCTGATGCACCTGCAGCGGCGCGCCTGCGGGCTGTTGCAGGCCGAAGACCAGGGCGGCGGCGGCCGCGATGCCGAAGGCGAAAGCACGATAGCTGAGGCCGCTGGTGGCTGAAGTATTGACGCTCATGATGCACTCCTTGAAGGCTGAAGCCGGGTGAAGATTTGGGGTCCGTGAGAGCAGTTTCGTGCTCACAGGCCCCTAGCTCCAGCGTCATTCGATGAAGCGCCCAGTCCTTCGGATGAAATGCAGAAAGCGGCGACAGACCGGTGCGGAAAACGAACGCGGTCGCTCCTTCAATGCCCCCTCAGCTCAGAGCGGCAGCGCCGACATGCCAGGGCCCGACACGGTGCTGGCCTTGAAAGCGCCCAGGTCGTCTTCGCGCAGGCCCAGGTAGATCGGTTCGCCATCGCGCCGGTGGATATTGATCTTGGCGTTGTAGACCCGGTAAGGGCGCCCGTGCTTGTCGTGGATCTCGTACTCGTTGATGCCGAATTCGCCGTCTTCGTCGCGCCGCCCGGTCAGGTAGCAGGCGATTTCGTCGATCTCGGAGCCCCCCAGCGCCAGCCCATTGAGTTTTTGCAGGGGTGCGCGGGTCCGCTCGACGAAGTCCTGGCTGTTGACTTCGACCTGGGTTTCACCGTCGCGCATCTGCGTCTTGAACTTGCCCAAGAGGATTTGGCCCGGCAGGGCGCGGTCGATCATGCGCGCCAGCTCGATCGTCACCTGCCCGACCAAATAGCTGAACGAGGTCGGGTTCAAGCCCTCGGACTGGTGAAATTCATAGTGCGAGCCGACATGGAAGCAGGCGCGCAGCTGCGGCACCGCCAATTTGCGCACCGCCCGTTCACGCGCCAGCGCGTTGTCGGCCAGGATGAACTGCATCAGCTGGTAGAGCTCGACGTTGGCGGCCATGCCGCGCATGCGGTTCCAGATATAAAACCCGTCGCCCGTGGTGGTGCGCGCGAAATTGATGTTGATTTCCCGGTCCAGCAGCTTCGCATACGCCGCATTGACCGAGCACGACAGGCTGTTGAGCTGCACCACCTGCTCCAGCGGCGTAAGCAGGGAAAAGCCGACCGCATCGAGAAGTATCACGGCCCGGTCGTCCACCAGCCGGATGCCATAGCGCTCAACGATGGCGGCGACCAGGGGCAGCCCCAGCCCCACACCAGGCGCATAGGGCAAGGCCACATGCAGCGGCGCCAACTGCAGTTCGGCCGAGACCCGGTCGAACTCCTCGGCCGACAGATGCTCCTGCCGTGCCAGCAGCTTCGAGAGAAAATCGGCGCGCCGCGTGGACTCCACTTCAGTCGGTGCGCTGCGGACGAATTCGATCAGCAGGGGATGCGGCGCCAACAGGATGGACAGGCCGTGCTGCGTGGGAGTCCAGGCGTAGATGAGGTTTTCACCCAGGCGCCACAGCGCATACAGGCGCTGGTCGAGTATGCCAATGTTCTGCCTGACCTCGCCTTCACTCACGCCTTCGGGCAGCGCATAGGCCATGAAGCCGTCAAGCCATGATTTCCGTTGGCGGAGTTCTTCGTTCACGCAATGTTCTCCGTTGGCGGTCCGTATCCGTATCCGCTTCCACTCAGGACGGTATCGATGGGAGCCAAGTCTCCGTACTTATCGGCCTCCACGATGCAAGTTTGAATGATATAGCGTGAAATCCACAATCCCGTGACAGGCTGCGGCGGCCTCCCGCGCCTGCATTAACCGTCCGCTGCGCCTATGATGGCGGGTTGCCGCAATGGGCCGGCAGCATGGTCACACCCAGCTCTCCCTCACATGCCAGACGCAGATCAAACGCAGATGCCTGACGCAGACTCCAACGCTATGCACCGCCAGACGACCTGCGACACGGACGCACCCATGATCCGCGTCCGCGGCGCGCGCACCCACAATCTGAAAAACATCGATGTGGATCTGCCGCGCAACCAGTTGGTGGTGATCACCGGCCTGTCGGGTTCGGGCAAGTCCAGCCTCGCGTTCGATACCTTGTACGCGGAAGGCCAGCGGCGCTATGTGGAAAGCCTGTCGGCCTACGCGCGCCAGTTCCTGCAACTGATGGACAAACCCGATGTCGACGTGATCGAGGGCCTGTCGCCGGCGATCTCCATCGAGCAGAAGGCCACCAGCCACAACCCCCGCTCGACGGTCGGCACGGTCACCGAGATCCACGACTACTTGCGCCTGCTCTACGCCCGCGCCGGCACGCCCTTTTGCCCGGACCACCACCTGCCGCTGGACGCGCAAAGCATCAGCCAGATGGTGGACGCCGTGCTCTCCATGCCCAAAGACAGCAAGCTGATGCTGCTGGCCCCGGTGGTGCGCGACCGCAAGGGCGAGTTCAGCGAGCTGTTCCAGGATTTGCAGGCGCAGGGCTACGTGCGCTTTCGCGTCGACGGGCAGACCGTGGAAGCGCCCGACATCCCCGCACTCAAGAAGGTCGAGAAGCACGACATCGACGTGGTGGTCGACCGCATCCGCCTGCGTGCCGACAATGCCGATGCCCTGCGGCAGCGGCTGGCCGAGAGCTTCGAAGCCGCGCTGCGCCTGGCCGAAGGCCGTGCCCTGGTGCTGCACATGGACAGCGGCGAGGAGCAGATCTTTTCCAGCAAGTTTGCCTGCCCGGTCTGCAGCTATTCGTTGCCCGAACTGGAGCCGCGACTGTTCTCGTTCAACTCACCGGTGGGCGCCTGCCCCAGCTGCGAAGGCCTGGGCCAGGTCACCGCCTTCGATCCCGAGCGCGTGGTGGCGTTTCCGTCGCTGAGCCTGGCCAGCGGCGCCATCAAGGGCTGGGACCGGCGCAACACCTACACCTTCCCGGTGCTGGAAGCGCTTGCCAAGCACTACGGCTTCGACGTCGAAATGCCGTTCGAAGACTTGCCGGCCGCCGCCCAGCAGGTCCTGCTGCACGGTTCCGGTGAAGAAGAAATCAGCTTCAACTACCAGGCCGAAGCCAGCAATGGCCGCAAGCGCAGCGTGAAACGCTCGCATCCGTTCGAAGGCGTGCTGGCCAGCCTGGAGCGCCGCTACAAGGAAACCGACTCGGCCGCCGTGCGCGAAGACCTGGCCCGCTACATGGCGGCCAAGCCCTGCCCGGCCTGCGAAGGCACGCGCCTGCGCCGCGAGGCCCGCCACGTGGTGCTGCAGCCAGCCGACGCTGTGCCCGGCATCAAGGGCCGACCGATTTACGAAGTCGAGCACGCGACGCTGCGCGACTGCCTCGACTATTTCGAAAGCCTCAAGCTCAAGGGCGCCAAGGCCGAGATCGGCGACAAGGTGGTGCGCGAGATCGCTTCGCGCCTGCGCTTTCTCAACGACGTGGGCCTGAGCTACCTGAGCCTGGATCGCAGCGCCGACACGCTGTCCGGCGGCGAAGCGCAGCGCATACGCCTGGCCTCGCAGATCGGATCGGGACTCACCGGCGTGATGTACGTGCTGGACGAGCCCAGCATCGGCCTGCATCAGCGCGACAACGACCGGCTGATCGCCACGCTGCGCCGCCTGCGCGACCTGGGCAATTCGGTGCTTGTGGTCGAGCACGACGAAGACGCCATCCGCGCCGCCGACCATGTGCTCGATCTCGGCCCTGGCGCCGGTGTGCATGGCGGCCGCATCATGGCCCAGGGTACGCCGGACGAGGTCGCGGGCAATCCCGACTCGCTGACCGGCCGCTATCTGAGCGGGGCGCTGCGCATCGAGGTGCCGCGCCAGCGCCACAGCGTCACGGCGCAGAATGGCCAGGTCCCCAGCCTGCGCATTCACAACGCCCGGGGCAACAACCTCAAGGGCGTGACCGTCGATGTGCCGGTGGGCCTGTTCACCTGCGTGACCGGCGTATCGGGCTCAGGCAAAAGCACCTTGGTGAATGACACGCTGTACGCGGCCGTGGCCAAGAAGCTCTACCAAAGCCATCAAGACCCGGCTCCGCACGACGAGATCGAAGGCCTGGACGCGTTCGACAAGGTCATCAATGTCGACCAGTCGCCCATAGGCCGCACGCCGCGCTCCAATCCGGCCACCTACACCGGCATGTTCACGCCGATTCGCGAGCTGTTCGCCGAGATGCCCACGGCGCGCGAGCGTGGCTATGGGCCGGGCCGCTTCTCCTTCAACGTGGCCGGCGGCCGCTGCGAGGCCTGCCAGGGCGACGGCGTGCTAAAGGTGGAAATGCATTTCCTGCCCGACGTCTACGTGCCCTGCGATGTCTGCCACGGCAAGCGCTACAACCGCGAAACCCTGGAGGTGCTCTACAAGGGCAAGAACATCACCCAGGTGCTGGACCTGACGATCGAAGACGCCCACGAGTTCTTCAGCGCCGTGCCCTCGATTGCGCGCAAGCTGCAGACCCTGCTCGACGTGGGCCTGGGCTACGTCAAGCTCGGACAAAGCGCCACGACGCTCTCGGGTGGCGAGGCGCAACGCGTCAAGCTCGCGCTGGAACTGTCCAAACGCGACACCGGCCGCACCCTCTACATCCTCGACGAACCCACCACGGGCCTGCATTTCGCCGACATTGCCTTGCTGATGCGCGTGCTGCACCAGCTGCGCGACGCGGGCAACACGATTGTCGTGATCGAACACAACCTCGACGTGATCAAGACCGCCGACTGGCTGATCGACATGGGCCCCGAGGGCGGCTCAGGCGGCGGCCAGCTGATGATGGCAGGCACGCCCGAGCAACTGGCCGAGCATCCGCAAAGCCACACGGGCCGCTATCTGAAACCTTTGTTGGCCCGGGCCTGAAACGGCCCCGGCGGCTGACATCTATCAGCGGCGACGCGCCAAGCCCGCAAACAAGCCCACGCCCGCCAGCATCATGAGCCCGGTCGAGGGCTCAGGAACGGCAGGCGGCACCCCCTGAGGCAATACAGGCGTGTTCGGCAAATTCGGCGTGAACGAGGGCCCGGGGTTGTTGAAAGTAGGCGGCGCATTCGTCGATGGCGCCAAAGTGCTTCGGTCTGGGGACGTGGTCGCCGCCGGCGCACCTGCGGCCGGCGGGTCGAACGCCAAGGGGCCCTCGTCGATCTGGTGCTCGGCGGAAGCCAGTGTGGGCGCCGTGGCAGGCATGGCGGCCACCGGCCGGCCCACCCGCGTGATGCGGCTGACATTGCGGCACACAGTGGGCACGATGATGCACTGATTCCCCTCGCAATACACCAGGCCGCGCTCTTCCTGATTGGGTTTCCATTTTTCGCGGCTCACCGTCTTGCAAACGCTGCCCGAGCCAAAATGCATGTCGCGGATATCCGGCGAATAGGTGCTGCGCCCCGTGATGCTGTCGCGCGTGATGGTGACAATTTCATCGTATTGACGCTGCGCCATGCGGGCCTTCAATTTGGCGCGCTCTTCTGCAGGAATATCCGGATAACGATCGACGGCCGCGACCACATCCCCCATGAAGGGGTTCAAGCCGGGTCGATCCCAGGAACAGTGCGGATAAGTGGCGGTGGATGCCGCCAGCGCAATCGTCGCAATCAGAGCCATTTTGATTTCCCAATTTCACCGCAGACTCCCCCGCATTTGCATTTGAAAATCTGCGCCGGCAAACCTGCTTGGCAAGCATTTCAGTACTGCGCCATTGGTTCTGCCGATATGGCTGCAAGTGTAAGGAAGGGCAAGCATTCTTATAAGTCCCTCCCCCTCAGATGCAGGTCCGCGGAATGCCGCTATTTCACGGTTTGGGCACCTTTCCGCAGGTGAATGAATTGTGCGAATTGCGCAATATACAAAAAGCCCGGACACGCCGGGCTCGTTGATATGCATCAATTTCACGCAAAGAGATTTCGCCCTTCGCGAGAAACTGTCACTTCAGGTGGCTGTTGATCAGCTTGGTCATTTCGAACATATCAGCCTTGGCCTTGCCAAAAATCTCCTTGAGCTTGGCGTCGGCCACGATGATGCGCTTCTGGGCTTCATCTTGAAGCTTGTGCTTCTTGATGTATTCCCACACCTTCTTGGTCACGTCGGTGCGCGGCAGCGGCTTGTCGCCCACGATGGCGGCCAAGGCCGCGCTGGGGGTCATCTCTTTCATGAACGCTGCATTGGGCGTGCGCTTCTTGGCGGGCGCCGCGGCCTTGGTTGCAGGAGCGGCCTTTTTGGCCGGTGCAGCCTTTTTTGCCGCAGTCTTGGCCGGAGCCGCCTTGGTAGCCGGGGCGGCCTTCTTCGCAGTTGCCATGTGAATTCTCTCCATCAAAGGTTGGTTGATGTGCCGGGCCCGGGGAAGGTCTCGCGCCTTCAAACACTCTGACGCCCTGCGCAAGCTATGGTACTGCGCGCTTTTGCCATTGAGAAGGCTTGGAACTCCCAGAATGGCATGAATCTCCTATGAAATTCGAGCTGAACCACCGGTTTGTCGCGGCGCTGCATCACATTGAGCCCCTGAACGGCGCTTTGCATGGATCGCCTGGGGCTGGCGATGCACGGCGACGATTCAGCAAGGGTATGCTTGAAACATGATCAAGACCCTGACCCGCTGGTTGATGCTGGCAGCTGCCTTGCTGCTGGTCGCGCACCTCTACCCTGGCGTGGAGGTCAAGAGTTTTGGCTCGGCGCTGGTGGCTGCATTGGTGCTGGGGCTGTTCAACACGCTGCTTCGACCCGTGCTGGTGCTGCTGACCTTGCCGGTCACGGTGCTGAGCCTGGGCCTGTTCCTGTTCGTCATCAACGCGCTGATGTTCTGGGCTGCAGCCAATCTGCTGGCCGGATTTCAAGTCGCAGGGTTCGGCGCCGCCCTGATCGGCTCGCTCATCTACAGCCTGTGCGGCATGCTGATCGACGCCCTGATCGAGCGTCTTTTCCCCTCGTTGGACTGATCCTCAAGGCAGTTCTTCACCCTGGGGCCCACCGCCGCGCGGATACATGTCAGCCAGCAATTGGCGGCGCTCGTAAATCAGCGCCCGCAAGCGCGCATCGATCACGGCGGCCTCGATTTGATCGGCGTCCTGACCCCTCGATTGGCGCAGGCCGGAGCGCAGCCGGTCGATCGCGCCGTTGAGATCACCCACGGCAGCACGGGTCTCGCCCAGCGCCCGCACCGCGCGCAACGGCTGGCTCAAGCCCGTCCACAACTGCGCCAGCACAGCCCAGGCCGCGGCATCGTGCGGGTCCAGGCTGACATGGGTCTGCAGATTGTCGGCAGCAGCGCGCATGCGCTCGGCCTGCTGGCCTTGCACGGCCAATTGCCCCTGCATGATCAGCATGGCGCGCGAACGGTCATGAGGCAAGCCGTCCAAGGCCGCAAAGCCGGCTTCGCTCTGGCCCCGTGCCAGCGCCAGTTCGGCGCGCAAGTAAATCAACAGGCGCTGCGCCTTGAGGTCGTCGGGCGACAGCATCTGGAGCACGCCTTGGGCGCTGCGTATTGCCGCCTCGGCGCGCGAAAAATCGCGCAGCTTGATCGACGCCAAGGCGCTTGCGTAGCGTGCGCCAATCTGCTCAAAACCTGTTTGCCGCACGCCTGCATCCATTTGCTGCAACTGCGCCATCACTTCGGCCCGCGTGTCCATCAGCACGCGCGAACGCGCCGTGATGATGGCGTGTTCGGCGCTCGGATGCAGCGCCGCCGGCTGGTCGGTTCCCAGGCGCGCGCGCGCATCGCCAATGCGTTCCGAGGTCAAGGGGTGCGAGCGCAAATACGGGTAGCTGCCTGAATCCATCAAGTGGTAGGCCTGCTCCATGCGCTCGAACATGCTGACCATGCCGTAGCCCTGGTAACCCGCGTGGGTCAGAACGTTGAAGCCGACGCGATCCGCCTCGCGCTCCATGTCGCGCGAGAAGTTCAGCGAGGCTTGTATGGCCGCCGCTTGCGAGCCCATGATGGCTGCGCTGGCCAGGTCCGGGCTGCCGGCACGGCCGGCGGCAATCAGGCCCAGGATCAGCCCGGCCGTCGCCAGCATGCTGCTGTGCGAGTCGCCCACCATGCGGCGCGCCACGTGGCGCTGCGTGACGTGCGAGAGTTCATGGGCCATCACCGAGGCCAGTTCGTCGCGCGAGCCGGTGATCGCGATCAGGCCCAGGTGCACGCCGATGAAGCCGCCCGGCAGCGCAAATGCATTGACGCTGCGATCGCGCACCAGGAAAGGCTCCCAGGCGAAGCGGTCCCTGGTCTCGTCGCTGATGTTGCCCAGGCGCTTTGATGCCTCGACCAGGGGACGCCAGGTGTCTTCCACGTACTCCAGAATCAGCGGATCGTCGATGTAATCGGGGTCCAGCTTGATTTCGCGCATCACCTGATCGCCAACCCGGCGCTCCAGGCCGATGCCCAGGTCATCGGACACCGAGTCGCCCAGGGCAGGCAGATTCACCTGCGCATGAACCAAAGGCGCCGACACCAGATTCAAGAGCAGGGACAAAAGCACCGCCGACCATCCCAGGCGCCTTCCCCGGCTCGCGCTTCGACTCACATGCGGCACTGCGCCCCGATTCCGTCCACTCACAAACATTTCTCCCAAACTGCGCCAAGCTCTGCCTTGCGACAGGTCGATATGATGACAGTTTCCTGGTTTCGCGATTGTTGCTGCCCCATGAATTCACCGCTGACGCATTTTGACGCCCAGGGACAAGCCCACATGGTGGACGTGGCCAGCAAGGCCGCCACCCATCGCAAGGCGCGCGCCGCGGGCACCATTCGCATGCAGTCCGCCACCCTTCAACTGATCCTGCAAGGCACGGCCAAGAAGGGCGACGTGATCGGCATTGCCCGCATCGCCGCCATCCAGGCCGCCAAGCGCTGCGCCGACCTGATTCCCCTGTGCCACCCGCTGCCGCTGACGCATGTCGCCGTCGAGTTCCGCACCGATGAAGCGCAAAGCTGCGTGCATTGCGAAGCGCAAGTCGAAACGCTGGGCCGTACCGGTGTCGAAATGGAGGCGCTGGCTGCCGTACAGATCGGCCTGCTGACCATTTACGACATGTGCAAGGCGGCCGACCGCGGCATGGTGATGACCGACATCCGTGTGCTGGAAAAGCACGGGGGCAAGAGCGGGGATTGGGTTTTTGCACAGTCGTAATCGGTCAGCAGGCCGATCTGTACGGCGGCCAGCGCTTCCATTTCGACGACGGTGCGGAACCCAAAATTCATTCGTTGATCCGGGATGATTGCCCAGAATTGGGCACGTCAGTGGATCACGATTGGATCAAATTTGTCAATCCGCGAGCTGAGCGCGAAGGTGACAAGACAGGCCAGTCAGACTGGCTGGCCTGTTCCGTTGATTACCCGCGCATGGCCTGGCGAACCAACTTCAGTGGGAGAGTCTTGTAGAGCAAGGCCTCCAGCGCGCTCGACTGGTCAGGCAGCGTACGCCACGACCCTTCAACACCCTCAACCAAGGCCTTGAACCCTCCATTTACTCGGACAGAGCGGGTTGCAACCGGGTCTGTCAACAACCCAGCAACGTCGCAGCCGATTTGGTCAAAGAGATGATCCGGCATTGCCACCAAAACGGTCCACAATCGCGAGAGCCCATAATCCCAAGCATCACATTTCGGCCGTTCCGGACTCTCCCTGATCGCCGACCTGAGAGCGGTAAACGCTGGGCTCTGCAAGAACATGCGCTCAGATAGCCGCTGTTGATCCTGCCGCATTTCCGACCGCCAAACAGGAATCCCGAACTGTCTCGACAACTCTTGTGCGGCATCATCATCAAAACCTGGCAATATATGACACACGTAGCTGGTGTACCGCATCAACGTCCAGTTGGCGCGTTTGTGCCCATATTGCTCAGACTCAGGTGGCATAAGAACCGGAAAAATCCCCAATTGAATTGCTCGGCAGGGGGCTGCGAGCCTACTGGCTGCCCTCATCCACAATTCGGGCCCAGTCTTGCCGCACTCCAGGGACCACGTGTATCCACCAATCTCAGTAGAAAAAATTGGCCTACCGGGTTGCCCTTCCGCGTGACGAAGGGGCGGTTTCTTATCCTCACAGCCGGAATTTGCTGAGCGCTTTTCATCCGGCATGCTGAATCCAGCCTCCGACTTGATTGCTTCCACGTGGGCTGTGTACGCGCCGCCTTGCCGCTTTTTCAGGTCTTTCGCGCGAGCCTTGATCCTTCTAAGCGACGGAGGGCGCCTATCTGACTGATTCATCGTTCTCTCCATTGATCGACGTAACTTTGCTGTCCACCTAGCGTCGGTACGCCAAACAGGATTGCAAAAATGATCAGAAATGAGCCTGTGCTCAAGCGGAGGGAACTTCACCCGAGGGTGGACGTGGAGGCGTCAGGCGGCGCCGGCGCATAGGATACTGCATTTGTCTTGAGGTGCTCGCGAAGTATGCGCGGGTCAGTGACAACACCTGATCAATGTCTCGCCGAACGACAACGGATTCACTTGCCCAGGAGATCAAGTTGGGTACGTCATATGACACAGACATAGTTGCCTGGGCGATTGACCAAGCGGTGCTGCTGCGCACCGGTAGAGTTTCCGAGCTCGACTTGGGAAACATCGCGGAAGAGCTCGGAGATTTAGCTAGGCGCGAACAACGCGAGTTCGCAAACAACTTGGAGTCGCTCCTCGCGTTCCTGTTGAAGTGGCAGCTTCAGCCCGATCAACTGGGTACTGGTTTGCGAAGCGCCATCAAGCTTCAACGCTTCAAGCTCATGGACCAACTGAAGGAGGCCCCCAGCCTGAAGCACAAACTGGTCGATTCAGACTGGTTGACGCGCGTCTGGGTCCTGGCAACCGTCTACGCCGAAACCGAGACCGGTTTAGACACATTTCCGGAAGCTTGCCCCTGGACTATGGATCAGGTACTGGTGGACGACTTCTTACCGGGCGCGTGACACTTCACGTCCCGGGTCTCCTGGACTGGTCTATCGTGCTACTCTTCTTGCAGCACATCTTCGGTGAGGTGGGACCATGACCATTGATCTCGGGCTTACTTTCATTGTGGCCCTTACCGTTGGGTCGTTTGCGCTGATTCCCTGGGCCAACAACATCGCGAACAAGAACGATGCGCGGGCACGTAAAGCTCGCCATGCAAAGCGAAGACTGATTCGACCAGGTCTGTTGCGGTCTCGGTATTCGAAAATCGGGGTGCCCTTCGCGTCTCGGGCACGAAAAATCAAGCCCCTCCTGAAGACCTCTACTTCCCGGTCGGCCCTATAAGGTTGGGCGTGGGCATGCGCGGTTGAAGAAACCGACCCCTATTGGGGGTCTCGCCTGTTCTAAGACTATAAGGGTCCCCAAGCGTTCCCCTGTGCTGCGGGCCCATCCGGTCAGGTCCCACTTGACCTGTCCATAGAAATCAAGAACCCGGGGGACAAATGTGGGACACATCTCAATAGTTGCCAGTGGTCACTGAACTAGTTGGGTCTTCACGGAGTCCCGAATTCGCATGATAGTTACTCGATTTGTCATGAGTTCGCGGGCAACGGCGGATACTGTGTACCCCCTGCAACATCGCACGTGCTGATTCCCGCCGCTTAGACCCGGGCGCGCCACCTAGGCCCCATTGCGATCCGGGGCTGAGCCACAGTTCCGCGGTTAGGATGTCGTCATCTTTTGAGGAGGTGACATGCAGAGTTTGGCAGCTTACTCATTCGAAGCGCTGGACGCCGATCCGGAGAAGCGCTTGGATACGATGAATGGCCTGGTGGACAGCTGGCTTTCGAAGAAGGGGGCGACGACGCCACGTGAGCACGATGGATCGTTCGATTCGAAGACTGGAGATGGAACTGGGCAATTCTGCCGACACGAGATCCGGAGCAAGGCTGGCGTTCTTCATGAAGTCGAACTGATCGAGACCGCACACACAGGTGCGATGTTCACGACCAACCTCCAGTTCGCTGCTGTAAGCGGGCGGGTGGTGGTTTATGCCTCGCTTGCGGCGGCACCGGGTGAATCACGTGTTGCCCCAGTAGGGATCTACCCGCGCTGCCCATGGATCGTCAGATCCTTGATCGATGCATACCCTGACTGGAATTTCGCGGGGCAAGAAGTGCCGCTGTCGAAGGCATTTGACGCCACCGAGGACAGTTCCGCACAGGTGCTTTGCAAAGTCCTTCGCTCCAAGACTCGGCGCCTTCCTCTTGTCGTGGTGTCAAACGACGAGGACGAACAGGTTTGGTCTGACATGCACACCAAGCTGGCGGAAAGCCTGGTTGGTCTTGCCGATGTCGCCGTAGTAGGCGCGGAGTCTTCATGGGTTCTTACAGATGAATTGGGTCCACGTGACTCCTGCTATCTTGGAGCCGTGCGGCTCTATTGGCCAGGAGTGCGGCCAGACGGTTCTCTTCCAGGGATCAATTGGCGTGCATCACAGCTTGCTGCCTTTGGTTTGGATGACGCGGGGCGGAATCGGTTCCTGGCCAATCTGCGGCGAGAAGTTATGTCTGCGGCTGCGTTGACAATGCCGCTTCCGGCGGCGTTCCGAGACATTCGACGGGTGGCAGAGAAAGAGCGGTTGCAGGCGTTAGAGGTTGACTCTCGCAATAGCGAACTTGACTCGATCATCGAGGAGAACGCACGACTGACGGCTGATTTGGCAAAGGCCGAGAGTACCATTCAATCGCTGCAATGGAAGCTTTCGGCGGCAACCTACGCGGAGCGTAAGACAGAAGCTGCCAATGACGAAGCAGGCGGTGAACCAGGCGCAGTTGAGGAGGAAGTTCAACCACCACCGGAGCCTGGTGAGGTTCGGTACTACAAGAAAATTGGTAGCGGAGGCGGCGTTGACTCTCTGGTGCAGACCAAAGCCTGCCAACACAAGGATTCAAACTGGAAACCTGCCTTCAAAGGTGACCAAGCCGAGAAGGGTTTGCTCAAGCTGGAAGGGCGAAACGATTGGAGGAGCCTCGCACACTGTAGTGCTTGCACTGGTGGGGGTCGTTGGAGAGTCAACTGGTAGTTCGCTCGCCACTTGTGAGATGTCGAGAAAATCTGAGGCCCGACTTGTCATCGACAGCAGGAAACGACGGATTCCGTGTCATGACATTCAACTGTGTAGTGATGTCACTACATGGGGGTGTAGTGACGCTGTGAAACCTTGAGAGATCTTGACGGACCGTTGACTGCTTAACTGCAGCTGAGTCATGCCTTGCTAGCATCTCGAATCCGCATGACAGTTGCTCGACTAGTCAGGAGTTCACGGGCGACGGCAGACACTGAGTACCCCCCGCGCAACATGGTACGCGCCTTCTCCCGCTGCTTGTCTGTCAAGCTTTGGGGGCGTCCAAGCAGCTTACCTTCCGTCCGTGCGCGTTGAAGTCCTGCATGGGTTCTCTCTATCAGCAGGTCACGCTCGAATTCAGCGACTGCGCCCAGGACAGCCATGGTCATCTTCCCTGTTGAACTAGTGAGGTCCATACCTCCCAGGGCCAGGCAATGGATCTTGATCCCTTCAGCTTCCAACGCCTCAACGGTTGCCCGGACATCCATCGCGTTCCGCCCCAGCCGGTCAATCTTGGTGACAACTACGACATCACCCGGCTCAAGCTTGTTGAGCAACTGACGCCAGCCCAGACGCTCTGATGCCGCAACAGAGCCCGAGACTGCCTCAGTGACGATGCGTCGTCGGTCGATGTTGAATCCAGCTGCTGCGATCTGCTGAACTTGGTTTTCCGGTGTCTGGTCGGTCGTTGACACGCGGCAGTATGCGAAGACCCGTGACATGAAGGCTCCTGTTCAAAATCCAGACCTGTAGCCT
>JAFALA010000077.1 GCA_019234815.1 Burkholderiaceae bacterium | reverse complement strand
GGCATGTCCGATCCTTTCGGTGCGTCGTCACGATGGCGATGAGCCCGAAGCGAGTTCGGGAACAACGAGGCCGTAGTGAAACGGACCCGTTGCACGCCTTATCGACGCGTTCCTGGATCGACTTGAAGCCTTTTTGCGCGAAGGCCGCCAAGCGCCGCCCGCGAACTCGTCGCGGACGGCGTTAGAACGGGCTGCGCTGGTAGATGAACCGGCTCCGTTTAGTGGGCGCTTGTGGCGCCTGCGGAGCCTGAGCTCACGGCCAGCTGGGCTGGCCCGCCTTCATCGAAGAAGGGTCAGCACTTGCTGCGGTTGCTGGTTGGCTTGCGCAATCATCGCGGTGCCGGCCTGCTGCAGGATCTGCGCACGGCTCAGGTTCGCGGTTTCTGCCGCGAAGTCGGCGTCGGTGATGCGGCTTTCGGCGGCCGACTGGTTCTCGACGGAGACCTGCAGGTTGCTGATCACGGCGTCGAACCGGTTCTGCGTGGCGCCCATCGTGGCGCGCGTCGAGTTGACGGTATTCAGCGCCGTGTCGATGTTGTTGATGACGGTCTGGATGCCGCTGGCTGTCGCCGTGTGGTCGATGACCGCGCGACCCGAGCCCGTGTTGTCCGTGCCCGCAACGGCCGTGATCGTGTTGTCGGTCGTCAGGTTGGTGGTCGTGACCGTGATCGTGTCGTTGGTCGTCGTATTGGCGCCGACCTGGAAGGTCTGATCGCCAGCGTCGGCGCCGATGATGGCCTTGCCGTTGAAGGTCGTGCCGCCGAGCACGCGCTGGATTTCATCGGCGAGTTGGCCGAATTCCTGGTCCAGCGAGTCCTTGTCGGCGTCGGTGTTGGTCGCGTTGGCGGCCTGCACGGCGAGTTCGCGCATGCGCTGCAGCGAGTTGCCGACCTGGCCCAGTGCGCCTTCAGCGGTCTGTGCCAGCGAGATGCCGTCGTTGGAGTTGCGGATCGCGACGTTCATGCCGTTGACTTGCGCCTGCATGCGTTGCGAAATCGCGAGACCGGCGGCGTCGTCCGCTGCCGAGTTGATGCGCAGACCGGACGACAGGCGCTGCATGGCCGTCGCGAGTTGGTTCTGCGTCTGGGCCGTGTTGCGCTGAGCGTCCAGCGACAACAGGTTGGTGTTGATGATGAGGGCCATCTTGCGCTTCCTTTCAGATCGAATTGCCTTCTGCACGCGCCTGCTTCCAGACCCGTTGGAATGGCTATCGGACAAACCCAGCCAGAACTTGAGGGCTGTTTGTCAATAGATTCGATCTGCGGAAAAAACACCGGTTTTCTGGGCAGTTCGGCGGATCGGCGCTGCTCCGGTGCGGCTTTGGATGGCTGGCTGGGTCGTGAAATCCTTGGGTTGGCGTTGCTAAGGCGTTGATCTGAAAGGAAGTCCTGGCCTTTAGGCCGACGCGGGAAGCGGTCGCGGCGGCCTTGGCGCATCGATCCGCTGAAAAGGAAGCAGAAAAGGCGGGTCGACAGGATTGATTTCGACCGCAGGGCAGGGCAGGGTGCTGCGAGAAGCGGGGGCAAAGGTCGCGCTAATCCGGCGATCCGCGCCGGGCCCAATCCCTAAAGTCCACGTCAGAGCGGCCGAGTCGCGCCGCTGACCGGAGTTGCCCATGCAAACTTTCCAAGCCCCTATCAATGGCGCCCATCTGCCGATCGACGACGAGACCGAAGGTCGTCCGTCTGCCGAAGCGCTCTCCCTGCTGCACCGCGCACGCAACGCTGCCTTCGCCGAGGCGGCGCGCGGCCAGCTCGGCCGGGGCCTCTCGCTGCTGAATGACGCGCTGATGCAGGTACCGGCCAGCCACGACCTGCTCAGCGACATGGCGGCCCTGCTGCTGTCGGCCGGCGAGCACGAGATGGCGGCCAGCTACGCGATCCGCGCCCTGGCCGTGACGCCCGAGCATGGTCCGAGCCTCTACACGCTGGGCTTCGCCCAGGTCGCGCTGAACCGCACGGCCGACGCGCTGGCTACGCTGCAGCGCCTGCAGCGCCCGGGCGACGCCCGCGCCAGCCTGATGCGTGACGCGCCCGACCTGGCGCCGCTGGTCGACACCGAAGTCGAACGCCTGCAGGCCATCGCCGCCTGAATTTCCGCCGGCGCGCGAGCCGCGCGCCGTGCCGGACGCTAACCGGGAGGTTCAGCGTCATCCGCTCCCAAGCCATGGCCGGGTCCCCGGCGCCTACGCAGGCGCTCGCGGGGCGGCTGCGGCATGGCTGACTGCTTGTAGGAAAAAATCCTACAAAGGCTACAGAGAAAGCGGGACTCAAGACAGGGAATTGGGCTGATGCAGCGGTCCAAATCGCATCTTCACAATGCGATGCATGCCGATACGGCGCCCGAGTCCACGAAGGAGTCCCGCGATGAATGCCGAACAGATCCTCTCCGAAATCCGCGAAGCGAACCTGTCTTACCTGATGCTGGCGCAGAACCTGATCCGCGCCGATCGTGAACAGGCGCTCTA
>JAFALA010000079.1 GCA_019234815.1 Burkholderiaceae bacterium | reverse complement strand
GGGTCGATAGTGTGAGTTCAACGATCTGCGAACCAGTCGGTCAGCATGCGGGCTCACAGCGTCAAGATGGCGCTTCGATCCCTGGTCACGGCCACCCGCGCAGCACTATGCAGGGGTGGTTTTAATCACTGTCGCCTTTATCGCGTTGACCGCGCTTGTCGGCTGACTCGGAAACAAATCCGAAAATATGAATTTGGTCATTTGACCTATAAATGCAAAATTTACCAGCCCGCACGGCCTGCCCCTGCACCAAGGCCGCCAGACGCGCTACAGGCGCGGCAGCAGCACACGCACCAGCTACCCCTGCACCTCCCTGTTCTGCGCGATCCTGGCGGCGCTAGATCGGTTTCAATGGACACCTTGGGCATGGCGGCGAGTTGCTGGTAGCGGCTGGACTCGTAGCGGCTCGCAACCCTAGCCTGCGACAAACGGGCACCGAACGGGCACCAGACACCCCTACCGCGCGCACCAATGAAAAAAGACTTAGGGCCGAAGCACCTAAGTCCTTGATCTTTCTTATTATTTTTGGTCGGGGTGGCGGGATTCGAACTCGCGACCCCTTGCACCCCATGCAAGTGCGCTACCAGGCTGCGCTACACCCCGACGAAAGATGAGATTATAGAACGATTTTTGCCTCTCAGGCAAGAAGTGAAGCGCGAATGGCCAATAATTCTTCGCGGACCTGGTCGAGCGAGAGCTTGTCCAACCCCACACTCAGGTGCGCATGACCTGACACATGGGCGGCCATGGCGGCGGTGTAGGCGGTCTCGTCGTCTTGCTCGAAGTCTTGCGCGGCCAACGCTTCTTCGTGGAAGGCCTGCGCCGCCGCATCGGACTTTGTCGGTGCGCCGTCGCCCAATTGGTTGCGGGCGCCGCTGATGGTGAATCCTTGGTCGTAGAGCAAGTCGCGGATGCGGCGAATCAGCAGCACCTCGTGGTGCTGGTAATAGCGCCGGTTGCCGCGCCGCTTCATGGGCTTGAGCTGCGTGAACTCCTGCTCCCAGTAGCGCAGCACATAGGGCTTCACGCCGCACAACTCGCTCACCTCACCGATGGTGAAGTAGCGTTTGGCGGGGATGGATGGAAGCGCTTTATCCATTGAAATCAAGGACTTCAGGTAAGGAGATCAGACTCTACTCGATGTCGTCGCCAACGGAAACATCCCCCTGCACCACATCCTTGAGTTTGTGGCTGGCATGAAAGGTCACGACATTGCGCGCCTCGATAGGAATCGACTCACCGGTGCGGGGATTGCGGCCCGGCCGCGGCGCCTTGCGGCGGATGTTGAAGTTGCCAAATCCCGACAGTTTGACGTCGCGCCCCTGCACCAGGCTGTCGTGGATGATGTCGAAGAAGGCTTCCACCATGTCCTTGGACTCGCGCTTGTTCAAGCCGAGCTTGTCGAACAGGAGTTCGGCCAGCTCGGCCTTGGTCAAGGTCGGCGTCTCGAGGCTGGGCAGCAGCACGCGGGCCGGGCTGTTCTGGGTGTCGTCTGGACTCATGGCGGTGGCTTCTTCCCTTACCTCTACTTCAGGCACGTATCAGGCACGTTTCAAGCACGCAAACGGGCGCCAAGCTGCTCGGACAGCGCGGACAGGACCTGCGCCACCGCCTGTTCAATGCGTTCGTCGGTCAGGTTCGATTCTTCATCGAGCAGTTCGAGCCGCACGGCCATGCTGCGCTCGTCAGGCTGCATATCGGCGCTGGACTGCGTCGGCTTGAACACGTCGAACAGGCGTGCAGAGCGTACCAGCCCTGCGCCCGCGCCGGAAATGGTCTGCATCAATTTCTCGTGCGTGACCTTGTCATTGACGATCACGGCAATGTCGCGCAGCACCGATTGCTGGCGCGGCACGCCCTGCCCTTGGGGCACGGTGCGCGCCAGGGTCGCCTGCAGATCGAGTTCGAACAGGATGGGCGCGACGGCGCCCTGCGGCATCTCGTAGGCCTGGCGCCATTTGGGATGCAGCTCGCCGATCACGCCGACGTCCACGCCGTCGAGCTTCACACGGGCGCTGCGGCCCGGATGCAGGGCCGGATGCTCGGCCGCGACGAAACGCAGCTGCGCCGGTGCGAACAAGGCCTCCAGGTCGCCCTTGACGTCAAAGAAATCGACGGCGCGGTCGCGCTGGCTCCACTGCGATTGGTTTGCCGGACCGAAGGCCAGGCCCGCCACGCGCATGGGCTGGTGCACGCCGGCGATGGTGGCGTCGCTCTCGGCCACGCTGGCATCGCGCAGGAACACGCGACCGATCTCGAACACGCGCACGCGCGGCGCCTTGCGCGTCAGGTTGTAGCGCAGCACGTTGACCAGGCTGCCTATCAGGCTGGTGCGCATCACCGCCAACGGCGCCGCAATCGGGTTCAGCAGTTGGATGGGATTGGTATTGCCGGCCAGGTCCTGCTCCCAGCGCGCCTCGACGAAGCTGAAATTGATGGTTTCGAAGTAGTCACGGCCGGCCAGGGCATGGCGCAGCGCGTGCACGCTGCGACGCGACTCCGAGCGCACCTTGCCCACCACGGGCGCCAGTGGCGGCGTGGACGGCAGCTTGGGATAGCCCATCACGCGGATGACTTCCTCGATCAGGTCTTCCTCGATCGACAGGTCGAAGCGCCAGCTCGGCGGCGTCACGGTCAGCACGCCCTCGCCCTGCGTGAACGACAGGCCCAGGCGCTCGAACACAGCTGCGCAGTCGGCCTGCGTCAGCGGCATGCCGATGACCTTGGCGGCGCGCGCCACGCGCAGGCTCACGGGCTTGCGCTCGGGCAAGGCGGTGGTCTGGTCGTCCATCGGACCTGCCTCGCCGCCGCAGATGTCGAGGATCAGCTGCGTGATGCGCTCGATGTGCTCGACGGTCTGCGCGGGGTCCACGCCGCGCTCGAAACGGTGGCCGGCGTCGGTCGAGAAGTTAAACTTGCGCGAGCGGCCCATCACCGCCTTCGGCCACCAGAACGCGGCCTCGACGTAGACGTTGCGGGTGTCGTCGGACACCGCCGTGGCGTCGCCGCCCATGATGCCGGCCAGCGACTCGACAGCCTGGGCATCGGCGATCACGCCGACGGTTTCGTCCAGCGTGATGGTGTTGCCGTTCAGGAGCTTGAGCGATTCGCCTGGCTTGGCCCAGCGCACCACCATCTCGTCATGGATCTTGTCCAGGTCGAAGATGTGGGACGGGCGGCCGTATTCGAACATCACGTAGTTGGAGATGTCGACCAGCGGCGAGACCGAACGCTGGCCGCAGCGCGCCAGGCGCTCGACCATCCAGGCCGGCGTCTTGGCTTGCGTATTGACGCCGCGCACGATGCGGCCCGAGAAGCGGCCGCACAGGTCGCTCGCCTCGATGCGCACGGGCATCTTGTCCTGGTGCTTGACGGGCACGGCGGGGAAGCTGGGCACTTGCAGCGGCGTGCCGGTCAGGGCCGAGACCTCGCGGGCGACGCCGTAGACGCTCAGGCAATGCGCCAGGTTGGGCGTAAGCTTGAGCGTGAACAGGGTATCGTCGAGCTGCAAGTGCTCGCGGATGTCCTGGCCTACGGGAGCCGAAGCGTCGAGCTCCAGCAGACCGCCATGCTCCTCGCTGAGCTTGAGCTCGCGCCCCGAACAAAGCATGCCGTAGCTCTCGACGCCGCGCAGCTTGCCGACGCCGATCTTGAAGGGCTTGCCATCCTCGCCAGGCGGCAGCTCAGCACCAACGGTGGCGAGAGGCACCTTGATGCCGGCGCGCGCATTCGGCGCGCCGCAGACGATCTGCAGCGGCTCGCCATTGTTGAAATGAACGCCCGCGTTGACCTTGCAGACGCGCAGCTTGTCGGCGTTGGGGTGCTGCTCGGCCTCCAGGATTTCGGCCACGACGATGCCGTGGAACGGCGGCGCCACCGGGCGCAGCTCTTCCACTTCGAGGCCGGACATGGTGAGCAATTCGGCCAGCGCTCGGGTGTTCAGGGGCGGATTGCAGAAGGCCCGCAGCCAGGATTCAGGAAATTGCATGGTGTCTCTTCAGGCTTGTGTCTTTGGGTGTCGTCTCGGATCGGCTCAGCTCACTTGAACTGGGCCAGGAAGCGCAGGTCACCATCAAAGAAGAGGCGCAGGTCGTTCACGCCGTAACGCAGCATGGCCAGGCGGTCGATGCCGGAGCCGAAGGCGAAGCCGATGTAACGCTCAGGGTCCAGGCCCATGTTGCGGATCACTTGCGGATGCACCTGGCCCGAACCCGACACTTCCAGCCAGCGGCCCTTGAGCGGACCGCTGCCGAACATCATGTCGATCTCGGCGCTGGGCTCGGTGAACGGGAAGTAGCTCGGACGGAAACGGATCTCCATGTCCGTCGTCTCGAAGAACTGCTGCATGAAGTTGACGTACACCGACTTCAGGTCCTTGAAGCTGATGTTCTCGCCCACCCACAGGCCTTCGACCTGGTGGAACATGGGCGAATGGGTCGCATCGCTGTCGACCCGGTAGGTGCGGCCCGGCGCAATCACTCGGATCTCGGGCATGCTCTGCCCCGCATCGATCAAGGCCTGATGGCGCTTGACGTGCTGCACCGCGTAGCGGATCTGCATGGGGCTGGTGTGGGTGCGCAGCACGTGCCCGCCCTCCACATAAAACGTATCGTGCATCGAACGCGCCGGATGGTCGGCCGGCGTGTTCAGCGCGGTGAAATTGAACCAGTCGTTCTCGATCTCGGGGCCGTCGGCCACGTCGAAGCCCATCGAGCCGAAGATGGCCTCGATGCGCTCCATGGCTCGCGTGATCGGGTGCAGGCCGCCGGTGCCGCGGCTGCGGCCAGGCAGGCTCACGTCCAGCGCCTCGGCCTTCAGCTGCTCGGCGAGCTCGGCGTCGGCCATGGCCTGACGGCGCGCGGTCAGAGCGGCCTCGATGCCGGTCTTGAGCACGTTGATGGCTGCCCCGCGGGTCTTCTTCTCGGCTATGGACAGCGCAGCCAGGCCCTTCATCAGTTCGGTCACGCAACCGGACTTGCCGATGAATTTGGCCTTGGCGTTTTCCAGCTCGGCGGGCGTGGCCGCGGCAGCGAAGTCTGCCTGGGCGGTCTGTAGCAATTGATCGAGATCGTTCATCGCGGGGCGAAAAATAAAAAAGGCCGAACACAGGGTGTCGGCCTTGGAAACAAACCACGCCCATCAAGGGACGCCGCGGAACCGGCTTTGCCGGGCCGCTGGCGTGCCCCTTGAGGGGAGCGCGTCAGCGCTACGGAGTGGTCAGAGTGCTGCCTTCACCTTGTCGAAGATGCTGGCAAAGCCAGCAGGATCGTTGACGGCCAGATCGGCCAGGACCTTGCGGTCGATGTCGATCTGAGCCTTCTTCAGGCCAGCCACAAACTTGCTGTAGGTCAGTCCCAGACCCCGGGAAGCCGCGTTGATACGGGCAATCCAGAGTTGGCGGAACACGCGCTTCTTGGCACGGCGGTCACGGTAGGCGTACTGGCCTGCCTTCATCACCGCCTGCTTGGCGATGCGGAAGACATTCTTGCGACGACCACGGAAACCCTTGGCCAGGGCCAGGACCTTCTTGTGACGGGCACGTGCGGTTACACCACGTTTAACGCGAGGCATGTTGTATCTCCTAAGTTAAGCGGATTACAGGCCAGCAAAGGGCAGCATCGCAGCGATGTGTCCCATGTTGGTCTCATGCACGGTCGCAGTGCCACGCAGGTGGCGCTTGTTCTTCGTGGTCTTCTTGGTCAGGATGTGGCGCTTGAACGCCTGACCGCGCTTGACGGTACCACCCGGACGGACGCGGAAACGCTTCTTCGCGCCGCTCTTGGTCTTCATTTTGGGCATGACTGCTCCTTCTTTGTGCGTCCCACAGGCGGTTGAGGGCTTCTCAACACTTGCCAGCCTCTGGAGACTAATAAGCCCGCCGACGACCAGATCGACGGGCCAAAACCGTATATTCTAAATCAGCGCCGGCCTCAGGGCCACCCGCCGGGGCTTCAGATCAACGCTCGGCAGTTAGGCCGCCCGCCGGGCCGCTCCCAAGGGCGGCCTGCTTGCAATCCATCTCGGGCCACGCCCGAAATGGATTGCGCCCCTCGGGGGGCGGCTCCCGGTATTCCCGGGAGCGGGGGTCAGCGCTTCTTCGGCGCCAACACCATGATCATCTGCCGCCCTTCCAGCTTGGGCATGTTCTCCACCACCGACACGTCGGCCAGTTCGTCGCGGATGCGTTCAAGCAAGCGCATGCCGATGTCCTGGTGGGTGATCTCACGGCCACGGTAACGCAGGGTCACCTTGCCTTTGTCACCGTCTTCCGCAATGAAGCGGCGCAGATTGCGCATCTTAATCTGGTAGTCGCCTTCGTCCGTACCGGGACGGAACTTGACTTCCTTGATTTCGATCACTTTCTGCTTGGACTTGGCCTCGGCCGCCCGTTTCTGCTCCTGGTACTTGAACTTGCCGTAGTCCATCAGCCGGCACACGGGCGGCACGGCGGTTGCGGCAATCTCGACCAGATCGACATCCAGATCGCCCGCCATGCGCAGCGCTTCCTGGATGCTCACAATGCCCAAGGGCTCGTTCTCGGGTCCGTTCAGACGGACTTCAGGAGCAGAAATTTCGCGGTTCAACCGATGCTTACGCTCGGGAATCACACGACGATCAGCAAAAGTAGCGATGGTGCAAACCTTTCAAAGAGCCCAAGGCAAAAAAGCTCGAAACAAGCAAAAGCGCGCCCGAAAGGCTCAGGACTTGCTGGCGAGTGCCTCGGAGAGCGTACTGATAAAGCCGTCCAGGGGCATCACACCCAGGTCTTGATTGCCGCGGGCGCGCACCGCAACGGTTCCATTTGCCTTCTCCTTGTCGCCCACGACGAGGATGTACGAAACCTTTTGCAATGAATGCTCACGGATTTTATACGTGATTTTTTCATTGCGCAAATCGCTCGCCACCCTAAGCCCTTGTTTTTGCAGCGTTTTGACGATTTCTGCCACATAGTCGGCCTGCGCGTCGGTGATGTTGGCCACCACCACCTGGGTCGGCGCCAGCCATACCGGCAGCGCGCCGGCATGCTGCTCGATTAGGATGCCGATGAAACGCTCCAGGCTGCCGACGATGGCGCGATGCAGCATGATGGGTCGATGGCGCGAACCATCTTCGCCGACAAACTCGGCGTCCAGGCGCTCTGGCATGTTGGGGTCGACCTGCATGGTGCCGCATTGCCACTCGCGCCCCAGCGCATCCTTCAGCGTGTACTCGATCTTGGGGCCGTAGAACGCCCCTTCACCCGGCAGGTATTCGAACTCGCACCCCGAGGCGCGCAGGCCCTCGGCCAGCGCGGCCTCGGCCTTGTCCCAGCTTTCTTCCGTGCCGATACGCTTCTCGGGCCGCGTCGACAGCTTGTAGATGATGTGGTCGAAGCCGAAGTCCTTGTAGACCTTCTGCAGCAGCGTCGTGAAGGCCTTGACCTCGGACTGGATCATGTCCTCGGTGCAGAAGATATGGCCGTCATCCTGCGTAAAGCCGCGCACGCGCATGATGCCGTGCAGGCCGCCCGTGGGCTCGTTGCGGTGGCACTGGCCGAACTCGCCGAAGCGCAGCGGCAGGTCGCGGTAGCTCTTGATGCCCTGCTTGAAAATCAGGATATGGCCGGGGCAGTTCATCGGCTTGAGCGCGTAGTCGCGCTTTTCCGACTCGGTCGTGAACATGTTGTCGCGGTACTTGTCCCAGTGCCCGGTGGCCTCCCACAGCGTCTTGTCGAGCAGCTGCGGACCCTTGACCTCCTGGTAGCCGTTGTCGCGGTAGACACGGCGCATGTACTGCTCGACCTCCTGCCAGACCGTCCAGCCCTTGGGATGCCAAAACACCACGCCGGGCGCGTGCTCGTCGATGTGGAACAGGTCGAGCTCCTTGCCGATCTTGCGGTGGTCGCGCTTCTCGGCCTCCTCGAGCATGGTCAGGTACTTCTGCAGGTCGTCCTTGCTGGCCCAGGCCGTGCCGTAGATGCGCTGCAGCTGTTCGTTGCGGTGGTCGCCGCGCCAGTAGGCGCCGGCCACCTTCATCAGCTTGAAATGCTTGAGCTTGCCCGTGGACGGCACGTGGGGGCCGCGGCACAGGTCGGTGAAGCCGCCTTCGGCGTAGAGCGACACGTCCTGGTCGGCCGGGATGCTGGCGATGATCTCGGCCTTGTAGGCCTCGCCCAGGCCCTTGAAGTAGGCCACGGCCTCGTCGCGCGGCAGCACCGAGCGCTGCACCTTCTCGTCCTTCTTGGCCAGCTCGCTCATCTTCGACTCGATGGCGGCCAGGTCGTCGGGCGTGAAGGGGCGCTTGTAGGCAAAGTCGTAATAGAAGCCGTTCTCGATCACCGGACCGATGGTGACCTGGGCATCCGGGAACAGCTCCTTGACCGCGTAGGCCAGCAAATGGGCCGTGGAGTGGCGAATGATCTCCAGGCCGTCGGTGTCCTTGTCGGTAATGATGGCGAGCTGCGTGTCAGCCTCGATCAAATGGCTGGTATCAACCAGGCGGGCGCTGTCGCCCTGCCCCACGCGGCCGGCCAGCGCGGCCTTGGCCAGGCCTGCGCCGATGCTGGCGGCCACCTCGGCCACGGTCACGGCCTGGGCAAATTCGCGCTTGGAACCATCGGGCAATTGAATCGAGATCATGTTCAGAACTCCGGAAGCAAAAAACAAAAAAGCGCGGCCATGAATGCCGCGCTTTTGAGGAGATGAGAAAAGACGTGACGAGCCGCGGCCGACTAAACCTGTGTGGAGGTGGTCGTAGTTCGCGGTGTCATAACCATCTTGCCTTTCTCAGCCCTTGTTGGTTGAAGTGCCGGGGATTGTACGGTATGGGATCAGGCCTGCTTCACCGAATTTGCGCCGTGGGAAACGTCCACGTTGCCCGCGTCGCCGTAGTGCCGGTATCCCCAGTGACGCTCGGGGATGATGACGCAGCCGCCGAGGGCGTTGAAAACCAGGGCCGCGAGGGTCAGGGCGAGGATCTTGCGCATCAGTGTTCTCCATTTGTGAATCTGATGAGCAGACAACGGCGCGCCGGGCGAGCCGGTTGTCAGGGACTGTGGGCCGGACCGCGATCTTTACGCGGCTTGACACTGTGACAAGCTGTTACTGGCCGAGACTGATCCCGCTTTCAAAGCGGCAAGGCGTCCAGCGATTCGGCCCCGCACGCCGCCGCAAACTCATCGCGCAACTGCTCGCTCCGCGCGATCGCGCCCTGCCAGGCTTTGACGCGTCCAGGCAGGTCGCCTGCGTAGGCCTGGAAGTCATTGCGATCAGGCAGCTTGGCATTGGGCAAAGTCTTGACCCATTCCGGATTGGGCACGAGCAGCACCACGCGATCCAGGAACGATGTGGGACCATGCCGGCGCTTGAGGCCTTTGTCCAGCCAGCCGGGAATCACCTGCTGCTGGAAATGCGGATACAGCACCAGCCCCTCGCCGGCCATGGCCGCGTAGTTGAGGTGCAAGTGGTAGTCGGTGATGCCGCCGTCCCAGTAGGCGCCGCGCGGCGCACCCGCGATGTCGTGCACGGCCTGCAGCCAAAACGGAATCGAGCAGCTGGCCAGCACGCTGGGCTGGAAGTTCCCGGTGCTGAGCGCGACCTGCCGGCTGCGGTAGTCGTGCAGCGGCATGGGCAAAGGCGCGCGCGGATCCGAAAACACCACGCGCTCCAGGAACCCACCCATGGCGCGGCGGTGCGCCAGATTGGCGGCAAACGCTGCCGTGTAACCCAGCGGCGTGCGCAGCCGCCCTTCCCGCGCCAGCACGTGGCGGCCACGGGACGTGAACACATGCAGGTGCAGGCGTGGATGCGACAAGGCCAGGGCCTCGCGCCCGCCGAACACCTCATCGAGCTTGGCGGCAAAACTGCGGCTCACGGCGGCGGCGGTCGGGCGTCGGCCCGGCCCCGTCTCGTAGTCCTGGTGCACGTAGTCATGCGCCAGACGCAGGAATTCAGCCTCGACCTCCGCCGGGTTGCGCGTCAGGCAGGCCGTCGCCATGCGCCAGGCGCCGATCGATGCGCCGAGCAGATGCACGGCTTGCGTGCTTTGCGGCAGCCACTCGCCAAAGATGTAGCGGTCCAGCGCGCCCAGGATCAGGCCCTTGGGTCCACCGGCCGCGGCCGGGATGACCCGCACGTCCTCGGGCCGCAGTCCGCGCTCGCGCAGCCGCGCCCGTGCCGCCGGGCCGGCATGGATGCGCAGCGCAGGGACGGCCATCAGCGCTTGCCTTGCAGCTTGGCGAAAGCCGCCGCCATGGCGTTGCCGCCTGCAGGCGCCGCAGGCGCGCCACGGCCCGCCGACGGGCGCTCGTTGCGCCCTGCTGGCCGGAAGCTGTTGTCGGACTTGGCCGCGCCCTTCTGCACCGGCGCGTCGAGCTTCATGGTCAGCGAAATGCGCTTGCGCGGCAGATCAACCTCCAGCACGCGCACCTTGACGATGTCGCCGGTCTTGACCACCTCGCGCGCGTCGGAGACGAACTTGTTGGCCAGTTGGCTCACGTGAACCAGGCCGTCCTGGTGCACGCCCAGGTCGACAAAGGCGCCGAACTGCGCGACGTTGGACACCGTGCCTTCCAGCACCATGCCCTCGGTCAAGTCCTTGATGTCCTCGACGCCGTCGTTGAAACGCGCCACCTTGAAGTCGGGGCGCGGGTCGCGGCCGGGCTTCTCCAGTTCGACCAGGATGTCCTTGACCGTGATGGCGCCGAACTTCTCGTCGGCAAAGGCATCGGGCTTGAGCGTGCGGATCACGTCGCTCTTGCCCATGACCTCGGCCGCCGGGCGGCCCAGTTGCGCCAGCATGCGCTCGACGACTGGATAGGTTTCGGGGTGCACGCCGGAGAGGTCCAGCGGGTTGTCGCCGTCGCGGATGCGCAGGAAACCCGCCGACTGCTCGAAGGTCTTGGCGCCCAGGCCTGTCACCGCCATCAGCTGCTGGCGGTTCTTGAACGCGCCGTTGGCATCGCGCCAGCGCACGATGCTGGCCGCGACCGCGCTGGACAGCCCCGACACGCGCGCCAGCAAGGGCGCGGAGGCCGTGTTCAGGTCCACGCCGACCGAGTTCACGCAGTCCTCCACCACGGCATCCAGCGTCTTGGCCAGCTCGCTCTGGTTGACGTCGTGCTGGTACTGGCCCACACCGATGCTCTTGGGATCGATCTTGACCAGCTCGGCCAGCGGATCCTGCAGGCGGCGCGCGATGGAGACGGCGCCGCGCAGGCTCACGTCGAGTTCGGGCAGCTCCTTGGAGGCAAACTCGGAGGCCGAGTACACCGAGGCGCCGGCCTCGCTGACGACGACCTTCTCGATTTGCGTTCCCGGTGCCAGCTGTTGAATTCTTTTGATCAGGTCCGCCGCCAGCTTGTCGGTCTCGCGGCTGGCCGTGCCGTTGCCGATGGCGATCAGGTTGACGCCATGCGTGGCGCACAGGCGGCCCAGCGTGTGGATGGAGCCTTCCCAGTCCTTGCGGGGCTCGTGGGGGTAGACGGTGCTGGTGTCGAGCACGCGGCCCGTGTCGCTGACCACGGCGACCTTGACGCCGGTGCGGATGCCGGGATCCAGCCCCATCACCACGCGCTTGCCGGCCGGCGCGGCCAGCAGCAGGTCGCGCAGGTTCTCGGCGAACACCTTGATGGCGACATGCTCGGCCTCCTCGCGCAAGCGCGAAAACAAGTCGCGCTCCAGGCTCATGGAGAGCTTGACCTTCCAGGTCCAGGCCACGGTCTTGCGGATCAGCTCGTCGCCGGCGCGCTTGGCGTGGCTCCAGCCGAGGTGGCGGGCGATGCGGCCCTCGGCCAGGCCAGGCTGGCCGGGCACCGATTCCTCGTCCAGCACCAGCTTGGCATCGAGGAATTCCTGCGTGCGGCCACGGAACACCGCCAGCGCGCGATGCGAGGGCACGGTGCGAATCGGCTCGGCATAGTCGAAATAGTCGCGGAACTTGGCGACGTCGGGGTTGTTCTCATCCTTGCCGGCCATCAGCTTGGACTGGAACAGGCCCTCGGCCCACAGCCACTCGCGCAGCTTGCCGACCAGCACGGCGTCTTCGGCCCAGCGCTCGGACAGCAGGTCGCGCACGCCGTCGAGCGCGGCGAATGCGTCGGCGAAGCCCGCATCGGCGTTGATAAACGCAGCGGCCTCGGCTTGTGGGTCGAGCACAGGGTCGGCAAACAGCTTGTCGGCCAGCGGCTCCAAGCCCGCTTCGCGGGCGATCATGCCCTTGGTGCGGCGCTTGGGCTTGTATGGCAGGTACAGGTCTTCGAGTTCCTGCTTGGTCGGCGCACTCGAAACAGCGGCGCGCAGCTCGGGCGTGAGCTTGCCCTGCTCCTCGATGCTCTTGAGCACGGCGGCGCGGCGGTCCTCAAGCTCGCGCAAATAGCCCAGGCGTGTTTCGAGCTCGCGCAGTTGCGCGTCGTCGAGGCCGTCGGTGGCCTCCTTGCGGTAGCGGGCGATGAAGGGCACGGTGGCCCCGCCGTCCAGCAGCGCCACGGCGGCGCTGACCTGGGCCGGACGAACCTTGAGCTCGTCGGCAATCTGCAGCAGTATCTTGTCCAAAACCAAATTGAATCTGAAAGAAAACAGCGCGGAAGTTTGCCATAGGCCCTCTCCCGCCCTCCCCCGCGTTCCCGCCAACGGCTTATCGGGCTCCCCGCGCCCAGGCTGCCGCCGCCTCGCCCGCCACTACGCCGCTGGCCATGCTGGCCGTGAGCAGATAGCCGCCGGTGGGGGCCTCCCAATCGAGCATTTCGCCGGCACAGAACAGCCCCGGGCAGGCCTTGAGCATCAGGCCCGCATCGAGGTCTTGCAGCCGTACGCCGCCTGCCGTGCTGATGGCCTCGGCCACCGGACGCGCGGCGCGCAGGCGCAAGGGCAGACGCTTCAAGGCCTCGGCCAGTTGGCGCGGACCGTGAAAAGCCTCCTTGCTCAAGACCTCGTGCAGCAAGGCGCTCTTGAGCCCGTCAACCCCCAAGCGACTCTTCAGGTGCGTGGACAGCGAGCGCGAGCCGCGCGGACGCGCCACTTCCTCGGCCACGAATTGCGCGCTGCGGTCGGGCAGCAGGTCCAGATGGATCAGCGCCTCGCCGAACTCCTCGATCTCGTCGCGCAGCAGGCTGGACACCGCGTAGACCAGCGAGCCCTCGATGCCGCTGGACGTGAAAACGAACTCACCCTGGCGCGAGAACTGCCGCGCGGCCGCCCCGGCCCGATCGCGGCCCTTGAAGTTCAGCACCACGGGCTTGATCGGCTGCCCGGCTAAGCGTTCGACGAAGTAGCTGCTCCAGCCCGGTGCTGCGGCGTCATCCCGCGCCAATCCCAGGTCAAACCCGCAATTGGCCGAACGCAGCGGCGCCAGCCCCACGCCCCGTGCCGCCAGCAGCGGCACCCAGCGTCCATCGGAGCCCAGCTGCGGCCACGAGGCGCCGCCCAGGGCCAGCACCACGGCGTCCGCAGCCACGGTGGACTCGGCTTGCCCCTGCTGGAAACGCAAGGCGCCGTTCTCGGCCCAACCCAGCCAGCGCTGCCGCATGTGGAAGCGCACACCCGATTCGCGCAGGCGATGCAGCCAGGCCCGCAGCAAGGGCGCCGCCTTCATGTCGACCGGGAACACCCGGCCCGAGCTGCCCACGAAGGTCTGCACGCCCAAGCCGGCCGCCCAGGCCCGCAGATCGGCCGGACCGAGCCGGTCCAGCCATCGCGCCACCTCGCCGCGCCGCTCGCCGAAGCGGTCCAGAAACGGTTCCAGCGCCTCTGAATGCGTGAGGTTGAGCCCGCCCTTGCCGGCCAGCAGGAACTTGCGTCCCACCGAGGCCATGGCGTCATACACGCCGACCTCGCAGCCGGCCGCGCGTGCGCGCTCGGCCGCCATCAGGCCGGCGGGACCGCCACCCACCACCACCACACGAGGAACCCGCTGCTTGAGCTCGGACATGAAACCGCCATCCACCTTGATCAATACAAACCCCTAGTCCTGACTTTTGGCGCTGCCCGGCAATGCCACCAGAATGCAGTGCCGAGTCATGGCCCCAGCGGACATTGTCTCCGCTCACGAAAGACACCAAGGACACACTCATGCGATTGAATTCCGCCTTCAAGCTGGCCCCGCTGGCCTTGACCCTGATCCTGTCCTGCGCCTACGCGGACACGGCCCAGTCGGGCCTGGAGACCTCGGGCTTTGACACATCGGTCCGTGCCCAGGACGACCTGTTCCACGCCATCAACGGCAACTGGATCAAGCACACCGAGATCCCGGCCGACAAGTCGCGCTGGGGCAGCTTCATGATCCTGCGCGACCTGTCCGACCAGCGCGTGCACGACCTGGCGGACGCTCTGGTGCACCAGCATCCCAAGTCGGGCAGCGAAGCGCAGCAGATCCGCGACTTCTACGCGAGCTTCCTGGACACCGGCCACCTGGACCAACTGGGCAGCGCCCCGATCCAGCCCGAGCTCGACCGCATCGCCGCCATCCACGACCGGCAAACGCTGGCCCGCTACCTGGGCGAGGCGCAGGCACACCTGAGCCTGCCGATCAACCTGTCGGTCAGCGCCGACGACCGCGAGCCCACCATCAACCGCGCCGGCGCCGCCCAGGGCGGACTGGGCCTGCCCGACCGCGACTACTACCTGAAAAAGGACAACGCCCGCATGGCGGCGGCACGTTCGGCTTACCACGCCTACCTGAGCACGCTGGCTGCGCTGGACGGCCAGCCCGAGCCCGACCAGGCCGCCGACCGCGTCATGGCGCTGGAGGCCGAGCTGGCCGAACAGCACTGGAGCAAGGTCGACAACCGCGATCCGGTCAAGCGCTACAACCCCATGACGCAGGACGCGCTGGCCCAGAGCGCACCCGGCCTGGACTGGAAGCTGCTGCTGAAGGCCGCCCACCTCGACGGTGCCGACAAGATCATCGTCTCGCAGCCCAGCGCCATCACCGGCGCCGCGCGCCTGCTGGCCGAGCGCCCGCTGGACGACTGGAAGCTCTACCTGCGCCTGCATGCGCTGGACCACGCCGCGCAGACGCTGCCCTGGCCCTATCGCCAGGCCCACTTTGCCTTCCACGGCGCAGCCCTCACGGGCGCCAAGCAGCCGCTGCCGCGCTGGCAGCAGGCCGCCGTCGAACTCGATCGCTCGGTGGGCTTTGCGGTCGGCCAGCGCTATGTGGCGCAGTACTTCCCGCCCGAGCACAAGGCCCGCATGGAAGCCCTGGTGGCCAACCTGTTTGCCGCCTACAAGAGCTCCATCAACGACTTGAGCTGGATGAGCCCCGAGACCAAGGCCAAGGCGCAGGAAAAGCTCTCCAAGTACACCATCAAGATCGCCTACCCGAGCCACTGGCGCAATTACCAGGGCCTGGTGGTGCGCGCCGGCGATGCGCTCGGCAACCGCATGCGCTCCGAGGCCTATGAATGGGCGCGCGACGCGGCCAAACTGGGCAAGCCGGTCGACAAGACCGAATGGCACATGACGCCGCAGACGGTGAACGCCTATTACGAGGCCACCTACAACGAGATCGTGTTCCCGGCCGCCATCCTGCAGCCGCCCTTCTTCAATGCTGCGGCCGACGACGCCGTCAACTACGGCGGCATCGGCGCCGTGATCGGGCATGAAATCAGCCACGGCTTCGACGACAAGGGCAGCCAGTTCGACGGCGACGGCCGCCTCAACAACTGGTGGACGGCGGCCGACCGCCAGGCCTTCGACGCCCTGACCAGCCAGCTCGCCGCGCAGTTCGACGCCTACGAAGCGCTGCCCGGCGCCCACGTCAACGGCAAGCTCACCCTGGGCGAGAACATCGCCGACCTGTCGGGCCTGCAGATTGCCTACAAGGCCTACAAGCGCTCCCTGCAGGGCAGACCCGCCCCGGTCATCGACGGATTGACCGGCGAGCAGCGCTTCTTCATGGGCTTTGCCCAGGTCTGGCGCGAAAAGATGCGCGACGAAGCCCGCCTGCAGCAGGTCACGACCGACCCGCACTCGCCCGGCGAGTTCCGTGCCAACGGCGCCGCCATCAATCACGACGGCTTCCATGATGCCTTCGGCACCAAGCCCGGCGACGGCATGTACAAGCCGAGCGAGGCGCGGATCCGCTTGTGGTGAGGACTTTGGTGGAAACCTAAGCCGCGGCTCTCAACGCGGCCCGCAATTGTTCCCCCAGCTCCGGCCGGTCCTTGAACGGATCCGTCGGGTTGCGCGACGCCAGCAGGTCCTCCATGCGCAATTGCACGCCGCCCAGCGCCTTGGGATGGCTGAAGACATAAAAGCGCCGGTTCTCCATCGCGTCGAACACCATCTGCGCGACTTCAGGCGCGGTGACCTTGCCGGACGACACGGCCTTGTCCACCATGGCCTGGGCGATCAATTGGCTGCGAGTGACCTGGCCGCCGGACAGCTCGGTGGGCCGGTTGCGATGGCTTTGCGAAATGCCGGTGGGCACGAAATACGGACACAGCACCGAGCAGTGCAGTTGACCGCTGACCAGCGCCAGGTCTTGATACAGCGTCTCCGACAAGGCCACCACGGCATGCTTGGAGACGTTGTAGACGCCCATGTTGGGTGCATTGAGCACGCCTGCCATGGACGCCGTGTTGACGATATGCCCTTCGAAGGAGGGATCGGCCTTGGCGGCCGCCAGCATCATCGGCGTGAACAGGCGCACGCCGTGCACCACGCCCATCAGGTTCACGCCCAGCACCCACTCCCAGTCGGCCAGGGAGTTTTCCCACACCAGGCCGCCCGAGCCTACGCCGGCGTTGTTGAACACAAAGCTGGGGGCGCCGAACCGGGCCTGCACGGCCTCGGCCAGCGCCTGCATCTGATCGGCCTTGGAAACGTCCAACACCCGGGCCAGCACAGGCCGGCCTTCAAATTCGGCCGCGGCCTTGGACAGCGCCTCGCCCTGCACATCGCAGAGCACCAGGTTCATGCCGCGCGCGGCCGCGATGCGCGCCGCCTCGAGGCCGAAACCGGATCCAGCGCCGGTGATGACGGCGGTGCGTCCTTCGAAGGTCCTCATGTCGTCTCCTGCTTTCTCATGTCGATATGGGCGATGCCGTCGTCGTCGTAGACCTCGGAGATCGCCTCGAAGCCCAGGGCTTGATAGAAATCCCGCAGGTAGGCCTGCGCGCTCAGCTCGATGCGCTGCCCGGGCCAAAGCCGCGCACAGTGCGCCAGCGCCTGCTGCATCAACGCCTGCCCCTGTCCCTGCCCCCTCAGTTCAGGCGCGGTCAGGACCCTGCCGATCAGGGGCGCCTGCTGCCCGGCGCCCTTGCAAGCGGGCGGCAGCAGGCGAGCGCAGGCCTGCAGCGCGCCCAGGGCATTCCGGCCCAGCAGATGCCAAGCCTCGAGGTCCAGCCCGTCGGGATCGAGGTAGGCGCAGCGCTGCTCCAGCACGAACACGCGCGAGCGCAGGGCCAGCAGCTCGTAGACCTCCAGCGGGCCCAGCTCGGACAGCCGCGACAGGTGCCAGCTCAGGCCGCTCATCCGGTCAGATCAGCTTGACCAGCTGCTTGCCGAAGTTCTGGCCCTTGAGCAGGCCCAGGAAGGCTTCGGGCGCCGCGTCCAAGCCCTGCGCGATCGATTCGCGGTATTTCAGCTTGCCGGCGGCCACCAGTGCGCCCAGCTCCTGCATGGCCTGGGGCCAGAGCTCCAGGTGCTCGCTGACGATGAAGCCTTCGATCTTCATGCGGTTGGTCAGGATCAACTGCGGCAGAGTCATGGGAATGGGCTCGCCGTTGTAGCCGGAAATCATGCCGCACATGGCCACGCGGCTGAAGGCATTGGCGCGCAGCATCACGGCATCCAGGATCATGCCGCCCACGTTCTCGAAATGGCCGTCGATGCCATCGGGGCAGGCCTCCTTGAGTGCCAGGCTGAGCGACTTCAGGTCGCGGTGCTGCTTGTAGTCGATGCAGGCGTCGAAGCCCAGCTCGTCCACCACATAACGGCATTTGTCCGCGCCTCCGGCAATACCCACGGCGCGGGCTCCGCGCGTCTTGGCCAGCTGCCCGACCGCGCTGCCCACGGCGCCGCTGGCCGCGCTGACCACCACGGTCTCGCCCGCCTTGGGCTGGATGATCTGCGTGAGGCCGTACCAGGCCGTCACGCCGGGCATGCCGACCGCGCCCAGGTAGGCCGGCAGCGGCACATGCGTGGTGTCGACCTTCTGCAGCACGCCGCGCTGGCTGGCGTCGACCACCAGGTACTCCTGCCAGCCGCCCATGCCGACGACCTTGTCGCCAACCTTGAAATTCGCATTGCGCGACTCCAGCACCTCACCCACCGTGCCGCCGATCATGACGGCATTGAGCGGCTGCGGCGCGGCATAGCTCTTGCTGTCGTTCATGCGGCCGCGCATATAGGGGTCCAGGCTCAGGAAATGGTTGCGCACCAGCACGGAGCCCTCGGCCAGCTCCGGCACTTCGGCCGAGACCAGCTTGAAGTTGTCCGCGCTGGCTTCGCCGCTGGGCCGCGACACGAGGTGGATTTGTCGATTGATCAGCTTCATGTTCATCTCCAGGCTATGTTGTCCAATTCGTTCGCCATGGCGCTCATTGCGCCGGCGCTTGCAATTTCTTGAGTGCGCGACCCCGACCGGGCAAGGCCTTCAAATACTTGAAGGTGGCGGTGGCGTGGGCACACAGCTGGCCATCTTCGCCCAGCACCGAACCTTCGCAGAAGGCCATGGTGGCGGAACGGTGAAGCAGCTTTCCGAGGGCCTGCAACTGCCCTTCGCCGGGCCGCATGAAGCTGGTCTTCATCTCGATGGTGACCACGCCCGGCCCGAAGTCATCCCCCACCCTGTTGACGCTGCGCGCCGCGTGCGCCATGGCCACGTCCAGCAGGGTCATGATCACGCCGCCGTGCGCCACGTCCCAGGAGTTCATGTGCGCCGCGCCGAGGTTGACGCGCAGCTCCGCCTCGCCGTCGGAGACGCGGTGCAGTTCGAAGCCGAGCTGCTCCACGAAGGGAATGTGGACCGGAAACTTCAGCGTCCCGGCCATGACTCAGCCCCCCAGGATGGCCGACACGCCGCCGTCCACCGCCAGGATCTGCCCGGTGATGTGCTTGCCGGCTTTTGAGGCGAACAGCAGGGCCGCGCCCTTGAGGTCGTCGTCGTCGCCGATGCGGCGCAGCGGCGCGTGCTCGGCCAGGATCTTCTCGCCGACCGCGGCGATCAGGCCCTTGGTCATCTTGCTGGGAAAGAAGCCCGGCGCTAAGGCGTTCACGGTGATGCCGTGGACGCCCCACTCGCCGGCCAGCGCCCGCGTGAAATTCACCACGGCGCCCTTGCTGGTGTTGTAGGCAATGGTCTTCATGGCCGGCAGGTTGCCCGCCAGCCCGGCAATGGAGGCCACGTTGATGATGCGGCCGGCGCGGCGCGGGATCATGCTGAGCTTGGCCACCTCCTGCGCGATCACGAACAGGCTGCGGATGTTGAGGTCCATGACCTTGTCCCAGGCCTCCAGCGGATGGTCCTCGGCCGGGGCGCCCCAGGTGGCGCCAGCGTTGTTGACGAGGATGTCGATGTGGCCATGCAATTGGACTGCCTTGGCGACCATGGCTCGGGCCTGTGCTTCGTCGGAAGCGTCGGCGGCGAGGGCTTGGGCATGGATGCCCTTGGTGCTGAGGTAGGCAACCGCTTCGTCGAGGTCGGCTTGCTTGCGGGAGCTGAGGATGACAGTGGCGCCGGCTTCGCCGAGGCTTTCGGCGATTTGAAGGCCGAGGCCGCGGGAGCCGCCGGTGATGAGGGCGACTTGGTCTTTTAATGAGAAAAGGTCTTGAATGTGGGTGGACATGGTTTTTCCCTTTATCTGGAAGGATGTCTTGTTAATTCAATAGCCCGCCGGATTTCGCCCGGCGGGCGACTTACTTTCTTCTGGGGGCCCAGAAGAAAGTAAGCAAAGAAGAGGGCCTGGAACTTCGGTAACCCTGCGTTACTGACCGTTGGGCACGCGAGGGATTTCTGACTTTATTGAATTGAGGAACCACTAACCTTTTGCTGGCGGTCCGCACCCAACTCGACTCCGAACCAGAAAAGGCAGTCGGAGCGCAAGGCACCGGCATGGCACGGACAAAGGTTAATGGTTCGGCATTTCGAGATCAACCGCAGTGCTTTCGCACCTCTCCGTCGACATGCATGGTTGCCGACTTCAAGGTGCTTTCTTTGCCTACTTTCTTTGCACCCGCAAAGAAAGTAGGTCGCCCGCCGTGGCGAAACCCGGCGCGCCCACAAAAAACTCACAGCACCTCAAACACCCCAGCCGCGCCCATCCCCCCACCAATACACATGGTGACGCAAACCCGCTTGGCACCGCGACGCTTGCCTTCGATCAACGCATGCCCCGTCAATCGCTGACCACTCACGCCATAAGGATGCCCCACAGCAATTGCACCACCGTTGACATTCAAACGGTCCATCGGAATCCCCAGCGTATCCGCGCAATACAGCACCTGCACCGCAAACGCCTCGTTCAACTCCCACAGATCGATATCGGCCACCGACAAGCCCAGCTTCCTCAGCACCTTCGGAATGGCGAACACCGGGCCGATGCCCATTTCATCCGGCTCGCAGCCGGCCACGGCAAAACCGAGGAAGCGCCCCAGCGGCTTCAGGCCATGCTGGCCGGCATAGTCCTCGCTGACCACCACGCAGGCGCCGGCGCCGTCGGAGAACTGGCTGGCATTGCCGGCCGTGACCACGCCGCCGGGCAGGGCCGAGCGCAGGCCCTTGATGCCGTCATACGTGGTGCCTTCGCGCAGGCCCTCGTCCGCGCTCACAGTCAGCTGCTTCGTGGTCAGGCCCAGCAGCTTGTCGGCCACGCCGGCCGTGACGGTGATGGGGGCAATCTCCTCGTTGAATTTGCCCGCAGCTTGCGCGGCGCAGGCCTTTTGCTGGCTTTCGGCGCCGTAATGGTCCATGCGCTCGCGCGAGATCTTGTAGCGCTGGGCCACGTTCTCGGCCGTCTGCAGCATGCTCCAGTAGATTTCCGGCTTGTGCTGGGACAGCCAGCTTTCCTTCAGCATGTGCTTGTTGATTTCCTGCTGCACGCAGGAGATCGACTCCACGCCGCCGGCCACAAACACATCACCCTCGCCGGCAATGACGCGCTGCGCCGCCATGGCGATGGTCTGCAGGCCGCTGGAGCAGAAACGGTTCACGGTCAGGCCGCTGACCGTGACGGGCAGGCCGGCGCGCAGGGCGATCTGGCGCGCGATGTTGCTGCCGGTCGCGCCTTCGGGGAAGGCGCAACCCATCAGCACGTCCTCGATGTGGCCGGCGTCAATGCCGGCGCGCTCGACAGCGGCCTTCACGGCATGGCCGCCCAAGGTCGCGCCGTGAGTCATGTTGAATGCGCCCTTCCAGCTCTTGGCAAGCGGGGTGCGGGCGGTGGAAACGATCAGGGCCTTGCTCATGGCAATCTCTCCAAAATGGGGTTCGGGTCAGACCAAAATCAGTCGTTGAAGCTCTTGCCTTCGGCCACCAGGCGTGCCAGCAGCGGCGCGGGCTGCCAGAATTTCGCGTCGTCGAGCGGATTCTTGGCAAAGCGCTTCATGGACTGGACCACGTTGAACAGGCCCACGGTGTCGGCATAGCACATGGGGCCGCCGCGCCACAGCGGGAAGCCGTAGCCGGTCAGGTAGACCATGTCGATGTCGGACGCGCGCGTGGCGATGCCCTCCTCCAGGATGTGCGCGGCCTCGTTGACCAGGGCATAGACCAGGCGCTGGACGATCTCTTCGTCGCTGATCTTGCGCGGGGCAACACCCAGCTCGGCGCGGTGCTTGGCGATCATGTCGACCACCAGCTGCGAGGGCATCGCGTCGCGCTTGCCCGGCACATAGTCGTACCAGCCCGCGCCGGTCTTCTGGCCGAAGCGGCCCTGCTCGCACAGCAGGTCGGCGGTCCTGGAATAGCGCAGCTCAGGCTTTTCCTGGTAGCGGCGCTTGCGGATGTACCAGCCCACGTCGTTGCCGGCCAAGTCGCCCATGCGGAACGGACCCATGGCAAAGCCGAACTTCTCGACGGCCTTGTCGACCTGCTCGGGCGTGCAGCCCTCGTCGAGCAGGAAGCCGGCCTGCCGGCTGTACTGCTCGATCATGCGGTTGCCGATGAAACCGTCGCAGACGCCCGAGACCACGCAGGTCTTCCTGATCTTCTTGCCCAGCTGCATCACGGTGGCCAGCACATCCTTGGCAGTGTGCTTGCCGCGCACCACTTCCAGCAGCTTCATCACATTGGCGGGGCTGAAGAAGTGCGTGCCGATCACGTCCTGCGGACGCTTGGTGAAGGCGGCGATCTTGTCGACATCCAGCGTCGAGGTATTGGACGCCAGGATGGCGCCGGGCTTCATCACCGCGTCGAGCTGCTTGAAGACGGCCTCCTTGACGGCGATGTCCTCGAACACAGCCTCGATGACCAGGTCGGCATCGGCCAGATCGGCGTAGGCCAGCGTGGTGCTCAAGAGCGCCATGCGCTGCGCGTACTTGTCTTCCTTGAGCTTGCCCTTCTTGACCTGGGCCTCGTAGTTCTTGCGGATGGTGGCCACGCCGCGCTCCAGCGCCTCCTGCTGGGTCTCCAGGATCACGACCGGAATGCCGGCGTTCAGGAAGTTCATGCTGATGCCGCCGCCCATGGTGCCCGCGCCGATCACGGCGATCTTGTTGATCGCGCGCACCGGCGTGGTTTCCGGCACATCGGGGATCTTGCTGGCCGCGCGCTCGGCGAAGAAGGCATGGCGCAGGGCCTTGGATTCCGGCGTGAACATCAAGGCCGTGAAGCCCTCGCGCTCGAACTTCATGCCGTCCTCGAACTTCATGTTGACAGCCGCGGCCACCGATTCGAGGCAGCGCAGCGGCGCCGGGAAGTTCTTGCTCATCGCGCTCACGGTGTTGCGGGCGAACTGGAAGAAGGCCTCGGCCTCGGGATGGCGCGCCTTCAGTTCGCGCACCTTGGGCAGGGGCCGGGCATCGGCGATCTCGGCGGCAAAGGCCAGCGCGCCTTCCAGCAGATCGCCTTCAATCACACGGTCGAACAGCTTCTGGCCCGGCACCTGCGCCAGCAGCTCGGCGTTGACGGGCTCGCCCGACACGATCATGTTCAAGGCCGGCTCCACGCCCAGGGCGCGCGGCAGGCGCTGCGTGCCGCCGCCGCCGGGCAGCAGGCCCAGCTTCACTTCAGGCAGGGCCACCTTGGTGCCGGGCATCACCACGCGGTAGTGACAGCCCAGCGCGAGTTCCAGGCCGCCGCCCATCACCACCGTGTGCAGCGCCGCCACGACCGGCTTGTCGCACGACTCCACCAGGTTGATCAGGCTGTGCAGGTTGGGCTCGGCCAGCGCCTTGGGGCTGCCGAACTCGCGGATGTCCGCGCCGCCCGAAAAGGCCTTGCCCGCGCCGGCGATGACGATGGCCTTGACCGCCGCGTCGTTCTGCGCGCGCTCCACGCCTTCGGCGGCGGCCTTGCGTGTCTCGAAACCCAGGCCGTTGACCGGCGGGTTGTCCAGGGTGATCACGGCCACGGGGCCGCGGACTTCGTACTTGGCAGTCATGAAGAATCCCTTCAGTTGCAGAGCGATCGCGAAAAAACTTGTGAAAAACGGAGGGCCGGCTTCGAGTGCCGGCCCGATTCAAAATAGAACGACCGTTCGATTCTAGACAGAGACTGGCAGAGGAACTTGTCCCTGGTGTGACAACTTCGGTGACAACTTCAATGACAACTGCGATGACAAGGCTTCAGCGCAGGAACAGCCAGATCGTCAAGGCCACGCCGACCAGCACCACGAAGCCGCGCAGATGCGTTTCGTGCAGCCTGTGCATCAGCCAGCTGCCCAGCAGGCCGCCGGCCACCCCGCCCAGGCCCAGCGCCAGCGCGGCCCACCAGGCCACCTGGCCGGAGAACACAAAGATCAGCACCGCGGCGGCGTTCATGGCCATGGCCAGCATGTTCTTGGTGGCCCCGGCCATGCGCACCTGCTGCCCGGCGATGGTCAGCACCGCCAGCATCAGGAAACCGATGCCGCCGCCGAAATAGCCACCATAGACACCGATCAGGAACTGCGCGCCCGCCAGCACCGGAGTCGGCGCCGACGCCGCCGCATGCAGGGGTTTCTTGCGGAAGCTGCCCCAGGCGAACACGCTGGTGGCAAACAGCACCAGCCAGGGCACCAGCCGCGCAAACACGCTGACCGGCGTGTTGAGCAGCAGCACGGCGCCCAGCACCCCGCCGACGATGCTGAGCAGGAACAAATGGCTCAGCTTCAGGCCCCCCACCCCGCCCGCCAGCTTGCGGCCGGCCACGCTGGATGTGATCTGGCTGGGAAACAGCGCAATCGTCGAGGTGATGTTGGCCGACAGCGGGTTCAGGCCCGCCAGCAGCAGGCTCGGGAAAGTAATGAACGAGCCCCCGCCCGCCAGGGCATTCTGGGTGCCGGCATACAGGCCGGCCAGCGCCAGCAAGACAAGGTGGAGCGGATCGGGAATGAAATTCATGAGGTCCTGGGATCGGGGCAAGGAGAAGGCCGCCATCTTGCCTGTTTTCTTTTTCTCCCGTGTTTCGGTGCACAGGACAAGGGACTGCCATCCACCTCGTCAAAACCTTGCCAAAACCTTGTAATCGGCCCCGAAAAGCCCGGCTCGCTACACTGCCGCAATGGATTTCGACCCGGATTCGGCGGCGCTTGCAAGCCCGCCCGCGGCGGCCCCTGCGGCCCCGTCTGCACCCTGGCTGCACGCACTGACCCAAGAGCACCCGCGCGCCTACCCCCAGCTGGGAGAGCGCTTCGTGGCCGTGCTCCCGCCCGAACCCATGCGCGAGCCCCACTGGGTGGCGCACAGCCCCGCCTGCGCCGACTGGCTGGGCCTGCCCGTGGACTGGATGGATGCAGACAGCCTGCAGGTGCTGAGCGGCAATGCGCTCGTGCCCGGCATGCGGACCTGGGCCAGCGTCTACAGCGGCCATCAATTCGGCGTCTGGGCCGGCCAGCTCGGCGACGGCCGCGCCCTACATCTCGGTGAATGGCCTGGGCCCGGAGGCCCTATCGAGCTGCAGCTCAAAGGCGCGGGCCGGACGCCCTTCTCGCGCATGGGAGACGGACGCGCCGTGCTGCGCTCCTCGATCCGGGAGTTCCTCTGCTCCGAGGCCATGGCGGCGCTGGGCATTCCCAGCACGCGGGCCTTGTGCGTCACGGCGTCCAGCCACCCGGTGCAGCGCGAAACCCTGGAGACTGCTGCCATCGTGACCCGCGCCGCGCCCAGCTTCCTGCGCTTCGGCCATTTCGAGCATTTCGCGCACACCGACCAGCACCAGGCCTTGCAGGCACTGGCCTCGCACTTCATCCGCCACTTCGCGCCCGAATGCGCCGAGGCACCGCAGCCGGTGCTGGCGCTGCTGTCCCGGGTCAGCCGGCAGACCGCCACGCTGATGGCGCAATGGCAGGCCGTGGGCTTTTGCCATGGCGTGATGAACACCGACAACATGTCGATGCTGGGGCTCACGCTGGACTACGGCCCCTTCGGCTTCCTGGACGGTTTCGACCCCGGCCACATCTGCAACCACTCCGACCAGCAAGGCCGCTATGCCTATGCCCGCCAGCCGCAAATGGCGTTCTGGAACCTGCATGCGCTGGCGCAAGCCCTGCTGCCCCTGCTGGCCGGCGAGGAGGAGGCCGAACGCACCGCGGCCGCCGAACAGCTGCGCGATGCGCTGGACGTCTACCGCGACACCTTCGCCTCCAGCATGCTGGAGGCCCTGCGCGCCAAGCTGGGCCTGGCGAGCCGCCAGGACGAGGACCAGTCGCTGATCGACGACTGGCTGCGCCTGCTGGCGGCCGAGCGCGTCGACTACACCATCATCCACCGCCGCCTGTGCCATTTCGACAGCCGACAGGCGCCTGAGGCACCCGTGAATGCCCCCTTGCGCGACCTGTTCCTGGACCGCGAAGGCTTCGATGCCTGGACCTTGCGCTACCAGGCCCGCCTGGCGCAGGAAGGGAGCAGGGACGTCGAACGCAGCACGCGCATGCGCCGCGTCAACCCGGCCGTGGTGCTGCGCAACCACCTGGCCGAGGGCGCGATCCAGCAGGCGCAGGCGGGCGATTTCAGCGAAGTGCAGCGCCTGCTGAAAGTTTTGAGCCGCCCGTTCGACGAACCCGAGCAGGCCGGCGACGCCGGCTTCCCGCCCGACTGGGCCCAACATCTGCAGGTATCCTGTTCATCATGAGCACCGACAAATACCCCGTCCAGAAGACTGACGCCGAATGGCGCGAACAACTCGACGAGATGCAATACGAGGTGACTCGCCACGCCGCCACCGAGCGCGCCTTCAGCGGCCGCTACTGGAACCACTGGAGCAAGGGTGAGTACTGCTGCATCGGCTGCGGCACGCCGCTGTTCGAGGCCACCACCAAGTTCGACGCCGGCTGCGGCTGGCCCAGCTACTGGGCGCCGGTGAACTCCGAGGTGGTCGAGCGCGTGGAAGACCGCAGCCATGGCATGGTGCGCGTCGAGGTGCGCTGCCACCAGTGCGGCTCGCACCTGGGCCATGTCTTCCCAGACGGCCCGCCGCCGACCGGCGAGCGCTATTGCATCAATTCGGCCGCGATAGACTTCAAGCCCGAAACTTGACCCCTTGGTTCCAGGCAAAACGCCCCCACGCATGAAAATCCTGCTCGACTTCCTGCCGCTGATCCTGTTCTTCGGCACCTTCAAGTACGCCGAGAACCACAAGGACTGGGCCGCCGCCTTCGCCAGCGAGCACCTGGGCATGCTGGTGTCGGGCGGCAGCGTCGGCCCCGACGAGGCCCCGGTGCTGCTCGCCACCCTGGTCGTGATGCTGGCCACGCTGGCCCAGGCGCTCTACATCAAGCTGCGCGGCCGCAAGATCGACCTGATGCTGTGGATCAGCCTGGCCCTGGTGGTGGTGCTGGGCGGCCTGACCATCTGGCTGCACGACGCCACCTTCATCAAGTGGAAGCCGACCGGCCTGTACTGGGGCATGGCCCTGGTGTTCCTGGTCAGCGACCGGCTGATGGGCCGCAACCTGCTGCGCGGCATGCTGGGCAAGGAAATCGAGCTGCCACAGAAAATCTGGACCCGCATGAACCTGAGCTGGGTGCTGTTCTTCGTGGCCATGGGCGTGCTCAACCTGTACGTGGCGTTCAACTTCAGCCTGTCCACCTGGGCCAACTTCAAGGCCTTCGGCAGCACCGGCCTGATGCTGCTGTTCACGCTGGCGCAGGGCCTCTACATGAGCCGCCACATGACCGACCCCGGACCCAAGGCCGATGAAGCCGAACAGCAGGCGGCGTCCTCGGAGCCCAGGGCATGAGCGCGCCACGTGCCACGCCGCAAGAGATGGAGGCGCGCCTGCGCGCCGCGCTGAACCCCAGCCAGATCGCGATCACCGACGACAGCCATCTGCATGCGGGGCATGCAGGCGCGCGCGAAGGCGGCCACTACACGCTGGACATCGTCAGCGCCGGCTTTACAGGCCTTCACCGAGTGGCGCGGCATCGGCTAGTTTATGATGCCCTCGGTGATTTGATGCAGCGCGGGATTCACGCGCTGGCAATTCGCGCCAAGGCTCCGGACGAACCCTGAGCGCGAATCAACGCTGCCGTCATTCAAACTGAATCAAATCCGGTTAAGCTCGCAAAGTTCTCAAGCGCCCCTCAAGGGCGCTTGTTTGCAGTTGGGCACCGCGAACGCATTTTTCGCCAAGCGTTGCCCGGCCACCTCTGTTTATCGAGTCTGTTGAAAGGCCTTTTCGCCCATGAAGAAGATTGTGCTCGCCGCTTCGATCGCGGCCCTGTCCGCCGCGCTCGCGCCCCTGTCGGCCACAGCGCAAAACATCACCACGGTCAACGGCAAGCCCGTGCCCAAGGCCAATGCCGAGCTGCTGATCTCGCAGGTCACCAAGAGCGGCCAGCAGCAACGCACGCCCGAGCTGGAACAGCAGGTGCGCGACGAAGTCGTGATGCGCGAGATTTTCATGCAGGAAGCCGCTCGCAAGGGCATTCCGCAAAGCGCCGACTACAAGGCGCAGATGGAGCTGGCGCGCCAGCAGATCATGATCCGCGAGCTGTTCTCCGGCTACGCCAAGGAGCATCCGGTCAGCGACGCCGACGCGCAAGCCGAGTACGACAAGTTCAAGGCCGCCAACACCGGCATGGAATACCACGCCCGCCATATCCTGGTCGAGAAGGAAGACGAGGCCAAGGCCCTGATCGAGCAGCTCAAGCTCGGCGCCAGCTTCGAAGACCTGGCCAAGAAGAACTCCAAGGACCCCGGCTCCGCAGCCAACGGCGGCGACCTGGACTGGTCCAACCCCAACGGCTATGTGCCTGAATTCAGCAAGGCGCTGACCGCACTGAAGAAGGGCGAGATGACCACCGAGCCGGTCAAGACGCAGTTCGGCTACCACATCATCAAGCTGGAAGACACCCGCACGGCCACCTTCCCCGCGTTTGACGACGTGAAGGCGCAGATCAAGCAGCGCCTGGAACAGCAGAAGATGGCCTCCTACCGCGACGAGCTGCGCGGCAAGGCCAAGACCGACTACAAGTTCAGCGGCGCCAACTGATCCGGCATGATCCTGCAGGCCTCCTCTGAGGCCCTCAAGGACCCGCTACAGGCAACCGCCCCGGCAAGTTCGCCGCGGCGGTTTTTTCATGCCCGCCCGCATGCCCTGCCGCGCCGCGCTCAGGAGTTGTCCTTGACCGTGCCGGCTACGGGCGCCCGTCCCGTCGTGCTCGACCAGCCCAGCGGCAAGGGCAGGCCCAGGTTCAAGCGTGCATGGCGGCCGAAAGCGCGATGCACCTCGCCGATGAAGCGCTGCGGCCATTGCTCGCCTTGGTCGATGATGCGCTTGACATGCGAATTGAGCTGCGCGCGTTCGAGTTCGGTCAGCTGCTGCGACGCCAGCACGATCACCGGGATATGGGCGGTCTGCTCGTCCCGCATCAACGCCTCGATGACGCCGACGCCGCCGACATCGGGGATCAGCAGATCCAGCACCACCAGGTCCGGCAGGTAGCGCCGCGCCAGGGCGATCCCTTCCTGGCTGCCGCGGGCCCGCAGCACCTTGCAACCCGGCTGGCTCGCGCAGACATCGGCCAGGCTGGAATCGGATTGCCCGTCCTGGATCACCAGCACCATGACCACTTTGCTGGCGGAGGTCTGGAACCCCAGCAGCTCGAGCTCGCGCGCAAACGCGGCGCTGCTGATAGGCTTTTGCACCACCGCGGCGGCGCCCAGCGACAGCCCGACCTCGTGCTGGGCATCCATCGAGACCACCACGACGGGCACCTCGGCCCAGGCCGACAGGCCCTTGATGCGTCCCAGAAAATCCCAGCCGTCCATGCCGGGAAGCCGGATATCCAGCGTGATCAAGTCGGGGCGGCACACGTCGATCATCTGCAAGGCGGCCTCCGCCGATGCGGCATGGCGCACCGAAAAACCGGTGTTCTGCAGCTGCTCGCGCATCAGGGCCGCGGCAGCCGCGTCGTCCTCGATCACCAAGGCCATCGGTGTCGGGCGATGGTAGCTGGCCCGCTCCGCGCCGATCAGGGCCGGCGGCTGGGCCGACCGCCAGGGCACCCAGACAGTGAAGCAGCTGCCCTGCCCCGGCTGGCTGGTCACCGCCACCGTGCCGCCATGCAGGTCCACCAGGCGCGCGACCGTCACCAGGCCCAGGCCCGTGCCTTCGACGGCGCGGGTCACGTCGTTCCTGATTTGCGAAAAAGGCTTGAACAGCGTCCGCAGGTCGGCCTCCGAGATCCCGATGCCGGAATCGCGCACGCTGAACTGCAGGAAATGGCTGTATTCATTCTCGGGCAGGGGCATGCGCAGGCCGGAGGCAAAGCCCGGCAGATCATGCTGCGCCTGCCGGCGCTCCACCACGGTCACGGAAAAATCCACCCGTCCGCCGTCGGGCGTGAACTTGATCGCATTCGTGAGCAGGTTGAACACGACCTGCTTGAGGCGGCGGCCATCGACGTGCACGGGCACCGAAAGATCGCGCCAATGGCGCTCCAGCAGGATCTTGCGGCTGAAGGCGCGCTCACTGACGACGCCCAACGCGTCCGACAGCAAGGCATCCAGATCCAGCGGGGCCAGCTCGATCTCGAATTTGCCGGCCTCGATCTTGGCCAGGTCCAGGATGTCGTTGATCAGCGATAGAAGGTGCTGGCCGCTGCTGTTGATATGGCCCAGGAATTCGGTCTGCCTGGGCGACAAGGGGCCGTCTATTCCCTCCATGAGGATTTCCGAAAAGCCGATGACGGCGTTCAAGGGCGTGCGCAGCTCGTGCGACATCATCGAGAGGAACTCCGTCTTGGCGTTATTGGCGCTGGCCAGCTCCTTGTTCCGCAACTCCAGCACTTCGTTGATCACGCTGAGTTCGGCCAGCAGCGTCGCGCGGCTTTGCGCCAGCTCGCGGGCCGCGCGCGCCTCCGCCGCCTCCTTCTCCTTGGCGAGCAGTTCCTCGCGGATCCGCCGGTTGTCGTCCTCGAACTGCTTGCGGCGCAGCTGCGCGCGCACCCGGGCCTTGAGCACCTCGAACTCGCCGGACTTCTGGACGTAGTCGTCCGCGCCCGCCTCGAGCGCCTCCAGCATGGCCTCGCGGCTTTCCACGCCCGTCAGCATGATCAGCGGGATGTCACGGAAGCGCGGCGCAGCCTTGATGCGCTGGCAGGTCTCGCGCCCGCCCAGGCCCGGCATGATCAGATCCATCAGGATGCAATCGACGTTCTGAACGGCCAGCAAATCGATCGCCTCTTCGCCGGACGAGGCCGTCATCACGTCAAAGCCCTCCTCGCGCAAAGCGTCGGCGGTGCCGGCCAGGAACGTGGGGCTGTCGTCGATCGCCAGCAGGCGCTTGGGACCGGACAGGCTGCCCAGCTGCGTGGCGGGCGCGACGGACGCCGAGCGCAGCACGGCGGCCAGGCGCGCGACGACGATGTCGAGGTCGTCCTGCTTGCGCACGAAAGCGTCCGCGCCCGCATCCAGGGCCCGGAGTTCGGCGTCCTGCTCATCGGCCGCCGTCAGCAGGATGCAGGGCGTGCCGCGCAGGGCGGCGTCCAGGCGCAGGCGCCGGATCACGCCCGGGCCGTCCAGACCCGGCAGCACGCTGTCGATCAGCAAGGCCAGCGGCCGCTCGGACGCCGCGACCCGCAGTCCGTCCTCGCCGGTCGCGGCCTGCAGCACCTGGTAGCCGGCGTTGACCAGCCGCTCGGCCAGCAGTTCGCGAAAAGTCATGCTGTCGTCGACCACCAGCACGGTCGCGGGCGCCCCGGCGCCGCGCGGCTGCCGATGTCCGCGCACGAGCTCGCGCATCCTGGCCACGACGAAGTGCTTGTCGTAGGGCTTGCCCACGTACTCTTCCGCTCCCTGCGACAAACCCCGCACGCGGTCGGACAGCTCTGTTTCGCTGGACAGGATCAGGACCGGGCAGACCGCGCCGTCGCTGCTGGCGCGCAGAGTCTCCAGCAGCTCCAGTCCGTCGCCGTCCGGGAGCAGCACGTCCAGGATCACCGCGTCCGGCGTGGCCGCGCGCAAGGCCTCGCGCGCGGCGGACAGGGTCGCGCACTCCTGGCAGAGGAAGCCCGCGTCGTGCAAGGCATCGCGCAAATCCATGCGGACCGTCAGGCTGTCGTCGACAATCAGCACCCTCGCGTTCATACCCACCCCCTGTCAATTGCGGCCAATGTGTGGCCGATGTCTGGCAAGGCCAGAATCTGCTGCGCCGCCCCCAGCAGCGCCGCCTCGCGTGGCATGCCGTACACCACCGACGTCGATTCATCCTGCGCGATGGTGTGGCCGCCCGCCTGCTGGATCGCAAGCAGGCCTGCCGCGCCGTCGCGGCCCATGCCCGTGAGCAGGCAGGCGACCGTGGCAGCCTTCGTTTCGCGCGCGAGCGATTCGAACAGGACGTCGATGGACGGGCGGCAGGAGTGGCGCGGCGCGCCGTGGTCCAGCTGCCAGCGGCCCGCCTGGCAGACCAGATGGCAGCCGGGCGGCGCCAGCACGACCTGCCCCCGAGACTCGCGCAGGGGTTCGCCATCCACCGCAAAGCGAACCCGGTGGGGCGTCTGGGCACCCAGCCAGTCGGCAAACGCCTGGCTGAACGGGTCTGCGGTGTGCATCACCAGGGCGATCGGCAGGTTCAGGGGCGCAGGAATCGAGGACAGCACGCGGGCCAGGGCTCCGGGCCCCCCCGTGGAGGCGCCCAGGGCGATCAGCTCGCAATGCCGGCGCGTGGGCGGCGCCAGCACGGACTCCGTAGTTGGCCGCCGCCCGCGAAGGTGGGTGATGACCGACACCCGGGCCACCAGCTTCAGGTGGGCAATGAAGCGCGCCTCCCATTCGCCAGGCGGCTCATGGCCCTGCGGCTTGGCCAGCATGTCGACGGCACCGGCGGCCACCGCGTCGTAGGTCCTGAACATCTCGCCGCGATTGAACGACGCCGAAACCACCAGGATCGGCGTCGGGCAGTGCGCCATGATGTACTCGGTCGCGGCCAGGCCCGTCATCAGCGGCAGCATCATGTCCATGCTGATGACGTCGGGCCGCAGCGCCGTGCACAGCGCAATCGCCTCCTTGCCGTCGCCCGCCTGGCCGACGACCTCCAGCCCCGGATCGGCGTTGAGGACCTCGATCAGGTGCTGACGCACCGTGACCGAGTCCTCGACGACCAGGACACGCAGCACCTTCATGGCGCCTGGACCAGGTTGCGCACCTGCTGCAAGAAGGCGTGCTGGGCGAATTCGCTCTTCACGATGTAGCCGCTCGCCCCCGCCTCCAGCCCGCGCTGCTTGTCTTCGGGCGCCGCGCGCGAACTGATCAACAGGGCCGGCACCTGGCGCAGCAGCGGGTCCGCGCGGGTCAGCTCGACGAAACTGAAGCCGTCCATGCCCGGCATCTCGACGTCCACCAGGAACAGCGCGTAGTTGTGGCGGCGGGCGCGCTCCAGGGCATCCTCGGCCGAGACTGCCGCGTGAACTTCGTAGCCGGCGGATTCCAGGATGCTTTGCTCCAGCATCCGCGTCGTGAGCGAATCGTCGACCACCAGCAAGGGCCGGATCACCGGCTGGGCGTGCCGCGCCGGCAGTCCGGCCGAGCGGGCGCGCGCCACCAGGGGCACGGGATCCAGCACCAGCAAGGGCAGGCTGGGTGCGTTGACGCTGATCCCCAGCACCAGGGGCGTGGCCGGCATCAGGCTCGGCAAGGGGCGCAGGGCCACGCTGCTGATGCCGATGATCCGGTCCACCCCGAGCACGACCTCCTCGTCGCCGGCCATGACGACCAGGCCGTTGCGATGATCGGCGGCATCCGCCGGTCTGCCCGTACCCAGGCCCATGCCGACGGCCAGCGAGGCATAGGCCAGGGCCAGATCGCCCACCATGACCTGGCCGCCGTGCGGCCCCGGCGTCAGGTCCGACGGGAGGATCCTGAGCGTCTTGCGCACCGCCTCCAGGGGGATGGCGACCACCGTGCCGGCCACCTCCGCCCGGACAACATCGACCGCCGTCAGGCTCAAGGGCAGGCTCAGCGTGAGAGTGGTGCCGGCCCCCTGCCGGGTGTCCATCGAGACCTCGCCGCCCAGCTGTTCAATGGTGTCCCGGATCACGTCCAGCCCGACGCCGCGGCCGGCAAATTCGTTGACCGAGCCCGCCGTGCTGAGGCCGCCGCGCAGCAGCAATTGCAGCAGGGCGTTGTTGTCCAGGCCGCTGGTCGCGGCGGGGCCCTGGCGCCGTTCCAGCTCGGCCCGGAGGGCCGCCAGGTTGAAGCCCGCGCCGTCGTCCGTGCAACTGATCTGCACGCGCCGGCCGCTGCGCCTGACGGCGACCGTCACGCGGCCCGGCAAGGGCTTGCCCAAGGAGAGCCGCTGCGCGACCGACTCGATCCCGTGCGCCACGGCGTTGCGCACCATCTGCAGCAAAGCCCTTTGCGCCGCGGCCAGGACCTCTGGCGCCAGCCGGATCTCGCCGCCCAGGCCCTCGAACGTCGCGTCCTTGCCCAGCGCCATGGCGGCATCGCGCAGCGCCCGCTGCAGGTCGGGAAACAGGCGCGCCGCCGGCACCAGGCGCAATTGGGAGACCTTGTCGCGCACCTGGGCCAGCTCGCGATCCATGCGATGCAGCGACATTTCCATGTTCTGCGTGAACAGCGCCAGCGAGCGCGCCAGCTCGTCGGCCACGCGCTGCGACGAATCCCCGCCTCCGCCACCTCCCACTTTCGCGCGGCGCAGGGACTGCGCCAGGTCCTGCGCGCGATAGGCCCGGCCCAGTTCATGCTGGAACTCGGCCACCTGCATGTGCGCCTGCACCAGCGCGTCCTGCAGCGCGTCGACGCCGCCTCGATCCGCCTGCAGCCCCAGGGTCGTGTCAAGCTCCTCGGCACGCCGTCCGGACGGGGCCTCGGCATTGGGCGTCGCGCCAGCCTCCAGGTTCTGCAATTGCTCGCCCATGTCGTCGTGCAATTTCAGCAGGACGTCGATCTGCCCGCGGCCGACCTGCGCGCCGGCATCGCGCAAGGGCGTCAGCACGTCCTCCATCGCGTGGGCCGCGTCCGCCATGGCCGAGAGCTTGACCACGCGCGCAGCGCCCTTGAGCGTGTGGGCCAGCCGCAGCAGGCGGGCCACCGTGCTCTCGATGGCGACGCCTGTCTCCAGGGCCAGCACGCTCTGGCCCAGCTGCTCCAGAAGCTCCCGCGCCTCGACGCGGAAATAACGGTAAATGTCCTTGGCCATCGCTCAAGCCGCCCCGGCTTGCCCGTCAGGTCGCCAGACGCTGCGGCTGTACCAGGCGCAGCAGGTTCTTGGACAGATCGGCCAGCTGCGACGCGGTCTGGAAGGTCTGGCCCGAGCTGGCCTCGGTCTCGCGCGTGGCCTGGGCCGTGTTCGTGACCGCGATCGTGACCTGCTCGACGGCGGTGGCCTGCTGCTTGGTCGACAGCTCGATTTCCCGCGCCGCCTCGGTGGTGGTCCCCACCAGGGTGCCGATCTGGGTGAAGGCCGCGGCGACGTCGTTGAAATGCCGCGCGCCGGCGTCCACCGCCTTGGACCCCGATTCGGTCGCCATCACCGTCGTATTGACGGCGCCGCGCACGTCGTCGATGAGCACGCGGATCTCCTTGGTCGATCCGGCGACACGGTCGGCCAGCTTGCGGATTTCGTCCGCCACCACGCCGAAGCGCTTGCCACCCTCGCCCGCCCCGGTGGCCTCGATCGTGGCGTTGATGGCCAGGATGTTGGTCTGCTCGGCCAGCTCGGCGACGATATCGAGCACCGCGCCGATCTGTTGCGACTTGCGGCCCAGGTCCAGCATGTGGTCCACCACCATGTCCACCTGCTGCCGGATGCTGGCAATCGTTTCCTTGGCGATGACCACGGTGCCGTCGCCGTCGCGCGCCGCCAAGGCCGTCTGTTCCGCGATGTCGGCGACCCGCTGGGCGCTCTCGGCGATCTGCTTGGAGGTGGCCAGCAGTTCGTTGATGGTGGTCGCGACTTCCGTCATCGACGTCGAGGACTCGCGCGCGCCGGCCACCTGCTGGTTGGCGGCGGATTGCAGCTCGGTGGACGAGCGCTGGACATGCTGGACCGCCCCGGCGATCTGCTGCGTCAGCGAACGCGTGATCAGGGCCCCGGCCGCGGCGGTCACCAGCAGGCACACGAAGGTGCCCCAGAGAATCGTCGCACGGGCGCTCACTGCCGCGCTTTCCACCTCGTCGGCGCGCTGCTTCAGGAGCTCGCGCTCTTCGCGCTCCATTTGATCGGCGAGCTGGCGGATATCGTCCATCACATGCTTGCCCTCGCCGGTCAGGACCACCTTGAGGGCCGCATCCAGGCCGGACTGCCTTCTGAGTTCGACGGTACGGCGCAGCTCGGCGAACTTGGCCTCCACCAAGGGCGCCACGGCGTCGAGCCGCCGCTGCTGGTTCGGGTTGTCGGCGGTCAGCTCGCGCAGGTCCTGCAACAGCTTGGGCGTGCCGGCCGTGCCGGTTCGGAACGGATCCAGGTAGTTGTCATCGCCCGTCAGAAGGTAGCCTCTCTGGCCCGTTTCGGCGTCCTTCAGCTGGCTCAGTACGCTGGAGACGTGCTCCAGGACCTGGTGCGTGTGCGTGACCGAATAGCTGGTCTTCGTCAGCGCATCAACGCTGCGGTAGGACACGATGCCGATGACCGCCAGCATCGCGAACGCCAGGGAAAAACTCAGCGCGATCTTCTTTCCAAACGTCCACATGGTGCGTCCTCCTACACGATTGGTCCTTGGATCAGGGCTTGAATGCTGTCCAGCACCGAGCTCAAGTCGATCAGGGGCCGGTGCGACACCCCCACCTGGAGCATTTCAAAGGCGTGGCGCGGTCCTTCGGCCGGGTCCCGGGCATGGATGCGCGCCTCCGGCCCCAGCCGAAGGAACTGCTGAAATGCGTCGAAGGCCAGCGCGCAGGGCGCGGCTTGCATGACCACCAGCCAGCCCGGCGAGGCCGCGTCGGCAAGCCCCATGAGGCGCGGCAGCGCGTACACGGGCATCACGACGTTCGCAATGTCGCCCAGGCCCAGCAGAGGTTCACATTCACTCGGGCAGGAAACCACTCCGCGCCAGGGATGCAGCGCCGCGATCTGCTTCAGGCACAAGGCGAAGTCGCGCCCGCCCACCTGGACGGCCAGGTAGTCGGCACTGCCGGCGCGCAGCTCCGCCCTCGGCTCGCTGAAGCCCAGGTCGAAGCTCTGCCGCCACTGCTCGACCTTGCCCAGCGAATCTTGCGCGCGCGGGAGTGTCATGGGCCGGCCCTCAATGCACGCAGCTCGGCGCGGCACACATCGTGCAACGCGCGGCGATCAAAGCCGCCGCCGAACAGCTGGATGCGCCGCACCTGCTCGGTGTCCAACAGCAGCAGCGCGTCCTCCAGTTCGCGCTTGCCGTCCAACCCGCGTCCTTGCCGGCGGGCCATCAGGCCCAGGTGCATGCGCGGCATGGCAAACAAGGGATCGAGTTGAGCGGCCATCTTGTAGCGCGTCTGCGCGGACGCATGGTCGCCGCTGTTTTCAAAGCACAAACCCAATGCATGGTGGGCCTCGGCCATCCATGGCCGCGGCAACACCAGCGTCGAGGCGGCGCATTCGGCCTGCTTCAGCTCGCCTTGATGCGCGAGCAGCACGATGCGCAGCAGCTGAATCTCCGGGTCGCGGTACCAGGAAGGATCGACGTCGCCGAGCAGGCGCAGGGCCTGCTCGAACTGGTCGTGGCGAAAATAGGCCATCGCCTTGGCGATGGCCGACCCGCGTTCGGTCGGATCCGATGCGGTGTTGCTGAAGCCCGCCTTGGTTCGCAGCCGCTGCCCCAGCGTGCGGACCCGCTGCGTGGCACCGCAAATGGCTTCGAACCAATCCATGTCTGCCGCGGCCTCGGCCGCCGCGCCTGATCCAGTGGGCACCTCGACGCGATCGACATCCCTGACGCGCGCAACATCGATGGCCTCGCCCGCATCTCCATGCCGGTAGTAGAAGCAGCTGTGGGACTGGCACAGCTGGAAGTCCCGGCTGAGGTCGCGCAAGTGTTCGGCATGGCCCAGGAACAAATAGGCGCCGGGCACCGTGGCCTGATGGATTCGAGCCACGGCCTGCCGCGCGACGGCAGGGTCCAGATACATCAGCACATTGCGGCAGAACACCAGGTCGAAGCGCTGGCTGCGCCAGAATTCCGGCGCCGGCTGCGTCAGGTTGAGTTCGTGGAATTGCACGCGTTCGCGAATCGATGGCGCCAGGAAATAGCTCGATCCGCTCATGCGGAACCAGCGCTGGCGCTCGTCGGCGCCCGTTTCACGCAGGCTCCATGCGCCGTAGGAGGCCGCGCGCGCCTTTTCAATCGCCTTGGGATTGACGTCGACGCCGACGATCGTCACGTCCCAGCCCGGCAAGCCTCCCAGCGCCTCCAGAGCCATCGCGATCGAATAAGGCTCCTCCCCGCTCGCACAGCCGACTGACAGGATCCGCAGCGAGCGCGTCGCCTGGTTGGCGGCGATCAAGCGCGGCAGCACATGGTTGCGCAGCGCGTCGAACTGCTCCTTGTGCCGAAAGAAAAAAGTTTCTCCGACCGTGAGCGCGCCAGCGAGCACACGGGTCTCCTCAGGCAGCGCGCCGGCATCCAGCTGGGAAAAATAAGCGACAGCGTCCAGGCCCTTGACGCGCAGGCGCTGCTCGAAGATGTCGCGCAGCCAGTCCTGTTGCCGCCCGGGAAAGAGCAGGCCCAGCCTGTCCTTGACGGCCGACGCGAATTGCACGATGTCATGGCCGCTCGGCGTCAGCATCGGCGTGGCGCTCATGCCTCGCTCCTTTCGGAAGGCACGAGGTCGATCACCCGCGTGGCATCCAGGACCAGCAGCAACTCGGCATCCAGGGACGCCACGGCGCGAACGGCTTCCTTGCAGGCCAGGCGCAGCAAGGGCGCCACCGCGTGTTCATCGCTGGCATCGAGCGGCTGCAAGCCCAGCACGCTCTCAGCGGCAACGGCCAGGCTGCGGCCCTCGACGGCCATGCTGATCCAGCGCGTCGTCACGCCGGGCTTGTCGCTCAACAGCTGAGCCAAGTCCACGACAGGCGCAGGATTGCCGCGAATCCGCGACAGGCCGAGCACGAAATTGGGCGCGCCGGACATGGGCACCAGCGGCAGCGGCCGCAAGGTCTCCTGGACGTAGCGCAGCGGAAGCGCGCAGAGATGCCGTTGGCCCACGCGGCACACCAGCGAAAGACCCTGGCCACGATCGTCCAATGGCGGCCTCATGCTAACTCCTCAACAGGATGCCATGACGACGACGCCGCATTGGATCGAGCGCGCCCTTCAGCGCTTCGATCATTTTTTTCGCCTCCCTGCGCGAGCAGTCTAGGCCAATCCGCCGCGATCGACACACCCTGCGGCGAGTTATCCATACCATTGAGGATGGAGGGCCATGGAAGTTCAGCCCCGCATGCACTAGCAGCTTGACGCGCGCCATCCTTGACGTTGACTTTGAGAGTCCGGGAATGTAAAAAAACGCCGATGACGGGGTCATGCTGAAAACTATTACCCCGCTGAATGCTGGTCTGAATCACAACATACCCAAAAGCGACGCCGCCCTCGAGGGAGGGGGGAGACCCAGGGAGTCCTTTCGCTGCTGAGGCGATTCCATGCCCTTGATCTGCGCTCTTGCGCAGATCGGGTTCGGCGTTGTCTCGGATTTGCAAAGGTTTGTCATTGGACCGCCGTGGCGTCATCACCCTGTGTGATGCGCCACGGCCAAGTCCAGCGGTTGGTCGTGCCGATCAGGATCGCGGTCCGGATCCATGCACGGCCAGCGGCATGCGGGGGATGTGCTGGCGATGGAACCGAGCCAAGTCAGGGAACAGCAGACCGTGGCGCCCAAGGGGGTGCTGCTCGCCACATCTCCGCCCAGCGCCATGCACAGGCGGGTCGCGCTGGGCGTGGGCCTGGCGGCCGCGCTGGTGTTCATCGTGCTGCTGCCCGAAGTCAGGCGCATGCTGCCGGCGGTGCCCGGCTTCATCCCGGTCTACGAATCTGCCGTGATCATCAACGACCTGGTAACGGCCGTGCTGCTGTTTGGGCAGTTCCACATTCTGCGTACCCTGCCTTTGCTGGTCCTCGCCAGCGCCTATGTCGGGACGGCACTGCTGGCCGCGGTGCACGGCCTCACCTTTCCAGGGCTGTTCGCGCCGACCGGACTGTTGGGCGCCACCACGCAAAGCACGGCCTGGATCTACATGTTCTGGCATGCAGGCTTTCCTGCATGCGCGATGGCCTACGCCTTGTGCCGGCCCGCCACGACCGTGCGCCATCCCGCGCGCGCCACGGCGCTGACCCTGGGGCTCGTGACGGCCGGCGTGCTCGGCCTCACGCTGCTGGCCACTTCCGGTTCGGACCTGCTGGCGACGATCATGCAGGGCAACGAACATGCCCCTCCCTATGACGGGGTCGCCGCCACGACATTGGCGTTGAGCATGCTCGCCCTTGTCGCGCAATGGCGCTGGCACCGCCGCTCGGTGCTGGACCTGTGGCTGCTCGTGGTGCTGTTCGCGTGGACGCTCGAATTCGCCCTGTCGGCCCTTTTCCAGCACGCCCGCTTCGATCTCGGCTTTTATGCCGGACGCGCCTTCGGCTGGTTGGCGTCCTTTCTCGTGCTGAGCATTCTGCTGCTGGAAAACGGCCAGCTGTATGCACGGCTTGTCGACACCGTGGACGAGGAACGCCGCGCCAAGGCCGCGCTGCAGGGCCGGGAACAGGAGCTCACGCTGGCGCATGACGCGGCGGAGCAGGCCAACCGGGCCAAGTCCGCCTTCCTCGCCACCATCAGCCACGAGATCCGCACCCCCATGAATGGCGTGGTGGGCCTGATCGATGTGCTGACGCACACGCGGCTCAACGACCACCAGCGCGATCTGGTGCGCACGATCCGCGAATCGGCGACGACCCTGCTGACCCTGATCGACGACATCCTCGATTTCTCCAAGATCGAGGCGGGGCGGCTCGAGATCGAGCATGCGCCGGTGGCGGTGGCGGACCTGGTCGAGAGCTTGTGCAACTCGCTCGTGCCCGTGGCCAACCGACGCGGCGTGGAGCTGTCGCTGTTCGTCTCACCCCGTGTGCCGACATGCATCCTGTCGGACGACGTGCGGCTGCGCCAGCTCATCTACAACCTCATGGGCAATGCCATCAAGTTCTCGGCCGGCCGACCGGAGCAGCGCGGCCAGGTCACCTTGCGCGTGGGGATTTCCGCCGAGCCCGGCCTGGCGCCGCAACTGGTGTGCCGCATCAGCGACAACGGCATCGGCATCCCGGCCGAGATTCTTCCCATGCTGTTCCAGCCCTTCACGCAGGCCGAAGTGGCGACCACGCGCCTGTATGGCGGCACAGGCCTTGGGCTCACCATCTGCCAGCGCCTGGTCGACCTCATGGAGGGCCGCATCGATGTCGCCAGCGTGCCGGGCCAGGGCTCGGTATTCACGGTCAGCCTGCCCTTGCAGTGCGCCGAGCAGGAAACCGCGGCCCCCGCACCGTCCCCGGCCGCCCCGCCGGGCCGGCCCGAACTGCACGAACTGCCGTGCGCCGTGGTGGCCGGCCCCGACCTGGTGGCGGAGGACGTCGCGGCCTACCTCGCGCACGGCGGCGCCCAGGTCGCCGTCGTTCACGACCTGGACGAAGCAGCCGCCTGGGCGCGCGCGCACCCCCTGGCCATCATCCTGCAGGGCGTGCCCCGCAACGGCAATCCAGCGACCTTCCTGACCGCCGCGCTCGACAACCTGCCCGGGGTGCGCCACGTCCTGATCGCGCGCGGCTACGCGCACAACATCCAGACACGCGGAGGCAATGTGGTCACACTCAATGGCGACATCCTGCGCCGCCAGTCCCTGCTGCAGGCCGTCGCGGTCGCGGCGGGACGCGCATCCCCCATCGCCGCCCCCGGCGCGGATCCCGACGCGCATCAAAAACCGCTTCGCGCGCCGTCCGTCACCGAGGCGCGCGTGCGCGGGCAGCTCATCCTCGTCGCCGAGGACGATGCGATCAACCAGAAGGTCATCCTGCAGCAGCTGGCGCTGCTCGGCCACGCCGCCGAAGTGGCGCACCACGGCGCCGAAGCGCTGGACATGTGGCGCCGCGGCCAGTACGCGCTGCTGCTGTCCGATCTGCACATGCCCGGCATGGACGGCTACGAGCTGGCCGAACGCATACGCGACGAAGAGCAAGGCCGCACGCGCATGCCCATCCTGGCGCTGACCGCGAATGCGCTGCGCGGCGAGGCGCGGCGCGTGCGTGCATCGGGCTTCGACGACTACCTGACCAAGCCCGTGCAACTGCGGGTGCTCAAGGGTGCCCTTGAAAAGTGGATGCCGCGCGCCACCGCGGAACCCGCCATGAGCGCCCCGTCCGATCCGCTGGCCCGCGATGCCGACGCCGCCGTCCCGATGGTCGACCTGGTCGTCCTGCGCGACCTGGTGGGCTCCGAACCCGAGGTGCTGGCCGATTTCCTGCACGACTACCTGCATTCGCTGCAATCGCTGCGCGACGAAATGAGCCAGGCTGTCGCGCAGTCCGACGCGGAACGCGTCGAAAGCATCGCGCACCGGCTGAAGTCTTCATGCCGCTCGGTCGGCGCGCTGACGCTGGGCGACTTGTGCGCCCACCTGGAAAGCGCCGGCAAGACCGACGACATGCTCGCCATCCGCCAACTCCTGCATCAATTCCTCGACACCGCGCGGCACGTCGAGCAATTCATCATCGCCGAACTGGAAACCGGAACCTTCAGCCTGAGTGCGCCATCATGAATATCCTGCTCATCGACGACGAACCGTTCTCCCTCAAGCTGCTGCAGCGGCAGTTGAGAAACGCCGGCTTCGACCGTGTCTTCGGCTTCGAGTACGCCAGGGAGGCCCTGGCGGCGCTGCAGGCCGAGGACGCCAGGCCGGACGTGATCATTTGCGATTTGCAGATGCCCGACCTGGATGGCATCGAAATGCTGCGCCACCTGGCCCAGGCCCAGTTCGCCGGCGGACTGGTGCTCATCAGCGGCGAGGACGAGCGCGTGCTTCAAACGGCCCAGCGCCTGGCCCATGCGCACCAGCTGCACGTGCTGGGCGCGCTTCACAAGCCCGTTGAACCGCGACGGCTGACACGCCTGCTCGAGCAGCACAGCAGCCGCGTACCCAGCCGCAATCACAATCCAAGGCCCAGCTATGACGCCGGGCAAGTCAAGCGGGCCTTGCAGCAGAACGAACTCATCAACTTCTACCAGCCCAAGGTCGACGTCGGCCGCGGCACGGTCAGCGGGGTCGAGACCCTGGTGCGCTGGCTCCATCCGACCGACGGCCTGGTGGGGCCCGACCAATTCATCGCCACGGCGGAGGAAAACGGCCTGATCGACGCGCTGACGAAAACGGTGTTGCAGCAGGCCTTGACGCAAATGAAGTCCTGGCGCGAAACCGGCATGAACTTCCAGGTGGCGGTCAACATCTCCATGGACAACCTGGTGAACCTCGAATTCCCCGACTGGTTGGCCGACTCGGCGCGCGACGCCGGCGTACAGGCCAGCAGCCTGTTGCTGGAGGTCACGGAAAGCCGCCTGATGCGCAACCGCCTGCTGGTGCTGGACATCCTGACGCGCCTGCGGCTCAAGGGCATCAGCCTGTCCATCGATGACTTCGGCACCGGATTTTCCTCGCTGGCACAGCTGCGCGATCTGCCCTTCGACGAACTCAAGATCGACCAGAGCTTCGTCCACGGCGCGTGGCGGGACCCGTCCCTGCGCACCTTCTTCGACGGCAGCTGCAACATCGGCCGGCAGATCGGACTCAAGATCGTGGCGGAAGGCGTGGAGGACCAGTCCGATTGGCAGTTCCTGCGCGAGGTCGACTGCGACCTCGCGCAGGGCTATTTCATTGCCCGCCCCATGCCCGCCGAACAGCTGCCCGACTGGATCAGCGACTGGAGCCGCCACCCCAATTGAGGCGCCCGCGCAGGCTCATTCCTCCTGCAAGGCGGCCGATTCGAACAGCCGCCCCGCTTCAATGCACAGCTGGCGCTCGCAGCGCGCCGCCAGGGCCGGATCGTGCGTGACCAGCACCAGCGTGGTGCCAGATTCCTGGTTGAGCTCGAACATCAGGTCCATGACCTGCGCGCCGGTGGCGAAGTCCAGGCTGCCGGTCGGCTCATCGGCCAGCAGCAAGGCCGGGCGCTGCACGAAGGCGCGCGCCAAGGCCACGCGCTGCTGCTCGCCGCCCGACAGCACGCGTGGATAGCGGCCCAGGCGTCCGCCAAGGCCCACGCGCTCCAGCATGCGCGTGGCCTGGGCACGCGCATCCCGCACCCCACGAAGCTCGAGCGGCAGCATCACGTTCTCCAGCGCCGTCAGGTGCGCCAGCAGCTGGAAGCTCTGGAACACGAATCCGATCTCGCGCGCCCGCAAGGCGGCGCGGGCGTCCTCGTCAATGGCGAACAGATCCTGTCCGCGCAGCTGGACGCGCCCGTCGCTGGGCAGGTCCAGCCCGGCCAGCAGCGAAAGCAAGGTGCTCTTGCCCGAACCCGAGGCCCCGACGATGGCCACCGACTCGCCGGCCCGCAGGCGAAAGCTGATGTCGTGCAGAATCGTCAGCTCGCCTGCGGCGTCCTGCACACGCTTGAACACATGGGCGACTTCAATAAGGGTATCGGACATGAACATGCACCTGCGGCGCCGAACTTGGATGCTGCACTTTAGCCTGTGCGCCATGCTGGCGCTCGCGCCCATGGGCCAAGCCCAGGCCGCCGCGCCCAACCCGGCGCGCCGCATCGTCGTGCTGGGCGACAGCATGTCGGCCGAATACGGCCTGGCGCGCGGCAGCGGCTGGGTGGCCCTGCTGACGCAGCGCCTGGCGGACCAGCACATGGCCGCCACCGTGCTGAATGCCAGCATCAGCGGCGACACCAGCTCTGGCGGCCGCTCGCGCCTGCCGGCCCTGCTGCAGAGCCAGCACCCCACCCACCTGCTGATCGAGCTGGGCGGCAACGACGCCCTGCGCGGCCTGCCCCTGCGCATGACCCAGGACAACCTGCAGGCCATGATCGAGGCCGCCAAGGCGGCCGGCGCCAAGGTGCTGCTGATCGGCATCCAGGTGCCGCCCAACTACGGCAGCGCCTACACGCGCGATTTCGCCGCCATGTACACGCAGCTGGCGCAGCACGAAAAGGTCGCGCTGGTGCCCTTCCTGCTGGCCGGCGTGGCCGACCGGCCCGACATGCAGGACTGGTTCCAGGCCGACCGCATCCACCCGCTGGCGAAGGCGCACCCGCTGATGCTCGACAACGTCTGGCGGGTGATGAAGCCCTGGATGTGACCCCGTCCGCTAGTCGTCGGCCGCGGGATCCATGTCCGGGAACAGCACCGCCGTGTAGCCGAACTGGCTGAAATCCTTGATGCGCGAGGGATAGAGCCGGCCGATCAGGTGGTCGCATTCGTGCTGCACCACGCGCGCATGGAAGCCATGCGCCTCGCGGTCTATCGCCTCGCCAAACTCGTTGAAACCCTGATAGCGGATGTGCAGGTAGCGCGGCACCTGGCCGCGCAGGCCCGGCACCGACAGGCAGCCTTCCCAGCCGTCTTCCATGGCCTCGTCCAGCGGCGTGATGACCGGGTTGATCAGCACCGTCATCGGCACCGGCGAGGCCGAAGGGTAGCGCGCGTTGTGCTCGAAACCGAAGATCACCAGCTGCTGATCCACGCCGATCTGCGGCGCCGCCAGGCCCACGCCGCGCGCCTGCGCCATGGTGTCGCGCATGTCCTGCAGCAAGGCGTGCAGCTCGGGCGTGTCGAACGCCTGCACCGGTGCCGCCACGCGCAGCAGTCGCGGATCTCCCATGCGCAAAATTTCCCGAACCGCCATGCCCCGCCCTTTGCGTTAACCTGTCCGAAGCATTCTAAGGAGCAGGAGCGCATCGCATGCTGGATTTCATCCAAGACCTTGGCCACGGCATCTACGCCATCGACACTGCCTTCCACCGCGAGCATTTCGACGCCGCCTACCTGATGGTCGAGCAAGGCCGCGCCGCCTTCGTCGACACGGGCACCCGCTACGGCGTGCCGCGCCTGCTGGACGCGCTGGGCGCCCTGGGCTTGAGCCCCGGCGCGGTCGACTACGTGATCCCGACCCACGTGCACCTGGACCATGCCGGCGGCGTCGGCCAGCTGATGCAGGCGCTGCCCCAGGCGCAGCTGCTGGTGCACCCGCGCGGCCTGCGCCACATGCTGGACCCCGGCGCACTGTGGCAAGGCGCCCTGGCAGTCTATGGCGAAGCCGAAATGAAGCGCTCCTACGGCGAACTGCTGCCCGTCCCCCCTGAACGCGCGCACGCCTCCGTCGCCGGGCCCGAGGGCATGACCGTGCATCTGGCCGGCCGCCCACTGTGGCTGCTCGACACGCCCGGGCACGCGCGGCACCACCATTGCGTCTGGGACGAGCGCAGCCGGGGATGGTTCACCGGCGACACCTTCGGCCTTTCCTACCGCGAGTTCGACAGCGCCCGGGGCCCGTGGCTGTTTCCAACCAGCACGCCGGTGCAGTTCGAGCCCGACGCCCTGGCCGAGTCGGTCCGGCAGATGCTGGCGCGCCGGCCTCAAGCCATGTACCTGACCCATTTCAGCCGCATCGGCCGCGACGAGCAGGACGTCGCCCGCCTGGGCGCGAACCTGCTGGAACTGGTGGATCAGATGGTGAGCCTATCGCTGCAAATCCATGCCAACGGATGGACGCCCGCGGCGCGCCAGACGGCCCTGGAAGACGCGCTGCGCGAGCTGCTGCTGGACCGCGCCAGCCGCCATGGCTCGGCACTGAGCCGCCAGCAGATGGCCGATCTGCTGGCGCTGGACATCGTACTGAACGCGCAAGGCCTGGCCGTCTGGCTGGACAAGCGCGGCGCCTGAAACCGACGTTTGAAACCGGCGCTTCAAACGTCCAGCTTCAGCTCCTGGATCTTGCGCGTGATGGTGTTGCGCCCGATTCCCAGCTTCTGCGCCGCCTCGATGCGGCGTCCGCGCGTCACTTCGAGCGCGGTCTGGATCAGGCCGGCCTCGAAGCGGCGCGTCATCAGCTCCCAGACTTCGGGCTCGCCGGCCAGCAGCATGCGCTTGGCCTCCCGCGCCATGTCGCGAACCCAATCGTCCGCCGATCCCGCAAGGCCGAAGGCGCCGAACGGACTGGCCTGCGGCATGGCCGCCGCATAGGCGTCCGCCCCGTCGCTTGCGCCAGCGATCGAGCCGACACCCGGCGCGGCATTGGGCATGGCATGTGGCACGGCATGCGGCGCGCCGCTCAGCAGCTCCTGCGGCAGGTCCTTGGTTTCCACGACCTGCGAGGGCGCCATCACGCTCAGCCAGTGGCAGATGTTCTCGAGCTGGCGCACGTTGCCGGGAAAATCGAACTGCATCAACCGCGCCAGCGCGGGCTCCGACAGGCGCTTGGGTTCCACGCCCAGCTCCACGGCGCTGCGCTGCAGGAAATAGCGCGCCAGCACGGGCACGTCTTCGCGCCGCTCGCGCAGCGGCGGCAGGCGCAGGCGAATCACGTTCAGCCTGTGGAACAGGTCTTCCCGGAACGAGCCCTGGCGCACCCGCTCCTCCAGGTTCTGGTGGGTGGCGGCAATCACGCGCACGCTGGCGCGCAAGGGGCTGTGGCCGCCGACGCGGTAGTACTGCCCGTCGGACAGCACCCGCAGCAGCCGCGTCTGCAGGTCCAGCGGCATATCGCCGATCTCGTCCAGGAACAGGGTGCCGCCCTCGGCCTGCTCGAAGCGTCCGCGCCGCGTGCCCTGCGCGCCCGTGAAGGCGCCGCGCTCGTGGCCGAACAGTTCGGACTCCAGCAGGTCCTTGGGGATGGCCGCCGTGTTGATGGCCACGAACGGCCCCTCGGCGCGCGGACTGTGCTTGTGCAGCGCACGCGCCACCAGCTCCTTGCCCGAGCCCGATTCACCGGTGATCAGCACGGTCACATTGCTTTGCGCCAGCCGGCCGATGGCACGGAACACGTCCTGCATGGCCGGCGCCTGGCCGAGCATCTCGGGCATGTGCGCCGACGCTTCCAGGTCGACGGCCTCGCGCTCGCTCTCCTCCTGCGCGCGCCGGATCAGCTCGACCGCGCGCGACAGGTCGAAGGGCTTGGGCAGGTATTCGAACGCCCCGCCCTGGAACGCCGACACGGCGCTGTCCAGGTCGGAATACGCCGTCATCACGATGACGGGCAGGCTCGGGTACTTGGCCTTGACCTTGGCCAGCAGTTCCAGGCCCGAGCCGCCCGGCATGCGGATGTCGGACACCAGCACCTGCGGCGGCGACTCCTGGTCCAGGGCAGCCAGCAGGTCTCTGGCATTACTGAAGCTGCGCACCGGCAGCCCCTCCCGCCCCAGCGCCTTTTCAAGCACGAAGCGAATCGAGTGATCATCGTCAACAATCCAAATGGATTTCATTCAGGAACTCCAGGCCTTGTGTCTTGTGAACTCAGGGCAGCGGCAAAGTAATTCGGAAATCGGTCCGTCCGGGTTCGCTGTCGCACTCGATCATGCCTTGGTGCTGTTGCACAATCGTCTGCGACAAGGTGAGCCCCAGACCCGATCCGCCATCCCGTCCTGAAACCAGGGGAAAGAAAATGCGGTCACGAATCTCGGGAGGCACGCCCGGGCCGTTGTCTTGGATATGCAATTCCAATGCCAGGCGCCAGCGCTGTTTGCCGATGGTGACTTGCCGGCCTATGCGCGTCTTCAGGACGATCTGCGCGCTGCCGTCCTGAATCCTGCCCTGCAGGGCCTGCGCGGCGTTCTGCACGATGTTCAGCAAGGCCTGCAGCAGCTGCTCGCGGTCGCCACGGAAGTCAGGCAGCGAGGTGTCGTAGTCGCGGACGACATGCAAGCCCTTGGGATACTCGACCAGGATCAGCGTGCGGACCCGCTCGCAGATCTCGTGGATGTTCACGTCGCCCATGACCTGGGCGCGCCGGTGGGGGGCCAGCAGCCGGTCGACCAGGCTCTGCAGGCGGTCCACCTCGTGCAGGATGACCTGGATGTATTCACCGAGGTCCGGCGAGTCCAGTTCCAGGCCCAGCAACTGTGCCGCGCCCCGAATGCCGCCCAGCGGATTCTTGATCTCATGGGCGAGATTTCGGATCAGCTCCTTGGTGGCCTGCACCTGATCGAGCGAGCGCTCTTCACGGTCCTGGCGGGTCTGCTGCTCGTTCTCGATCAATTCGACCAGCAGCCGGTCCGGCTTGTCCGTCTGGCTGACGATCACGTGCACCGACAGGATCTCTTCGTGCGTGCGCAGGCCCCGGCGCAGCAGCGCATCGAAGCGGCTGCTGGAGTAGGCATTTCGAGCGACACCCGCCAGGGCTTCCTGCAGACGCCCGGCGTCGGCAAACCAGTCCTGGAGGTGGCTGTGCTCCATGGCCCGCCGCGACATCCTGACGCTGGCTTCGAAGGCCGTATTGACGAACAGGCATTCGCCATCCGGATGGACCACCGCCACCATGGTGGCCAGCAGATCCAGTGCGTCCAAGCCTTGGCCGGTCTGATTGTTTGCTTGCATCACTTGCACCTGATGAGCTGCCCGGCCGCGGCAGCGGACTCAGGGCAGTTTGCTGATTTCCCTCTTGATGGCCTGGATGTCGGCATCCTGGCGATCAATGCTGGCCTTGAGGTCGGCCACACGGTCGAGGTAACGCTGATAGTTGCGCTCGTCGCCATTGCGCTCGGGCTGGCCGCCGTTGTAGTCCTTCTGCAGCTGCGCCATGCGCAGCTCGGCTTCCTGAAGCTCAGCCTCCAGGACGCGGCGCCGATCGCTGTCGCGCGCCCGCTGTTGCGCGGGATCGACCTTGCTGTCAGCACTCCGCGCTCCCGATGCGGCACTGGCGACAGCGCGCGCCTTGGGCGCCTGAACCACCGTGATGGGCGTGCCCTCGATGGTGCGGCAGCCCTTTTCCTGCGCCTCTTTGGCCGACAGGGCGTCCGTGTACAGCACCGGCGGCCCCGGGCAGCGGTACACCTGCGCCACGGCCTGCGTCGCCGCGCCCAGGCTCAAGAACAAGGCCAGACCGGGCAGCAGGAAGTGTCGAGCTTGATGGACCGCATGAGGCTGGATAAGCATGGCCAGAGGATTGCCTTGACGAATTCGATGCGCATATTGTGGCGCACAAGAAAAAGGACGGCGCACGCCGTCCTTTTCCATGCTCGGCGCGGCGCGCAACTGGCTTCAATTCCAGCTCGCGCCCAGGCCTCACAGCGCGTAGTACATGTCGAATTCGACCGGATGGGTGGCCATGCGGAAACGCGTCACTTCCTGCATCTTCAGCTCGATGTAGGCATCGAGGTAGGCATCGGTGAACACGCCGCCCTTGGTCAGGAAGGCACGGTCCTTGTCCAGGTACTCCAGGGCCTGATCCAGGCTGTGGCACACGGTCGGGATCTTGGCGTCTTCTTCCGGCGGCAGGTGGTACAGGTCCTTGGTGGCGGCTTCGCCCGGATGGATCTTGTTTTCCACGCCGTCCAGACCGGCCATCAGCAGGGCCGAGAAGGCCAGGTAGGGGTTGGCCGAGGGATCGGGGAATCGCGCCTCGATGCGGCGACCCTTGGGGTTGGCCACATACGGAATGCGGATCGAGGCCGAGCGGTTCTTGGCCGAGTAAGCCAGCTTAACCGGAGCTTCGAAGCCGGGCACCAGGCGCTTGTACGAGTTCGTGCCCGGGTTGGTGATCGCGTTCAGGGCGCGCGCATGCTTGATGATGCCGCCGATGTAGTACAGCGCGAACTCGCTCAGGCCGGCGTAGCCGTCGCCTGCGAACAGGTTCTTGCCGTCCTTCCAGACCGACTGGTGCACGTGCATGCCAGAGCCGTTGTCGCCGACAATTGGCTTGGGCATGAAGGTCGCAGTCTTGCCGTAGGCGTGGGCCACGTTGACGATTACGTACTTCTGCAGTTGCAGCCAGTCGGCGCGCTCGACCAGCGAGCTGAACTTGGTGCCGATTTCCATCTGGCCGGCGTTGGCCACTTCGTGGTGATGCACTTCGACCGGAATGCCCAGCGATTCGAGGATCAGGCACATTTCCGAGCGCATGTCCTGCGCCGAATCGACCGGAGGCACGGGGAAATAGCCGCCCTTGACGCTGGGACGGTAGCCGGAGTTGCCGTGCTCGTATTCCTTGCCGGAATTCCATGCGGCTTCTTCCGATTCGATCTTGAAGAAGGAGCCCGACATGTCGTTGGCCCAGCGCACCGAGTCGAAAATAAAGAACTCGGGTTCGGGACCGAAGTAGGCGGTGTCGCCCAGGCCCGAGGACTTCAAATAGGCTTCTGCGCGCTTGGCCAGCGAGCGCGGATCGCGCTCGTAGGCCTTGCCGTCGGCCGGATCGATCACGTCGCAGCTCAAGAGCAGCGTGGGCTCTTCGAAGAAGGGGTCGATATTGGCCGTGTTGGGATCCGGCATCAGCAGCATGTCGGACGCTTCGATGCCCTTCCAGCCGGCGATCGACGAGCCGTCGAAGGCATGGCCGGACACGAACTTGTCTTCATCAAATGCAGACACGGGAACGGTCACGTGCTGCTCTTTGCCTCGAGTGTCCGTGAAACGGAAGTCAACAAACTTGACCTCGTTCTCTTTCACGATCTTCATCACGTCGGCAACGGTCTTGGCCATCAATCACTCCTAGCGGATCTGGGTAAACGAAACAGGTTGCGGAACAGCTTGCAAAAACGGGGCTTGGGCATGCCGCCGAAACAAGAAGACCTCGTCCAGGGCTGCTGCACCAAAACTGTAAGCAGTTTGCGTGCCAAGTTTGGGCGTCTGGCCCGGATCGACAGATCGGCCCGCATCAGGTCCGCCACAAACAACGCGCCGCCGCATTATGCGATGGCCGAACGCGCTGGATTACATGATTCTGGAATCAACTTGACCCAGGGCAGCGGACACATCCACCGTTCGACGGATGGCGCAATGCACTAAAAAATTCATTAACGCACCAATTCTGTGCTTATGTACGCACCAAATTGGGAAAGCCCCGTCTTGAGTTCGGCGTAGGCCGCGTCGAGCGTAGCGTCGTCACCCTTGACGCCGAGCTCGATGTGCCGGCCCCACTGAGGGTGATCGACGCTAGGCAGGCTGAACACCTTGATGCCGGGAAATCTGCGCTCGATCTGCTCCATCAAGGGCGTGAGGCTGGCTTCCATGGCACCCTGCACGATCAGGGAGCGCTCGCGCCGCCGCACGGTGCTGTGCAGCGCCGCATAGCGCGTGTCGAGCACCCAGGCCATCATCGGATGGGCCATGACGGGAAAGCCGGGCACGAAATGCACGTGGCCGACAAAGAAGCCCGGGATCTTGTTGTAGGGGTTGGGGATGATGTCGGCAGCCGCCGGGAACATGCCCATCTCGAAGCGGCGCAAGGTGTCGGGGTGCTCGGGGTCGGGCTGCACGCCCGTGTCCTGCGCCGTCTCGCAGACGCGCTGCCAGATCAGCGCCCTGGCCTGCGCGTGCAGCGCCAGCGGCTGATCCAGCGCCGCAGCGGCGGCCTGGCGGGTATGGTCGTCCGGCGTGGCGCCAATGCCGCCGCAGCTGAACACCAGATCGCCGCTGGCAAAGGCCCGGCGCAGCTCGACGGTGATCTGCTCGCGGTCGTCGCCGAGGTAATGCGCCCAACTCAGGCTCATGCCGCGCTCGGCCAGCAATTCGATGCACTTGCTGAGGTGCCGGTCCTGGCGTTTGCCAGACAGGATCTCGTCGCCGATGATGATGAGTCCGACCTTCATGGCAGGTCCTGCTCCACAAAGCGCGATGGCGCGGGCGGATCGTCGAGCTCGAGGGCATCGATCGGCCGCGCGGCGTGGCCGGGTCCGGCGCCAAGATCCAGGATGGACGCAGCCGGCGCAGGCTGCTGGCGCAATTCCCAAAGGGCCTGGAAGCAGAAGTGCGCGAACCACAGCGCCGCGAACGCGAACACCAGGGTGTAGAGCCAGACTGAAACCAGCACCAGGAAAGGCGCGAAGATCACCGACAGCGCACCAAAGGCCCAGATGGCGGCCGGCGCCGCGCCCAGGTAGCCGGTGATCAGCCCCAGGAAGAACAGCGGAAGCTTGTTGGCCTGCATGATGTGGCGCCGCTCCTCCACCGAGGCAAAGCCCGCCAGCACGTCATAGGCAAACACGCGATAGCCCAGCCACGCCCAGATCAGCGGCGGCACGAACAGCACGAGCGGCGGGATCAGCCACAGCGGCATGCTGATCAGCAGCAGGAACAAGGCGACGACCCCGTGCGCGAGCGACCAAGCCAGGCTGCCCCACCAGCTCGCGCCATGCTTGCGCTCCAGCGTCGGGTAGCGGCGCAGCGCAACCAGCCGCGCCATCTGCGGCGTCATCAGCAGGGCCACCAGCAGCAGGCTCAGCACCACCACAATCGGCGTGCCGATGGCCAGCACCAGCAGCGGCGCCAGCACGGTCCGAAAGCCGCTGGCGCCCAGCCTGTCGAGCCAATCCAGCAAGGCGCTGATGAGCTGCCAGCTTTCCAGCGTGCCGCGCACGCCCGACACCGCCGACTCCCAGAAAAAATACATGAACACGCCGGCCAGGCCGCCCAGCAGCAGCAAGGGCAGCAGCGACAGCATGATCACGCGCGGATGCAGGCAATACGCCGCGGCACGCCAGAACGCGTTGATGATCCGGCCCAGGGATTTGCTCATTCATGCTCCTCAAGAAAATGGAGCATAGCAATCATTGCCCCATCAAACCGCCAACCAATCGCTGCAGGCCCAGCCATTGCTGGCGCCAGAAACCGCGTCCGTAATCGCGTGCGCCCTCTTGCGGCAGTTGATCGCGAATCCCGGTGGCGTCGTACCGGGGCCGCCAATCGGCGGTACCGAACACAATGTCCCAGACCGGGAACAGTACCGCGAAATTGTGCCCGCCCAAGCTGCCCTTGCCCGTGGACTCGTGCCCCGTCCCCATGGCGTGGTGCCGGCGATGGAATCGCGGGCTGACCAACACCCGCTCGAACACGCGGCCGAACCAGATGCGCGCATTGGCATGCTGAAGATTCTGAACCAGTTGCTGCAGGGCCACGAGCGCCACGAACTGCTGCGGCCCGACGCCGATCAATCGTGCGAGCAACGCAAACGCGGCGGCCAGCAACACGTCGTCCAGCAAGTGATTGCGGTTGTCGCTCCACTTGGTCATCTGGCGCTGGCTGTGATGCAACGCGTGCAGGGCCCACCACCAACTGAAATGGTGCTGGGCCCGATGCAGCCCGTAGCCGATGAAATCAAAGACGGCGAGATACAGGCCAAAACTGACCCAGGGCTGGTCGCTGACGCCAGGCCAGACGGCATCCAACTGGAAGGTGGGCAGGCCCGCCAGGCGCATCTGGCCCGAGACGGCGTCCAGCGTCGGGTCCAGCGCAAAGAACATCAGCACGCGCACCAGGCCCAGTTGGTGAATCAGCGTGTAGATCACGTCCACCCGGACGGCCTGCCGGTCCTGCACGGGCTCGACCGGCCGCCAACGCTCCAGCGCGCCAATGAATATGACGATGATCAGCACCTGGATCAGCCCGATCAGGAGCCAGCCGGTGGCATCGAAGGCCTCTTCCAGACGACCGCCCAGGCCCGCACCGAACACCAGCGGCTGCACCAGCGTTTCGAACAGCCATTGCTGCGCCAAGGCAAAAGCCTCGCTCAATGCGTCCCTCAATGCGTCCATCAGGATGCGCTCGCCGGGTGCGCAGGCGCCGCACCCCTGACCAAGGGGCCGTAGACCGGGTGTTCACGCAAGGGTGCAAAGCACATGCCTTTGGCCTTCAACCCTCGCATCAGCGGATCCAGTACCTCGGGCGCCCAGGCCTGCTGGCGCGACCAAATGCCCAGATGCGCGATGAGCACGTCGCCAGGCCGGATATCGCGCAGCGCGCGCTGCAGCAGGACCTCGTTGGACGCGGCCTTGTCAGGCAGGTCATCGCCGAGATACCCGGCGGCGCTCCAGCCCACATGGGTAAAGCCGCAGGCCTTGGCAGCCGCGATCAAGGCCTCGGAGGTCTTGCCGCTGGGTGCCCTGAACAGGGGCGCCATGGCCTGGCCCGTCATCTCGCGAAAGCGCTGCGCCGGCTTGCGCAGATCTTCGCAATACTGCCGGGGCGTCATCTCGTGCAGCACCGGCTTGGCCTTGCCCGCCATGCGCTTCATCTTGAAATTGCCCGTGGGCAGATCGGCCATCCAGATGTCGTGGTCCCAGGTGTGGGAGCCGAAATCGTGCCCTTCGGCCACGCGCGCACGCCACCAGGGCGCCCACTGCTCGTCCAGCGTAGCTCCGCCGGTCAGTGTGGGCTCGTTGGCCAGAAAGAACGTGACCTTGGCGTCGTAGCGCCTGAGGGTTTCGGCCACCAGCGGCGCCACGCCCATGTGGCCCGTGTCAAAACTCAGGAACACCGGCTTGTCGCCACAACTGGCGGCCTGGGCCAGGCCGCTGACGCCGGCCATCATCAGCGCCAACGAGAACATGCCAAATCCGTACACCCTTCGGGCGCCCGCCCGAGCCCTGCATTGCCAGCTCATCACAGCCTTGGCACGTGGTCGAGCGTCCAGACGCCGTGCGGCGACTTGCCGACGGTGACCTGCTTGACGACCTGATGCGTCCGCAAGTCGATCAAAGTCAGCTTGCGCGCCCAGCGCGAGGTGACGAGCAAGGTCCTGCCGTCCGGCAGGACTTCCATGTCGTCCGGGCCACCGGGAGCGGGAAAGGTCAGATCGACCGCCAGATTGAGCGTGTCGATCACGCTGATGCTGTTGGCCGCGCGGTTGCTCACCAGCACATGGCGGTGGTCACCCAGGGCACGGAACGAGTGCGCGCCGCTGCCTGTCGCGATCCGCTTGATCAGCCTGGGCGCGGCGCCGCTGACGTCGTACGCTTCGACATAACGGTCTCCGGTCAGGGCCAGCAGCAGGATCTTGTCGTCCGGCGTCAGGAACACGTCGGCCGGCGTCTTGCCGACAGGAATCTTCCAGCGCGGCACCTGCGTGGCCAGATCGATCGCCATCAGTTCATCGCTGTCCTGCAGGCTGGCATACACCACCGTGCTCTTGCTGTCGATGTTGAGGTGGCTCGGCGTCCTGGGCGCCGGAATCCGCCTGACGAGCTCGAAGGGCTGGGCGGCGTCCTCCGGCCTCCAGCGGTACAGGGCCACGTGATCGAGCCGATTGCCCGCCGTCACAAACCATTTCATGTCTGGCGAAAAGCGCAGTTGATAGGGGTCGGTGATGCCCTGCACCACGCGCTGAATATTCGCGCTAGCAGGATCCAGAAAAGTCAGCGAGTCGCTCAAGGCATTGGCCACCACCATGGACTTGTCGTCCGGCGTGAGATAGAGATGGTGGGGTTCCTTGCCGGTCGCAATGCGCTTGATCTCCTTGAAGGTCTGCGGGTCGATGACGCTGACATCGGCTTCCAGCGAGTTCAACACGAAGATCGGATGCGGCGCGCCGTCGGCGCTCCCGGTCGGCGTCGGCGCCACGGCTTCGCTCGTCCTGCGCTTGTTGGGTTGTCCACCCGCCATGGAGAGATGAGCGATGCTCAGCAGCAAAACCAGGGGCACAAAGACGGTCCAAAGCCGCCGCTTCTCACAAGACATCAGGCATCCTCAATCACGCAGGCCGGACCCGTGCTCGGCGGGTCGCTGCAACAGGGGCAAGTGTAGTGGGCGGTCCGTCCCCCTGCCGGCCCAGTCACAGACACCGCCCTGCCTATACTCGCACACATGAAAGAAGCCCAGGCCTCAGACGCAGTGACCACGCCGCCAGCATCGCCCCCCAAGCCGGGCGACAGCTACGTGCAGTCCTTCGCTCGCGGCCTGGCAGTGATCCGCGCTTTCAGCGCCCAGGCGCCCAAGCAGACCTTGACCGAAGTCGCCCGGCATTGCGGCCTGACTCGTGCCGGCGCACGCCGCATCCTGCTGACCTTGGAGGTGCTGGGCTACGTCCGCTGCGAAGGCCGGCTGTTCACGCTCAGCCCGCGCATTCTGGACCTGGGATTCGCCTATCTGTCGTCACAGCCGCTGTGGCATCTGGCCGAACCCCTGATGCAAGACCTGGCCGCCGAACTGAATGAAAGCTGCTCGGCCGCGGTGCTCGACGGCACCGACGTGGTGTACGTGATGCGTATCCCCGCGCGCAAGATCATGAGCATCAATCTCGGCGTGGGAAGCCGGTTGCCGGCCTGGTGCACGTCCTTGGGCCGCGTCCTGCTGGCGGATCAATCCGAGGCCGAACTGGAACGCATGCTGCATCGCCTGCAGCTCGTGCCCTTCACTTCGCGCACGGTGCGCTCCAAGGATGAATTGCGTCATCGCATCCACGCGGTACGAAGCCAGGGCTGGTGCCTGATCAACCAGGAGCTGGAGGAGGGTCTTGCCTCCCTGGCGGCCCCCATCATCGACCGCCACGGCCACACCATTGCCGCCCTGAATGTCGGCACGCAGGTCAACCGCCGGCCGCCGGAAGCCATGGTCAGCGAGGTTTTGCCGCGCCTGCTGCATACCGCCGCAGCCATTTCACGCCTGCTGCAACTGAAATCCTGAGCTGGCAAGCCACAAAAAAGGGCTGCACGTGCAGCCCTTTGTCGTTCCGCCGGGTGCGATTCAACCCATGTGCAGACCGCCGTTGCAGCTGAAGTCCGCGCCGGTGGTGAATCCGGAGTCCTCGCCCGCCAGCCAAGCCACGATGGAAGCGATTTCATCCGGCGTGCCCAGGCGCTTGACCGGGATGGTCGCGACGATCTTGTCCAGCACATCCTCGCGGATAGCCTTCACCATGTCGGTGCCGATATAGCCGGGGCTGACCGTGTTGACCGTCACGCCCTTGTTGGCCACTTCCTGCGCCAGCGCCATCGTGAAGCCGTGCATGCCAGCCTTGGCGGCCGAATAGTTGGTCTGGCCGAACTGGCCCTTCTCGCCGTTGACCGACGAGATGTTGATGATGCGGCCCCAACCCCGGTCCAGCATGCCCTCGATCACCTGCTTGGTGACGTTGAACATCGAGTTCAGGTTGGTGTCGATCACCGCATCCCAGTCGGCGCGGGTCATCTTGCGGAACATGCCGTCGCGGGTGATGCCGGCATTGTTCACCAGCACGTCCACCGGACCATGTTCGGCCTTGACCTTGGCAAAGGCCTCGACGGTCGAGTCCCAATCGGCCACGTTGCCGACCGAAGCGTAGAACTTGTAGCCCAGCGCGGACTGCTCCGACAGCCACTTGTCGAAATCGCGGCTGGGGCCGCAGCCAGCGATCACCTTGAAACCACCCTTGTGCAGGCGTTGGCACATGGCCGTACCGATGCCACCCATGCCGCCCGTGACGTATGCAACTTTCTGTTGGCTCATTTGAATCTCCTCCGCCTCCATGGCTCGGTTCAAGTTCCAGCCAGCGCCGCGTCCTTTGCACTGCCCTGGAACAACAATTTTTTCGAAGAAGACGCGATGAAAGAATATCCCTTGAAGGGACGAATCCACTCGGGGGCGACCCTAGCTCCCCCAGAGGGGTGGACGAGCTCAGCGCTCCACGGTCAGCGCCACGCCCATGCCGCCGCCAATGCAAAGGCTGGCAATGCCTTTTTTAACATCGCGGCGTTGCATTTCATGGAGCAAGGTCACCAAAATGCGGGCGCCAGACGCGCCGATCGGATGCCCCAGGGCAATCGCCCCGCCGTTGACGTTCACCTTGCTGGTGTCCCAGCCCATTTGCTGGTGCACGGCGCAGGCCTGCGCGGCAAAGGCTTCGTTGATTTCGAGCAAATCCAGGTCTTGGGGCTTCCAGCCGGCGCGCTCCAGCGCCTTGCGCGCCGCGGGCACCGGCCCCATGCCCATGATGGCCGGATCCAGGCCTGCGCTGGCATAGGACACCAGCCGCGCCAGCGGCTTCAAGCCCAGCGCGGAGGCCTTGGCGGCACTCATTAGCATCAAGGCTGCCGCGCCGTCGTTCAAGCCGGAGGCGTTGCCGGCCGTGACCGTGCCGGACTTGTCGAACGCGGGCCGCAGCCCGGCCAGGCCTTCTTCGCTGGTCTTGCGGTTGATGAATTCGTCCGCCGCAAAAATGATGGGATCGCCCTTTTTCTGCGCAATGCTGACCGGCGCGATTTCCTCGACGAAGCGGCCCGCATCCTGGGCTGCCGCCGCCTTCTGCTGCGACGCGAGCGCCAATGCGTCTTGCGCGGCACGGCTGATGTCGTACTGCCGGGCCACGTTCTCGGCTGTGATGCCCATGTGGTACTGGTTGTAGACGTCCCAGAGACCGTCAACAATCATCGAGTCGACCATTTTCCAGTCGCCCATGCGCTGACCTTCGCGCGAGCCCTGCAGCACATGGGGCGACAGGCTCATGTTCTCCTGGCCGCCCGCAATCACGATGTCGGAATCGCCGTCACGAATGGCCTGAGCCGCCAGCATCACGGCCTTCAAGCCCGAGCCGCAGACCTTGTTGATCGTCATGGCCGGCACGGTATTGGGAAGGCCGGAGCGGATCACGGTCTGGCGGGCCGGGTTCTGCCCGCAGCCGGCCTGCAGCACCTGTCCCAAAATCAGCTCGCTGATCTGCCCGCCCTCGAGACCGGTTCGATGCAGAAGATCCTTGACCACCACGGCGCCGAGTTCGGACGCAGGCGTCTTGGCCAGGCTTCCGCCAAACTTGCCAATGGCCGTGCGGGCAGCCGCCACAATCACAATGTCAGTGCTCATCGTCATCTCCAAGAGGCGCTTGGCCTGTGAGGGGTTCAAGCCTTTTTCAAGCTTTTTGCTGGACGTAGCGGCCGGGCGCCGCTTCGATCACCTTGTGCTGCCTATTGCCGGGCGAGCGCGGCGCCGGCACGTTGCCGCCGGCATGGCTTGACAGCCAGTGCGACCAATCGGTCCACCAGCTGCCGGGCCTCTCGACAGCGCTGGCCAGCCACTGCTCGGCATCTTCAGGCAAGGCGGCCGTCTTGCCGGTCCAATAGCTGCGCTTGTTCTTGGACGGCGGATTGATCACGCCGGCGATGTGGCCGGACGCGCCCAGCACGAAACGCTTCTTGCCCGGAAACACCTGCGTGCTGCGATAGGCGGCCTCCCAGGGCACGATGTGGTCTTCGCGCGAGCCGTAGATGTAGAGCGGCGCCTTCACCTGGCCCAGGTCCAACGATTCGCCGCAGACCTTCAGGCGGCCCGGCAGCTTCAATTCATTTTGCAAATAGGTGTGGCGCAGGTACCAGCAGAACATCGGCCCGGGCAGGTTGGTCGAGTCGCCATTCCAGTACAGCAGGTCAAAGGCAGGCGGCGCCTCGCCCTTCAGGTAGTTGGCCACCACATAGTTCCAGACCAGGTCGTTCGGGCGCAGGAAACTGAAGGTGGTGGCAAGCTCCTGCCCCTTGAGCAGGCCGGGCCCCTTGGCGCTGTCAGGGCCGATGCTCATCTCGCGCAGTTGGACCGAGGGTTCGTCGATGAACACATCGAGAATGCCGTTGCTCGAGAAATCAATCAAGGTGGTCAGCAAGGTGACGCTCTCCACCGGCGCCTCGCCACGCGCCGCAAGCACGGCCAGGGCCGTCGCCAGAATAGTGCCGCCGACGCAGAAGCCCAGCGCGTTGATGGTGTCGACGCCGCAGATCTCGCGCACCACTTCGATCGCCTTGATCGGACCATTGGCAATGTAGTCGTCCCAGTTCCAACTGGCGCAGGACTCGTCCGGGTTGCGCCAGCTGATGACAAAGGTGCGGTGTCCCTGCTCGACGGCATAGCGGATCAGCGAGTTCTCGGGCTGCAGGTCCAGGATGTAGAACTTGTTGATGCAGGGCGGCACCATCAGGAATGGTCGCTCGAACACCTGGTCGGTCAGCGGACGGTATTCGAGCAGTTGGAAGAAGTCGTTCTCGAACACGACGTCGCCCGGCGTGGTCGCCACGTTGTGGCCGACTTCAAACGCAGTTTCGTCGGTTTGCGACACGTGCCCGCGCTGCAAATCAGCCAGCAGCATCTGCATGCCCTTGGCAATGCTTTCGCCTTGCGATTGCAGGGCCAGCTTCTGCGCCTCCGGATTGAGCGCCAGATAGTTGCTGGGCGCCGAGGCGTCGACCATCTGCTGCACGGCGAACTTGATGCGCGCGCGCGTCTTGTCGTCGCCCTTGACCTGTTCGGCCATGCGCTGCAAGGTCTGCGCGTTCAGCATGTAGAGCTGCGCTATGAAGTTCGACGCGGGATTGGCGCTCCAGGCTTCGGCGGCGAAACGGCGGTCCTTGAGCTTGGGGGCGTCCTGGACGGAGGCAGCAATGGAATCGTTCCAGAGCGCGGTGGCCTGCTTCAGGTAGTCGCTTTGGAGCTGGGTCCAGGACTCGACAGGAATCTGCAAACCAGACAAGTTCTTGAAGGCGTCTCCCAGGGAACCGGCTATGTCGGCGGCGACTGAACTCAAGGGCATGGGATCGATGTCATGGAGTCCGCGCTTGGACTTTGTGTCGGATGTCATGTGTGTCCTCTGGTTGGTATGCAAACCATACCCCAAGTCTTCCTGAATTTTCTGCGCGGGCTTTGTTGTACCCTGACAAACTTACCTTCTTATGACGCAATTCGAACGCCCACGATATACCTGGTTGCCATTGCCTGGATTTATGTAACGCTGATGATGGCGCTGGCCGAAGCGATGAACCCGCAAGGCACGGTGCTGGGCGCCATTTTCACGTTCCTGCTGTATGGCCTTTTCCCGCTGGCCATCGTGCTGTACCTGCTGGGCACGCCGGCGCGCCGCGCCGCCCGGAAAAAGGCCGAGCAGGCTGAATGGTCGACGGCCCAAGCCAAGGACGAAAATTAAATCAGGCTGATCGCCGCCACCATGCGGCCACAGCGCGCATCGCGCCGGAACGAAAAAAACCGGGCAGGATCGGCGTGCGTGCAAGGCGCAGATCCGTAAAGATGGCGAACGCCCGCGTCATGCAGGCGCTCACGCGCCAGGCCCGCCAGATCGGCCCGCCAGCGCGGCTCCCCCTGTGCATTGGGACGGTACGAAAAATAACGCGCCAGACGACCGGACGGCGCAAGGCCGGGTTCGACGGCAAAGGCGCCCAGCACATCGGCGCCGACCTCGAAGGCCTCGGGACCGATGCAGGCCCCCAGCCAGGCATGCAGCGCGTCGGGACGGCATTGACTGGCCTCGCAAAGCGTCGCGACCGTGTTTTCCAGCACGCCCGCGGCCAGCCCCCGCCAGCCGGCGTGGGCGCCGCCGACACCCGACGGCCCCGCAAACAAGACCGGCAGGCAGTCGGCCACCTGGACGGTGCAGGCCAGTCCGGGCGTCGTGCTGATGCTGGCATCGGCCTGCGGGACTTGCGCCGACGCGTCGAGCATGCTTGCATGCAGCTGCACCACGCCGCTGCCGTGCACCTGACGCAAAAACACCGGATCGGCACCCAGCGCATCGCCGACGCGGCACCGGTTTTGCGCCACGAGGCCAGGCTCGTCGCCGACCGCATCACCCACGTTCAAGGACGCGTACGCCCCGCTGCTGACACCGCCGGCGCGGGTGCTCATCAGGGCCCGGACATGGGGCAAGGACCAATCCGGCTGAAGCCAGGCGGAAGGAACCACAGGCATGCGCGCGTTCATTGATTCTGGCTATTCGGCGTCAGGGCACTGCGAAGGTTGCGTCTTGGCAAACGCGTCCAGGCTCATGCAGTGCTCGAACACCTTCATGACGCCCGGCACATGATCGAGCCGGCAATTGAAGCGCTGCGCGTTGACGACCTGCGGCACCAGCACGCAATCCGCCAGGCTTGGCGCATCGCCAAAACAGCAGCGTCCGGCGCGGTTCTCGTTGCGCAGCCTCGCCTCCACCACCTCCAGGCCGCTCTCGACCCAGTGCCGGTACCAGCGCTCCTTGGCTTCTTCGGACACGCCCATCTCGCGCACCAGGTAGCGCAGCACGCGCAGGTTGTTGAGCGGATGGATCTCGCAGGCGATGTCCTGCGCCAGCGCCCGGACATAGGCGCGGTCCAGTGGATTGTCGGGCAGCAAGGGCGGCTGGGGATGCGTTTCGTCCAGGTATTCGACGATGGCCATCGATTGCGTCACGATGGCCTCGCCGTCGCGCAGCAGGGGCACCAGGCGTGACGACGCCACCGCCGTGTACGACTCATGGAAGTGCTCGTTCTTGGCCAGGTGCACGGCTCGGTAGTCGTACTCCAGCCCTTTCAAGGCCAGGGCGATGCGCACCCGGTAAGACGCTGAAGACCTGAAGTAATTGAAGAGTTCCATGATGTCGCGACCGCAAAGTTCAGCTGCGGGCATCATGCCACGAGCCACAGCCGGGAATTCGGCCGAGCGCGCAGCCGCTACACTGGCTCCCATGCTGCTGAACCGCCGTTTCAAGCATTGCCCCAGCTGCGGTGGGCCGGTGCTGTACCAGATTCCCCCGGACGACAACCGCGAGCGCGCGGTCTGCACGGTCTGCAGCGAAATCCATTACCAGAACCCCATCAACGTGGTGGGCACCCTGCCCGTCTGGGGCGAGCAGGTGCTGCTGTGCCGGCGCAACATCGAACCGCGCTATGGCTTGTGGACCCTGCCCGCCGGCTTCCTGGAACTCGGCGAAAGCACCGCGTCCGGCGCCTGCCGCGAAACCGACGAGGAAGCCGGCGCCCAGATCGAACTGCTCAATCTCTACTGCGTGCTCAACGTGGTCAAGATCGGGCAGGTCCACATGTACTACCGTGCCCGCCTCCTGTCCGACCAATTCAGCCCCGGACCCGAAACCATTGAGGCCCGGCTCTTCCGCGAGGACGAAATCCCCTGGGACGAACTGGCCTTCCACACGGTCAAGGAAACCCTCAGCTGCTATTTCTCGGACCGCCGCGCAGGGCGCGACTATCCGCTGCACTGCACCGACATTGCCTGAGCATAGGCATCAGGCCCCCTGATGCTGCGCCGTGGCCCAGGGCCCGGTCACGCCGTGCACGCCGCACTCCCACAGGACCGGCACGTCTCGCGCGTCGCTGACGCCTTCGGCGTAGATCTGCAGCGACAGGCTGCGCAGCATGATCACCATGCCACGCAGGAAAGCCAGCCTGGCGTTGTCGTCCGCCACGCCCGACACCACGGAGCTGTCGAGCTTGACGTAATCGAGCTCGGCCTGGAACAGGCGCTCCACCTGCGCCAGGCCGGCATCGGCATGCTCCAGGCCCACCAGCACGCCCAGCGGACGTAACTGCCGGCTCAGCTCATGCAGCACGTCGAAGTGCTGCATCGCCGCGACCTCGGGCAGCTCCAGGCCCAGCTTGCGCGCCGATTGCGGCGACCTGAACACCAGGTCGCGCAAGCGGGCAATGAACGCGCCTTCCGTGAGCGAGCTGGGCGCGATATTGACACAGCGGCGCTTGCCGTCTTCGCCGATCCGCGCCAGCGCCAGGCCGACGGCCTGCAGGTCCACTTCGCCGGTCAAACGGCTGCGCTGCGCCAGCGGCAGCCAATTCACACCGTTGACGAACTCGCCGCCTTCGGTCAGCTGCATCTGCAAGGGACATTCCAGGTGCACCAGCAGGCCCTGTTGATCGACCAGCGGAAACTGCTGCAGCCGCAGCCGATTCTGCTGCAGCGCCTCGTTGATCTGCGCGCGCCAGACCCGCTCGCCCTGCGCCGGCCGCTCGGACGCGGCCGAAACCGCGCAGTACAGGGAAATGCCCTGCCCCTGCTCGGCCCGCGCCAGGGCCGCGTCGGCCTCGCCGAACCAGTTGCTCACGGCGCTGTGGCGCGGCAGCTCCACGCCCGCCACCGCGACGTTCACGCCGCTGAACGACGCCACCAGGCTGGAGCCCAGCACGTCCACCAAGGCCTGCGCGGTCTCGGCGACCACGTCGGGCGCCGGCAGCCAAAGCGCAAAATCCGAGCCGTTCAGGCGCCCGCCCAAACACCCCATGACGCGGTCCGGATAGGCCTTGACGGCCCGGCCCAGCGTCAGCAGCAGCTGGTCGACCTGGGCATGGCCGAGCGTGCTGTTCAGGGTCGCCAAGTCGCGCAGCCGCACCAGGATCAAACCCGCATGGGCCGGCCCGACATCGCGCGTCAGGGCCGACTCCAATTCCGCCAGGAAATGCTTGCGCTGGCTCAGGCCGGTCAGGCTGTCGCACAGGGTCTGCTGCTGCAGCACCTGCAACTGGCCCGCTTGGGCCTCGAACAGCCCCTTCATGCGCAGCACCATGGTGTTCATGGCCTGGGTCAGGGGCTTGAGTTCCGGCACTTTCGCTTCCGACACGGTCACGAAGCGGCCCTGCACGACCGCATTGGCCTGCTCAACGGCGGCGTCGATGGGCTTGCGCACCCGCTTCAGCACCAGCACCGCCATCAACCCGGCCAACAGTCCGACGCCGAATTGCAGCATGCCGTTGTGCAAGGTGTCATGCCACAAGGCATCGTGTGCATAGGCGGTGTGGCTGCGCACCTCGACCGACCCCAGGGCGTTCCAGCCGTTCGACACCTGTGCCGCGCCTGCCTGCGCCTGGATGGGCAGCAGCGCCACGAACCAGGCCGGCGCCTCGCTCGGGTGTCCCGCCTCCTCGTGCCGCTCGAACGCCAGGCTGCCGTCGGCGCGGTGCCACTGCATGCTCTCGTAGTAGCCGGTATCGAACTGGGCCGACATCAGCAAGGTCATCAGGGATTCATCGCCGTGCTGCTGCGACATGGCCAGCGCCAAGGCTGCGGCGTTGTCGCTGTTCTTGACCTGCAGCTGGGTTTGCACCAACTGCCGCATGGAGTTGGCGCTGACGGCCACACCCCCTATCAGGGACAAGACCACGACGCCCAGGACCAACATCCAAACCTGACGCATCAACGACATGATGAAATTTCCTCTCGCGTAGTTTTCATTCAAAAACCTTCCTGTTTCGCCTTGTTCAGCACGTCCCGCCATTGTGAAAGCCGCATCACCGGGTTGCCGGCAGACGTCGCCCCCACCCCGCTCCACAAGCCTTCGCCATTGAAGCTGAAGACAGGCGTCAAGTCCGGCCGCTGCGATGCCGGGCGGATGTCAGGAATCAGATTGTCCAGAATCACGGGCACTGCCGAAGGCTGTTCATAGAACGCCAGCACCATGTGCGCCTGAGATCGCCCCTGAAACATGGCGCGAACATAAACCATGCGCAACTGTGCCTGAGGCACGCCCGCCGCCAGCAGGCTGAAGTACTTGCCAATGGCGTAGTCCTCGCAATCGCCGCGGCCCTTGTCGAGCGCCTCCAGGGGCGCGGCCCAATAGTCGATCTGTCCCCATACGTCGATATCTTCGCCGTATTGGATGTGTTTATTGAAAAAATCGTTGATCAATGCCAGCCGCTGCAAAACCTCCTGGCCGGACGCCTTCTCGACGACCCCTTGCAAGGCACGGGCCTCCGCCAATGTCCGGGGGCCCATGGCGGCGGCGGCCTCCATCACCCGGCTCGCGTCCCAGGCCCGGACCTGGCAAATGCCCAAACCCAGCAGCAGCACGCCCAGCCGCAGGCCGTGGCGAACGCAAGCATTGGACAGGATGGGCAGGGAGCGCAGCAAGGGGTTCCTGGACAAAAGTCGAGCGAAATCGGGGCCGTGAGCGCGGAACAAGGACCCGATCCGCGTACTTGCGCAGTATCAACCCTTGAAAATCCCAAAATCCCGGTTTGCCGCTATTTTTTGCGGAAGGAGTAGGCAATTTCGGTGGAATTCGTCAGCGATTCCACAGATGCGACATTGATAATCAATCGCACCCCGATCGGGACACAGAATTCGTTCTGGTCCGATTCACCCATCGATTTGCCCTGCATTCGCTCATTCCTGCTGCCTGTCTCACCTCCCGTATGAAGTCCGAAGCAATTCGCCAAGAAATCGACCGTTCCCGCACCAGCGGTCCGCTGAAACAGATCGTCATCCCGCCCTGCCCGGAGCTGCTGACGCGCCTGCAGCACGCCATGGCGCAGCCCCAACCCGATCTCAACGAGGTGGCCCGCATTGCCGCCAGCGACGTGGCCATGTCCGCCACCTTGCTGCGCGTGGCCAACAGCCCCATGCATCTGTCCGACGGCATGCCTTGCAGCACCGTCGGCCAGGCCATGACACGCATCGGGCTGGAGGAGACGGCCTCGCTGATGACCAGCTTCCTGGTGCGCAAGGCCTTTCCGGCCAACAACTCGCATCTGGCCCGGTTCTGGGAGCGTTCGACCAAACGCGCGCAGGCCATGGCCTTCATTGCCAAGCAGCTGCCGGGACTGTCGCCCGACCTCGCCTACACCTTCGGACTGTTCAGCCACGTCGGCATTCCCGTGCTGCTGCAAAGCGTCAGGGGCTACGGCTCGACGATGATCGAAGCCGGCGCCCGCGTGGACCGGCCCTACATCGCCACCGAGAACGCCAATCACAAAACGGACCATGCCGTGGTCGGCGCCTTGCTGATGCGGGCCTGGCACCTGAGCCCCGAGGTGATGTGCGCCATCCGCCTGCACCACGATTTCATTTCGCTGCGCGGCGCCGACATCGAGCCCGAGCTGCACACCCTGGTGGCGGCCGGACTCATTGCCGATCACCTGATGCGCCGCCACGAGGGCTTGCCCGACGAAGCCGACTGGAACGACTACCACCAGGAAGCGCTGGACTGGCTGCAGATCAGCCTGGACGATGTCTACCAGTGGGACGAACTGCTGGAAGCGGCGATGGAACCCGTATGAGCATGAATATCGCCGTCAGGGAGGCGCAGGACACCGACATCCACGCGGTCGCGGAGTTGTTCGACCTCTACCGGCAGTTCTACGAACAGGTGCCGGACCTGGCCCTGGCCAGGCAGTTCATCGAGGCGCGCCTGTCCAGGCACGAGTCCGTGATCCTCGTGGCCGAGTCCGCATCGAGCGGCCTGCTCGGCTTTTGCCAGCTCTATCCGAGCTTCTGCTCGGTCGAGGCACGGCCCATCTACGCCCTCTACGACCTCTTCGTGCTGCCCGCGGCTCGAAAGCAGGGGGTGGGCCGGATGCTGCTGCTGGCAGCGGAAGCGAAGGCCGCCAAGGACGGCATGGCCCGCATGGACCTCACCACCGCGCGCAGCAACACGCCCGCGCAGTCGCTGTACGAATCGCTGGGCTGGGTCCGGGACGATATCTTCCTGGCCTACAACCGACGCGTGGATCCTTTGTGATCCCCGCCCGATCCACACTTGGGTTTCGCCACTTCAGAGGTTCCGCATGACGCTTGCCGCCAACATCGTGATCGTCCTGGTCGCATTGCTCCACATCTATTTCCTCGTGCTGGAAATGTTCCTGTGGACCCGGCCTGCGGGCCGCAAGGCCTTTGGACTCACGCGCGAGCAGGCTGAGGCCACCAAGGTTCTGGCCGCCAACCAGGGGCTCTACAACGGCTTTCTTGCGGCGGGCCTGCTCTGGGGCAGCTGGCTGGGCACCGCCGGCACGCCGGTCCAGCTGTTCTTTCTCGGCTGCGTGCTGATCGCCGGCGTCTACGGCGCGGCAACCGCCAGCCGCAAGATCCTCTTCATTCAAGGCCTGCCAGCCGCCGTCGGGCTGGCGCTGATCCTGCTGGGCTGACGACTACTGCGCGCCAATGGCATCCCATTGGCGCGCTCCGCTCACTTGCGCGCCGGTGGCAGGTCCGTGCACGAACCATGCGCCACTTCGGCTGCCATGCCGATGCTCTCGCCCAGCGTGGGGTGCGGATGGATGGTCTTGCCGATGTCGACGGCATCGGCGCCCATCTCGATGGCCAGCGCGATCTCGCCGATCATGTCGCCCGCATGCGTGCCGACGATGCCGCCGCCGACGATGCGGTGCGTCTCCTCATCGAACAGCAGCTTGGTGAAGCCTTCGTCGCGGCCATTGGCAATCGCGCGGCCTGAAGCGGTCCACGGGAACAGGCCCTTCTTGACCTTGACGCCCTGCGCCTTGGCCTGGTCTTCGGTCAGGCCCACCCAGGCCACCTCGGGATCGGTATAGGCCACACTCGGGATCACGCGCGCATCAAATTGCGACTTGGCCAGATTGGCATCGCCCAGCAATTCGCCCGCGGCCACTTCGGCGGCCACATGCGCTTCATGCACCGCCTTGTGCGCCAGCATGGGCTGGCCGACGATGTCGCCGATCGCGTGGATGTGCGGCACGTTGGTACGCATCTGCAGATCCACCGGAATGAACCCTCGCTGGTCCACCACCACGCCGGCCTTGTCGGCCGCGATCTTCTTGCCGTTGGGGCTGCGGCCCACGGCCTGCAGCACGAGGTCATAGACGCCTTCGCTGGGCGTGCCGTCCAGGCCTTCGAACTGGACCTTGATGCCTTCGGGCGTCGCCTCTGCGCCGACCGTCTTGGTCTTGAGCATGATGCGGTCGAAGCGCGGCTTGTTCATCTTCTCCCAGACCTTGACCAGGTCGCGGTCGGCGCCCTGCATCAGGCCGTCGAGCATTTCAACCACGTCGAGGCGCGCACCCAGCGTCGAATAGACGGTGCCCATCTCCAGACCGATGATGCCGCCGCCGACGATGAGCATCTTCTTGGGCTGGCTCGCCAGCGCCAGGGCGCCGGTGGAGTCGACGATGCGAGGATCATCCGGCAAGAAGGGCAGTCGCACGGCCTGCGAGCCGGCCGCGACAATGGCGCGCTTGAAACGCACGGTCTTGCTCGTGCCGGTCTTGTCCTGGGCCTCGCCCTGCGTTTCCTCGACCAGCACATGGTTCGGATCGAGGAAGCTGCCGTAGCCGCGCAGCACCTGCACCTTGCGCAGCTTGGCCATGCCGGACAGACCGCCGGTGAGTTTGCTGACGACCTTTTCCTTGTGGACGCGCAGCTTGCCGATATCGACCTGCGGCGCGCCAAATTCAATACCCAGCGCGGACAGGTGGCTGACCTCGTCCATCACGGCGGCCACGTGCAGCAGCGCCTTGGACGGAATGCAGCCCACGTTCAGGCACACGCCGCCCAGCGTCGCATAACGCTCCACCAGCACGACCTTGAGGCCGAGGTCGGCCGCCTGGAAGGCCGCCGAATAGCCGCCGGGCCCGCCACCGAGCACCAGCACGTCGCACTCCAGGTCGGCACCGCCGCTGTGGCTGGCGGCCTGCGGCGCTGCCACGGTCGGAGCAGGCGCTGCGACAGGAGGCGCAGCCACGGATGCTGCGGCGACCGCCTCGCCAGCCTCCAGTTGCAGGATCACGCTGCCCTGATTCACCTTGTCGCCCACCTTCACGGCCAGCGCCTTGACCACGCCAGCGTGGCTGGACGGAATCTCCATCGAGGCCTTGTCGCTCTCCACCGTGATCAGGCTCTGGTCCTTGGCCACGCGGTCGCCCGGCTTGACCAGCAGCTCGATGATGGCCACGTCCTTGAAATCGCCGATGTCCGGCACCACCACTTCAATGATCGCCATATTCATATCTCCGAATTCTTTTGACCGAATACTGCGCACGCCCCGATTCAATCCAGCGGCATCCATGGATCTGGCTCCGCCAGTCCATCGGGTGCGCCGCCTTGAGGGGGCGGCGCGCAGCGCTTCGGGGGTGGGTCATAACGCGATCCGGCGGAAGTCCGCCAAGAGCGATGCGAAATAGACATTAAAACGAGCGGCAGCCGCGCCATCGATCACGCGATGGTCCCAGCTCAGCGACAGCGGCAGGATCAGGCGCGGCGCGAACTGCTGGCCGTCCCAGCGCGGCTCCATGCTGCTCTTGCACACGCCCATGATGGCCACTTCCGGCGCGTTGATGATGGGCGTGAAATAACGCCCGCCTATGCCGCCCAGCGACGAGATCGAGAAGCAGCCGCCGCTCATGTCGGCCGGGCCCAGCTTGCCGTCGCGCGCCTTCTTTGCCAGCTCGCTCATTTCCTGGCTGATCTGGAAGATGCCCTTCTTGTCGGCGTCCTTGATCACCGGCACCACCAGGCCATTGGGCGTGTCGGCGGCGAAGCCGATGTGGAAGTAGTTCTTCATCACCAGCTTCTGGGCATCGCCCTCGCCCTCGAGGCTGCTGTTGAACTCGGGGAACTTCTTGAGCGCCGCGACCGCCGCCTTGATCATGAAGGCCAGCATGGTGACCTTGATGCCGCTCTTCTCGTTTTCCTTGTTCAGCTGGACGCGGAAGGCTTCGAGTTCGGTGATGTCGGCGTCGTCGTGGTTGGTGACGTGCGGGATCAGCACCCAGTTGCGATGCAGGTTGGCGCCCGAGATCTTCTTGATGCGGGAAAGATCCTTGCGCTCGATGGGTCCGAACTTCTCGAAGTCCACTTTGGGCCAGGGCAACAGGCCAGGGAACGCGCCGCCGGCACTGGTAGCCGGTGCGGCTGCCTTCTGCGCCAGGGTCTGCACGGCGCCGCTCATCACCGACTTCACGAAATTCTGCAAATCGCTTTCGACGATACGGCCCTTGGGGCCGGAGCCCTTGACCTCCGCCAGCGGCACGCCCAGTTCGCGCGCCTGCTTGCGGATGCTCGGCGACGCATGGGGCAGCGCACCTGACGGCGCGCCCGGGTTGTGCGCAGGAACAGCCACTGCTGTCGCTGCAGGCACTGGCGCAGGAGCCGTAGCAATGGCTGGAGCAGCCGCGGCCGCAACGGTCGGCGCAGGCGCGGCGGCGCCGCGAACTTCCACCAAGGCCAGCACGCTGCCCTTGGACACCTTGTCGCCCAGCTTGACCTTCAGCTCCTTGATGGTGCCGGCGTGGCTGGAGGGAATCTCCATCGAGGCCTTGTCGCTCTCGACCGTGATCAGGCTTTGTTCCAGCTTGACCGCGTCGCCCGGCTTGACGAACACCTCGATGACCGAGACCGCGTCAAAGTCGCCGATGTCGGGCACCAGCACCTCGACCACGCTGGACGCGGCCGGCGCTGCAGTGACGGGCGCCGCCGCAGGAGCAGCAACAGGCGCCGATGCAGCAGTTGCCGGCGCAGCCGCAGGCGCCACGGCTTGCGCCGCCCCTTCGGCCTCGACCAGCAACAAGAGCGAGCCCTCGTTGACCTTGTCGCCCACCGCCACCTTGATTTCCTTGACGATGCCCGCCGTGGAGGCAGGGATCTCCATCGAGGCCTTGTCGCTCTCCACGGTCACCAGGCTTTGCTCCTGCTTGATCGCATCGCCGACCTTGACCAGCAGCTCGATGACTGCCACATCCTTGAAGTCGCCGATGTCCGGGACCTTGACTTCTACCGTTGCCATAGGGGTTGTCTCCGCGCGTGTCGCGTTATTGCAGGCCGATCAGGCGTGCAGGGGATTGATCTTCTCGACATCCAGGCCGTACTTGACGATCGCCTCGGCCACCTTGGCGGCGGGCAGCTTGCCCTCGTCGGCCAGGGCCTTGAGCGCGGCCACCACGATGTAATGGCGGTTGATCTCGAAATGCTCGCGCAGGCGGGAGCGGAAATCGCTGCGGCCGAAACCGTCCGTGCCGAGCACCGTGTAGCTGCGGCCGGCCGGCACGAAGGCGCGGATCTGCTCGGCGTAGTTCTTCATGTAGTCGGTCGAAGCCACGACCGGGCCCGTGGTGCGGCCCAGCTGCTGCGCAACGAAGGGCACGCGCGCCGCCTCCAGCGGATGCAGCAGGTTCCAGCGCGCGCAATCCTGGCCGTCGCGGGTCAGTTCGTTGAAGCTCGGGCAGCTCCAGACGTTGGCGTTCACGCCCCAGTCCTGCGCCAGCAGCGTGCGCGCCGCCTGCGACTCGCGCAGGATGGTGCCGCTGCCCAGCAGGTTGACGCTCGGAGCGCTGCCCTGCTCTGCCGGCTCCAGCAGGTACATGCCCTTGATGATCTGATCTTCGGTGCCTGCCGTCAGGCCCGGCATGGCGTAGTTCTCGTTCAGCAGGGTCAGGTAGTAGAAGACGTTGTCCTGCTTCTCGACCATGCGCTTGAGGCCATGGTGCAGGATCACGCCCACCTCGTGCGCGAAGGTCGGGTCGTAGCTGATGCAGTTGGGGATGGTGCCGGCCAGGATGTGGCTGTGGCCGTCCTCGTGCTGCAGGCCTTCGCCATTCAGCGTGGTGCGGCCGGACGTGCCGCCGAGCAGGAAACCGCGCGCCTGCATGTCGCCGGCGGCCCAGGCCAGGTCGCCGATGCGCTGGAAGCCGAACATCGAGTAGTAGACGTAGAACGGGACCATGACCCGGTTGTTCGTCGAGTAGCTGGTGGCCGCGGCGATCCAGGAGGACATGCCGCCCGCCTCGTTGATGCCTTCCTGCAGGATCTGGCCGGCCTTGTCCTCGCGGTAGTACATGACCTGGTCCTTGTCGACCGGGGTGTACAGCTGGCCCTTGGGGTTGTAGATGCCGATCTGGCGGAACAGGCCTTCCATGCCGAAAGTGCGCGCCTCGTCGACGAGGATGGGCACCACGCGCGGGCCCAGGGCCTGGTCGCGCAGCAATTGCGTCAGGAAGCGGACATAGGCCTGCGTCGTCGAGATCTCGCGGCCTTCGGCCGTGGGCTCCAGCACGGCCTTGAAGGTTTCGAGCGAAGGCACGGTGAAGCTCTCGTCCGCCTTGGCGCGGCGATGCGGCAGGTAGCCGCCCAAGGCCTGGCGGCGCTCGTGCAGGTACTTCATTTCCGGCGTGTCGTCGGCCGGCTTGTAGTAGGGCAGCTTCTCCAGCTCGCTGTCGGGCACGGGAATGTTGAAGCGGTCGCGGATGTAGCGGATGGTTTCGTCCGACAGCTTCTTGGTCTGGTGCACGGTGTTGCGGCCTTCGCCGGCCTTGCCCATGCCGTAGCCCTTGACGGTCTTGACCAGCAGCACGGTCGGCTGGCCCGTCGTGTTGTGGTGGGCGGAGTGGAAGGCCGCGTAGACCTTCTCGGGCTGGTGCCCGCCGCGACGCAGCTCGAAAACCTCCTCGTCGCTCATGTGCTCGACGAGCTTGGCGGTCTCGGGGTACTTGCCGAAGAAGTGCTTGCGGACGTAGGCGCCGTCGTTGGCCTTCATGGCCTGGTAGTCGCCGTCCAAGGTTTCCATCATCAGCTGGCGCAGCTTGCCGCTCTTGTCGCGGGCCAGCAGCTCGTCCCAGCCCTTGCCCCAGATCAGCTTGATGACGTTCCAGCCGCTGCCGCGGAACTCGCTCTCCAGCTCCTGGATGATCTTGCCGTTGCCGCGCACCGGGCCGTCCAGGCGCTGCAGGTTGCAGTTGACGACGAAGACCAGGTTGTCCAGGCCCTCGCGCGCGGCCAGGCCGATGGCGCCCAGCGATTCGGGCTCGTCCATCTCGCCGTCACCCATGAAGGCCCAGACCTTGCGGTTGGCGGTGTCGGCGATGCCGCGCGCATGCAGGTACTTGAGGAAGCGCGCCTGGTAGATCGCCATCAGGGGCCCCAGGCCCATCGAGACGGTCGGGAACTGCCAGAAGTGAGGCATCAGCTTAGGGTGCGGATAGCTGGACAGGCCCTTGCCATGCACTTCCTGGCGGAAGTTGTCGAGCTGCTCCTCGCTCAGGCGGCCTTCAAGAAACGCGCGGGCGTAGATGCCGGGCGCGCTGTGGCCCTGGATATAGAGCAGGTCGCCGCCGTGGCCTTCGCTCTCGGCATGCCAGAAGTGGTTGAAACCGGCGCCCAGCATCGAGGCCAGCGACGCAAAAGAGCCGATATGGCCGCCCAGATCGCCGCCGTCATCGGGATTCAGGCGGTTGGCGCGCACCACCATGGCCATGGCGTTCCAGCGCATGTAGGCGCGCAGGCGCTTTTCGATCGCGATATTGCCCGGGCAATGCGCCTCCTGCTCCGGGGGAATGGTGTTGACGTAGGCGGTGTTGGCCGAAAACGGCAGATCGATGCCGGCCTGGCGCGCATGGTCGATCAAGGTCTCCAGCAGGAAATGCGCGCGCTGGCCGCCTTCGGTCCCGATCACGGCGGACAGCGCGTCCAGCCATTCCTGGGTTTCAACCTGATCAACGTCGGTCGCGGAAGCAGATGGGGGCAAAGGCTGCGCTGACATGGTGTCTCCTATCGGAATGAGCCGGTGTTGGTTATGTTGGCGCGAAGTGTCTCACAAGATTTTTAGTTTTCCAAATGGTGCGATTAGTTTCCATAATATGAAATTAAAGCCCAAAGAAGCGGGAATGCACGCGGCGCCGGCGCCGGCACTCGCCCGGATAATCGAGCCATGCTGTCCCGATTCGATCCTCAAGGCGCCCTGCGCTATCTCTCTCCCGTCAAGCGCGCCGTCGCGCGCTGGTGGCGCCAGCTGTCGCCCTCGCGCCAGGACCGCTTTGCCACCTTGGGGCCGCTGATTTCGGTGCTGCTCTTCCTGGCCGCCATCGTGTCCGCGTTTTGGTACTTGCGCAACGAGGAAATCGAACGGCGCGCCGAGGCGGTCAAGGGCGACACCGAGACGGCGCAGCAGCAGATACGCCTGCGCCTGATCGAGAACCAGGAGCAGTTGGTGCGCATGGCCCGCGAGTTGTCAACCCATGTCACCGACATCCAGGAGTTCAACGCGCAGGCCTTGCGCTTTGCGCGCGACCGGCCCGAAATCACCCACCTGACCTGGCTGGGCGCGCACCATGAGCGCCGCGCCAGCCAGAGCGCCTCCGGGCTGCAGGCCGACAACCTGATGTCACTGGCAGGCAATGACCCTTCCATGCCCAACGGCAACCTGCGCTTGGCGCCGGAACAAACCTTCCAGGCCGCGAAAGACCGGCGCCAGCCGGTCTATTCGCCGCCTTTTGCCGACAGCAACAACACCACGGTGTTCCAGGTCCAGGTGCCCCTGATCGACCGCAGCGGCTTTGCCGGCGTGCTGATCGCCGAGTACGGCGCCGAAAGCCTGCTGCGCTACTACGTGCCTTCCGAAGTGGCCTCACGGCATGTCATCTCGGTACTGGATGCGCGCGACCAGGTCGTCGCCAGCACCGTGACCCCGATGCCGGGCCGGCGCATATCCAAGCCCACGATCTACTACGAAGTGCCGCTGGCGCCCGCGCTCAACGGCTTGGTGCTGCGCGGCCAGGGCTATCGCACCTCCATCGGACTGATCAGCAACACCCTGTTCTGGATGGTGCTGCTGCTGTCCATGCTGACGGTCTGGATGCTGCTGGGCACCTGGAAACACATGCGGCGGCGCCTGCAGATCCAAAACGCGCTGTCCAACGAGACCAACTTCCGCCGCGCCATGGAGAACTCCATGCTGACCGGCATGCGCGCCATGGACATGGAATCGCGCATCAGCTACGTGAACCCGGCTTTTTGCGCCATGACGGGCTTTTCCGAGGCCGAGCTGATAGGCCGCAAGCCGCCCTTCCCCTATTGGCCGCCCGACCGCTACGAGGAGCAGACGCGCCTGCTGCAGCAGGAAATCCAGGGCCGCAGCCCGGCCGGCGGCGCCGAAGTCAAGGTGCTGCGCAAGGACGGCACCGTGTTCGACGCGCGCATGTACGTGTCGCCGCTGATCGACCCCAAGGGCAAGCAGAGCGGCTGGATGACCTCGATGACCAACATCACCGAGGCCAAGCGCGTGCGCGACCAACTGTCCGCCTCGCACGAGCGTTTCACCACCGTGCTGGAAGGCCTGGACGCGGCGGTGTCGGTGCTGTCGGTGCAGCAGGAGGAGCTGCTGTTTGCCAACCGCAGCTACCGGCTCTGGTTCGGCGCCGATCCCAAGGGCCACGCCATGCTGGCGGGCAGTCCTCTGGGCCATGCGCTCGACGAGCTGGACGTGGATGAGGCGGTCGACGACTACAGCGGCCTGCCCTCGCAGCAGCTCACCGAGGTGGGATCCGATCCGCGCGAGGTCTACATCGACTCGCTCGAAATGTGGTTCGACGTGCGCGCCCGCTACCTGCAATGGACCGACGGCCGCCTGGCCCAGATGCTGATCGCCACCGACATCACCGCGCGCCGCAAGGCCGAGGCGCAGGCGGCGCTGCAGGCCGAGAAGGTCCAGGTCACCAGCCGGCTGATGACCATGGGCGAAATGGCGTCCAGCGTGGCACACGAACTGAACCAGCCGCTGACCGCGATCACCAACTACTGCAACGGCATGGTCTCGCGCGTGCGCAACGACCAGATCGGCAAGGACGACCTGCTGGCCGCGCTGGAAAAGACCGCCAAGCAGGCGCAGCGCGCGGGCCAGATCATCCATCGCATCCGCAATTTCGTGAAACGCAGCGAACCGCAGCGCCAGGCGTCCACGGCGCACGCCATCGTCGAGGACGCGGTGGAGCTCGCCGGCATCGAGCTGCGCCGCCGCGGCGTGGCCATCCACACCTATGTGGCGCAGCGCCTGCCCACCCTGATGGTCGATCCCATCCTGATCGAACAGGTGCTGATGAACCTGCTGAAGAACGCGGCCGAGGCCATCGACAACGCCGGCCTGACGGCCGCGCGGCGCCACATCGAGCTGCGCGTCATCCCCAAGCACACGCCGGACCTGGGCCCCAACATCGAGTTCAGCGTCACCGACATGGGCCCCGGCCTGCCGGAAGAGGTCATCGAGCGCATGTACGAGGCCTTCTACTCCACCAAATCGGACGGATTGGGCATCGGACTAGGGTTATGCCGGTCTATCGTCGAGTCCCACAAGGGCCGAATCCGGGCCGAGAACCTCTACAATGCGGGATCGATTGTGGGGTGCAGGTTCGCCTTCACCATCCCGGTCGATATCCCCCGCCCCGAGCCCTCGGGGTCCGCTGCGAATACTGTTGTGACACCATGAGCCTGATTCCTAAGAAGGGTAATGTCTACGTTGTCGACGATGACGAGGCTGTACGAGACTCCCTGCAATGGCTGCTGGAGGGCAAGGACTACCGGGTCAAGTGCTTTGATTCCGCCGAGTCTTTCCTGAGCCGTTATGACCCCCGCGAAGTGGCCTGCCTGATTGCAGACATCCGCATGGAAGGCATGACCGGGCTGGAGTTGCAGGACCGGCTGATCGAACGGCGCTCGCCGCTGCCGATCGTGTTCATCACCGGCCATGGCGACGTGCCGATGGCAGTGCAATCGATGAAGAAGGGCGCGATGGATTTCATCGAGAAGCCCTTCAAGGAAGACGAATTGCTGAACCTGGTCGAGCGCATGCTGGAACAGGCCCGTGAAGCGTTCTCCAGCCACCAGGAAGCCGCCAGTCGCGACGCCCTGCTGTCGCGCCTGACCACGCGCGAGGCGCAGGTGCTGGAGCGCATCGTCGCCGGCCGCCTGAACAAGCAGATCGCCGACGACCTGGGCATCAGCATCAAGACGGTGGAGGCGCACCGCGCCAACATCATGGAAAAGCTCAACGCCAACACCGTAGCCGATCTGCTCAAGATTGCACTCGGCGCGCCGGCGAAAGTTTGATTCCCCCACATCCATCCCGAGGCCGCTGCAGCACAGCGGCCTCTTTGCTTTTCAGGAGCCCCCATGAGCGCTGAACTGATAGACGGCAACGCCCTGTCCAAGAAAATCCGCACCGAAGTGTCCGAGCGCGCCGCCGCCCTCGCTGCCCGCGGCAGGAAGCCCGGCCTGGCCGTGATCCTGGTCGGCGACAACCCGGCCAGCCAGGTCTACGTGCGCAACAAGGTCAAGGCCTGCGAGGATGCCGGCGTGCATTCGGTGCTCGAAAAATACGACGCCAGCCTCAGCGAGGCCGAGCTGCTGGCGCGCATCGATGCGCTCAACCGCGACCCCGGCATCCACGGCATACTGGTGCAGCTGCCCTTGCCCAAACATATCGACGACCACAAGGTCATCGAGGCCATCGCCCCCGCCAAGGATGTCGACGGCTTCCACGTCGCCTCGGCCGGCGCCCTGATGGTCGGTGAAACCGGCTTCAAGGCCTGCACGCCCTATGGCTGCATGAAGATGCTCGAATCCATCGGCCTGAAGAGCCTGCGCGGCAAGCACGCCGTCGTGATCGGGCGCTCCAACATCGTCGGCAAGCCCATGGCCATGATGCTGCTGCAAGCCGACGCCACCGTCACGGTCTGCCACAGCGGCACCGCCGACCTGGGCCACCACACCCGGCAGGCCGACGTCATCGTCGCCGCCGTGGGCCGCCGCAAGGTGCTGACCGCCGACATGGTCAAGCCCGGCGCGGTCGTCATCGACGTCGGCATGAACCGCGACGAGGCCGGCAAGCTCTGCGGCGACGTCGATTTCGATGGCGTGAAGGAGGTGGCCGGCTGGATCACCCCGGTGCCCGGCGGCGTCGGCCCCATGACCATCACCATGCTGCTGGTCAACACGCTGGAATCGGCCGAGCGCGCCGCAGGCTGATCTGCACGGGCCGGCATCGTCAGCCGGCTTGCGCTACGCTTTCACGTCCAACCACCTCGCACCGCCATGACCTCGACCGCCACCAACCCCCTGCTCTCCACGGCGGCGCTGCCCGCCTTTGCCAGCATCCGGCCGGAACACATCCAGCCCGCCATGACGCAACTGCTGGACCAGGCCCGGGCCGCGCTGGGCACGGCCACCGCCGAGGCCACGCCGGCCGACTTCGACACGCTGTCGAACACCCTCAGCGTGGCGACCGAGCGCCTGTCGGTCGCCTGGGGTGCGGTGGGGCACCTCAACGCGGTCGCCAACACCCCGGAGCTGCGCGAAGCCTACAACGCCATGCTGCCGACGGTCACGGAGTTCTACACCGCGCTGGGCGCCGACGAAAAGCTCTACGCCAAGTACAAGGCCATCCAGGCGCAGGCCGCGTCGCTGAATCCGGTGCGCCAGCAGGTGCTCAGGCACTGGATCCGCGACTTCGTGCTCTCGGGCGCCGAACTGCAAGGCGAGGCGCGGGAACGATTTGCCGCCATCCAGGAGCGCAGCGCCGAGCTGGCCCAGCAGTTTTCCGAGCATGTGATGGATGCGACCGACCTGTTCGCCTACTACGCCAGCGCCGACGAATTGCAAGGGGTGCCTGACGACGTCGTGGCCGCTGCCCGGGCCGCCGCCGAGGCGCAAGGCCAGGCGGGCCACAAGATCACGCTGCATTTCCCCTGCTACATGCCCGTGATGCAATACGGCGAAAACCGCGCGCTGCGCGAGACGCTCTACCGCGCCTACGCCACCCGTGCCAGCGAACTGGGCCAGTCCGAGCTCGACAACAGCGCCTTGATGCAGGAGTTGCTCGCGCTGCGCCAGGAAGAGGCGCAACTGCTCGGCTACTCCAACTTCGCCGACGTGTCGCTGGTGCCCAAGATGGCGGAATCGGGCGCGCAGGTCATGAACTTCCTGCGCGACCTCGCCAGCCGCGCCCGCCCCTACGCCGAAAAGGACCTGGCCGAGCTGCGCGAATTCGCTCGCGAGTCCTGCGGCCTCGCCGACATGCAGGCCTGGGACGTGCCCTTCGTCTCGGAACGCCTGAAGCTCGCGCGCTATGCCTTCAGCGACCAGGAAGTGCGGCAATACCTGACCCTGCCGCGCGTGCTGGCCGGCCTGTTCGACATCATTGAGCGGCTGTTCCAGGTGCGCATCCATGAAGGCCAGGCCGAGGTCTGGCACGACAGCGTGCGCTTCTACCGCATGGAACGCGATGGCGAACCGGTGGGACAGTTCTACCTGGACCTGTACGCCCGCCAGGGCAAGCGTCCGGGCGCCTGGATGGACGAAGTGCGCGGCCGCTGGGCGCGCCCTGACGGCCAGCAGCAGCTGCCCGTGGCGCATCTGGTCTGCAACTTCGCCTCGCCCACCGGCGACAAGCCGGCCCTGCTCACCCATGACGACCTGACCACCCTGTTTCACGAGTTCGGTCACGGCCTGCATCACCTCTTGACGCAAATCAACGAGATGGGCGTGTCGGGCATCTCGGGCGTCGAATGGGACGCCGTTGAATTGCCCAGCCAGTTCATGGAGAACTTCTGCTGGGAGTGGGATGTCGTCCGGCAACTCAGCCACCATGTCGACAGCGGCGAGACCCTGCCGCGCGCGCTGTTCGACAAAATGCTGGCCGCCAAGAACTTCCAGGCCGGCCTGCAGACCCTGCGCCAGATCGAATTCGCGCTGTTCGACATGCGCCTGCACGCTGAACCCGGCAGCGAGCTCAAGGTGCAAGGCCTGCTCGACGAGGTGCGCCAAGAAGTGGCGCTGCTGATTCCGCCCGATTTCAACCGCTTCCAGCACAGCTTCTCGCACATCTTCGCCGGCGGCTATTCGGCCGGCTACTACAGCTACAAATGGGCCGAGGTGCTGTCCGCCGACGTGTGGAGCGCCTTCGAGGAGGAAGGCGTGTTCAATCCCGCCACGGGCCAGCGCTACCTGCAGTGCATTCTTGAAATGGGCGGCTCCAGGCCTGCGATGGAAAACTTCAAGGCCTTCCGCGGCCGCGAGCCGCGCATCGACGCCTTGCTGCGTCACCAGGGCATGGCCTGAGACACCGGGCGCCGATTGAAAAATTTCTTGAAATTTCTTGAACCTGCGTCAACGGTCTCTGACCAAGCCGCGTTGTAATGCCAAGTCCGGACAATTTCCAACCATCCGGACCCGCTTGAAAGCGTCGGAGCACCCTCGAACCTCAATGAATCGGAGCACCATCATGACCAAGACCCTCGTTATCGCCGCCCTGCTGTCCACCGTGGCCGCTGTTTCCTTCGCTCAAACGGCTGCCCCTGCTGCCGCACCTGCCGCCACGGCTGCTCCCGCAGCCGCTGCGGCCCCTGCCGAAGGCGCTTCCCACGCCAAGCATCATCACCATCACCATGCCAAGAAGGCCGAAGCCGCAGCTTCCGCCGCCTCGGCAGCCAAGTAAGTCCATCGGGCTTCTCGCCAAAAACGGCGATTGAAAGGGCTGGGTTTTCCCAGCCCTTTTTACGTTTTCATTCAAATTCTCATGCCGCTTGGGCGGACCGCGTCCGCCACACTCCAGAACATGCGCTCGGCCTGTCCCAGGCCCTGCGGATCGCAGCGCTGCAGCAAGTCCCGCACCGGATCTTTCACACGCACCAGCATCAGCGTGCGCCCGTCCCGGGCCAGGCGCTGGTTCAACTCCATCAGGCATTCGACCGCGGTGCTGTCCAGATCGGCGCTTTCCTCCAGGCTGAGCAGAACCTTGTCGATGTCGCTGCGGCTGCGCACGCGCGACAGGATCGCGCTGCCAACGCGCTCGGCGCTGGCAAAGAACAGCGGCGCCTCGGGCCGCACGATCAGGGTTCGAGGCAGGATCTGCGCGTCCGGATGCATGTCCAGCGCCACGAAATTGCGTGAAGCCCCAAGCTCGCCGAGTTCATGCACCACCGGCTCGCTGAAGCGCCGCATGGCTTCGACCAGGGACAGCCCGATCGCGGCCATCATGCCGTGCAGGACGCCCAGCATCAGCACAGCCACCACCGCGCCCAGAATCAAGACCCGGTCGCGCCGCATGCGCCACACGGCCACCAGGGGCTTGGGCGACAAGGCATGCCACAGCGCACTGATCACGACCACCGCCAGCACCGATCGCGGCAGCATTTGCAAGGCCGGCAAGGCAAACAGCAGCACGAGCACCATCATCGCCAGCGCCACGGCCCCGGCCATTCGGCTGCGCGCTCCGGCTGCGCTGTTGGCCACGCTGGCGGAAAACCCGCCGCCCACCGGCATGCCTTGGCACAGCGCCGCGCCCACATTGCAGGCACCCAGCACCAGCAGTTCGCGATTGGGGTTCAGGCTATCACCATGCAACAGCGCCAGCGTGCGCATGCTGCCCCAGGACTCCGCAAAGATCAGCACCATCAAGCCCACCGCCAACTCGATCACCTGCAGCCATTCGGCCAGGCTCAGCCTGGGCACGGTCAGACTCAGTCCCGCGAAGTCCACCTGCCCGACCACCTCCAGGCCGTAGGCCGGCAGACCCAGCAGCCGGGTCAATGCGATCGCCGCCACCATCACCAGCATCGAGGCCGGCCACTGCGGCCATCGCCGCAGCAAGGCCATGGCAGCGCCGGCGACCAGGGCCACCAGCACCGCCACCGGCTGCCACAGCGCCACATGCGTGGCGGTATAAACCAGCACGTGCAAGGGATCGCCGCCAGAGGCGGCCGGCAGCTTGAAGCCCAGCGCGTCCGGCAACTGCTTGATCACGATGGTGATGGCCAATGCAAAGCTGAAACCACGCAACACCGGACGCGACACATAGGCCGACAACTGCCCCTGGCGCGCCGCGCCAAGCAGCATCAGCATCAATCCCGCCGCCAGCACCAGGGCCATGAAGGCCTGGACAAAGCCGATGGAATGCGCCAACCCGTCCGGCCCGCGTGCCGCCAGGCCCAGCGCCGCCGCGGCGCCCAGCGTCGCGGTCGACGAGGTGGGCGCGACCACGGCATACCGGCTGCCCCCCAGCAGGGCGTAGATCAGCAGTCCCATCAGGCAGGCGGTCAGGGCATGCACCACGGGAAGCTGTGCCAGGCCCGCATAGGCCACCGCCTCGGGCATGAGAATACCGGCCACGCACAGGCCCGCAGTGACGTCGGCGCGCCATCCCAACCGACCGTCTGACCCATGCGACACCAGAACCGCAGCGCTGGAGCGCTCAGACATTGAACACCCCGTCGTCGTAGGCCTGGGCGAAGCAGGTCGCGTCGGCATCCAACTGCTTCGCGCAATCACGCGCGGCGTCCAGCAGCTTGGCGCGCCATTTGCGACGGTGGCCGAAATCGATCAGCTCGTCGGCAATGGCCGAGCCCTCGCGCCCAGAGCTGCGCAACTGCGCCCACGCGGTCAGACGGCCCATGGTCGTGAGGACGCTCTTCAGGCCCTCGGCCGAGCGGTGCGCGCGATCCAGGGTCACGCGATCCTCCGAAGGCTGCAGCCCGCGCAGGATGAAGCCTCGCTGACCCAGCATGACAGGCTGCAGGAACGCCATGGACACCGCCTGCATGCGGCGCTGCAGGGACACCACCCGGTGCGCCTCGGACTTCCAGCGCGGCTGCTCCACCTTCAGGTGCGGCACCAGCGACGACGGCGCGGCCTGCTTGAGGTCGAGCAAGTAGTTGCCGTCCGGCGAACCCTTGCCGCGCACCAGCATCACGTAACGGTCTAACCCCAGGCTGCCGGTGCCCGCAATGCGGCGCGCGACATCCAGCACCTCGTAAAACGCGGGGTCGGGCTGCGCGGCGGCAAAGTGCACCATGAACGTCTCCACCTGCGAACGCTGCGCGGCCGTGACGGGCAAGGCATGCTTGCCGTCCAGCTTCAACTGGCGCGTGCGCCGCTTGAGCACCGAGCGTGAATTGAGAAAGTCGACGCGCTGCCGGTCGCGCAGGCTGTTCAGCAAGCTGCCGATCGGGCCGTGCGCCGTCTGCGGCTCCAACCAATAAGCCTTGCCCGAAGCCAGCGCGTCGGCATAGGCCTCGACATAGGCCTGGCACAGCGTCACGCACTCCGCTTCATCGGCGCCCAGGCTCTGCGCGCCTGCCCACAAACTGGTGAGCAGGCGCACCAACTCCCAGGTTGCCGGCGCCAGCGCCGCTTCGTCAAAATCGTTCAGGTCGAAATACGGCAGGCGGTTGTCGCCCTTGTAGCTGCCGAAATTCTCCAAATGCAGATCGCCGCACACCCAGGTCAGGGGTGCCGACTTGAAGATGCCGCGACGGGACAGCCGGTCGTAGAACAGGTGGCAGCTGCCGCGCAGGAACACAAAGGGATCGCTGCGCATCTTGGCGTACTTCATGGCCAGGCGCTCAGGATCGCGGCCTGCATTGATGCGCTTGATTTCTCGCAGCATGTCCATGGTGATTCGCCTCTTTGTTGTTTGCTGGTTTGACAAGGCCGCAGCTTAGCGGGCCCACGAATGACGCTGTTGGCAAGCGCACATTGCAAGCATTTCTCCGCACAAGTGTCCGGCCAGCCTGACTACATTGTGCAAATTATTTCGAGCGCCTGCGTTGCCAAGCTGTCCTTCATCCACGCCCCGGTTGTAAGCCTTGTCCAGATCCACGCCCGTACCCGAACACATCAGCAGCCAGGGCAGCAGCTACACCCTCCAGGGCCAGGGCACGACGCTGATTTTCATTCACGCCGTCGGCATGAACAAATCGATCTGGCTGGCACAGACAATCCCCCTGGCGCGCCACTACCAAGTCCTGGCATACGACATCCTGGGGCACGGACGCAGCACGCTGCCCCCTGAACATCCGCGCCTTTGCGACTACGCACGGCAACTGGCCGAGCTCATGAATGAATTGGGCATCTACCAGGCCCATCTGGTCGGCCACTCGCTTGGCGCCATGATCGCGCTGGAATTTGCCCTGAGCCACCCCAAGCGCTGCTTGAGCGTCAGCGCGCTGTGCCCGGTGTTCGAACGCAGCGCGGCGCAGCGGCGCGCGGCCATGGCGCGCGTCCAGACCCGATCCGACATTGGCGGACAGGCTGCGCTGACGGCCACGCTGGCGCGCTGGTTCAACCATCCGATGTCCGGCCATGACCTCGCCGCCGCCAAATGGATCCGACAGGCGCTGGACGAGGTGCATCCGGTCGGATTCCGGCGCAGCTACGAACTCTTCGCCCATTGCGACGCCGCGCACGCCGAGCGCCTGGGCGCGCTCAGGGTGCCCACCCTGTTCATGACCGGTGAGCTGGATCCAAACTCCACGCCCAGGATGGCCCATGCGATGGCTCGCCTGGTGCCGGGCAGCACGGTGCGGGTGCTGCCTCAGGGGCGTCACATGATGTGCCTGAGCCATGCCGACTCGGTCAATGCGCATCTGCAGCATTTTTTCCGCTCGCAGGGGCGGGCCTCCGAGGTCAGCCCTCAAGCGCTGCAGCAATTGCTGGGGCCGCAACGGCACGGCGTCGCGGTCATTGGCGTGCCGGACGCCGGGCACCAGGTCCAGGCGCTGAACGCCACCGATTTCGCCTTGGTGTCGCAGACGCCGTTGATGCTGATGGTCAGCATCGTCAAGGCCGCGCCAAGCCATCTCGTCTTGCGTACTTGCGAGGATTTCATCCTCCATCTCTTCGAGCGGATGCCCACCCTCCCAACCCAGGCCGTGCCGCCGCTGGGCAGCAAAGGGTGGATAGGCTGCACCTTGGTCCAGGCGCTGGACTACGGCGACCACGCCCAGCTGATCTGCGAAGTCCGCTCGCTGGGCAGCGGCGCGCACCAGAACGCCGCTCAGGTCGGCTCCAGGCCCCGCTGACGCGCCACATGCGCGGCCGGCCATTGCGCCAGCATCAGCAAGGAGGCCATCAGCCACATGGGCGCCGCCGCCACGGTGGCGCTGGCCAGCACGCCAAATCCCATCGGCATGCTGGCCGTGGCGGCATTGACCATCAGCATGCGCAAGCCCAAGGCCTGGCCGTGCCGGTCGCTGGGCGTCACTTGGTGCAAGGTGGCCAGGATCATCGGCTGCACCGATCCCAGCGCCAAGCCGAGCACCGCCGAACCCGCCATCAGCCCGGCCGTGCCGGGCAGCCAGGCATAGACCAGCAGCATTGCCGCCGCCAGCACCATGGCGCCGCGCAGGGCCTGGAGCTCATCGAGATGATGGGCCCAGCGCACGATGGCCAGGCGGACCACGGTTGCCGCCACCGCGAACGAGCCGAGCACCAGTCCGATGCTGGAAGCGCTCAAACCCTTGGCGTGCCCGACCACCGGCACGACGAAGCTGTGGGAATCCCAGCAGGCCGACAGCACCACATTGACCAGCAGCAGATTGCGCAGCGGCGCCTGACGCAGCAGGTCCCAGGCCGGCTTGGCCTTGACCGGCGCCGCAGCGCTGGGAAGCGACTGGCCCCCGACGCGCGGCACCTTGAGAGCCAGCCGCCAGGCCAGCAAGGGCAGCACGGCAGCGAATACAAAGGCAGCATGGAAGCCCAGATGGTCGATCAGCACACCGGTGACCACGGGCGCAATCGAATTCGACAAGGCCGGCCCCAGCGCCACCCAACTGAAGACGCGCTTGAGGGCCGCGGCGTCTTCCGCCAGATGCCCGGCTTCGCGCTGGATCGCCACCGCCGACATGCACAGGCCGCCGCCGCTGAGCAGGCAGCTGAAGGCGATCGGCGCCAATCCCGACCCCAGCAGCGCAATCACGGCACCGACCAGGCTCATGCAAACGCCCAGACCGACGGGCAGGTGGAAACCATGGCGGTCCGCCACCTGGCCGGCCCACAGCGACAGGGCGATGGGCGCCACGGCAAACAGGCTCAGCAGCACACCCACCGTCCATTCGCCATAACCATGGTGGAGCACCCAGAGGCTGGCTGTGACCCGTGTGACGGCCATGCAAGCATGCACGGCGATCAAGGTGGCAATCACCCAGGGCAGTGACTGTCTGAAATCCCGCACGGATCCGGCGCTCATCCTTCGCCGTCCTCGGCGTCCGAACCACCCGCGCCATCCGCCAGCGACAGCAGGCGCAGCGACGCATCGTCAGGCAGCGCCTCCACGCCCTTGAGCTTGCGGCTCATCGCGCGGGTTCTCACCTCGGCAGCGTCAATGGTATTGCTGGCCTCCTCGAGCTTCTTCTTGGTCTTGGCCAGGACCTCGCCGAACTTGCCGAACTCGGTCTTAACGGCGCCCAGTACCTCCCAGACCTCGGCCGAGCGCTTCTCCAGCGCCAGGGTTCGAAAGCCCATCTGCAGACTCGTCAGCGTCGCCAAGAGCGTGGTCGGGCCGACCAGCATGACCTTGTGCTCGCGCTGCAGCGCCTCGACCAGGCCGGGCCGGCGCAGCGCCTCGGCATACAGCCCCTCGGTCGGCACGAACAGGATGCCGAAGTCGGTCGTGTGCGGCGGCGACACGTATTTCTCGCGAATCGTCCGAGCCTCCTGGCGCAGGCGCGCCTCGATGGCCCGGCCGGCCGCGTCCGCGGCGGCGGCATCGGCCTGGTCCTGCGCCTCCAGCAGGCGCTCGTAGTCTTCGCGCGGGAACTTGGCGTCTATGGGCAGCCACAGCGGCGCGCCGTCGTCGCGCTGGCCGGGCAATCGGATCGCGAACTCGACCCGGGCATTGCTGCCGGGTACGGTTTCCACGTTGGCGGCGAACTGCTCCGGCGTGAAGACCTGCTCCAGCAGGCCCGCCAACTGCACCTCGCCGAAGATGCCGCGCGTCTTCACATTGGTCAGCACGCGGTTGAGCGAACCGACGTCGCGGGCCAGGTTCTGCATCTCGCCCAGGCCCTTGTGCACCTGCTCCAGGCGCTCAGCCACCTGCTTGAAGCTCTCGCCCAGGCGCTGTTCGAGCGTGGCGTGCAACTTTTCGTCGACCGTGGCGCGCATCTGCTCAAGCTTCTTCTCGTTGTCCTGCTGGATGGCGCCCAGGCGCTGCTCGACGCTGTGCCGGACTTCGGCCAGGCGCTGCTCGTTGCTGGTCTGCAAGGCCAGCATCTGCTCGCGCAAGGCATCGGACAGGCGCTGCGAGGCCTCGGTCTGCGCCTGCGTGCTGCGCAGCGCCGCCGCGTCCTGAGCTTCCCGCGCCGCCAGCGACTGCGCCGCCAGCATCTGCTGCAACTGCGTCAACTGAAGCCGGAACGCCTCGATGTGCTCGCCTTGGCTGCGCGCCGCCGTGCTGCCCTGGTTCAGCAAGGTCTGCTGGAACTGCGCCAACCCAGCCAGCAGTTCTTGCCGCGTTGCAGCGGCGCTGCGGTTCAGTTCATCGCGCAGTTCACGCTCCAGGCGTTCGCCGTTTTGCTGCACCAGGGGCATGAGGGCCGGTGCCAGGCCGTCCCGGGACTGCGCAGCCCCTCGCCATTGCAGCACCAGCACCAGGACCACGCCCAGCAGCACCAGAATCAGCAGGATTTCCATCATCATGCGCAGATTGTCTCAGGGCGGGCCGGTTGCGCCATGAGTCATGCTGCACGTCCGTCCTACACTGGCGTGCCATGCGTATTGAAGACATCCGCCAGCGCCTGCGCGCGCTCGGTGCCAATCCCAAGCACGAACACCGCGTCCTGAGGCTGTGGAGCCAGGCCCTGCCGCAAGACCATGGCCGCCGCGCCCTGCAGGACTTCCTGCCCAAAGCCCTGCGCGACGCTTTGCCAGATATCGAAGCCGAACTGGCCGGCCTGGTGACGCTGCAGTCGAATCATCCCGCAGAGGACGGCTCGGCCCGCCTGCTGATCGGCCTGCGCGACGGCCAGACTGTGGAAAGCGTGCTGCTGCCCCGCGAGGGCCTGTGCGTCAGCACCCAGGTGGGCTGCGCGGTCGGCTGCCAGTTCTGCATGACGGGGCGCAGCGGCCTGCTGCGCCAGGTCGGCAGCGCCGAGATCGTTGCGCAGGTAGCGTTGGCCCGGCGACAACGGACGGTCAAGAAGGTCGTCTTCATGGGCATGGGCGAGCCCGCGCACAACCTGGACAACGTGATGGAGGCGATCGAGCTGCTGGGCACGGCCGGCAACATCGGGCACAAGAACCTGGTGTTCTCCACGGTCGGCGACCCGCGTGCGTTCGAACGGCTGGCACAAGGCCCTGTCAAGCCGGCCCTGGCTCTGTCGCTGCACACCAGCAAGGCAGACCTGCGTAACGAACTGCTGCCGCGCGCGCCGCGGCTCACGCCCGAGGAATTGGTCGAGGCCGGCGAACGTTACGCCCGCCACAGTGCCTACCCGGTGCAATATCAGTGGACCTTGATCGAGGGCGTCAACGATGGTCCCGACGAGCTCGACGGCATCGTGCGACTGCTCAAGGGCCGCTATGGGGTGCTCAACATGATCCCCTACAACAGCGTGGCCGAGCTGCCCTTCAAGCGGCCCAGCTGGGAAAAAGCCGCCGCCATTGCCAGGCACCTGCACCAGCGCGGCATCCTGACCAAGCTGCGCCAGTCGGCCGGCCAGGACGTGGACGGCGGCTGCGGACAGCTCCGCGCGCGCCACCAGCCGCAGCCGACCTATCAACCTCTGCGTTTCAGCGCCGTGCCGTCAACACCTGCGGATTGAGCGGCGTGGACGGCGACTGGCCCGTCAACGCCGCGATCAGGTTGTCGACCGCCAGATTGCACATGGCACGGCGCGTCGGCAGCGAGGCGCTGGCAATATGGGGCGTCAAGACCACATTGGGCAGATCCAACAGGTCCGGATGCACCTGCGGCTCGCCCTCGAACACGTCCAGTCCGGCCGCCGCGATCACCCCCTGGCGCAAGGCCTGCGCCAGCGCGGCATCATCGACGACACCGCCACGCGCGATATTGGTCAGCGTGGCGCTGCGCTTCATCAGGGCCAGGTCCTGCGCCTGGATCAAATGGTGCGAACTGGCCGAATAAGGCACGACCAGCACCAGATGGTCGGCTTGCTGCAGGAGCTCGGTCTTGCTGACCCAGCGCGCGTCCACCGACGCTTCCTGCTCCGCCGGGAGCCGGCTGCGGTTGTGATAGATCACCGGCATGCCGAAACCGAGCGCGCCGCGCCGCGCGATCGCCATGCCGATGCGCCCCATGCCCAGGATACCCAGGGTCGCGCCGTGGACATCGCTGCCCGCCAGCAGGTCCACCGACCACTGGCGCCATTCGCCGCGGCGCAGAAAGCGCTCGCCCTCGGCAATGCGGCGCGCGGCCGCCATCATCAGGGCAAAGCCGAAGTCGGCGGTGGTCTCGGTCAAGACGTCGGGGGCGTTGCTGACCATCACGCCGCGCGCCGTGCAGGCGTCCAGGTCGACGTTGTTGTAGCCCACCGTCATCAGGCAGACCGCGCGCAGATCGGGACAGGCATCCAGCAAGGCGGCGTCGATCTGTTCGGTGCCGGTGGCGAACAGGCCCTGCTTGCCCTGCAGGCGACGGATCAGCTCGGGCTGCGGCAGGGGCTCGTCGTCGGCCGGCTCCTGCACCTCGAAATGCGCATGCAGGCGGGCGACGACGTCCGGAAAGATCTTGCGGGCGACCAGGACTTGCGGTTTGAGCGGCATCGTGCAGCCCAGTTCATTGATCGAGGAAGCGCACGAAATCCTGCAAGGGCGCGCGCTCGGTCACCAGCGAATTCTCGACTGCGACAGGGTCGGCATAGCCCAGCGCCATGCCGCACACCACCATCTGCGCCGGCTTCAGCTGCAGCTCCTCTTCGATCAGCTTGTGAAACTGCGTGAAGGCTGCCTGCGGGCAGGTGTGCAAGCCGCGAGCACGCGCCGCCACCATGACGTTCTGCAGGAACATGCCGTAGTCCAGCCAGCTGCCCTTTTCCATCACGCGGTCGATGGTGAAGATCAGGCCCACGGGCGCATCGAAGAACTGGTAGTTGCGCGCGTGCTGGGCCTGCATGCGCAGCTTGTCGGCCTTGCCGATGCCCAGCAGGCCATACAGGTCCCAACCGACCTTGCGGCGCCTGTCGATGTAGGGCGAGACCCACTCGCTCGGGTAGTAGGCGTACTCCTCATGGTGTTCCGCGTGCTGCTCGGGGTCCAGATAGGCGTCGGTGATGCGGTCCGCCAGTCGCTGCTTGGCGGCGCCCGTCAGCACATGCACCTGCCAGGGCTGGGTGTTGGTGCCCGACGGCGCGCGCGCGGCCACCTGGAGCAAGCCCTCCAGGTCGGCGCGCGAAACCTCCCTGGGCAGATAGGCGCGCATCGAATGCCGGCTCGTGATGGCGTCGTCCACCGCAGCGGTGTAGTCGGGTGTGGGGGCGTCGAAGAGCTTCACAAATCAATCCTTCCTGAAAGAGCCACGCATGGTGCGGCCGACATGGGTGCGACATGGGTACAAACGGACGGATGATCGTACCGCGCCCTTTCATGCCCCTGTCACGCAGGGGGCCCATGCTGGGATTCGACAAAGTCCATCCACAGCCTTCGCGATCAAAAATCCTGATGGGGCAAGGATTTTGCTGCAACGCAACAAAAACTGCTTGCATTCAATGGCAGCCGCCGTATACTTGCGATCATGTTGCAGTGCAACATAATTGCTTTAACTAGATCCATTCGGAATCCCCGCGGGCAACCGCATATGTAACTAGGAGCACATGATGCTGACTGCTGAACAAATTCTCGCCGCACACAAGGCCAATATCGAAACCCTGTTCGGCCTGACGAACAAGGCCTTTGAAGGCGTGGAAAAGCTGGTTGAACTGAACCTGCAAGTGGCCAAGACCGCCCTGGGTGAAGTGGCTGAAACGGCGCACGCCGCCCTGTCGGTGAAGGACGCCCAGGAACTGCTGGCCCTGCAAGCCTCGCTGCTGCAACCCAGCGCAGAAAAGGCCACCGCCTACAGCCGTCACCTGTACGACATCGCCACCTCGACCAACGCCGAAGTGGCCAAGCTGGCCGAAGCCCAGATCGCTGACGCGCAAAAGAAGTTCAACAACGTCGTTGACTCGGCCGCCAAGAATGCTCCGGCTGGCACCGAAAACGCCGTGGCCCTGGTGAAGTCGGCCCTGGCCGCTGCCAACAACGCCTACGAGACCGTGCAAAAGGCCGCCAAGCAAGCCGCTGACGTGACCGAAGCCAACATCCAGGCCGTGACCAACACCGCCGTCAAGGCCTCCCAGACCGCTGCCCGCGCCACCAAGCGCGCTGCCGCCTAAGACCGATTGTCTCCTCGGTACCTGTCAAGGCGTAGGCCTTCAAAGTACCCTTCAAGCCCGGCTCTGCCGGGCTTTTTTTCTGCCCTGCTTCAGCGCGAAATTCAGCGCGACAAGGCGGCCATCCGCTGCCTGAGCTGCGGCAGCATGGCCGTGGCGGCATCGCGCCCCGCCTGGATGCTGCGCCGGCGCGCCGCAAAGTCGGCACTGCCCACGCCCTCGAGGCGCGGGCGGATCACCACGTCGGCGTCGCGCAGCTCAAAGTTGTTGATCGAGCGCCCCATGATGGAAAAGGTCTGCAGCAGCATGCGCATGGCGTCGCCCGGTGGCTTGCCATCCGGCGGCTCGGAGATGTCCACCGCGATCACCAGCTCAGCCCCCATCTGCCGGGCAAAGCGCACCGGCACCGGGGCGACCAAGCCGCCATCGACATACTCGTGCTGCCCGATGCGAACCGGTTCGAATACCGCAGGCACCGAGCTCGAGGCGCGCACCGCGGCTCCCGTGTCGCCGGTGCGGAACAGGATGGGCGAACCGTCCGCCAGGTCGGTGGCCACGATGCCCAGCGGCACCCTCATCTGTTCGATCAGCTTGCCGCCGGTCTTTTCGCGCACATAACGGGCCAGGGCCTCGCCACGGATCAGACCGCGACTGGGAAAGGTCCAGTCGGTGATGGCGCCTTCGTCCATGTGCTCGGCCAGCAACGCCAGCTCCTTGCCATTGCGGCCCGAGGCATAGAGCGAGGCCACGAAGCTGCCGGCCGAGGTGCCCGCCACCAGGTCGACCTTGATGCCCTGCTCTTCCAGCACCTCGATCACGCCGATGTGGGCAAAGCCCCGCGCGGCACCGCCGCCAAGCGCCAGGCCGATTCGCGGCGGCCGTGCAAGCGCCTTGACGACAGGCGGCTCGGCCGCCTTGTCCGGCTGACTTTCGGCCGGCGCGCTGGCTTGCGGGAGCGGGCTACTCGGGCTGCTGGCTGCGCTCGCCGCCAGCGGCGCCGCGGGCCGGGGCCCGCTTGCGCAGGCGACCAGGCTCAGCACCGTGAACAAGGCGAGGCAAGAAAAAAGCCGACGCTTGGCGTCGGCACGGCAATTCCAAATCCCGGATGAACATCTCATGGGCTGGATTTTAAAGAGTGCGTGCAGAGAGGCCGCTGGCCGATCAAGACAATTTGTAAGTCTGCAGATGGATGCTGGTCTCGGTCGCGCCTATGCCCTTGATCAGACGCAAGCGCTCCAGCACCTCGGCCAATTCGTTCAGCGACCCGGCCTTGAGTTCGGCCAGCAGGTCCCAGCGGCCGTTGGTGTCATGCAGCGCCGACACTCCCGGTTCGCCCAGCAGGATGGCGATCACCTCGCGCGTCTTGTTGCCCTCGACGGCGATGCTGGTCCAGGCGGTGATCATGTTCGGCGCCGCATCCGGGCGCAGCTTGACCGTGTAGCCGACGATCACGCCGGCGTCCTCCAGCCTGGCGATCCGGTTGCTCACCGTGCCGCGCGACACCTTGAGCTTGAGCGCCAAGGTCGCCACCGACGCGCGCGCATCCTGCCGCAGCAAGGCCATCAGCTGTTGATCCAAGGTGTCCATCAACGACGCTTTCTATGAAGTTGCTCACACACGAATTGACGTTTTGACAATTTCAATTGCCATTTTGACAGTTTATGACTAGTTTTCAATCAATCATTGCGCTTCCGCTTGACATCACAGTTGAGAAGAATCAGGTCCAAGGGCCTTGAGCCAAACTGAAGATCAAATCTGGAGACTGTCATGACCACCCTGCTGACCACCCACGACGTGGCCCATATTGCCCGTCACCTCGGCATGGCACGCCTGAACGCGGAACTGGTGGCCTACCTGGAATCGGACTTCCTGCGATGGCCGGAGTTCGACAAGACGGCACGAGTGGCCAGCCACTCGGCCGACGGCGTGATCGAATTGATGCCGATCGCGGACGCCGAGCTGTACAGCTTCAAGTACGTCAACGGCCACCCCAAGAACACCCGCGTGGGTCTGCCCACCGTGATGGCCTTCGGCCTGCTGGCCAGCGTGGCCACGGGCACGCCCGAGTTCCTGTCCGAACTGACCCTGAGCACGGCCATGCGCACGGCGGCCACCTCGGCCATGGTCGCCCGCCGCCTGGCCCGCCCGGGCTCGCGCAGCATGGCCTTGATCGGCAACGGCGCTCAGAGCGAATTCCAGGCACTGGCTTTCCATCACCTGCTGGGCATTGACGAGCTGCGCCTGTACGACATCGATGCGCAAGCCACGGACAAGCTGGTCAGCCATTTGAGCCAAGTGCCCGGCCTGCGCCTCCAGGTCTGCCGCTCCTGCGCCGAGGCGGTGCAAGGCGCCGACATCGTCACCACTGTGACGGCCGACAAGACCAACGCGACCATCCTGACCCCGGAGATGATCGAGCCCGGCATGCACATCAACGGCGTCGGTGGCGATTGCCCGGGCAAGACCGAACTGCACCGCGATGTGCTGGGCATGTCCAAAGTGTTCGTGGAGTACGAGCCTCAATCGCGCATCGAAGGCGATGTGCAGCAGATGCCGGCTGACTTTGCCGTGACCGAGTTCTGGCGCGTGCTGGCTGGGCTTTCCGGCGGACGCGATGACGTCCGGCAGGTGACGGTTTTCGACTCGGTGGGATTCGCGCTCGAGGACTTCTCGGTCCTGCGCTTCCTGCGCGATCAGGCCCAGGCGCTGAATCTGGGGCAGTCCATCAGCCTGGTGCCAAGTCTGGCTAATCCGAAAGACCTGTTCGGTCAGCTGAACCTGAGCGCAGGGATCCGCCAAGCCGCCTGAAGCCAGCGCGGCCATGGCGAGAGGGGCAACCGGGCGCTGCATCCGCAGCCGCGGCGCCGTCGACTACAGGCCTTGCTCCTGCTTCCAGCTCTTGGCCGCCTTGCGCTTGGCCGCCGTGGCGGCCCGCTTGTAGGCCTCTTCGGCCTCGTTGCGCAACTCGATCGCCTTCTCCAGCGCCTGCGTGTAACGTTCTACCGTGTAGGTCGTCTCCGACGCAATGTAGACGCTGCGTCGGCGTGCCGGCTCACCGAAGCGGGGCAGCAGGACCGTGAAGCTGCAGTCGCGCAATGCGCCTCGGCGCTGACGCACGATAGGTCCTGAAATGCCCACTGGCAACTCGCTGGTCTTGTTGGCATTGCGCTCTGGCTTCAGGCGCGTGGGCGCCGGCAGCTTGGCAATGCGCTTGACCAGCTCCTTGCTGGCCGCGGTCAGGGCGCCCGACGGGCCGCCCTCGAACTTGCTGTCCGAATAGAACTTGGTACCCCCGTATCGCAACTGCCACCCATGTGTAGAGCGCGAGTCAATTCGCTGTACGCCTTGCGGAACAACGAATTGTTCCCCGGTATATATGACAACATCTCTGCTTTTCATGAGTACCCCAATACTGCTTTGGTAACTCCCTGCGCTGCGCAGTGTACTGCCACGTGACAGCTCTTCTTTCCCGTTTGAACGGACCTCCGTATCCCAACAATCCTCGACTCCAGCATTGCATCGCTCCAATCCAAATCAGAACTTCCAACAACCCCGCCGAAGTAAGCGCATGGAATCGAGGTTCAAGCCAAAATCGGCCCTCGTCCCAGCGGCGCTTTGTCAACAGACGGGGCGTCTCCTGGTTGATGCGGTAGTCGCCCAATCTGTTATTCGGATCATCGCGCCAATGGCCGCTCAAGCCAATACGTCCGAAGAAAAAACTTGCGCGCAAAATATTCGAACAAACTCAAGTCTTCTTGGAAAGAAACCGCTCATGTCCTCGCCCTCCTTTGCCTCCATGATCAAGGACATCGGCCGCGGCGCCCGCGGCGCCCGCAGCTTGCCCCGCGAAGTGGCGGAATCCCTGTTTGGTGCCATGCTGGATGGTCAGGTTCCTCCACTGGAACTCGGCGCCATCCTGCTGTCGCTGCGCATCAAGGGGGAAAGTCTTGAAGAGACCCTGGGCTTCTGCGCGGCCATGCAGGCGCGCACTCAGGTATTGCGTTGGGGCGATGACGACGCAACGCCCAGGCTGGTCGTCCTGCCCAGCTTCAACGGCGCGCGCAAGCAGGCCAATCTGGTTCCGCTGGTGGCCTTGATGCTGGCGCGCGAAAGGGTCCCGGTCCTGGTCCATGGACGGCACGATTTCGAGGCCCGGGAGAACCCCATCGACGTGCTCGACGCACTGGGGCTATCTCAGGCAGGCAGCTTGTTCCTCGCTGGCCAGGACTTGCGTGAGCGCCACGTCGCCGTGCTGGCGCTGTCGCAACTCAACCCCGGGCTGGACGCCCTGATGGCCCTGCGCCCACGCCTAGGGGTGCGCAACAGCGCGCACAGCATCGCCAAATTATTGGACCCGGCGCCCGGGCGCAGCGTGCGCGTCGTCGCCGTGACCCATCCCGAATACCTCAGCAGCATGGCCAGCGCGCTCGCGCCCCTCACGCAAGACCATGGCCGCGCCTTGCTGATGCGCGCCAGCGAAGGCGAGCCCTACGCGCACTTGCGCCGACGCTCATTCCTGGCCGCCTTTGACCGCGGCGTGCGGCTGGACTTGCATCCGGTCGATGGCGAAGACCTGGACTGGCCGCTGTCGGATGCCTGCGCCCCAGAGGCCAACGCTGAGTACATCAAAGCCATCCTGGCCGGACAGTCACCGGTGCCGCCCCGCATTCAGGAGCAGGTCCAGGCCTTGGTCAGGCTGGCCCGCGATTGACGAGTCGCGCATATTCAAATTCAAATATAAGCAACCTACCATTTATTAGTTTTAACATATACAAATACTGCATAAAGTTCATCCCCTAGGGTCTCTACCAAGGGGAGCCGCAAGCAAGGGGACGAGAGTGGACTGGACTGCGATCGGGAGTGGATTTGGCGTGGGCGCCATCGTCGGGATCACCGGCGTGGGTGGAGGCTCGCTGATGACGCCGCTGCTGCTGACGGTCTACAAGCTCAACCCGGCCATCGCGATCGGCACGGACCTGTGGTTTGCTGCACTCACCAAAGTTTCGGGGTCGGTCGCGCACGCGCGCCATGGCCATGTCAAGTGGCGCATCACGCGCTTGCTGCTATCGGGCAGCATCCCCGCCAGCATCGTCACCGTGCTGCTGATGCAGCACTTCGGGTATAACAAATCCGGTTCCGGCACGCTGACCTTCTCGCTTGGCATCGCCCTGCTGCTGACGGCCGTGGTGGTAGCCTTCAAGCAATCGTGGAACCGGATCGGCCTGCGGCTCGAGCGCTGGATTCCTGAATCGCGCAAGGCCGCGCTGACCGTGCTGTCAGGGTTGATCCTCGGCGTGCTGGTTTCACTTTCATCGATCGGGGCCGGCGCCATCGGCGCCACGCTGATCCTGCTGATCTATCCGCGCCTGGAGTCGCGCTACATCGTCGGCAGCGACATTGCCCACGCCGTGCCCTTGACGCTGGTGGCCGGCATCGGACACGCCGCCATGGGCAATGTCGACTGGACCTTGCTGGCCTCCCTGGTCATCGGCTCGCTGCCCGGCATCTGGCTGGGCGCCCACCTGACCCGACGCCTGCCCGACCGGGTCATTCGCACGCTACTCTGCCTGTCCCTGATCACGGCGGGCTGGAAAGTCATTCACTGAACCTTCGCTGTTTATCCATGTACCAGTACACCGATTTCGACCGCCAGTTCGTCCATGCGCGCGCAGCCCAGTTCCGTGACCAGCTGGAGCGCAACCTCGCTGGCACCCTGAGCGACGATGAATTCCGCCCGCTGCGACTGCAGAACGGCTGGTATGTGCAGCGCCACGCGCCCATGCTTCGCGTGGCCGTGCCCTATGGCGTGATGGACTCCCGGCAGCTGCGCCAGCTGGCCCGCATCGCGCGCGAGTACGACCGCGGTTACGGCCACTTCACGACGCGCCAGAACCTGCAGTACAACTGGATCCCGCTGGTCAAGTCGGCCGACGTGATGGACCTGCTCGCCGACGTCGACATGCACGGCATCCAGACCAGCGGCAACTGCATACGCAACATCACCAGCGACGCGCTGGCCGGCATCGCGGCCGACGAGCTGATCGATCCGCGCCCCTACGCCGAGGTGCTGCGCCAGTGGAGCACGCTGCACCCCGAGTTCGCCTTCCTGCCGCGCAAGTTCAAGATCGCGATCACCGGCGCGCTGGAAGACCGCGCCGCGATCGCCTGGCACGACATCGGCCTGCATCTGATCAAGAACGAAGCCGGCGAGATCGGCTTCAAGGTGCTGGTCGGCGGCGGCATGGGCCGCACGCCGGTGATCGGCCAGGTCATCAACGAATTCCTGCCCTGGCAGCAGATCCTCGTCTACATCGAGGCCATCGTGCGCGTCTACAACCGCTACGGCCGTCGCGACAACATGTACAAGGCGCGCATCAAGATCCTCGTCAAGGCCGAAGGCCAGAAGTTCTTCGATGCCGTCGACGAGGAATTCCGCAAGATCCTGCAGGACGATCCCGCAGGCCACGAACACCTGATCCCGCAGGCCGAACTCGACCGCGTGGCGGCCAGCTTCGTCGTGCCTGCTGGCGTGCAACCCAGTGCCGCCACCGACATCGTCGCTGCGGCGCCGCAGGACGCCAGTAGCCAGGCCTACCGCCGCTGGCTGCAGCGCAATGTGCATGCGCACCGCGTCAGCGGCTACCGTGCGGTGACGCTGTCGCTCAAGCGCATCGGCCTGCCGCCCGGCGACGCGACCGACGCGCAGATGGAAGCTGCCGCCGCGTTGTCCGACCAGTTCAGCCAGGGCGAGCTGCGCGTCACGCACGACCAGAACCTGCTGCTGCCCTGGGTGCGCGAAGCCGACCTGCCCGCGCTCTTTGCCGCTGCCAAGGCGCAGGGTTTCGCCACCCCCAACATCGGATTGCTGACCGACATGATCGCCTGCCCCGGCGGCGACTTCTGCGCGCTGGCCAATGCCCGCTCGCTGCCTGTCGCGGCCGACATCACCGAGCGTTTCCAGGACCTCGACGAGCTCTACGACATCGGCGACATCGACCTGCACATCAGCGGCTGCATCAATTCCTGCGGCCACCACCACAGCGGCCACATCGGCATCCTCGGCGTCGACAAGGACGGCAGCGAGTGGTACCAGGTCACCCTGGGCGGCTCGGACGGCTCCACGCTGTCGGGCGAGCCCGTGCCGGGCAAGGTGATCGGTCCTTCGTTTGCCGCCGAAGAGATCGGC
>JAFALA010000041.1 GCA_019234815.1 Burkholderiaceae bacterium | reverse complement strand
GTAAAGCTTGGCAAGCCATTGGCCAGATGGACTTCCACGCTGATCGGCGCGGCCAGCAGTCCGTCAAGCGCACGGCTGTGAATGATGGACAGTGACATGGGAAAAGCACCTCTCAGCGTCGGACGGGTCGGATCGGATGCCGCCGCCCTCCATGGCGATCACGACCGCAGCGTTGCCAAATTTGCACAAACGCCCGGAGCCCATCCGTTCAAATCATGAAATTGAACACAGTTCGTTTGCAACAATTGGTACAGCACGCACATGGTGCGATTACGCTTCGACGCGCGCACTTTTGTTGTGCCCATCTATAAAAAGCAGGCAGCACATCGACGGGCTGAGGCTGGCACGAATGCTGCTAAATGAGGAAGAGCGTTTTTAATCTTTTTTTAACTATTAGAGGTTCAGGATGAAATCACTCTTCGCTTTGACGGCTTTGGGCTTGGCGTTTGCCGCGTTGCCGGCATTTGCCGACGACGTCGCGGCCGGCGCCGACACCAATGCGCCCATCGCGGCACCGGTGGACCCTTTGACTTTCAACGTGGGTGTGGCCAGCGAATACCGTTACCGTGGCATTTCCCAGTCGCGCCTGAACCCCGCGCTGCAGGGCGGCGCCGACTATGCGGCCGAAAGCGGCAGGTACATCGGCGCCTGGGCGTCCACCATCCAGTGGATCAAGGACGCTGGTGGCAACGCGCCGGTGGAACTCGATCTCTACGGCGGCTACAAGAAAGAGATTGCCAAGGGCTTGACGCTGGATGTGGGCCTGCTGCAGTACTACTACGCCAACAACGACCTGCCGACCAGCGCCAACACCCTGGAGGTCTATGCGGCGCTGAGCTACGGCCCGCTCGTGTTCAAGTACTCGGACAGCACGACCACCCTGTTCGGTTTCTCGAATTCCAAGAACTCCGGCTACGCCGACTTGAGCGGCGTGTTCGAGATCGCGGAAGGCTTGACCTTCACGCCGCATGTCGGCCATCAAAGCGTGAACCACAACAGCGCGGCCAGCTACTACGACTATTCGCTGACCTTGAACAAGGACTATGCGGGCATCACCTTCGGTGCCGCCATGGTGGGTACCAACTCGGGTTATTACACCTCTCCGGCCGGCAAGAACCTGGGCGCCACGACCCTGGTGGTGTCGGCCAAGAAGACCTTCTGAGCGTCTCCTCCGACGCCGCAAGCCGCCTGGTCCAGGCGGCTTTTTTCATGGCCGCGTCCTTGATGAAATCCTGATGCCGGGATCGGTTGTGCGTCCATTTTTGGACCGTGATGCACCATTGGTGTGCGTTGTCGCAGGATCGTGACCGTTGTTGGTGCCGCGATGCATTTTGGGGTTCGAGGCGGCCTTGATGCAGGCCCGACAGCTTCGAGGGGGGCTCTTTTGAAGACGTGGCACGAAAGCTGCTAATTGCCTTGCGACGGATCCGTTGCGTGACGGAGCCACCCCTGTCGAATTCTTTTGTTTTGCCTAGGACTAGGAGTTAGCCATGAAACTGATCACAGCGGTCATCAAGCCGTTCAAGCTTGATGAGGTCCGGGAAGCTCTGAGCGCCGTCGGTGTGCAGGGCCTGACCGTCACGGAAGTCAAGGGATTCGGTCGCCAGAAAGGCCATACCGAGTTGTACCGTGGGGCTGAGTACGTGGTCGACTTCCTGCCCAAGGTGAAGATCGAGGCGGCCGTGTCCGAGGATGTGGTGGAGCGCGTGGTCGAGGCCATCGAGTCTTCGGCCCGCACCGGCAAAATCGGCGACGGCAAGATCTTCGTGTCGCCGCTGGACCAAGTGGTGCGCATCCGCACCGGCGAAACCGGCCAGGACGCGCTCTGAGCCGCGGCCCTTCTCAAGATTCCCATCTGGAGTATTCAATGAAGAAATTGCTAGCGACTCTGGTCCTCGCCGCTGCGGCCTTTGCGCCCGCGGCCTGGGCGCAAGAAGCGGCTGCGGCATCGGCGCCGACGGCTGCGGCCGCCACGGCGGCGGCTCCCGCTGCCGCACCTGCAGCGGCCCCCTCGGCGGCGGCAGCAGCATCGGACGCCGCATCTGCGCCCGCCGCGGTGCCGAACAAGGGCGACACGGCCTGGATGATGGTGTCCACGCTGCTGGTCATCCTGATGACGGTGCCCGGCCTGGCCCTGTTCTACGGCGGCCTGGTTCGCAAGAAGAACATGCTCAGCGTGCTGATGCAGGTGATGGTGACCTTCTCGATGATCGTGGTGCTGTGGGTGCTGTACGGCTACAGCCTGGCGTTCACGGAAGGTTCGGGCTCCCTGAGCGATTTCATCGGCGGGACCGATCGGCTGTTCCTGCGCGGCATCTGGGACAACGTGGCGGGCACCTTTGCCACCGCGTCGACCTTCAGCAAGGGCGTGCCCATGCATGAGTTCGTGTATGCCGCCTTCCAGGCCACCTTCGCCGGTATCACCTGCTGCCTGATCGTGGGTTCGTTCGCCGAGCGCATGAAGTTCAGCGCCGTGCTGGCCTTCATGGTGCTGTGGTTCACCTTCAGCTACCTGCCGATCGCGCACATGGTCTGGTTCTGGCCCGGTCCGGATGCCTTCACCAGCGCGGCCGTGGTGGATGCCACGACGGCCAAGGGCGGCCTGCTGTGGCAGTGGGGCGCGCTGGACTTCGCCGGCGGCACCGTGGTGCACATCAACGCGGCCGTCGCCGGCATCGTAGGCGCCTTCATGGTGGGCAAGCGCATCGGCTACGGCAAGGAAGCCTTCACGCCGCACAGCCTGACGCTGACCATGGTGGGCGCCTCGCTGCTGTGGGTGGGCTGGTTCGGCTTCAATGCCGGTTCGGCGCTGGAAGCCAATGGCACCGCCGCGCTGGCCTTCATGAACACCTTTGTGGCCACGGCCGCTGCGGTGCTGGCCTGGAGCGCCGGTGAAGCGCTGCACAAGGGCAAAGCCTCGATGCTGGGTGCGGCCTCGGGCGCGGTGGCCGGCCTGGTGGCCATCACGCCGGCCTGCGGCAACGTGGGCGTCGGCGGCGCGGTGGTGATCGGCGCGGCTGCGGGCTTCGTCTGCCTGTGGGGCGTGACGGGTCTGAAGAAGCTGATCGGCGCCGACGACACCCTGGACGTGTTCGGCGTGCACGGCGTCGGCGGTATCCTGGGCGCGCTGCTGACGGGCGTCTTCAACTCGCCCGCGCTGGGCGGTCCGAGCTTCGTGGCCGACTGGGTGACGGGCGCCAGCGTGACGCCGGAGGCCTATTCCATCGCGTCGCAGGTGCTGGTGCAGGCCAAGGCCGTGGGCGTGACCATCGTGTGGTCGGGCTTGGTGTCCGTGGTGTCCTATTTCATCGTCGACAAGACCATCGGTCTGCGCGTCAGCGAAGAAAAGGAGCGCGAGGGCCTGGACATCACCGAGCATGGCGAAACCGCCTACTACGGCTGAAGCCTGATCGCGTCGGGGCCGGCGGGCCCCGTCAGCTTTCTCATGAAGAAAGCCGCCTGTTGCAAGCGTCAGGCGGCTTTTCTTTTGCCGGGCGGTGGTGTCGGTCAATCGGCCATCAAGTCTCGGCGGGCCGGCGCTGGCGCAGCAAGGCCTCGATCAGCTCGACCAGCTTGGCCGGGCTGAATGGCTTGGGCAGAAAGGCGTCGGCGCCGGCCATCAGGGCGGCCTCGTGGTCCTTGGAACTGGCCTTGGCGGTGAGCATCACGACGAGGGTGTTCTGCAGCCCTGCGTCCTTCTTGATCTCCGTGCAAACCTCCAGGCCGTTCAAGCCGCCGGGCATCATCACGTCCAGCAGGATCAAATCGGGCTTCAGGACCTTGGCGACCTGCAGGCCCATCACGCCGTTGGCCACCTCGTGCACCACGACGCCCGAATCTTCCAAGGCCCAACGGATCAGGCGTCGGATGTCGGCCTGGTCTTCAATGATCAGAATCTTGGGCTGCATGGAGATTCGCTGAATAAACGATGGGTATAAGCATAGCGCTCAGTCCTTGTTTTCATCCAGCGACAGATAGGATTCACGACCCTTGAGAAATTGGCGGGTGACCTCAACTGTTGAGTCCCTAGAATCAAGTTCTCCGCTTTGCTGCACTCGTCACCATGGTTCCTCACCTCATCACCGCACTGACTGGCCCGATCAACGAGCTGGAGCAGCGCATCCTGGAGTCCATGCCGGCAATCGAGCGCTGGTTCCGGCTGGAGTGGATGGAGCACACGCCGCCGTTCTATTGTTCGGCGGATGTCCGCAACGCCGGGTTCAAGCTGGCGCCGGTCGATACCAACCTGTTTCCCGGCGGCTTCAACAACCTCAGCCCCGAGATGCTGCCGCTGGCGGTGCAGGCTGCCATGGCCGCGATCGAGAAGATCTGCCCCGAGGCGAAGAATCTGCTGCTGGTGCCGGAAAACCATACCCGCAACAGCTTCTACCTGACGCATCTGGCGACCCTGATGCGCATCTTCACGCAGGCCGGCCTGAACGTGCGCCTGGGCAGCCTGGCGCCCGACCTGACCGAGCCCACCGAGCTGACCTTGCCGGACGGGCAGTCGCTGAGCTTCGAGCCGCTGGTGCGCCATCGCGGCCGCCTGGGCCTGAAGGATTTCGACCCCTGCACCATCCTGCTCAACAACGATCTTTCCGCCGGCATTCCGGCCATCCTGGAAGACCTGCACGAGCAGTACCTGCTGCCGCCGCTGCATGCCGGCTGGGCCTTGCGGCGCAAGACGCAGCATTTCAAGGCTTACGACGACGTGGCCAAGAAGTTCGCCAAGCTGCTGGGCATGGACCCCTGGCTGATCAATCCCGCCTACGCGGGTGTGGACGGCCTGGACTTCGCGGTCGGCGAGGGGCTGGAGGCGCTGCAGACGCAAGTCGATGCGGTGCTGGCCAAGACGCGGCGCAAGTACAAGGAATACGGCATCGCCGAAAAGCCCTTCGTGGTCATCAAGCCCGACTCCGGCACCTATGGCATGGGCATCATGACGGTGCGCGACGCCAAGGAGCTCGACGACATGAGCCGGCGCGCCTGCAACAAGATGGCGGTCATCAAGGATGGGCAGGCCGTGCGCCGCGTGCTGGTGCAGGAGGGCGTGCCCACCAACGAGCGCGTCAACGCGGCGGTGGCCGAGCCGGTGGTCTACATGATGGACCGTTACGTGGTGGGCGGCTTCTACCGCGTGCACGCCGAGCGCGGCGCCGACGAAAACCTCAACGCGCCCGGCGCCAGCTACGTGCCGCTGGCCTTCGCGCCTTCGGGAAGCCTGCCGCGCCTGGGCGAGAAACCCGGCGTCAGCGCGCCCAACCGCTTCTACATGTACGGCGTGATCGCGCGCCTGGGCATGGTGGCGGCCAGCTACGAGCTGGAAGTGACCGATCCGCAGGCCGAGGTCTACGCCTGAGCCGCAAACACGCACGCGAGCAAGGCGGCGGCCGCGCCGGTATGCTTCGCCCATGACTTCCTGGCTGAAAGATCTTTCGTTCTCGGCGCTGATTGCGGGATTCGTGGCCGTGCTGGTGGGGTTCACCAGCTCGGTGGCCCTTGTGTTCCAGGCCGCGCAGGCGCTGGGCGCCAGCAGCGCGCAGACCGCCTCGTGGATGTGGGCCCTGGGCCTGGGCATGGGCCTGACCAGCTTGCTGCTGTCCTGGCATGCGCGCCAGCCAGTGCTGACCGCCTGGTCCACGCCTGGTGCGGCCCTGCTGGCCGGCACCAGCGGGGTGCTGATGTCGGACGCGATCGGCGCCTTCATCGTGTGCGGCGCACTGATTCTGCTGTGTGGCCTGACCCGCGTCTTCGAGCGAGTGATGGACCGCATCCCGATGGCCGTGGCCTCGGCCTTGCTGGCCGGCGTGCTGACCCGTTTTGCGATGGACGCGGTGCTCAGCGTGAAGACCGCGCCCGCCCTGGTGCTGGGCATGGCGCTGGTGTTCCTGCTGGCGCGGCGCTGGCTGCCCCGTTATGCGGTCCCGGTGGTGCTGCTGGCCGACGTGGCGCTGGCGGGAAGCCAGGGACGCATCCATCTGGACGCCGTCGATTGGGCCTGGGCCCGTCCGGTCTGGACCACGCCGAGCTTCCATGCCGCGGCCCTGGTGGGCGTGGCCCTGCCGCTGTTCCTCGTCACCATGGCCTCGCAGAACCTGCCCGGCGTCGCCGCGCAGCGGGCCTCGGGCTACCAGACGCCAGTGTCGACCAGCATCAGCGTGACCGGCCTGGCCACCGTGGTGTTGGCGCCGTTCGGCGCCTATGCGCTCAATCTGGCGGCCATCACGGCGGCCATCTGCATGGGCCGCGAGGCGCATGAAGACCCGAAGCGGCGCTACACGGCCGCGATGTCGGCGGGCCTGATCTACATCGCATTGGGCCTGGCCGGCGGCGCCGTGGTGGGCCTGCTGGCGGCTTTCCCGCACGAACTGGTGGCCGCCATCGCCGGCCTGGCGCTGATGGGGACCATTGCCGGTGGCTTGAGCAGCGCGCTGAAGGAAGAGCGCCATCGCGATGCCGCCATCCTGACTTTTCTGGTGACGCTGTCGGGCGTCAGCGTGCTGGGCATAGGCTCGGCCTTTTGGGGCGTGGTGGCCGGCGCGGTGGCATTGCTGCTGCAGCGTCTGCGCGCCTGAACTGAAACAAGGACTTTATGAAACTGCTGTTCGTCGCCGATCCCCTGGCCTCATTCAAGATCTACAAGGACACCACCTTCGCGATGATGCGCGAAGCCGCGCGCCGCGGGCACGAGCTGTGGGCCTGCGAGCCGGCCGACCTGGTCTGGCGTGCCGGCAGCCGCGTGCAGGCGCAGGGGGCGCGCCAGATCCAGCTGACCGGCGATGCCGCCGGCGACTGGTTCACCGTGCAGCAGAGCGCCGACCTGGCCCTGGCCGACGTCGACGCCGTGCTGATGCGCAAGGACCCGCCGTTCGACAGCGAGTACTTCTACGCCACGCACCTGCTGGGCCATGCCGAGCGTGAAGGCGCGCGGGTCTTCAACAGCCCGCAGGCGCTGCGCGACCACCCCGAGAAACTGGCCATCCTGGAGTTTCCGCAGTTCATTGCGCCCACGCTGGTGACGCGCAGCGACGCGGCCATCCGGGCCTTCCATGCCGAGCATCGCGACATCATCCTGAAGCCGCTGGACGGCATGGGCGGCATGGGCATTTTCAGGGTCGGCGCCGATGGCCTGAACCTGGGCGCCATCATCGAGACGCTCAACAAGGACGGCCTGCAGACCGTGATGGTGCAGCGCTACCTGCCCGAGATCGTGCACGGCGACAAGCGCGTGCTGCTGATCGGCGGCGAGGTCGTGCCGTTCTGCCTGGCGCGCATCCCGCAGGGTGGCGAGGTGCGCGGCAATCTGGCGGCCGGCGGCAAGGGCGTGGCCCAGCCCATCACCGAGCGTGACCGCGAAATCGCCCAGGCGCTGGGCCCGACGCTGGCGCAGCGCGGCCTGCTGCTGGTGGGGCTGGACGTGATCGGCGACAGCCTCACCGAAATCAACGTCACCAGCCCGACCTGTTTCCAGGAGATCAGCCAGCAGACCGGTTTCGACGTGGCCCGGATGTTCATCGTCGCGCTGGAGCGCAGCCTGTCGCATGCGGCTTGACGTCCATCAGGCCTGGCGGCGCCTGAGCGCGGCGCAGCTGAGCGGCGTCACCGTGGCGCTCGGCGTGGCGCTGATCCAGGTCCTGGTCGCCAGCCTGTTCGGCCTGCCCCTGGCCCTGGCCGCGACCAGCGGCGCGGTGTGCACCGGATTGCCCGACGTGCCCAATCCGCCGCATCGCGTGCTGGGCCGGGTGCTGCCCGCGGTCTTGATCGTCACCGTGGTCACCTTGATGGTGGGACTGTGCCGCGAGACGCCGCTGGCCATGGTGCTTCTGATCGCCTCAGTGGCCTTCGTCACCCTGATGGCCATGGCCTGGGGCCCGCGCGCCGGGCCGCTCTCGTTCTCCGGCGTGCTGGCGCTGGTGTTCGCGATGGCCTGGAAGGCGCCGCCCACGCCGCGCGAGGCCCTGATCCACGCCGCTTGGGTGCTGCTAGGCGCGGCGCTCTACGTGATCTGGGCCAGGGCGGTGGCCTGGTGGATGCGGCGCCGCTACCGCGAGCTGGCGCTGGCGCGCGCCATGCGGGCTTGCGCGCAGCGCCTGCGCTCGCGCGCCGTGCGGATCGCCGGCGAGATCGCCAGCCAGGACGACACCATCCGCGCCTCCATTGCCGACGACTCCGAGTTTGCCGAGGCCTTGCAGGCCGCCCGTGATCAAGTGTTTGCAGCCCGGTTCTCGCCACGCAGCCGCCGCCAGATCGCCATGGTGCTGGGCCTGATCGAGCTGCGCGACCTGCTGCTGGCCAGCCGCCTGGACGTGCATCTGCTCGGTGACGACGCGGCGGCCCGCCACTGGCGCGCCGGTCTGGCCGTGACCCTGCGCCAGCTGGCGCAGACCCTGAACGCGCTGGCGGCCGCCGTCGACCGGGGGCAGCCTGCGCCAGCGGTCTCGGCGCAAGCCTTGCGGCGCAAGATGGAGGAGCGCCTGGCCGGCGGGCCGGCCGATGCGGGCGATCCGCGCCAGCATCTGATCGACGCCCTGCAGGTGCGGCTGGGCCACATGCTGGACGACGTGGCGGAGATGGCCGAGAGCCTGACCGGACCGGATCGCGAACTGCCCTGGTCGCACGAGCAGCTGCAGCTGTTCGTCTCGCCCGAAGGCTGGCCCCTGGCCGCCTTGAAACCGCATTTGAGCCTGCAGTCCAGCGTGATGCGGCACGCGCTGCGCGGCAGCCTGGCCATGTCGTTCGCCTACGCCCTGGGCCTGGCGTTGCCTTGGGCCGCGCACCCGCACTGGCTGGTGCTGAGCGTGGCGGTGGTGCTGCGCGGCAATCTGGAGCAGACCCTGTCGCGCCGCAACGACCGCATCATCGGCACCGTGATCGGCTGCCTGCTTGCCGCGGCGCTGGCGCACCTGGAGGTCTGGCTGCACGCGCCGCTGCTGCTGGAGCTGGTGTTCCTGGCGGCGGTGGGCACCAGCCATGCCTATGTCAACCAGCGCTACCGCGTGGCGGCCACGGCGGCGACGCTGATGGCGCTGATGCAGCCGCTGCTGCTGGCGCCGCAGGCCGGGCCCGCCGCCGCCGAGCGCCTGGCCGATACCGTGATCGGCGCCTTGCTGGCCTGGGCCTTCTGCTTCGTGCTGCCGTCCTGGGAGCGCAATTCGCAGCTGCGCCTGTGCCGGCAGCTGGCGCAAGCCCTGTCGCGCCACGCCGGCAATGTGCTGTGCTGGGCGCCCAGCCGCGAACAGCAGCTGGCGCAGCGCCTGAGCCGCCAGCAGGCCTATACCGCGCTGATGGCCATGGCCGCCGCGGCGCAACGCACGCGCGTCGAGCCGCGCCAGGTGCAAGTGCCCGAGCCCGAGCTCGAAGCCGTGCTGACCCACGGCTACCGTTTCATGGCCTTGCTGGGGGCCTTGCAGCAGATGCTCAGCCGCCGGCAGGGTTACCTGGATGCTGCGCAGGCCAGGCCGGCTCTGGAGTCGGCCCGGCTGCATTGCACGCAGGCGCTGGCCCCGCACGGGTCCAAAGAGGGGCAGACGGATCCGGTGGACGATTCTGATGTCCTGTCGGCCGATTGGCCCGACCACGACTCGAACGCCGACGTCACGCCCTGGCTGCTGCGCCGATTGGGTATCGCCGGCCGGGCTTCGCAGCGCCTGGCCGGTGCGCTGGCGGCCTTGCGGCAGGCGGTTGGAAAGGGGCAAGCGGCGTGATGCGGGACAATCAGGCCCATGGCCGTCCTTTCCATTTCCAATGCACATCTCGCCTTCGGGCACGTCGCGCTGCTTGACGGCGCCAACTTCGCGCTCGAAACGGGCGAACGCGTCGGCCTGATCGGCCGCAACGGCACGGGCAAGTCCTCGCTGCTGAAGATCCTCGCCGGGCAGGAAAAGCTCGACGACGGCCTGCTGCAGCTGCAGCAAGGCCTCACCAGCGTCTATGTGCCGCAGGAGCCGCTGCTGCGGCCCGAGGCGACGATCTTCGAGGTCGTCAGCGAGGGCGTGGCCGAGGCCAAGGCCTTGCGCGAGCGCTACGAGGCGCACGACGAGAACGACGACCTCGCCTGGGTGCAGGAGCGCATCGAACACATCGGCGCCTGGAACTGGGAACAGCGCGTCGATGAGACCCTGCACCGCCTGGGCCTGGACGGTTCGCGCGTGGTCGGCGAGCTGTCGGGCGGCTTGAAGAAGCGCGTTGCCCTGGGCCGCGCGCTGGTGGCCCAGCCTGACGTGCTGCTGCTTGACGAGCCCACCAACCACCTTGACCTGGACGCGATCCGCTGGCTCGAGGAGCTGCTGAACAACTTCAAGGGCTCACTGCTGTTGATCACCCACGACCGCGCCTTCCTCGACAACGTGGCCAACCGCATCGTCGAGCTCGATCGCGGCGAGCTGCGCGGCTACCCCGGCAATTTCGCTGCCTTCCAGGCCGCCAAGGCCTACGAGCTGGAAAACGAGGCACTCGCCAACGCGCGCTTTGACAAGCTGCTGGCGCAGGAAGAGGTCTGGATACGCAAGGGCGTCGAAGCCCGGCGTACGCGCAGCGTGGCGCGCATCCAGCGCCTGGAAGCCATGCGGGCGGCCCACGCGGCGCGGCGCGACGTGCAGGGCAAGGTGCGGCTGGACATCGACACGGGCAGTTCCAGCGGCAAGATCGTGGCCGAGCTCGAAGGGGTGAACAAGTCCTTTGGCGAGCGCGCCATCGTGCGCGACTTCAGCACCACCATTTTGCGCGGCGACAAGATCGGCCTGATCGGCGCCAACGGCGCCGGCAAGACCACCTTGCTGAAGATGATCCTGGGCGAACTTCCCCCCGACAGCGGCGAAGTGCGCCTGGGCACGCGATTGACCGTGGCCTATTTCGACCAGATGCGCGACACGCTCAATCTCGACGCCACCCTGGCCGACACCATCAGCCCCGGCAGCGAATGGATCGAGATCGGCAATCAGCGCAAGCATGTCAAGAGCTATCTGGGCGACTTCCTGTTCTCGCCGGCGCGCGCCAATTCGCCCGTCAAGAGCCTGTCCGGCGGCGAGCGCAACCGCCTGCTGCTGGCGCGCCTGTTTGCCCGGCCCGCCAACGTGCTGGTGCTCGACGAACCGACCAATGACCTCGACATCGAGACCCTGGAGCTGCTGGAAGAGCTGCTGTCCGATTACGACGGCACGGTGTTCCTGGTCAGCCACGACCGGCGCTTCCTCGACAACGTCGTCACCTCCACCATCGTCAGCGAGGGTGAGGGCCGCTGGCGTGAGTACGAAGGCAGCGTGCAGGACTGGCTGACCCAGTCGCAGCGGGCCGCCGAGATCCGCGCCAGATCGGCCAGCGCGCCGACGCCGGCTGCGGCACCTGCGCCCGCGCCCACACCGGCGCCGATCGCCGTGGCCAGCAAGAAGAAGCTCAGCTATAAGGAACAGCGCGAACTTGACGAACTGCCGACCAAGATCGCCGCGTTGGAGGCCGAGCAGAAGCACTTGAACTCGCTGCTGAACGGCACCGAGCTGTACAGCCAAGGCGCCGCACGCATCGCGGAGGTGACCACCCGGGCAGCGGCCATCGACGAAGAACTGCTGGCGCTGATGGAGCGATGGGACGAGCTGGAGTCACGCTGACTTCGATGATCTTGGGGCACCGTGGCATGCGTTTCTTGCTTCAGTTGCTTTCGGACAGCGGAGCGGCCTGTCGAATTGCGCCTTGGTCGTTCGTCGTATAAGGTCTGCAACTTCAGGAGATCTCCATGCCCCGTTACATGATCCAGGTTCGCGCCACCGCCATGAGCGAAGCGGGCGAATTCCCCGATGACCCGACGCTGGTGCCGCGCATGATGGCCTTTCACGACGAGATGGCCAAGGCCGGCGTGCTGCTCGATGGTGCCGGCCTGCTGCCCAGCAGCCAAGGTTTTCGCGTGCAATACGACGCCGCCGGTCAGGCGCGCGTCATGGACGGCCCCTTCGCCGAGACCAAGGAGCTGATTGCCGGCTACACGCTGATCGAGGTGCGTTCGCGCGACGAAGCCCTGGCCTGGGCGCAGCGCTTTCCCGCGCCGTTCCCTGGCCTGCCCTGCTGCATTGAAGTACGCCCGCTGATGGGCGGCATCGACCTGCCGCCCGAGGATGCCGAACGCATCATCCGCGAGCAGTTGGCCGCCATCAAGCAGGGCGGATGACCGCCACGATCGAAGCAGTTTGGCGCCTGGAAGCCACGCGCCTCACCGGCGCGCTGCTGCGCGCCGGCGCCGATCTGGCCCTGGCCGAAGACTGCGTGCAGGACGCGCTGGTGGCCGCCCTGCAGCGCTGGCCGGCCGAGGGCTGGCCCGAGCGGCCTGGCGCCTGGCTGATGACCACCGCGAAGCACCGCCTGTTCGACCGCGTACGTCATGCGCAGATGGCGGCGCGGGAACAGCAAGCGCTGGGCGATGACGCCGATGCGCGCGCGAGCCATGTCGCGCCCGACCCGCTGGAGGTGCTGCTGGCCGACGAGGCCGATGAGCTGGGCGACGATGCCTTGAAGCTGATGTTCATCGCTTGCCACCCCAAGCTGGCGCGCGAGGCGCAATGGGCGCTCACCCTGCGTCTCGTCGCAGGGCTTACCGTGGCCGAAATCGCGCGCGCCCTGTTCGCCAAGGAGGCCACCATTGCGCAGCGCATCACGCGTGCCAAGGCGCAGCTGGCTGGCGAGCCCTTCGCGCTGCCGCCGGCATCCGAGCGGGCCGCGCGGCTGGATGACGTCTGCACGGTGCTGTACCTGATGTTCAACGAAGGCTATGTGGCCAGCAGCGGGGCCGAGTGGGTGCGGCCGACCCTGTGCCACGAGGCCCTGCGCCTGGCGCGCCATCTCGCCGCCCTGCTTCCGATGGAGGCGAACGCGCAGGCTTTGCAGGCGCTGATGGAATTGCAAGCCTCGCGCCTGCCGGCACGCACCGATGCGCTGGGCCGCCCCGTGCTGCTGCTGGACCAGGATAGACGCCGCTGGGACCGCCTGCTGCTGCGACGCGGCCTGGCCGCACTGGAGCGCTGCCGCAGCCTCAATGCGCGACGGCCGGAAGGCGCGGGGGCGCTTACCCTGCAGGCCGAATTGGCCGCAGTGCACGCGCGCGCCGTGCGCGCCGAAAGCACCGATTGGCCCCGATTGCTGCAGCTCTACGACACGCTGCTCGCGCTGCAACCCAGTCCAGTCGTCGCGCTCAACCGCGCCGTGGCCCTGAGCCATGCGATCGGGCCGGCACAGGCGCTTCCGTTGGTGGAGGCGCTGCCGCTGGCCGGTTATCCCTGGTGGGCCAGCGCGCGGGCCGATCTGCTGCAGCGCTTGGGCCGCACCGAGCCGGCGTGCGAAGCCTTGCGCCAGGCCATCGCCTGGACGGGCAACGAACGCGAGCGTGCCTTGCTGCTGGAGCGCTTGGGGCGCCTACAGGCGCTCAAGCCGTCAGATTTGAATTGAAGGGTTCGGTCTGGCTGTCGTCGGGTCTGCGTCAGCCTTCGCCCCTCAAGCGCTGCAGCGTGCGCCAGAAGCGCGCGTCCTGCGCGGTGGCGAAGTTCACGCGCATCAGCGTTCCGGGCTGGCGCGTCGGGCTGAACAGCAGGCCCGGCGCGGTGGTCCAGCCTTCGTCCAGCAGGCGGTGGGCGAGGCGCTCGCTGTCGCAGCCCACGTCCAGCCAGCCGAACAGGCCCTGCGGCGGGCTGACGAAGCGGCAGCCCGCTTCAATGGCCAGCCGCACCGTGCGCTGGCGGGCGGCATCGAGCTGCGAGGCCACGCGGGCGGCGTGGCGCCGCAACAGCCCCTGTTCAAGGCAGATGGCCACGGCGCGCTCGGTCAGCGGCGGGGTGGTCAGGGTGCTCAGCAGCTTCAGCTCGGTCAGCGCCGCGACGCGCTCCGGGTTGGCGGCCAGGTAGCCGACGCGAAACGCCGGGCTCAGGATCTTCGAGAAACCCGCCACGTAGACCGTGCGCCGCAGCCCGTCGAGCGCGGCCAGGCGCGGCGTGTGCGCCGGCGCCAGGAAGCCGTAGGTGTCGTCCTCGATGATCAAAAAGTCGTGCAGCTCGGCCAGCTTCAGCAGATGGTGCGCGCTGGCCAGGGTCAGGCTGTGCCCGGTCGGGTTGTGCAGCACCGATACGGTGACGTAGGCACGCGGCCGATGTTCGGCGGCCAGGCGAGCCAGGACCTCGAGGTCCAGCCCGTCCGCGCCGCGCGGCACCGGCAGCAGCCGCATGCCGGCGCGCTGCAGCCGGGCGTATTCGATCGCCCAGCCGGGGTCGTCCACCAGCACCGCGTCACCGGGTTGCAGCAGGGTGCGCGTCAGCAGGTCCAGCGCATGCGTGGCGCCCACGGTGCTGACGATCTGCTCGGCCGCGCACTCGATGCCGGCGTCGGACAGGTGCTGCGCCAGCGCGGCGCGCAGCCGGTGGTCGCCGCCAGGCTCGCCGTAGCGTAGCGCCAGGCCGTCGGGGCCGGCGCTTTGCGCCACCACGCGGCGCAGCACGGTCTGCAGCAGCGGCAGGTCCAGCCATTCGGGTGGCAGGGTGCCCAGGCCGGGCGCGTGGCGCGGATCGGATTCGAACATGCCGCGCAGCAGCGCCGTGGCGTCCACCGGCGGGCGTTCGGCCGGGGCGGCGGCCTTCTCGCGCGGTGGCGCCTTGTTCTCGGTCGCCGTGGCGCGCACGAAGAAGCCGCGCTGGCGGCGCGCCTCGACCAGGCCGGCCGCCAGCAGCTGGTCGTAGGCTGCCACGACGGTGTAGGGGCTGACGCCCTGCTGGCGCGCGCATTCGCGCACCGAAGGCAGGCGCGCGCCGGGCAGCAGCAGGCGCTGGCGGATGCGCTCGGCCAGGCGCTGCGACAACTGCTGCGCCAGCGGCGTGCTGGCGTCGCGACTCAGGGCGGGTGCGGGGAGTGTGTTGGTCTGCATGCCGATACAGATTCAAATGGCGTACGACAATCTGTATTGGTACTGTACTGTATCGGGGCTCATACTGGCAAATCCCATTTCGAGAGGAGCCTGCCATGACGCCCCAGACCGCCCTTGCAGTTTGCACCTTCGCCGCCGTCAGCTCGATCACCCCCGGCCCCAACAACCTGATGCTGCTGTCTTCGGGCGTGCGCCACGGCTTTCGCGCCTCGCTGCCGCACATGCTGGGCATCACCTTCGGTTTCATCGTGTTGATGCTTGCCACCGGCCTGGGGCTGGGCGCTCTGTTCGAGCGCTGGCCTGTGCTGCACGAGCTGCTGCGCCTGGCGGGAGCGGTCTACCTGGCCGCGCTGGCCTGGCAGTTGTGGCGGGCGGACGCGCCGCATGCGTCCAGCATGTCGGGCAGTCCGTCGGCAGGCGAGGCGGACTGCCGGCCGCCGATGAGCTTCCTCGGCGCGGCGCTGTTCCAATGGGTCAATCCCAAGGCCTGGCTGATGGCCATCGGCGCGGTGGCAGGTTTTTCGGGCAGCGAGACCAGCGCCTGGACCATGCTGGCGCTGGCCTTGCTGTGCGGCGTGGTCAATCTCCCCTGCATCAGCGTCTGGGCCTACGGCGGGGCGCGCCTGAGCCACTGGCTGAGCCGCAGCCGGCCGCGCCAGCTGTTCAACGCCGTCATGGCAGTGCTCCTGCTGGGCTGCATCTACCCGATGGTGGTGAACTGAGATTGGCGCACAATCATTCTTTCAAGGAGACTTTCTGTCATGAGCATCTGGACCCAGGCACGCCGCGCGGCGCGCATGAACCCCTCCATCATTCGCGAGATCCTGAAGGTCACCGAAAAGCCCGGCGTCCTGTCGATGGCGGGCGGCCTGCCCTCGGCAGACACCTTTCCGGTCGACGCGCTGAAGGCGGCTTGTGACCAGGTCTTGAGCCACCAGGCCAAGGAAGCCTTGCAATACGCGGCCAGCGAGGGCTTTGCGCCGCTGCGCGAATGGGTGGCGCAGCGCGTGAGCGCCCTGGGTATGGCGGTGTCGCCCGACCAGGTGCTGATCACCAGCGGATCGCAGCAGGGCCTGGACCTGATCGGCAAGATTCTTTGCGACGCCGGCGCGCCGGTCGCGGTGGAAACGCCGACCTACCTGGGCGCCCTGCAGGCCTTCAACCCTTTCGAGCCGCAATATGCGAGCCTGGCCAGCGACGCCGACGGCGTGCTGCCGGAAGCCTTGGCGCGCCTGCCCCATGATGCGCCGGGGACGCGTTTTGCGTACCTGCTGCCCAACTACCAGAACCCGACCGGCCGCACCATGTCGCTGGAGCGCCGCGAGGCCGTGATGGCCGCCGCGCGCGCCGCCGGCGTGCCGGTGGTCGAAGACAACCCCTATGGCGACCTGTGGTTCGACGAAGCGCCGCCGCGCTCGCTGGCCTCGTTCTGGCCCGAGGGCACGATCTACCTGGGCTCCTTCTCCAAGATCCTGACGCCGGGATTCCGGCTTGGTTTCCTGATCGCGCCGCGCGAGCTGTTCCCCAAGCTGCTGCAGGCCAAGCAGGCGGCCGACCTGCACACCCCGGGCTTCAACCAGCGCGTCGTGTACGAAGTCGTCAAGAACGGTTTCCTCGACGAGCACGTGCCCAGCATCCGCGCCGGCTACAAGCTCAACCGCGACGCGATGGCCGAGGCGCTGCGCCGGTATCTGCCCGAGGGCTGCGAATGGCAGGTTCCGCACGGCGGCATGTTCTTCTGGATCCGCCTGCCCGAAGGCTTCGACGCCATGGCGCTGCTGCCTACTGCGGTCGAAGCGGGCATCGCCTTCGTGCCCGGCGCGGCGTTCTATGCCCACACGCCCGACCCGCGCACCATGCGCCTGTCGTTCGTGACGCTCACGCCTGACCTGATCCGCGATGGCGTGGCCATCCTGGGCCGCGTGTTGCGCGAGGCCATGGCCAATGCGCCGGAATTGACGCCGTGACGCCGGCCGGTCTGCCCCCAGGCTGGCGTGTGGACACGTCCTGGGGCCAGGCCGACCTCGACGCCGTGCACGCCTACCTGGTGACGGCCTACTGGTGCGAGGGCATTCCGCGCGCGGTGCTCGAGCGGGCCATGGCCGGATCGCTGAACTTCGTGCTGCGCGACCCGCCGGGCAGGCTCAGAGGCTATGCCCGGGTGGTCAGCGACCGGGTCACCTTTGCGTATCTTTGCGATGTGTTCATCGACGAACCCCTGCGTGGACAAGGCCTGGGCGACGCATTGATCGCTTGCTTGATCGCAGCCCCGGAGCTGCAGGGCTTGAGGCGGTTCTGCCTGTTCACGCGGGATGCCCACGGCTTGTATGCGCGCCATGGCTTCACGCCGCTGGCCGCGCCGGACCGGGGCATGGAGATCGTGCGACCCGGCCTGTACCTGAAACTTCAGAATGGGAACTTGGCATGAGTTTGCTGCGCCGTTTCGTCCAGGTCGATGTCTTCACCGCCGAACCGCTCAAGGGCAATCCCTTGGCCGTCGTCATCGATGGCGCGGGCCTGAGCGACGCGCAGATGGCCGCCTTTGCACGCTGGACCAATCTGTCGGAGACGACCTTTTTGCTGCCGCCCACCGACCCCGCGGCGGACTACCTCGTCCGTATCTTCACGCCAGGCGGCGAGCTGCCCTTTGCCGGGCATCCGACGCTGGGTTCGGCGCACGCCTGGCTGGCCAGCGGGGGCGATCCGAAGCGGCCCGGCGATGTCGTGCAGCAATGCGGCGTGGGCTTGGTGCGGGTGCGACGCGATGGCGCGCGGCTCGCATTCGCCGCACCACCCCTGCGGCGCAGCGGCCCGGCGCCCGAGTTGCGTGCGCAGGTGGCGCGCGCGCTGCAGCTGCCGGAGCCGGACCTGCTGGACGTCGTCTGGGTCGACAACGGTCCGGGCTGGACGGCCGCGCGCCTGGCCGATGCCGCCGCCGTGCTGGCGCTGCGCCCGGACTTTGCCGCGATGAGCGGACTCAAGCTGGGCGTCGTCGGCCCCTATGCGCCGCGCGGCGAGGCGGACTTCGAGGTGCGCGCCTTCGTGCCTTCGCTGAGCGTCCCCGAAGATCCGGTCACCGGCAGCCTCAATGCCGGCCTGGCCTTGTGGATGCAGGCGGCGGGCCTGGCGCCAGCGCGTTATGTGGCGGCGCAGGGGGCGGCCTTGGGGCGGGCCGGACGCATCCATGTGGCGCGCCAAGGCGAGGACACCTGGATCGGCGGCGACGTGTCGCCCCTGATCCACGGCCAGGTGCGGCTTTGAATCCTTGATTTCAATCGGGGTGGGCGGCGGTTTCACCAGGTTACGAGCTTAGGATGCGGGCTGAGCCCGGCCCGGCCTGGCCGGAGTTCGTGAACGGAATCCCTCATGCCCCAAGCCTCAGCCGTCCTGGTCGAACCCGCGTTCTCTGTGCCTGCCCGCCTGGGCGAGTCGCCTCTGTGGCACCCGACCGAGCAGTGCCTGTACTACGTCGATATCGCCGCGCATCGCGTGATGCGCTGGCATCCTGGCGACGTGGCCCCGGAGGCTTTCGAGCTCGATGGCGAGCCGGGCTGCATCGCTGTTGTGGCCGACACTTCGGGCGGCGGTCTGCTGGCAGCGCAGCGCAACGGGCTGTGGCACCTGGATACGCGGACCGGCCAGCGCCGCCTGCTGGCGCCCCCGCCGTTCGACCCCGCGCGCCAGCGCTTCAACGACGGCAAGCCGGACGCACTGGGGCGCATGTGGGTCGGCACCATCGACGACGCGCGCCAACCCGAGGCCGCGCTCTACCGGTTCGAGGCCGGGCAATTCACGCGCATGGCCGGCGGCATCAGCAACTCCAACGGCCTGGCATGGAGCCCGGACCAGAAGACCCTGTACTGGGCCGACACCAAGGGCCATGTGATCTATCGCCTGCCCTTCGACCTGGCGTTGGGATCGATCGCGTCGGATGAGTCCGCCCGGCAGGTGTATGCGCAGTTCGAGCCGCGCCAGGCCCTGGCATCGCCGGGTCTTTATGGCGGGCGTCCGGACGGCGCCGCCGTCGACAGCCAGGGCTGCTATTGGGTGGCGATGTACGAGGGCGCGCGCCTGCTGCGCCTGTCGCCGGCTGGCGAGGTGCTGCAAGTTGTGCCCTTGCCGGTGCAATGCCCGACCATGCCCTGTCTTGGCGATGCCGACCTGCGCACGCTCTATGTCACCACGGCCTGCGAAGGTCGCAGCGCCGAGGAACTCGCCAGCCAGCCCTGGGCCGGCTGTGTGCTGAAGTTCAGGGTGGATGTGCCAGGGCTGCCGGCCCGGCAAGTGCGTCTTTGACGGCGAGCCCGAGTCGGCGCTTCTGTCAACAATGCTTGAGTGAAACAGCCGTTATCTGGCTGTAAGGCCAAACCACATATAATCTACGAGTTTTGCCAGATGTCTGCCTGCGGATCGTCTACACACGCCCGCAACATTGCAACAACATTTGCAACATGGATCAGCAACAAATTCCAGAGAACTTGAATGATGCTGATGCTTGGGGAGATGAAGGCGAACAGGAAGATTTCAAGCCCCTGACGCGAGAACAAGCGCAGAGCTTGCGAGACCGGCAACCGCAGCTGACGCCCTGGGCCCTGGTGGCCTGCCAGGCCGCCGCGGGCGGGTTGATGGTCGCGCTCTGGTACTTGTTCACGTGGGACGGCAGCAAGGCATGGTCGGCGTTTTATGGCGCGATGGCCATCGTGCTGCCGAACGCCGTGATGGCCTGGGGCATGAGCCGGCGTCCGGCGCGTCATGCGGGAGCAGTGTTGTTCTCCTTGATGCTGTGGGAGTCGATCAAGATTTTGGGGGTCATTGCCATCCTGGTGGCGGTGGTCCTGAGGGTTCATCCCTTGAGTTGGCCAGCGCTGCTGTCGACCCTGGTGGTGAGCTTGAAGGTTTATTGGCTGGTCCTGCTGAAGCGGGGCCATCGCAAAAGCATTAGCACTATTGACGGAAATTGAACCATGGCAGCCGAAGAACACGCGCCAAACGCGAGTGAGTACATCCAGCACCACCTGCATCACTTCCAGAAGAATTTCAACTTCGAGAGCGTGTCGCAGACGAGCATCGTCGATTTCAGCGTGTTCAACCTCGACTCGGTGATCTATTCGTCGGTGCTGGGCGCCCTGGGCGTGTTCATCCTCTGGCTGGCTGCGCGCCGCGCCACCTCGGGCGTGCCCGGCCGCTTCCAGGCTGCCGTCGAAATGCTCTGCGAGCTGGTCGAAAACCAGGCCAAGGGCGTGATCCACAACGCCGCCAGCCGCAAGCTGGTGTCGCCGCTGGCGCTGACCGTGTTCATCTGGATCTTCCTGATGAACGCCATGGACATGCTGCCGGTCGACTTCATTCCCCTGATTTGGAAGAACGCTGTCGTGGCCGGTGGCGGCGAGGCGCACCATGCCTTCATGCGCGTGGTGCCGACCGCCGATCTGTCCACCACCCTGGGCCTGTCGTGCAGCATCCTGATGATGTGCCTGTTCTACAACATCAAGATCAAGGGCCTGGGCGGCTGGGGCCACGAACTGATTTCGGCACCGTTCGGCGCGCATCCGATCCTGTGGCCGTTCAATTTCCTGATGCAGATGATCGAGTTCATCGCCAAGACCGTTTCGCACGGCATGCGACTTTTCGGCAATATGTTTGCCGGCGAGTTGGTGTTCATGCTGATCGCGTTGATGGGTGGCGCGTTCGCTGTGTCGGGTACGGGCATCGGTTTGGCCATCGGCCATGTCGTCGCTGGCACCGTGTGGACCCTGTTCCACATTCTCGTGATCACGCTGCAGGCCTTCATCTTCATGATGCTGACGCTGATCTACATCGGTCAGGCGCACGACGCGCACTGATTCATCACTTTTGTTTTCTTTTTTCTTTTTCTTTTAAAACTCTCTAGGAGCAATCATGGAACACATCCTCGGTCTCGTGGCACTGGCTTGCGGCATCATCGTTGGTCTGGGCGCAATCGGCGCTTCGATCGGTATCGCACTGATGGGCGGCAAGTTCCTGGAATCCAGCGCCCGCCAACCCGAGCTGATGAACGAACTGCAAACCAAGATGTTCATCTTGGCAGGTCTGATCGACGCGGCTTTCCTGATCGGCGTGGCTATCGCTCTGCTGTTCGCGTTCTCCAACCCGTTCCACCTCTGATTTCCCCCGAACCTTTCACGACTTGAAAGGATCGTGCCGTGAATATCAACTCAACACTGTTCATCCAGGCGATCGTCTTCGCGATCCTGGTGTGGTTCACGATGCGTTTCGTCTGGCCGCCGATTACCAAGGCGCTGGACGAGCGTGCCGAGAAGATCCGCAGCGGCCTGGCCGCCTCGGACAAGGCCAAGGCCGAGTTGGCAAACGCCAACAAGAAGGTCGACGAGCAGCTCGCACAAACGCGTAACGAAACCACCAAACTGCTGGCCGACGCCGAAAAACGTGCCGCAGCCATCGTGGACGAAGCCAAGAAGCGTGCTGAAGAAGAGGGCGCCAAGATTGTGGCGGCCGCCAAGGCCGACGCCGAGCAGCAAGTGGTGCGTGCCCGCGAAGCACTTCGCGAGCAGGTTGCAGCGCTGGCCGTTCAGGGTGCTCAGCAAATTCTGCAGCGCGAGGTCAACGCCAGCGTGCACGCCGAATTGCTGGGCCGTCTGAAGACGGAGCTGTAATCATGGCTGAGCTCGCCACCATTGCACGCCCGTACGCAGAAGCGCTGTTCCAAGTCGCTCAGAAGCACGATGTGAAGGCCTGGGCCCAGCAGCTCGACACGCTGGCCCTGGTGGCACAGGATGCCGATCTGCGCCAGTTCGCCGAAGACCCGCGGGTCACGTCCGAGCAGGTGTTCGCCGCTGTCACCCAGGTGCAGACGGCGGCCGCCAAGCAAGACCTGGCCCCCGAGCTGCAGAACTTTCTGCGCGCGGTCATCGAGAACGCGCGGCTGGCAGCCCTGCCGGAGGCGGTTGCGCAATTCCATGAGCTGGCCAATGCCGCCGCTGGCGTGGCCGACGCGCAGATCTTCAGCGCCTTCCCCATCGCCGACGGCCAGCTGGCCGAGGTGGTGGCGATGCTGGAGAAGCGCTTCGGCCGCAAGCTCTTGCCCGCTGTGTCTCTGGAGCCTGCACTGATCGGCGGTATCCGCGTGGTGGTTGGCGACGAGGTGCTCGACACCTCCGTCAAGGCCCGCCTGGAGCGCATGAAAGTGGCGCTCACCGCTTAAGAACCGGCGCAGACACACCTATATCCTTCATCCCTGTGTCGACCGCGCTCTGGCAACAGACGCAAAGGCCAGATGGGAGCAAGCAATGCAATTGAATCCTGCTGAAATTTCCGAACTGATCAAGAGCCGCATCGAGGGTCTTGGCGCATCGACGGACGTCCGTAACCAGGGCACCGTGGTGTCCGTGTCCGACGGCATTTGCCGCATCCACGGCCTGTCCGACGTGATGCAAGGCGAAATGCTGGAGTTCCCGGCCGGCGTCGACGGTCAACCGACCTTCGGCCTGGCCCTGAACCTGGAACGCGACTCCGTCGGCGCCGTGATCCTGGGCCAGTACGAGCACATCTCCGAAGGCGACACCGTCAAGTGCACGGGCCGCATCCTGGAAGTGCCCGTCGGCCCCGAACTGATCGGCCGCGTGGTCAACGCCCTGGGCCAGCCGATCGACGGCAAGGGTCCGATCAACGCCAAGCTGACCGACGTGATCGAAAAGGTCGCGCCCGGCGTGATCGCCCGCAAGAGCGTGGACCAGCCGGTGCAGACCGGCCTGAAGTCCATTGACTCCATGGTGCCCGTCGGCCGCGGCCAGCGCGAGCTGATCATCGGTGACCGCCAGACCGGCAAGACCGCCGTCGCCATCGACGCCATCATCAACCAGAAGGGTCAGAACATGACCTGCATCTACGTTGCGATCGGCCAGAAGGCTTCGTCGATCAAGAACGTGGTGCGCGCACTGGAAGCCAATGGCGCGATGGACTACACCATCGTCGTGGCCGCTTCGGCCTCCGAGTCGGCTGCCATGCAGTACGTCTCGGCCTACTCCGGCTGCACGATGGGCGAGTACTTCCGCGACCGCGGTCAAGATGCGCTGATCATTTACGACGACCTGTCCAAGCAAGCCGTGGCCTACCGCCAGGTCTCGCTGCTGCTGCGCCGTCCGCCCGGCCGCGAAGCCTTCCCCGGCGACGTGTTCTATCTCCACAGCCGTCTGCTGGAGCGCGCAGCCCGCGTGAACGCCGACTACGTGGAAGCCTTCACCAAGGGTGAAGTGAAGGGCAAGACCGGTTCGCTGACCGCGCTGCCCATCATTGAAACCCAGGCTGGCGACGTTTCCGCCTTCGTGCCGACCAACGTGATCTCGATCACCGACGGCCAGATCTTCCTGGAAACCAACCTGTTCAACGCCGGTATCCGTCCCGCGATCAACGCCGGTATCTCGGTGTCGCGCGTCGGTGGCGCTGCCCAGACCAAGCTGATCAAGAACCTGTCCGGCGGCATCCGTACCGACCTGGCGCAGTACCGTGAACTGGCCGCCTTCGCGCAGTTCGCTTCCGACCTCGACGAAGCGACCCGCAAGCAGCTGGATCGTGGCGCCCGCGTGACCGAGCTGCTCAAGCAGGCCCAGTACGCGCCGCTGCCGATCAGCCTGATGGCCGCCACGCTGTACGCCGTCAACAAGGGCTTCATGGACAGCCTGGACGTCAAGCGCGTGCTGCCCTTCGAGCATGGCCTGCATCAGTTCCTGAAGACCAGCCACGCTGCGCTGCTGGCCAAGCTGGAAGCCGATCGCGCCATGGACAAGGACGCCGAAGCCGAACTGAACGCCGCCATCACCGCGTTCAAGAAGTCCTTCGCCTGACCATGACTCACCCCCGAAGCGCTTCGCGCCTCCCCCTCGAGGGGGCGTCACCAGTGGACCGGCCAAGCCGAATCCACGGTGCCTGCTCGAAGACTGAGCGTTCAAGCGCGTCGGGCCAATAAAGGAGAAATCATGGCATCAAGCAAGGAAATTCGCGGCAAGATCAAAAGCTTCGAAAACACCAAGAAGATCACCAAGGCGATGGAACTGGTGTCCGCTTCCAAGATGCGCAAGGCGCAGGACCGGATGCGGGCGGCTCGTCCCTACGCCGGGCGTATTGGCGCGATTGCGGCCAATCTGTCGGAAGCGAACCCCGAGTACAAGCACCCCTTCATGGTCAGCAACCCTGACGCGAAGACGGCTGGTTTCGTGGTGGTCACAACCGACAAGGGTCTTTGCGGCGGCTTGAACACCAACCTGCTGCGCCTGGTCACCAACAAGCTGAAAGATCTGGAAACCGAAGGCCAGAAGGCCGAGGTCGTTGCCATCGGCAACAAGGGCCTGGGCTTCATGAACCGGATCGGCGCGAAAGTGGTGGCCCATCTGACGCAGCTGGGCGACCAGCCGCACATCGAAAAGCTGATCGGTCCGGTCAAGGTGCTGCTCGACGCCTATGCCGAAGGCAAGCTGTCTGCCGTCTACCTCTGCTACACCAAGTTCATCAACACGATGAAGCAGGAAGCCGTGGTGCAGCAGCTGCTGCCGCTGACGTCTGAAGGCCTTAACAACCACCATGACGGCCATTCGTGGGACTATCTCTACGAGCCCGATCCGCAGACTGTCATCAACGAATTGTTGGTGCGCTACACCGAGGCCCTGGTGTTCCAGGCCGTTGCCGAAAACATGGCGTCCGAGCAGTCGGCGCGCATGGTGGCCATGAAGGCCGCGACCGACAACGCCGGGAACCTGATCAGCGAGCTCAAACTGGTCTACAACAAGACCCGTCAGGCCGCGATCACGAAAGAGCTGTCCGAGATCGTCAGCGGCGCAGCCGCCGTGGGCTGATCCAGCCTTTCGAGCAAGCAACGCAAAGTTTTGAATTGAAGGAACGAAAAAATGGCTAACACTCAAACAGTGGGCAAGATCGTTCAGTGCATCGGCGCCGTGGTTGACGTGGAATTCCCGCGCAACCAGATGCCGAAGGTTTACGACGCGCTGAAGATGGAAGGCTCGGCCCTGACGCTGGAAGTTCAGCAGCAGCTGGGCGACGGCGTGGTGCGTACGATTGCCCTGGGCTCGTCTGACGGCCTGCGCCGCGGCACCCAGGTGTACAACACCGGCGAAAACATCAAGGTGCCGGTCGGCAAGGCGACGCTGGGCCGCATCATGGACGTGCTGGGCAACCCGATCGACGAGCGCGGCGCAGTCTCTGCCGAGCTGACCGCCTCGATCCACCGCGCGGCGCCCGCTTATGACGAGCTGAGCCCCTCGCAAGACCTGCTGGAAACCGGCATCAAGGTGATCGACCTGATCTGTCCGTTCGCCAAGGGCGGCAAGGTGGGCCTGTTCGGCGGCGCCGGCGTGGGCAAGACCGTCAACATGATGGAGCTCATCAACAACATCGCGAAGGCGCACTCGGGCCTCTCGGTGTTCGCCGGCGTCGGCGAGCGCACCCGCGAGGGCAACGACTTCTATCACGAGATGACCGACTCGGGCGTGCTCGACAAGGTCGCAATGGTGTTCGGTCAGATGAACGAGCCGCCCGGCAACCGCCTGCGCGTCGGCCTGACCGGCCTGACGATGGCGGAGCGCTTCCGCGACGACGGGCGCGACATCCTGTTCTTCGTGGACAACATCTACCGCTACACGCTGGCCGGCACCGAAGTGTCGGCGCTGCTGGGGCGGATGCCCTCGGCGGTCGGATATCAACCGACCCTTGCCGAGGAAATGGGCAAGCTGCAGGAGCGCATCGTTTCGACCAAGACAGGCTCGATCACCTCGGTACAGGCCGTTTACGTGCCCGCCGACGACCTGACCGATCCGAGCCCGGCCACGACCTTCGGCCACCTGGATGCCACCGTGGTGCTGAGTCGCGATATCGCTTCGCTCGGCATCTATCCCGCTGTGGACCCGCTCGATTCGACCTCAC
>JAFALA010000123.1 GCA_019234815.1 Burkholderiaceae bacterium | reverse complement strand
GCGGCGGCGGCCGACGGTGAGCTGTGGAACATCCGCGTCACGTCGGTGCCCGAGCCCGAGCAGACGCGCGCCTACATCGAGAACGCGCTGAAGATGCGCAGCGAAGGCAGCCGCTTCGCCTTCGCGGTGATCGAAGAGGCCAGCGAGGCAGTGATCGGCTCCACCAGCTACCACGACATCCTGCCGGCGGTGAAGCGGGTCGAGATCGGCTGGACCTGGTACGCAAAGCGTGTTCAGCGCACGCATGTCAACACCACGGCCAAGCTGATGCTGCTCACGCATGCTTTTGACACACTGGGCTGCCGCGTCGTGGGCTGGCGCACCGACAACTACAACTTCGCCAGCCAGAACGCCATCGTGCGGCTCGGCGCAAAGAAGGACGGCGTGATCCGCGGCCATGCCCTGCGGCGCGACGGCACCATCCGCGACACGGTGATGTACAGCCTGCGCAGCGGCGAATGGCCCGAGGTGCGGGCGCATCTGCTGTACCAGTTGGACAAGCCCAGGGCCTGATCCCGGAGGCTGCATGCCGACAGGTCCTGCGCAATAATCGCTCCACCATGCTGATCCAATTCTTCTACACGCTGCGAGCCGCCAAGCTGCCGGTGTCGGTCAAGGAGTTCCTGACCCTGCTGGAAGCCCTCAAGGTCGGCGTGATAGCCGACGACGGCGGGCCGGACCTCGACAAGTTCTATTTCCTGGCCCGCACCACGCTCGTCAAGGACGAAGCGCATTTCGACAAGTTCGACCGCGCCTTCTCCGCCTATTTCAAGGGCGTTGAGATGCTCACCGACTTCACGGCCGACATCCCCCTGGAATGGCTGCGCAAGCACCTGGAACTGGAACTGACGCCCGAGCAGAAGGCCGCCATCGAGAAGATGGGCTGGGACGAGCTGATGGAGACACTCAAGAAGCGTTTCGAGGAGCAGAAGGAACGCCACGAGGGCGGCAACCGATGGATAGGCACGGGCGGCACCAGCCCCTTCGGCGCCAACGGCTACAACCCCCAAGGCATACGCATCGGCCAGGCCAAGGGCCGCAACAAGAGCGCCGTCAAGGTCTGGGACCAGCGCGCCTACCGCGACTACGACGACAACCTGGAGCTCGGCACGCGCAACATCAAGGTGGCGCTGCGCCGCCTGCGCCGCTTTGCCCGCGAAGGCTCCGATCTCGAGCTCGACCTCGACGACACCATCCACAAGACCGCCGCCAACGCCGGCATGCTGGACATCCGCATGGTGCCCGAGCGCCACAACAAGGTGAAGGTGCTGCTGCTGATGGACGTGGGCGGCACCATGGACGAGCACATCCACCGCGTCGAGGAGATGTTCTCGGCCGCCAAGTCGGAGTTCAAGCACCTGGAGTTCTATTACTTCCACAACTGTGTCTACGACTTCATGTGGAAGAACAACCGGCGCCGCTATGCCGAGAAGACGCCGACCTGGGACGTGATCCGCAAGTACAACAAGGACTACAAGCTGATCTTCATCGGGGACGCCACCATGAGCCCCTACGAGATCCTGCAGCCCGGCGGCAGCGTCGAATACAACAACGAGGAGCCCGGCGCCGAATGGCTGCAGCGCCTCACCAACGCGTTTCCCAAGTACGCCTGGATCAACCCCGAACCGCAAGGCGTGTGGCAGTACCGACAGAGCATTTCGCTCATTCAGCAACTGATGCACCAGCGCATGTTCCCCTTGTCAATCAACGGACTCGAATCGGCCATGCGACTCCTCAACAAATGAGGCAGTGGCGCGATGCCATGCGGTTTCCCGGCACAGTTCTGCTGGGACTCGCACTGGCCCTGCTGCAGGGTTGCAGCGCCCTGAAATCCTGGAACGACCGACCGCCGGGCGAAGCGGCGGCGCCCCAACCGTCCGGCAAGATCGCGTACCAGCTCGACGTGCAGGCCCCGGGCCCGCTGCGTGCGCTGCTGCTGCAGCATCTGGACCTGGCGCGCTTCCAGCGCATCGAGCGCCATGACGGCAAGGACGGCCAGAGCGACGAGCGGCTGAGTGCGGTCGAACTGGACCGCCTGAGCGCCGCCGCACCGGCCCAGGCGCAGGCGCTGGCCGAAACCCAGGGGTTCTTCAACGCCCGCGCGACGGTCCGCGTCGAAGGCAGCGAGCAGGAACCCCGGGTGGTGCTGCAAGTGGACCCCGGCGCTGTCGCCCATGTGAGCCGTCTGAGCCTGGATTTTTCCAGCGCAATGGCCGACCTGCCTCCCCTGCCGGGCGCCGCGGCCCTGCGGCAGTTGGTGATCAAGCAATGGCCGCTGGTGCCGGGCCAGGCGTTCTCGCAATCCGCCTGGTCCGACGCCAAGCAGCAGGCCCTGATGATGGTGCGCGCCAAGGGCTATCCGCTGGCCAAATGGGGCCGCAGCCACGCCAAGGTGCTCGCCGACGACAACAGCGTCGAGCTCGACCTGGTGCTCGACAGCGGACCCCAGTTCAAGCTGGGCGAGATCGAGGTCGACGGCGTGCAGCACCAATCCGCCGATACCGTCAGGCACCTGGCCGGCTTCAAACCCGGCGACGCCTACACCGAGCAGGCCCTGCTGGACTTCCAGGAGCGCCTGCTCGCCTCGCAGCTGTTCGACGGCGCCAGCGTCACCATCCTGCCCGAGCTGGAGAACGCCAACGCCGCGCCTGTCTACGTGCACATCAAGGAAGGGCCCTTGCAAACGGCCACCACAGGTGTGGGTTATCACAGCGACGACGGCCCTCGCGCCACGCTCGACTACGTCAACCGCGCGCCGCTGGGCCTGCCGGTGCGCGGCGCCGCCAAGCTCGAGTACGGCAGCGCGCTCAAATCGGCCACCCTGGAAATCAGCTCGCGTCCGCAGCCCGACCTGCAGCGCAAGCAAGGCTCGCTGCAATACGAGGAAACCAATATCGCAGGGTCCGACATCACCAACTCCAGCGCCCGCCTGGGCCGCGTGCGGGAAACCCGCGTCGACGAGCATGTGTCTTACATCGAGGCCCTGCATTCGCGCGAAATCACCGCGGTGTCCGACATCAGCGCCAACGCTCTGTCGATCAACACGCAGCGGATCTGGCGCCGCGTCGACAACCTGATGCTGCCCACCCAGGGCCACACGGGCCTGCTGCTGCTGGGCACCGGTGTGAGCGGGAGCAGCGACGCCGACAGGGGCCCGTTCGGCCGCTTCCAGCTCAAGCTCAACGGCTACCTGCCGCTAGGCGCCGACTGGTTGGGCAGCGCGCGCACGGAAATCGGCGAGGTGATCGCCAAGGACAGCACCGGCCTGCCCAACAAGCTGCTGTTCCAGGCCGGCGGCGAAGACTCGGTGCGCGGCTACGGCTACCGCAGCCTGGGGCCCAAAGACAGCGCCGGCATCACCATCGGCGGCCGCATGGTCTGGACCGGCAGCCTGGAGGCGGCGCACCCGATACGGCCCGACCTGCCCAACCTGCTCGGCGCGGTCTTCGTCGACGCCGGCAATGCGGCCAACACCTGGCGCGACCTGAACCCGGTGCTTGGGTATGGCGCGGGCTTGCGCTGGCGCAGCCCCTTCGGCCCCTTGAAACTGGACTTCGCGCACGGACAGGCCAACGGCGACTGGCGGATCCAATTCAGTGTGGGAGTGGCGTTGTGATGTCGCTGTCCCGCCGAGGCCGCGGCCTGCTGTTCGTCAGCCTGCTGCTGCCTGTCCTGCTCGGCGGCCTGGGCCTTGCGCTCACCTGGCTGCTGGCGACCCCCACGGGCAGCGCCTGGCTGCTGCGTCAGGTGCCGCACCTGGTAGTCGACGCGCCGCAGGGCAGCCTGCTGAGCGATTTTTCCGCCCGCCAGCTGCAATACCGGACCGAGACCTTGCAGGTGTCGATTCAGGGCCTGGCATGGCAAGGCCTGCGCCCTGCGTGGTCGAGCAGCCCGCGGCTCTGGGGCGTGCTGCATGTCCAGACCCTGCACGCCGATGCGCTCAGCCTGGATTGGCGCAGCAGCGGCTCGCCCACGGCGCCGCCGCAAGACCTGACCCTGCCCCTGGGCCTTCAGGTCAGGCAGCTGGAGGTGGGCCGGGTCCAGCTCAAGCCCTTGAGCGACCTGCAACTGCTGGGCCTGCGCGCCGCGCTGGACCTGGGCGGCGGCGACGGATTGACGCACCAATTGCGCATCGATGCCCTGCAATGGCAGGATCGGCACCTGGCCCTGCAAGCGCAGCTGCACGCCACGGGCACCATGCAGATCGACGCCCAGGCGCATCTGCAAGGCCAGCTGCCTTCAAGCCAAGGCGCCGCACTGCCTCTTGAAGCCCAGCTCGACTGGCACGGCCCGCTGCTGCAAGGGAACCTGGCCTTGCGCCTGCGCGCCGCATCGCAACAGCTTCAAGCCAAAGGCCTGCTGACCCCCTTCGCGCCCCTGCCCCTGGCCTCCCTGCAGCTCGAGGCCGATGCGCTGGACCTGGCGGCCCTGCATCCGCAGTGGCCGCAGACGCGTTTGAGCGGCTGGCTCGCCGTCGACCATCTGGCACCGCATCAGCCGGCCCGCATTCAAGGGCAATGGCGCAACCTGCTGCCCAAGCCCTGGGATGCCCATGGCCTGCCGATCCGGAGCCTGGCGCTTCAACTGCAGCTGGTACCCGAACAATGGCAGCAGCTGCAGATCGACGAGCTGACGCTGCAACTGGGCTCAGGGGCCAGCCCCGCCGGACAAGTCAGCGCGCAAGGCCGGCTCATGGCGCCCGGGCCCAAACAGGAGGCTGCGCAAGGACATATCCAGGCCCATGTCCAAGGCGTGAACCTCGCCCAGCTGGACGCCAGGCTGGCCGCGCTGCAGCTGAATGGCGACATCCAGCTGCAGGCGCCGGCCCAGACCGCAACTGAATTGCAGCTCAGCGGCGAACTGCATGCGCAGCGAAGCGCCGTAACCGATAAAACGCCGTCCAAGGACACCAGTCCGCGCGAGGCCACGCTGCACTTGCAGGCGGTGTTGAACGAACACATGCTGCGGCTCACGCAGGCCCGGCTGGTGAGCGGCGCTGCAAGCCTGCAGGTGCAAGGCCTGCTGCAGCGCAAAGCCGCTGCCGGCGGTGAAACCCGGGCTGGCGAGGCATCGTCGGCATGGCAGGCGCAAGGCCAGCTCCAGGCACAGAATTTCGACCCCCGCCTGATCTGGGCCGGCGCAGCCGGCAGCCCCTGGCGCAGCAGTGCGTCAGCCTTGAGTCTGAATGCACAGGCGCGCCTGCAAGGCCGGGGGATTTCAAGCCCGCCCGAGGGCGAGTTGACGATAGACCTCCAGCCCAGCCTGTGGGCCGGGCAGCCGCTGCAAGGCCACCTGAGCTACGTCCATACGGCGGCCCCCGTCACACTGGCCGCGGAGCTGCGCAGCGGCGACAACCAGTTGCAGCTCCAAATGCAGGGGCAAGGCGGCGGCAGCTCGGGACGGCTCTCGCAATGGCAAGGCACGGGCCAGCTGCAGGCGCCGCAACTGGCCGCCTTCGCGCCCTGGCTGCGCATGCTGTGGCCTCAGGCGCAGTTGAATGGATCCCTGCAGGCGCATTGGACCGCACAGGCCCATGGCCCCGCAGGGCCGACGCCGTCGAATGCCGCGGCCTGGACCTTCAACAGCCAAGGCGACCTGGCGCTGGCTGGCCTCACGCTGGCCGACATGAGCGGCCAAGGCGTGGCAGGCCTCCCCGCCCTCCATGCCGAGCACGCCACCCTGAACTGGAACCTGGGCTCGGATCTCCATCAAGCCCTGGGCGTCCACGCCCGGTTGGAGCAGGTGCAGATCGGCGACCGCGCGCTGCCCAGCGCTGAATTGCAGCTGAGCGGCAGTTGGGCGCAGCAGCAGCTGAGCCTGCAGGCGCAAAGCGGCGCCCTGCCCCTGCCAGCGGCATTGACGGCCTGGCTGGGCCTGGACAATTCGCCCGCAAGCAGCCAGCTCGAGCTCAAGCTCCGCGGCGCTTTCGAGCAAAGTCCGCTGCAAAGCTTGCTGGGCGCCAAGGACTCCGCCCAGGATCTCCATTGGCAATCGCAGATCCAGGCCCTGCAATGGCAAACGCTGCCGGCGCCGGGCGCTGCAGGCGCTCAGGCGGTGCTGGCTGCAGTGGGTCCGGGCGAACCCAGCCTGCAGCTGCGCTACCACCCGGACATAGGCCTGACCTCCCTGCAGCTGACTCCCGGCAGCTTGAGCCTTGGGGCCGCCAGGCTGCGCTGGCAGGCCATCCATTGGGATGCCCCGCGCGCGCTGGCGGAGCCGTCCCGCGTCGAGATCGATGCCAGCCTGGATGCCCTGCCGCTCGCGCCGGTGCTGGCGCGCCTGCAGCCCGATTTCGGCTGGGCCGGCGACCTGGCGATCAGCGGCCAGTTGCATGTGCTGCGCGGCACCGACAACACCCGGCTGAACCTGCGCATCGAACGCCAGCAGGGCGACCTCAACGTCAGCGCCGAACGCGGGCGCCAGGCCCTGGGCCTGAGCGAATTCCGTTTTGAGCTGAACGCCGACCACGGCGACTGGACACTGACCCAGGCGCTGGCCGGCACCAACCTCGGCGGTCTTGCAGGCGGCCTGGGCTGGCACGCGGCGCCCACGGCCCTGACCCCCGCGCTCGATGCGCCGCTGCAAGGCAGCTTCCAGGCCAACGTGTCCAACCTCGGCACCTGGGGGGCCTGGGTGCCGCCCGGCTGGCGCCTGGGCGGCGCACTCGACGCCACGCTGAGCGTCGCCGGCACCCTGGGCGCCCCGGCCCTGCACGGCCAGGTGGCAGGCCGCCAGATCGCGGTCAACAACCCGCTGCTGGGCATCGCCTTCAAGGACGGCAGTTTCGAACTCACCTTGCAAGGCGACAAGGCCGTGCTCAAGTCCCTGCAGGCCCGCAGCGGCGACGGCACCCTGCAAGCCAAGGGCGAGCTGTTGCTGGGCCCCAGCGCCCAGGCCCGGTTGGACGCGCAGGCTGAGCACCTGGCGCTGCTCAACCGCGTCGACAGGCAACTGGTCATCAGCGGACAGACGGCGCTGATCTTCGACAAGGACAGCATCCAAGTCAAAGGCAAGCTCAAGGTCGATGAAGGCCTGTTCGACGTCTCGCATGGCGATGCGCCGGGACTGGACGACGACGTCGAGGTCGTGCGCAAAGACAAGCCCGGCGTGCCATTGCCAGGCGGCACCAAGACGCAAGGCGCGTCGGGCCGGCAGATCCAGGTGGCGCTGGGCATCGACCTGGGCCAGCACCTGGAGGTACGCGGCCACGGCCTCAACAGCAGCCTGCAAGGCGAGCTGCAGCTGACGCAGCAGGCCGGCAAGCCGTCACTGCTGGGCAAGGTACATACGGTCGGCGGCAGCTTCAATGCCTACGGCCAGAAGCTCGACATTGAAAAGGGCCTGATCGAATTCACCGGCCCCTTCGACAACCCGCGGCTGGACGTGCTGGCCATCCGGCCCGACCTGGACACCCGCGTCGGCGTCACCGTCTCGGGCACGGCGCAAAGCCCGCGCATCAAGCTCTACTCCGATCCCGACATGGCCGACACCGACAAGCTCAGCTGGCTGGTGCTGGGCCGCGGCTCCGACAGCCTGGGCCGCACCGACACCGCCCTGCTGCAGCGCGCCGCGCTGGCCCTGCTCAGCGGCGAAGGCGAAAGCCCGTCGGCCAAGATCGTCAAGAACATCGGCCTGGACGAGTTCTCGATCGGCGCCAGCTCCACGCCCAGCGCCACAGCAGCAGCGGCCGCCGCGGCCGGCACCGGCGACGACACCGCAAGCAACACCGTGGTCCGCGTCGGCAAGCACCTGGGCGGACGCTGGTACCTGGGCTACGAGCGCGGCATCAACGCCACCACCGGCAGCTGGCAGATCATCTACCGCATTGCCCAGCGATTCACCCTGCGCGCCCAGACCGGCGACAGCAACGCGCTGGACCTGATCTGGCAATGGTCCTGGGACTGACGCCCCGCAGAACCACCCCTTCAGTCATGCGACAATCCGCGCCGCCGGGTGCAAAGCCCGGCCGTCTCGCCATAGCACAATGGATAGTGCACATGCCTCCTAAGCGTGGGATTCAAGTTCGATTCTTGATGGCGGGACCATCCTTCATAGGAGAAATGGCCTCCGGTGCGTAAATGGTGAATAATGCCGCGCCAGTTTACACATATACACAGTCACTTCACGATACCAAGAGCTTGCTGCACGCCGCTCACCTTGAGTCAGCAGTTAGAACTCTATCTTTTTATATTACATCCAGCGCTGGCCGTATTTATTTCTCAAGTGCACTTGTAAGTGTTGATGTGGGGGCCAAGCTAGGTACTGGCTTTGCAATTGCTTGTACCGATAAAAGTCGCCCCTCTCCCGAGGGAGTTATTCTCCAATATACTTTCTTATCAGATACCGGGCGCCGTTTGGTTCCAGGGGCCATGTAGCCCAACGCTCGGAGTTGAATTTTTATTTGATCTGCAACAACGTGCGGGATGACGACTGACGAGTAATCTACCTTGCTATTTGGATTCAGGTTCTGTGTTGCATGATAAAAACATAGTGTTATTTTTTCAATCAAATCCTCATCCGCGCACTCAGCAATAAGAGAAGGTCCAACATACTTTAATAACTGATCCCATGTTACAGATACATCTATCCAGCCTCTATCTGCGTCATCGATTACGCAACTAATTCTTGTGATATATTTATCGCTGCCGCTCGATAGATTTTCAATGCTGACCATTTCGCTAGTTGACTGTTGTTTTGTCAACTCTGCCTCAAGTTCGGCCACTTTTACTCTGAGATTCGCGAGTTCGATAAGAATCGATTCATCTGCAGCATAGCTACCTGGAATCCAACCATCAGAGGGGTGCGTTTTTCTCAAAGAGATAAGACCTCTTGAGACTTGGCCTCCGAGTTCGTCTGGGGATGCCCAATACTTGCAGTGATGCACTTGCTCGACTTTAGTTCGAAATGCAAGCAACTTCTCACGCCCCTCCGTAGATGCCTCAAACTTGCCTGAAGGAATAGTCGAGGGAGTCTTGTGCAAGAATGCCATCAAGGGCTTCCCAGTAGAAATGGCGTAGTTGTACTCCTTTTCTGTGAAGCCAACACCATCTTTGTCTAATGTCCCATATCTACCGCCAATAACCAAGCAGTAGTAATCTGAGTCATCAATCACGCCCTTTATTAAATCCCAGGCGCCTTCGTTGGTTGCGGGGAACATCTCCATTCCCGCTGGAATGCAATCAAGCTCCAGCAATGCCTGAATTATCTCCGCTCGCTCATTCATTAAGTCTGAGAATGTTGATGAGATAAACACTTGATGTCTTCGTTCCATGATCTTCACTATCTAGTTGCTTGCGCCTTATGCCTGAATTCAAACGTGTTATGGGAGGGCGGAATCCGCCACATAACATTGCGAATTCCCTATAACAAAATTCCCCGCCATCTCGTAAACCCTTGATTCAATTTTAATTTATTACCATTTTTAGGCTTTGGTCAGGCTACCAAAAATCCGGCGAGAGCGGCAGGGGTTATGGCTGTTGTAAATCGCGGATGCATGGACACCACACAACATATGTAGGTTCATCTGTCAAATGCATCCATTGGACAAATAATTTCGTCTTTAATCTCTTCCAAATTAGCATTTTTCATGAAAAAGTGAAATGTTGAATCCACAACCCTCAGTTGCCTAGAGTTGGAGTCATAGGCAATAACTGGAGGACTGATATGGTCGCTCCTGTCAATCGCAAGATTTGAATTTCATTTCAGCGGCTCGGGGTGATGCGACACGAAGTCTGCTGCGACGATGGATCAGACTGATATCCGCGGGTTGGTTTCCGCCGTGCATGGGTCCGTCGTGGAAG
>JAFALA010000098.1 GCA_019234815.1 Burkholderiaceae bacterium | reverse complement strand
CCGTGGCCGAAATGCAATCGGGCGTCCAGGTCAACCTCCAACGTGCCCAGAACGTTCTCATTCGACATGAGACGCGCCTGCAGTGAGGCCAAGGCCGGGTGTTCCGGATGCTGTTCAGGTGCGACGACGGGATGATGTTGATGCATTGTGTTCTTGTCCAACCCGACCTGCTGGGGCCGCGTCGTTCTGGCTTTGGCGCTGCTAACTTGGCGGCGATTTTCGCTCAAGATGGCCAAGGCCTGCCCGGGGCGGAGCCGGGGTCCGGCGCGGATGAGCGCACAATTGCGCCTTGCTTGAGCTTTCAAGCCCCGCATTCAGTATTGTTTTAAGCCCCGATCCGGCCCCTCTCCCATGAGCAGACACGACGACATCAAGCTCTTGCGCATCAATTACCTGCGCGGCCCCAATATGTGGACCTACCGTCCGGTGCTGGAGGTCTGGCTGGATCTGGGTGAACTCGAAAACCATCCATCGAACAAGCTGCCCGGCTTCACCGACCGCCTGACGCAGGCCCTGCCGGCCCTGATCGAGCACCACTGCGGCGTCGGCGAGCGCGGCGGATTCCTGCAGCGCCTGGTCGAGGGCACCTGGTGCGGCCATGTGCTCGAACACGTGGTGATCGAGTTGCTGAACCTCGCCGGCATGCCCACCGGGTTCGGCCAGACGCGCTCCACTTCCATGCACGGCGTCTACCGCATGGTGTTCCGCGCCCGTGACGAACATGTGGCGCGCGCCGCACTGACCGAAGGCCATGCGCTGCTGATGGCCATGATCAACAGCGAGGCGTTCGACGTGAATGCCGCGGTGGGCCGCATCCGCGACAAGGTTGACGACTGCTATCTCGGCCCCTCGACCGCCGCCATCGTCGCCGCGGCGACCGACCGGCGCATTCCCCACATCCGCCTGAACGACGGCAACCTGGTCCAGCTCGGACACGGCGCGCGCCAGCGCCGCATCTGGACCGCCGAGACCGACATGACCAGCGCCATCGCCGAAGGCATTGCGCGCGACAAGGACCTGACCAAGAGCCTGCTCAAGTCGGTCGGCGTGCCCGTGCCCGAAGGCGTGGCCGTGAAGGACGCCGCAGAAGCCTGGGAAGCCGCGCAAGACCTGGGCCTGCCCGTGGTCGTCAAGCCCTCCGACGGCAACCATGGCCGCGGCGTGACGCTGGACCTGAAGCTGAAACAAGACGTGCACGCCGCCTTCGAGCTGGCCGAGCAACATGGCTCCGAGGTGCTGGTCGAACGCTGCATCCCCGGCAATGAACACCGCCTGTTGGTGGTCGGCGGCCAGGTGGTCGCCGCCGCGCGCGGCGACGAGGCCTACATCACCGGCGATGGTACGCACACGGTGAGCCAGCTCGTCGACCTGCAGATCAACACCGATCCGCGCCGCGGGCTGACCGAGGACTTCCCGCTCAATCGCATCAACATCGCCGAAGATGCCGTCATCGCACTCGATCTGCAGCGCCAGGGCCTGAGCGCCGACGCCGTTCCGGAAGCCGGCCGCCAGGTGCTGATCCAGCGCAACGGCAATGTCGCAGTCGACTGCACCGCCCAGGTCCATCCCGAAGTGGCGCATGCGGTCTCGCTGGCCGCGCGCACCATCGGCCTGGACATCGCCGGCGTCGACATGGTCAGCACCGACATCTCGCGCCCCTTGAGCGAAACCGGCGGCGCGATCGTCGAAGTCAACGCCGGACCGGGGCTGCTGATGCACCTCAAGCCCGCCGAAGGCATGCCGCAACCGGTGGGCCAGGCCATCATCGACCACCTGTTCGCCGAAGACGAGAACGGCCGCATCCCCGTCGTGGGCGTGACCTCCTCCAAGGGCGGCCAGCACATCACGCGCCTGGTGGCCTGGCTCCTGCACCTCAACGGCCGCCACGTGGGCCTGGCCTGCCACGACGGCCTGTTCCTGGGCACGCGGCGCGTCGAGAAGCGTCCCAGCGCCCAGTGGGAGGCCGCGCACCGCCTGCTCATGAACCGCGGCGTGGACGCCGTCGTGATCGAGAACGATGCGGCCAGCATCCTGAAGGACGGCCTGTCCTACGACCGCTGCCAGGTCGGCGTGGTGACCGACATGGACGGCATGGACGCCCTGGCCGACTTCGACGTGAAGCAGCCCGAGCAGCTCTTCAAGGTCCTGCGCACCCAGGTCGACGTGGTGCTGTCCGAAGGCGCCACCGTGCTGAACGCGGGCGATGCCAGGCTGCTGGACATGGTCGAGCTCAGCGACGGCGAGGTGCTGCTCTATGCGCTCGACGGCGCCAACGCGGCCTTGCAAGCGCATCGCGAGCAAGGCGGCCGCGCCGTGTTCCTGCAGGGCGGCGCCGCCATGCTGGCCCAGGGCGCCTCGGAAACCTCGGGCGCCAATATCGATGCGCTGCTGCAGCGCTTCAAGGCTGCCCGCATCAACACCGATGCCGAGACCCTGCTGGCCGCCGTGGCGGCCGCCTGGGCGCTGAACATTTCCGCCGAACTGATTTCCGCGGGACTGGACACCTTCGTGCCCGAGCTGCCGCACTGAGGCCCCAGGCGATCCCAGCACCACCACACGATTCGAAAGACACGACAAGATGGAAGTCTCCCGCATCCGCGCCCTGCGCGGCCCCAATATGTGGAGCCGCCACACCGCCATGGAAGCAGTGGTTCACTGCAACGAAGTCGAGACCTCGATCAGCCGCCTCGACGGCTTCGAGACCCGGCTGCGCAAGCTGTTCCCCACCGTCGGCGCGCTGCGCCCCACGCTGACGCAGCGCAGCGACCTCTCGCTGGCCCATGTGCTGGAACTGGCCACGCTGGCCCTGCAGGCGCAGGCCGGCTGCCCGGTGACCTTCTCGCACACCCACGCCACCAGCGAGGCCGGCACCTACCAGGTGGTGGTCGAGTACAGCGAGGAAGACGTGGGCCGCATGGCGCTGAAGGATGCCGTGCAGCTGATCACCGCCGCATTGGACGGCGCTGAATTCGATGTCGACGCCGCGATCGCCCGCCTGCGCGAGACCGACGAGGACGTGCGCCTCGGCCCCTCGACCGGCTCCATCGTCGACGCCGCCGTCAAGCGCGGCGTGCCCTTCCGCCGCCTGACGCAAGGCAGCCTGGTGCAGTTCGGCTGGGGCGCCAAGCAGCGCCGCATCTGGGCGGCCGAGGTCGACGCCACCAGCGCCGTGTCCGAATCGATCGCGCAAGACAAGGACCTCTCCAAGCGCCTGCTGCAATCGGCCGGCGTGCCCGTGCCGATCGGCCGCCCGGTCGAATCGGTCGACGAGGCCTGGGAAGTGGCCCAGGAGATCGGCCTGCCGGTCGTGGTCAAGCCGCAGGACGGCAACCAGGGCAAGGGCGTGACGGTCAACGTGGCCTCGCGCGAACACATGGAAGTGGCCTACAAGGCCGCCGACGAGATCGGCCAGGTGATGGTCGAGAAGTTCCTGCCCGGCAGCGACTACCGTCTGCTGGTGATCGGCGACAAGCTGATCGCCGCCGCACGGCGCGACCCGCCGCACGTGATCGGGGACGGTGTGCTGACCGTCAAGCAGTTGGTCGACAAGGTCAACGCCGACCCCCGGCGCGGCGACGGCCATGCCACCTCGCTGACCAAGATCCGCTTCGACGACATCGCCGTCGCACGCCTAGCGTTGCAAGACCTGACGCCTGAATCGGTGCCCGACAAGGGCCGCCGCGTGATCCTGCGCAACAACGCCAACCTGTCCACCGGCGGCACCGCCACCGACGTGACCGACGACGTGCACCCCGAAGTCGCCGCGCGCGCCATCGCCGCCGCGCAAGTCGTGGGCCTGCATGTCTGCGGCGTCGACGTGGTGGCCGAGAGCGTGCTGATGCCGCTCGAGGAGCAGAGCGGCGGCATCGTCGAGGTCAACGCCGCGCCAGGCCTGCGCATGCACCTCTCGCCGAGCTTCGGCAAAGGCCGCAACGTCGGCGAGGCCATCATCTCGCACCTCTACGGCCAGGGCCACAAGAGCGAGGACGGCCGCATCCCGGTGGTCGCCGTCACCGGCACCAACGGCAAGACCACCACCACGCGGCTGATCGCGCACATGTTCGCCACCTGCGGACTGCGCGTGGGCATGACCAACACCGACGGCGTCTACGTCGACGGCCGCCAGATCGACAGCGGCGACTGCTCCGGCCCCAAGAGCGCCCGCAACGTGCTGATGCACCCGGACGTCGAGGCTGCCGTGTTCGAAACCGCGCGCGGCGGCGTGCTGCGCGAAGGCCTGGGCTACGACCGCTGTCAGGTCGCCGTCGTCACCAACCTCGGCGAAGGCGACCACCTGGGCATGAACTTCCTCAACACCGTCGAGGAGCTGGCGCTGGTCAAGCGCGTGATCGTGCAGAACGTCGCGCCGACCGGCTACGCGGTGCTGAACGCCGCCGACCCGGTGGTGGCCAACATGGCCGCCGTCTGCCCGGGCCAGATCATCTACTTCACGGCCGACCGCCACCACCCGCTGATGGCCACGCACCGCGCCCAGGGCAAGCGCTGCGTCTACATCGACGGCGACAACCTGGTCGCCGCGCAGGGCTCGTGGCGCGAGAACCTGCCGCTGCGCGACGTCGCATTCACCCGCGGCGGCGCCATCGGCTTCCAGGTCGAGAACGCCATGGCCGCGGTTGCCGCCGCCTGGGGCGTGGGCCTGGACTGGGACACGATACGCCGGGGCCTCTCCAGCTTCAGCAACGATGCCGACAACGTGCCTGGCCGCTTCAACGTGATGGACTACCGCGGCGCCACCGTGATCGCCGACTACGGCCACAATGCCGACGCCATGCGCGCCCTGGTCGCGGCCGTCGAGGCCATGCCGGCAAACAAGCGCTCGGTCGTGATCTCCGGCGCCGGCGACCGCCGCGACGAGGACATCCGCGTGCAGACGCAGATCCTGGGCCAGGCCTTCGACGAAGTGCTGCTGTTCCAGGACGCCTGCCAGCGCGGCCGTGAAGACGGCGAAGTGCTGGCGCTGCTGCGCCAGGGCCTGGCCGACGCCGCCCGCACCCGGCACGTGGACGAGATCCGCGGCGAGTTCGTCGCTATCGACACCGCGCTGGCGCGCCTGGAGACCGGCGACCTGTGCCTGGTGCTGGTGGACCAGGTGGAAGAAGCGCTGGCGCATCTGGCCAAGCGCATTGCGGAAGGCTGATCAACGGGTCAAATCACCCGCCGCCCCTTCACATAAGCCTCGCGCACCAGCGGCGTGCCTTCGAGTTCGCGCACCCGCAGTAGGTCGGCCCGCAAGCCGACTTCGATCGCCCCGCGGTCGTCCAGGCCACAGGCCAGCGCCGGCTTGCGGCTGATGGCGGCGACCGCCGCGCTGAGCGACCAGCCCGCCTGCTGCACCAGCAGCCAGGCCGACTGCAGCAGGCTGCAGGGCACGTAGTCGGACGACAGCACGTCCAACACGCCCTCCTGCGCCAGCGTCAGCGCTGCCACATTGCCCGCATGCGAGCCGCCGCGCAGCAGGTTGGGCGCGCCGGCCACCGTCATCAGGCCCAGCGCCCGGGCGTGCCGGGCCGCGCCCAGCGTGGTCGGAAACTCGCAGATCAGCGCGCCCAAGGCATGCGCCTGCGCCACGTGCGCAGCGGTGGCGTCGTCGTGCGTGGCCAGCGCCACGCCATGCTGCCGGGCCTGATGGGCAAACCAGTGCCGGTTCGGCTCGGCATGCAAGGCCTGGCGCTCGGGCGCGAGGCTGAGCTGCTCGTCGAACTGGGCGTCGCTCCAGCCCTTCTTGCCGGTGAAATGGGTGCGGGCGTGGTGCAGGTCGACCCATTGGCGCTGACCCGGCGTGTGGTCCATCAGCGAGAGCAGGCGCAGCCGCCGATGCCCGCTGAACGGCTCGAACAGGGCGCGGGCGTTCGGGTCCGGCAGCTCGCAGCGCAAATGCAGCAGATGGTCGACCCGCAGGACATCGGCCGCTTCCAGCTTGTCCAGCACGGCCAGCATCGCGCTTTGGTCGCCCGCGCGGAAGCCTTCGCCGTAGGGGTCGCCGATGCCGATGGCATCGAGCACCGTGGTGATGCCGGCCGCCGCGAGTTCGGCGTCGTGGGCCTGCATCGCGCTGAGCATGGGGAAGCTCACCCGGGGCCTGGGCATGGCGTGATGTTCCAGGTTGTCGGTGTGCAGTTCCACCAGGCCCGGCAGGAGCAGGTCGCCTTCCAGATCCAGTCCCTGCACGCCGCCTGCGCCCGGCTGGATTTCGGCGACCGCGCCGTCGCGGACCACGACGCTTCCCAACACCACTTCGTTCGGCAGCACCAGTCGCGCCCGCCGGAATATCTGTTCTCTCATGCGGATCACTGTAGCGCGCCCAAGGCCCGGCGGCCGGTCTTCCCCCTTCAGTAGGAATGGGCCTGCTGGGACATGCCCAGGGCAGGCCAGAAGCCGGCCGCAAACGGGCCGCAAACGGGTTGCAAAAGATCAGCGCGCCTGCACGATGTCGCGCACGCCGGCGTCGCGCAGCGCCTGCAGTTGCGCCGGGGCCGCCTGGGCGTCCGTCACCAGCACGTCGATGTCGCTGCAGCCGCAGATCTGCACGCGGCTGCTGATGCCCAGTTTGTTGGCGTCGACCAGCAGCACGCGGGTGCGGGCGTTGTGCAGCATGGCACGCGCCACGGTGGCCTCGTGCCAGACGTAGTCCATCGCGCCGTGCTCGGCATCCAGCGAGACGGGCGAGATCAACGCCATGTCGACCCGGTGGCGCGCAATCTCCGAGACCGTCTGCTCGCCGTAGGTGGCAGGGACATCGCTCTCCATGCGTCCACCCAGCAGCAGGACCTCCAGCCCCGAATTGCGCCCCAGCGCGGCCGCAACGTCGACGGAGTTGGTGATGACCTGGATATCCTCGCGGCCGGCCAACTCGCGCGCCAGCGCGTGGGTCGTCGAGCCCGCGTCGATGAAGCAGGTGCTGCCGCGCGCCAGCAGGGGCGCCGCGGCGTGGGCAATGGCCTGCTTTTCGGCCTTGTGCAATCTCGAGCGTTCCACATAGCTGGCCTCGGGCATGCCCTGCGCCGGCACGGCGCCGCCGTGCACCCGGCTCAGGCGGCCTGACTGCTCCAGTTCGATCAGGTCGCGCCGCACGGTCTCCCGGGAAACCCCAAGTTCGGCCGCAAACATCTCCGTGGTGAGCCGCTGCCGTTCATTCAGCAGCGCAATGATCTTCTTATGTCTTTCCAACGACCACATGGAACTTCCCAAATAGATGACGTGCGCAGCATAAAAGGTCTGGCGGCCACGTCACCTGACAAAAACACCAAGCGACATTGAATCCCAAGGCAATTTCGGTCGTGTGACAATTTGGGGAATTATGTGTGACGTTGTGTTTTTGATATGCATTTTGTTGGTTTTGTTTGTTTGTAGTTGTTTTTTCATGTGATTTTGGAACAGTACCGTCACCGCGCCGAATCGGCGCTGTGTTTATTCCAACAGAAGGACCTCACATGACCCGCCAATTCACCCTCACGACTCTGAGCTGCGCCCTCGCGCTGGCCTTTGCCGCCGTGACGCCTGCTCATGCGCAATCCAACGACACCACCACGCCGGCCGCAGACGACAGCCGCGACAAGATGGATGCCGTGGCCGTCTACGGCCACCGCGAAAGCCGTCAAGTTGAAAACGTGACGCGCAAGGAAATCGCAGAAGCCGCCCCCGGCACCAGCCCCCTGAAGGTGCTGGAGCGCATGCCCGGCGTCGAATTCCAGGGCGCCGACCCCTGGGGCAACTATGAATGGGCCGAGCGCATCACCGTGCGTGGCTTCTCCCAGAACTACATGGGCTTCACGCTTGACGGCATCCCGCTCGGCGACATGAGCTACGGCAACAGCAACGGCCTGCACATCAGCCGCGCCATTTCGCAGGAAAACATCGGCTCGGTGCAGATGTCGCAAGGCTCCGGCGCCCTGAGCACCAACTCGACCAGCAACCTCGGCGGCACCGTGCAGTTCTTCAGCGATGCGCCTGAGAAGACCTTCACCGTGAAGGCGCTGCAAGGCGTGGGCTCCGACAGCTCGGCCCGCACCTTCCTGCGCGTGGACTCCGGCAAGCTCGCCACCGGTGCCACCGCCTACGTCAGCTACACCGACCAGGTCGGCCAGAAGTGGAAGGGCGTGGGCGGCCAGTACCAGACCATGGTGGACGCCAAGCTGGTCCAGCCCCTGAGCGAAGGTTCGCTGAGCTTCTACGGCATGCACCAGGAACGCAAGGAAATCGACTACCAGGACTTCAGCAAGGGCATGGTTTCGGCACTGGGCTGGAACTGGGATAACTACGGCAGCGTCAAGACCTATGCCAACGCCCTGCAAGGCAACTACATCAACCCGAACGTCGGCCTGACCACCGACGGCACCGATCCCGGTGACGCGGCCTACGGCGGCTCGTCCGGCCTGCGCAAGGACGACATCCTCGCCACCGCCATCGACCTGAACCTGAGCCACGGCTTCCACTACAAGAACACCCTGTACTACCACCACGACCTGGGCCAGGGCCACTACGTGACCACGCCTCCCGGCGACGCACCGCCCGCACCTGCCGGCAGCCTGATGGTGGGCGGCACGCCGGTGTCGGTCCGCACGACCGACTACGGCATCAACCGCGAAGGCACCTTCGGCGCGCTGACCTGGAAGGACGAGATGCAGGAGGTCGAAGCCGGCTACTGGGTCGAGAACAACGACCACACCCTCTCGCGTAACTACCACGCGCTCTACAACATCAACCAGAACAACGAGGACATGGACTGGCTGGGCATGGGCGACGTCTACGCCCAATCGTTCAACCAGAAGTTCAACACCCGCACCACGCAGTTCTACTTGGAAGACACGCTGCACCTGATGGACGACCGCCTGACCGTCAATTTCGGCTTCAAGTCGCCGAACGTGCGCGTCAATGCCGACGTGATCACCAATGCCCTGAGCATCCCCAGCAAGCAGCGCGCCGGCGGCACCATCACGGCCTCCAACGGCTTCCTGCCTGAAGTGGGCGTGAACTACGAACTGGGCCATGGCCAGGAAGTGTTCGCCTCGGTGGCCCAGAACATGCGTGCCTTCACCCCCGGCGTGACCGGCGTGTTCGCGCAGTCGCAAGCCAACTTCAACGCCATCGGCGGCGACCTGAAGCCCGAGACCTCGACCACCATCGAAGCCGGCTACCGCTTCCATGACCGCATGTTCCAGGGTGTGGTGGACGTGTACCACACGGACTTCTACAACCGCCTGCTGCAGGTCTCGCCCTGCCAGACCGACGCTGCCGGCTGCCCCTACACCTTCCATAACGTCGGCAATGTGCAGACCGACGGTATCGAAGCCGCGCTGGATACGCGCCTGACCCCGGTCATCAGCTGGTACAACTCGATCAGCTACAACGTGTCGCAGTACAAGGACAACTACGTGGACGCCAGCTCCGGCCTGGCCAACGGCATTGTCCCGACCTCCGGCAAGGACGTGGTGGACGCCCCGCGCCTGATGTTCACGACCGACATCGGCTACGAGGACGGCAGCTACTTCGCGCACTTCAGCGAGAAGTTCACCGACAAGCGCTACTACACCTACCTGAACGACCAGTCCGTGCCCTCCTACTGGCTGGCCAACCTGGACGCAGGGTACAAGCTGGAGCGCTACCAGGGCGTGCGCGACATCCGCCTGTCGTTCAGCGTGACCAACCTGTTCAACCAGCACTACTTCTCGACCATCGGCACCAACGGTTTCGGCGTCAGCGGCGACAACCAGACGCTGCAGATCGGCGCGCCGCGTGCAGCCTTCCTGACCCTGTCGGGCAAGTACTAATGGCTTGTTAAAAGCCTGATCTGAACCCACAGGGCCCGCTCGGGCCCTGTGGGCGTTTTTGCAGTTCGATCATTGACGCCCCCAAACTCAGCGAGAAAAAGCATGTTATTCAGGGCAATGCTGAAAAAAACATTATTGATTTCAGTCGCAATAGCTTGGCTTGGCTCCGCTTTCGCAGCAGACGTACATCCCAAGCCCAAACGCGTGTTGATCGTCGTATTCGACCAAATGAGGCCTGAGTACGCGCAGAAGTTCGACATGTCCAACGTGCAGCTGCTGCAGGCCGAAGGCGTGAACTTCAAGAATGCTTACCTGGGCCACATGCCGTCGGAAACCGTAATCAGCCACAACGTGATGGTCAGCGGCGTCTTGCCCAAACACATGGGGTGGGTGGACGAGGTCTACCGCGACACCGACAACGTGCTCGGCAAAGGCGCTGATGCCATTTGGATCACCGGCGAACTCAAGCCCGGTGAATTCGATGCCCTGGTCACCAAAGCCGCTTATCCCAAGCTTGTCGATTACCTGCATCAATCGCAGCCAGGCAGGAAGTTCATCGTGGTCGGCGAGAAAAGCTACCCCGTCGACTCGATCGCAGCGCCAAATGCCGACATTGCAGTCAAGATGTCCGGCAGGACCAAAGTCTCCCAAACCATGGCCGCCAAGGATCCTCACGAAGCCTCGTGCGACAACCTCGGTGGACAATTCCGCAGGCCGGACGGCAAGAATGTTCCGTCTTACCTGACCGAACCGAGGTGCGGTCGCTTCTATGTCAATTCCGACAAGAGCAACGCCTACGGCACCGACACCGCCTCGCCGTCGTGGCTCTACCCCCTGGATGGGAATCGTTACGTACCCGGAAATGACCTGGCACATTTGGGTGGCGATGCCTGGGTGGCCGATACCGCCATGGAGATGATGGAGAAGGAGGACTGGAGCGGTATGCTCATCACCTTCGGTTCCATCGACAAGGCGGGCCATATGTGGGGTGCATCCCACGATTCAAAAACCGGTCAATCCGAACAAACGCACCTGCCCTTCATTGCCCATTACGCCGATGAACAATTCGGCCGCGTGCTCAGCAAGCTGAAGGAACTGCATCAACTCGATGAAACACTCATCGTCATCACATCAGACCATGGCTCGACGTATGCGGAGAAATTCTTCGGCGTTGACGCCGCCGACGCCAGCGACGACAACTGGTACCACGGCAAGGCCGCCAATGCAGGCCCCTTTGAAAAGAGAAGCGCGGCGCTGGACCCGCTCTACAGCACCAACAACATTCGCTTCAGTTACCAGTCCACGGCCATTGAAGCCTGGTTGGTCGACGCGTCCGTCGAGAAAAGGCGTGAAGCGGCCATCGCCATGAGAAGCGTTCCTGGTGTTGTTGCAAGCTATTGGAGAGACGGCAGCAAGTACGTTCTTGATACTGCCAACAAGGGCACCGATTCCGTCATGAGCGCCGCCGAAGAAGAATGGTGGGGGAAACACGGCCAGGAATTGGTCGACACCATGGCCGCTGACAGCGGGCCGGAGGTGATCGGCTGGCTCAAGGACGGTGTCGGCTATGGCGTTTATGGCGACCACGGCAGCGGCAAGGAAAGCGACCAGCGCGTCCCCATGGTCATTTGGTCCAAGTACATCAATTCCGAACAGCCCATTTACGCACTCAGAACCGTAGACATTTTGCCGACGGTACTTCAGGCCATGGGCATTCAACAAGCGCACCCCGGAGACGGCAAGCCTTACCTGCTGAATTTCCATTGAATTTCAAATTTGAGAGTTCATTTCATTTGAGACCGCCAATTGCCATCGCCAGCCAACGCCGGCCAGTCCTAACCTGAAATTGCCATGACCACCGCTTCGACTCCCCACCCCAGCCGCCGGCGCCTGTTGATGGCGTCCACCCTGGCCCCGGTCTTGAGCCCGGCGCTCGCGGCAGCCTCCCAGACATCCCCCTCGGCGCCGGGCGGCTCGCGCCAGCCCGGCGTGGCATCAAAACCTGATGCCCAGCGCATGCGCATCGCCTTCGGCTCCTGCGCCCGCCAGGAAAAGCCGCAGCCGATCTGGGCCACCATCGCCGCCACCCAGCCGGACCTGTTCGTGTTCCTGGGCGACAACTTCTACGCCGACGCCCGCGACGAAGCCACGCTTCGCAAGCGCTACGACGAATTCGAAGCCGTCGAGACCCTGCAGGCCTTCCGGCGTGCCACGCCCCATGTGGCCATGTGGGACGACCACGATTTTGGCGACGACGACGTCGGCGGCGACTACCCGCTCAAGGACCTCAGCCAGCGCCTGTTCTGCGACGCCTGGCAAGAAGGCCCCGACTCGCCGCGCCGCCGCCGCAGCGGCGTCTACGAGAGCTACCGTTTCGAATCAGGCGGCCACACCGTGCAGCTGATCCTGATGGACCTGCGCTTCAACCGCACCGCGCTGGTGGCCGATCCGGCCCTGCGCACCGGCTACGACACCATGCTGCGCGAGGCCAAGCTCAGCGGCAAGCCGATGAAGGGCTGGTACGTGGCCAACCCGAGCCCGGAGGCCAGCATGCTGGGCGAGGAACAATGGGCCTGGCTGGAACAGCAGCTGCGAGAGCCGGCCGACGTGCGCCTGATCGGCTCCAGCGTCCAGTTCGCGGCCGACGGCAGCGGCTGGGAGGGCTGGGCCAATTTTCCGCGCGAGCGCCAGCGCCTGGTCGACCTGATCCGCAGCACCCGAGCCGAAGGCGTCGTGATCCTGAGCGGCGACATGCACTACGCCGAGTTCTCGCGCTGGGAAGCCCCGCAGGGCTATCCCTTGTGGGACATCACCTCCAGCGGCCTGACCGAGGTGTGGGCCATCCCGACGCCCAACAGCAAGCGCGCCTCGGCCGTGCTGGCCGAGGCGAATTTCGGCCTGATCGACATCCAATGGCCCAGCAAAGACCAGGCGGGCCCGCCGGACGCACAGATCCAGATGAGCATCATTGACGTCAAGGGCGTGACACGCCTTTCACATAATCTGACCCTGAATCAACTCCGCTTCCCCATTGCATGATGAAACGACGCCTTCTTCAAACACTGGGCCTGGCCCTGCTGGTCAGCACCGCCGCGCACGCCCAGACCCCCGCTGAACTGGAACGCGGTGCCCGCGCCGAGGGCCAGCTCGCCAGCGTCGGCATGCCCGACGACTGGGCCAACTGGCGCGGCACCTGGGCCGACCTGAAGCGCGCCTACGGCCTCAACCATGTCGACTCCGACATGAGCAGCGCCGAGGAGATCGCCAAGATGGCGGCTGAAGCCGCCAACGCCACAGTCGACATCGGCGACGTCGGCTTCGAGTTCGGCGCCATCGCCAAGTCGCGCGGCATCACGCGCGCCTACAAGCCCAGCACCTGGGCGCAGATCCCCGACTGGGCCCGCGATGCGGACGGGCACTGGGCGCTCGCCTACACCGGTACCATTGCGTTCGCGGTCAACAAGAAGCATGTCGCCAACGTGCCGCGCAGCTGGAAGGCGCTGTTCGACGGCCGCTACCGCGTGCTGATCGGCGAGGCCGGCCGGGCGGCGCAGGCCAACGCCGGCATCCTCTCGGCCGCCATCGCCCTGGGCGGCGACGAAGCCCACCTGGATCCGGCGCTGGCCCAATTCGCCCGCATCGCCCGCGAGCACCGCCTGGTCACCACCAACGCCACGCCGGCGCTGATGGAGCGCGGCGAGGCCGATGTGTTCGTGATCTGGGACTTCAATGCGCTCAGCTACCGCGACAAGATTCCCAACGGCGCCGACTACGAGCTGCTGATTCCGTCCGACGGCTCCGTCACCAGCGGCTACACGACCCTGATCAACAAGAGCGCGCCCCACCCCAATGCCGCCATGCTGGCGCGCGAGTACATCTTCAGCGATGCCGGCCAGCTCAACCTGGCCCGCGGCCATGCGCGCCCGATCCGCATCGCCTCGCTCAAGCTGCCCGACGACGTGAAGAAGCAGCTGATCGACAACAGCCAGTACAAGGCCGCCCGCGCGCTGCAGGTGGCGCTGTGGACCGAAGAGGCCAAGAAGATCCCGCGCGCCTGGCAGCGTGAGGTCATGGGGGCTGCGCAGTGAGCGCGAAGGCCCCCGCCCACCCCAACGCACAGCACAAGCTGGTGCTGCTGTTGCCCGATGGCCTGCGCGACGACACCGCGCGCGGCTACATGGGTTATCTGCAGGCCATGCTGGAAGCCGGTCGCGCCAGCTGGAGCACGCTGAGCTGCGAGCTGCCCAGCCTCTCGCGACCGCTCTACGCCACGCTGATCACGGGCCAGCGTCCGCTGGACCATGGCATCATCAGCAATGCCCAGCCCGGCCAGCGCGTGGCCGCGACCTTGTTCGACTGCCTGGACGAAAACGGCCTGCGTTCCGCCGTCGCGGCCTACCACTGGTTTTACGAGCTGCTGGCCGGCGAGGTGTTCGAGCCGCTGCGCCATCGGCACGCGCTGCCGGGCCGCGGCGTGGTGGGCGCGAGCTGGTATTTCGAGGACGAATACCCCGATTCGCACCTGCTCGCCGACGCCGAGCACCTGCGCGCCCTGCATCAGCCGGACTTCCTGCTCGTGCACCCCATGGGACCCGACCACGCCGGCCACCAGCACGGCGGCGAATCGACCGCCTATGCCTTGAGCGCGCGCAAGCTCGACATGCTGCTGGCGCACGCCGTGCCGGCCTGGCACGCGCAAGGCTACGACGTGCTGCTCACCAGCGACCACGGCATGCACGCCGACCGCATGCACGGCGGGCCGCTGCGCGAGGAACGCGAGGTGCCGCTGGTCTGGCTGCCGCATCGGCAGGAAAGCCAGGCCGAGACGCCGCTGCCGCAGCGCCAGATCGATGTCTGCGGCTTCATGGTCGAGCGACTCCTGCAAGGACGCCGCAGTTGAAGCTCTCGCTGCCCCTCTCCCTGAGCTCGCGTGCGGCCTGGCTGGTCGCACTGCCCCTGCTGGCCTTGATCGCGCTGGCCGTGCTGCTGCCCTTCGGCTGGCGCTCCCACGACCTGCTGATCAGCTGCCTGCACGGCCCTGACTGCGCCGTGCAGGACCTGCTGGCCGATAGCTACTACGCCCAGGCGCTCTGGAACACCGTCTGGATTTCCGGCGCCTCGACCCTGATCGCCCTGTTCATCGGCGTCGGCGCCGCGATTGCGCTGGCCGAGCTGCCGCGCTGGCAGGGCCTGTGCAGCATGCTGTGCAGCCTGGGGGCCAATTTCTCCGGCGTGCCCTTGGCCGTGGCCCTGATCCTGCTGTTCGGCGCCCAAGGCGTGCTCAGCAACGCGATGAGCCGTGCCGGCCTGCCGCTGCCCTTCGATCTCTACCGCAACGGCGGCCTGCTGGTCGCCTACGTCTGCTTCCAGGCGCCGCTGGCCTGTCTGCTGCTGATGGCGCCAGTGCAGATGGTCGAAGGCGGCCTGATCGAGGCGGCCGCCACCCTGGGCGCGGGCCCCTGGCACTACTGGCGCCGGGTCGGACTGCCGGTGCTGCTGCCCAGCCTGGTGGAGGTTGGGAGCCTGCTGTTCGCCAACGCAGCGGCGGCCTTCGCCACGCCCTTTGCGCTGTCGGGCACGGCCGCCAACGTACTGGCGGTGCGCATTGCCGCGCTGGTCAGCGGCGACATCTTCTCGCAGCCCGAGCTCTCCGCGCTGCTGGCGCTGCTGATGTTCCTGATGCTGACGCTGGTGATCGGCCTGGGCAGATGGCTGGCGCGCCGCCTGCGCCATGGCAAAGGAGGACGCGCATGACGACGCCCTCCATCTTTCGCGCCTCGCGCCTGGCCCTGGGCCTGCTGCTGCTGCTCGTGCTGCTGCCCTTGTTGGCGGTGGCGGTCTACGCCTTCAGCGAACAATGGGTGGGGCTGCTGCCGCAGGGCGCCACGCTGGCCTGGCTGCGCGAGGCCCTGCTGGATGCGCGCATCCACGCCGCGGTCTGGCACACGGCATGGCTGTCGCTGCTGAGCGCCTTGCTGGCGCTGCTGCTGGGCGGCGGCACCAGCCTGTGGGCGCGCCTGAGTGCGCCGCGCCTGCTGGCGCTGCTCGACGCCCTGGCGCTGCTACCCTATGCCATTCCACCCGTGGTGATGGCCATAGGCGCCCTGGAGCTGTTCGTCGGACGCTGGGGCGCCGTGCTGAACGTGCAAGTGGTCTACGTGGCCGTCATCACCCCGACCCTGCTGGCGCTGGTGCACAAGACACTGGGCGCCGCGCTGCAGCAGCTCGACGCCCGGCAGCTGCTGGAAGCCGGCCGCACGCTGGGCGCCAGCGACGGCCTGCTGCTGTGGCGAGTGCTGCTGCCGCTGCTGCGGCCTGCGCTGGCCACCAGCCTGGTGCTGGGCTGGATTGCCGGCGCGACGGAATTCGCCATCGCCAACCTGCTGCTGGGCGGCTCGGTGGAGCTGCTGCAGCCCCTGATCAACAGCATGCGCGGCATCAACGGCCACCAGGCCGCCGCGCTGATCGTGCTGACGCTGGCGCTGATGCTGGCCGTCAGCCTCTTGGTACAGACATGGATCTCATGGAACAGACCCCGGAACTCGTAATTCACGGCGCCGCCGTCACGGTCGGCGACCCAGAGCGCCAGATCCTGCGCGGCGTGGACCTCAGCCTGCCCAAGGGCCAGGTGCTGGCCCTGCTAGGCGCCTCGGGCTGCGGCAAGACAACGCTGCTGCGCGCCATCGCGGGCCTGAGCCCGCTCTCGCAAGGCCGCATCGAAATTGCCGGACGCGATCTCACCCATGTACCTACGCAGCAGCGCGGCGTAGGGGTGGTGTTCCAGCAGTACGCGTTGTTCCCGAATCTTTCGGTGCTGGAGAACATCAAGTTCGGCGTGCTCGCGCAAGGCCACGGGCAGCGCGAGGCGCGTCAGCGGGCCGACGAGCTGCTGGAGCTGATCGAACTCGGCGCGCATAGCAGCAAGCTGCCCGCGCAGCTCTCCGGCGGCCAGCGCCAGCGCGTCGCGCTGGCCCGCGCGCTGGCCTGCAAGCCCTCGCTGCTGCTGATGGACGAACCCTTCTCGGCGCTCGACGAATCGTTCCGCATCCCATTGCGCCGCTCGTTCCGGCAGCTGCAGCAAAGCCTGGGGCAGACCTGCCTGGTGGTGACGCACGACCGCGAGGAGGCCTTCGAGCTGGCCGACCAGGTGGCCGTGATGTTCGACGGCCGCATCGAGCAGTGCAGCTCACCCACGGAACTCTGGCGCGCCCCCAGGACGCGCCGGGTGGCCGACTTCCTGGGCGCCTTCAACCAATGGCAGGCCGAGCGCTGCGAAGCAGACATGCAGCGCGCCTGCGGCCACTGGATCGCGCCGATCTCGGCCCTGGAGCGCGCTTCAGCGCCGCAGGGTGACGAGCTCTGGCCCGTGCGTGCCCGCGTGCTGGCGCGCTATGTGGGTCAGCACCACGTGACGGTGGAATTGGCCGACAGCCAGGACCAGCCCTTGAGCTGGTGGTGCCGCCACGACGAGCCGCAGCCGCAGGTCGGAGACTGGCTGGACCTGGGCGTCAGGCGCAGCCTGTTGCAATACCTACCAGATTAACTGCCGGAATGATCACGGCAGGTGCTTAGTACTTAATACTCAGAAATCCCCGCTGCCGCCGGTGTCGACGCCGCCGCCGCTGTCCCAGCTGCCGCTGCTGTCGCTGCCGCCGAAGTCCAGGTCGCTGCCGGCGCCCCGGTCGTCGAAAGGCTGATAGCCGTTGTCATTGTCTTCACGGCGCACGCGATGCGTGCCGGCCTCGGCCGATCCGCTCAGCAGGCTGCCCAGCGCCATGCCGGCGCCGACGGCGGCGACCGTGCCCAGCACACCGCTACCGTGGCCCGGACCATACCCGGGTCCGTAAGCAGGCCCGTAGCCGGGTCCGCCCATCATGTTCTGGCGCGCCTGCGCCTCGGCCATGGCCGCCATGCGCTCCTGCTCCATGCGTTCGGCGCGCAGGCTGGGTTTTTCCTCGCCGCGGATGTCGGCGGCGATATCGCGCGCGCGCATCACCAGGCTGGCGGTCTCGTTGTAATCCTGGCGCTGGGCCAGGGTGCCCAGATGGGCGGCCAGGTCGGCCTGCGCCTTCTTGGCGCGGTCGTAATTGGCCAGCTTGACCTCGGGGCTGTTCTGCGGATTGGCGTCGCTGGCGGCGATCGCGTCACCCAGGTCTTTCTGGGCGTCCTTGATTTCGCCGCTCCAGCGCTCCTTTTCCTGCTGCACGTTGTCCAGCTCACGCTTGCGGGTCAGCCGCCAGGTCAGCAAGCCCAACCCGACCATCACCAAGATCACCCACAAGAGCATGTGCGAGCCTGATGGCTCGGCCGCATGCGGCGGCGCCGGCAGGCTCGACTGCGCCAGCACCGGCGAGGTGGCCTCCCGATCCTGTGCCGGCTGCGCAGGCTCGGACACCACCGGCGCCGTCGACGCGCTGACCTTGGCATGCTCGATGCGGTTCAGCAGCGCCTTGTCGCCGGCGAACTTGTCGCTGGGATCAATCTCGTGGGCGCGCCGCACCTCGGCCTGCGCTGCGTCGATGTAACCCTGCTTGAACTTGACCTGCGCGAGCCAGTAATGCGCGACCGCGCTGTCAGGGTGCTGGCTGATCACGGCGTCCAGGCGCTGCTCGGCCTGGTCCCAGCGGCCGGCGCGCATGTCGGCCTGGATGTCCTCCTTGGCGCCGGCGAAGGCCGCCAGCGGCAGCGCCAGGCTCAGGGCCAGGCAGGCACCAGAGAGTGTTTTGAAAAAAGTGGATCGCTTCAACATGGTTCCTCCCGCAGCGGGATGGCATGGTAACCCGCGCACCCCGTCACGCTGTTCGTCACACCAGGCCCCAATCGCGAGGCCGGGCACCGGGGAATATGCGGGCGACGGCGGCCGAATCAAGCCCGTACATGCGTGCGAACAGTCCGCCCAGCACGGCCCGGTATTCGTTCAGCACCGGATAGTCGCGATTCTGGAACAGATTGCGGGCATTGACATCCACCTGTTCTCCGACGATGCGCCCGCCCTGCACCGCGCCGCCCATTACCCAATGGACACTGCCGTGGCCGTGATCGGTGCCGCGATTGCCGTTCTCGCGAAAGGTGCGTCCGAACTCGCTCAGCACCAGGACCACGGTGTTCTGCCACCGCGCGCCCATCTCGTCGGCGAAGGCCTTCAGGCCCTGGCCCAGTGGCGCCAGCTTGCCCGCCAGCTGGCCGCTGGCGCCGCCCTCGCCCACATGGGTGTCCCAGCCGCCGACATCGACGAAGCCGAGCTGCACCTTGTCGCGCATCAGGTGCGCCATGCGGCGCGCTTCCGTCTCGAAGCCCTTGGCCGCGATCGCGTTGCGGCTGGCCGCTTCCATCTCCGCCGCCATCTCGCGCGACACCTCCTCGCGCACGGCGAAACCCTCGCTGACCGAATCGGCCATGGCGGTGCCGGCGTACATGCGCGAGATCAGATCGGCCTGGTGCGCGTTCACCGCCGATTTGCCGACATTGCGCAGGGATTGGTTGGCGACCGGCTGCGAACCCCTGAAGCTGATCGGCAGCTGGTCGGTGAAGGCCATGGACGACACCGGCGTACCGCGCCCGGCGCCGATCTCGGCCGCCAGCCGGTTCATGAAGCCGCTGCTGTAGTCGCGGTGCACGGCATCGCCGGCCTGCCCGAACTCGATGCGGTCCTGGGTTTCGAAATGGCTGCGCGAGAGGTCATCGACGCCGGCAAAGGGCATGAAGGCCAGTTGGCGCTGCTGGAACATCGGGTACAGGCTGCCCGCCAAGGCCGGCGCCAGCGCCCATTGCGCGTCCAGCGGCAAGGCCGTGTTGGGCAGGGCCTGCCCAGCCGCGTCGCCCTGCGGCCTGGCGATCGCGATATTGGGGCGCGACTCGTAATAGAACGAGGACGCATGCGGCACCAGCAAGTTGGCGGCGTCGTAGCCGCCGCGCAGGAACACCAGCAGGAAGCGCGGCGTCTCTAGCGACAAGGCCTCGGCCGCCCAGGCCCGGCTGCCGCACAGCGTCAGGCCCGCCCCCAGGCCCAGCGCGGCATTCAAGACATCACGACGATTCATAGCAGTCCTTCAGCGCATCATGAATTCAGGCGAGGACAGCAGGAGGCTGTTCCATTCCTGCGGCGAGGCGGCCTGCGCAAGGGCCTCGCGCGAGCTCGCGGACAGGTGCGGCGCCACGCCCTCGTAATACAGCGAAGTAGCCAACTGCGGGAATGCCGGCTTGTCCACCGGTTTGCCTTCGACCCTGAACAGGCCGGCGCTGCCGCCGCCGATGGCGCGCGCCAGCTCGAAGCGCGTGTTCATCTGGCCGGCGCTGTTCCAGCTCGACGCCTGCAGCGGATAGCCATCGGGCGTCTGGTGGTCGAACGGCGTCTGGCCGAGGCGGTTCAGCCAGTTCTGCATCGGGCCGGTGTTCAGGATGACACGCCCGTCATAGGCCATGCGCACGGCCGACACGACATAGTGCAGGGGATCCTTGAATTTGCGCCCCAGGGAGGCGTCGAACTCGGGCGCCTCGATCATCGTGCGCAGCACGACGCCGATCTGGCCGTCGCTGCGCAGGTAGCTGGCGGCCATGCGCTCGACCAGCGGCGGCGGCGGATCGTCGGCGACGAAATACTGGGCCAGCTTGCGGCTCAGGAAACGCGCCGTGGCCGGCTGGCGGGCCAGATGGTCCAGCACCTGCTCGATCTCGGCGATGCCGCGCCCCTGGATGGTCAGGCCCAGCACGGTCTTGTCGCCGAAGTCGTGGCGCTGCGGGTTGAACTCCGCCAGGCCGCGCCGCACGTACAGGGCCTGCAGGGCCGGGCGCATGCGCGGCGTGTCGTCGTTGAGCCGCACGCCCAGCCCCGTCAGCACGCGGGCCAGCTCCTGCACGTCGCGCTGGCTGTAGCCGCCGTCCACGCCCAGGGTGTGCAGCTCCAGCAGTTCGCGCGCGTAGTTCTCGTTGATGTGGCCGGCGCCGTTCTGCTCGTTGTCGAGGTAGCGCAGCATGGCGGGATGGAACACGGTGAGCTGCAGCAGCTCGCGAAAACGGCCCAACGCATGCGCGCGCAGCTGCTCGTTGTAGTCGCCCAGCATGGCGCGCAGATTGTGCTTGTGCTGGTAGACATTGAAATGGTTGAACCAGAACCAGCCCATCTGCTCGCGCAGTTGAGCCGGCGCGTACAGGGCCCCCAGCAGCATGCGGCTGGAGGCCTCGCGGGCCAGCCGGTTCATTTCGACCTGGTAGGCTTTTTGCGCCGCCTGCTTTTGGGCATCGTCCTGCAGCGCCTCGGCGGACTTGCGCTGCGCCTCCAGGGTGCGAACCAGCTCCGGCATGGACGTGCTGCCGATGCTCATGGCGTCGATCTGCGCGCGCGCTTCCGTGGGCAGATCGGCCCAGCCGCCCGGCCTGCTCGCGGACAACTGCCGCTGCAGCCACGCCGCCCGGCCCATGCGGCGCAGTTCCGCCAGCTCGCTGCTGGTGCTGCCCCAACTCAAACGGTCCAGCCAGAGCTCGTCGGCCATGGCGCTGAAGGCGCTGGCGACGGCAGGTGCAGCGTCCGGCGCAGCGGCGGCCGCCGTCTGGCGGGCCGGCGAGCCGGCGCATCCGCCCAATCCCGCCAGGATCCCCGGAGCCAGGCCCAGGGGGAAGTACGCCAGGCATTGACGTCGGTTCAACATCCAAACTCCTCCAGACGAGCCATGGCCTGCACAACGCCGCCGCCGGCCGCCAGGTTGACTATCGCATCGAAATCCCCATCCATCGTTGACAATGCCGCGCTGGCAGATTCAGCAAGGTTCAGTGAATTCAATGAAAGAAGGGCGCCGCGCATGGAAGCCATCAACAACATCAACCTCCCCTCCCTGCTCGATACCTTCGTGAGCCTGTGCGCCGCCTTCGTCCTGGGCGGCCTGATCGGCTTCGAACGCCAGGTGCGCCAGCGCACGGCGGGGCTGCGCACCAACACGCTGGTGGCCGTTGGCGCCGCCGTGTTCGTCGACATGGCCAACCGGCTGGGCGGCCACGAGGCCGCCGTGCATGTGGTGGCCTACGTGGTGTCCGGCATCGGCTTCCTGGGCGCGGGCGCGATCATGAAGGAAGGCGCCAACATCACCGGCCTGAACACCGCCGCGACCCTGTGGGGTTCGGCCGCCGTGGGCGCCTGCGCAGGAGCGGACCTGATCGGCGAAGCGCTGCTGGCGGCCGTTTTCGTGCTGGCCAGCAACACCCTGCTGCGGCCCGTGGTGAACCGCATCAACCGCCGCCCGGTCGACGAGGAAACGAGCGAGGCCACCTACCGCGTCTACCTGGTGTGCCAGCGCGGCGCCGAGTCCGACATGCGCGAGAACCTGGTGAACTGGCTGGAGGAAGCCAACTACCCGGTACGTGACGTGGACATCCACCCCTTCGGACAGCACGAGCTTGAAATCCACGCCACCCTGTTCGCCACGGCGGTGGACTCCGAGGAGCTGGACCGGGTCGTCGCCCGCCTGGAAGCCCTGCCACCCATTTCGCAGGCGTTCTGGAACAGTAGTTCAGAGGAATGATGAAACGGCCCCGGCGGCCGCTATTTTTAACATTTGTGTCATCAGGACCCCGGATGATGGACGGAATCTTTGCCTGCGAGATTCCGACATGAACCAACCCATCAATCCGCCCATGAACTTTGGCGCTGCCCCCGCGCGCCCCAGCTTTGACCACGCCGGCGGCCCCATGCTGGGACTGGTGTTCCTCGCCGTCCTGGCGTTGGGCCTGTCGTACACGGCCTACAGCGTGCTGAGCGACATGTCGGCGGCGGGCGAGACCAGCATCGCGATGGTGTCGTACGTGCTGCTGGGCGTGGCCCTGCTGATCGCGCTGGGATTTGAATTCGTCAACGGTTTCCACGACACCGCCAATGCGGTCGCCACGGTGATCTACACGCATTCGCTGCCGCCGCATTTCGCGGTCGTCTGGTCCGGGGTGTTCAATTTCCTGGGCGTGCTGGTGTCCAGCGGCACGGTGGCGTTCGGCATCATCTCGCTGCTGCCGGTGGAGTTGATCCTGCAGGTGGGCTCCAGCGCCGGCTTTGCGATGGTGTTTGCGCTGCTGATTGCCGCGATCATCTGGAACCTGGGCACCTGGTGGCTGGGCCTGCCGGCCTCGTCGTCGCATACCTTGATCGGCTCGATCATCGGCGTCGGCGTGGCGAACGCGCTGATGCACGGCCGCGACGGCACGGCCGGCGTGGACTGGGGCCAGGCCACCAAGGTCGGCTACTCGCTGCTGCTCTCGCCGCTGGTCGGCTTCGCCTGCGCGGCCCTGCTGCTCCTGCTGCTGCGCCGCCTGGTCAGGAATCGTGCCCTCTACGAAGAGCCGCAGGGCAACCGCCCGCCGCCGCTGTGGATCCGCGCGCTGCTGGTGCTGACCTGCACGGGTGTGTCTTTCGCGCACGGCTCCAACGACGGCCAGAAGGGCATGGGCCTGATCATGCTGATCCTGGTCGGCACTGTGCCCCTGTCCTATGCGCTGAACCGCGCCATGCCGGTGGAGCAGACGACCCAATTTGCCATGGTGGCTCACATCGCGCAGATGGATTTGAAGGCGCAGTCCAGCGCCGCGCTGAGCGGCGATCCGCGCCTCGTCCTGACGAACTACATCCAGAACAAGACGCTGAACGAGGAGATCGTGCCGGCGCTGTCGGCCCTGGCCGGCGACATCGGCGACCAGGTGCAAAGCCACCCCACGCTGGCGGCCGTGCCTGCGACCAACGTGAAGAACGTCCGCAATGACATGTACCTGGCCTCTGAAACCATCCGCCTGCTTGACAAGTCCAACGCCAGCGGGCTGACCGAGCAGAGCAGGGCCAGCCTGAAAGCGCTCAAGGCGCAGATGGACACTGCCACCAAGTTCATCCCGCTGTGGGTCAAGATCGCCGTGGCCATCGCCCTGGGGCTGGGCACCATGGTGGGCTGGAAGCGCATCGTCGTCACGGTGGGCGAGAAGATCGGCAAGAGCCACCTCACCTATGCGCAAGGCGCCTCGGCCGAGCTGGTGGCGATGGCCACCATCGGCGCGGCCGACCTGTTCGGCCTGCCGGTCTCGACCACGCATGTGCTGTCTTCCGGCGTGGCCGGCACCATGGCCGCCAGCCGCTCGGGCCTGCAGATGTCGACCATCCGCAATCTGTTGATGGCCTGGGTGCTGACGCTGCCCGCAGCCATCGCGCTCTCGGGCTCGCTCTACTGGCTGTTCACGCACTGGTTCTGAACCGGGGGGCCGCCATGCCGCCTTTGTCCGACCAGGAAGAACTGCGCCGCCGCATTGCCCGCGAACTCGTCGACGACTACGACGAGGAGCTCGAAATGGAGCTCGACGACCACTATCGCCCGGAGGCGGTGCTGCACCACCTGGGCGCATCGGACGCCGGGGCCGTCGACGAGACCGAGCGGCTCAAGCGCAACCGCTACTTCCGGGAGCTGTTCCGCCTGCAGGGCGAGCTGATCAAGCTGCAAGACTGGGTCGCCGACCGCAAACGCAAGGTCGTGATCCTGTTCGAGGGACGCGACGCCGCCGGCAAGGGCGGCGTGATCAAGCGCATCAACCAGCGGCTGAATCCGCGCGTGTGCCGCACCGTCGCCCTGCCCGCGCCGAACCAGCGCGAGCGCACCCAATGGTATTTCCAGCGCTACGTGGCGCACTTGCCGGGAGCCGGCGAGATGGTGCTGTTCGACCGCAGCTGGTACAACCGCGCGGGCGTCGAGCGCGTCATGGGGTTCTGCACCGACGACGAGTACGAAGAGTTCTTCCGCACGGTGCCCGAATTCGAACGCATGTTGCTGCGATCGGGCATCCGCCTGATCAAGTACTGGTTCTCGATCACCGACGACGAACAGCACCTGCGCTTCCTGGCCCGCATCCACGACCCGCTCAAGCAGTGGAAGCTGAGCCCGATGGACCTCGAGTCGCGCCGCCGCTGGGAGGACTACACGAAGGCCAAGGAAATCATGCTCGAGCGCACGCACACCGAGGACTCGCCCTGGTGGGTCGTGCAGGCCGTCGACAAGAAGACCGCGCGCCTGAACTGCATCCACCACCTGCTGTCGCAGTTCGACTACAGCGAGGTCGAGCACCCGGAAGTCGTGCTGCCGGCCCGCATCCGCCACGAGGACTACGCCCGCCAGGCGGTGCCGCCCGACATGGTGGTGCCCGAGGTCTACTAGCCGCCCGCCGCCCGCCGCCCGTTAGTCGCGCCGTCGGAACGCCCACCAGCCGGCGAACGCGGTGAAACCGACGACGATCCCGACGATCCACACGAAGCCGTTCGCGCTTTGCTGGAACGGGATCCCGCCCACGTTCATCCCGAGCAGGCCGGCGACGATGTTGATCGGCAGCGCCAGCACCGTCACCACCGTCAAGGTGAACACGCTGCGGTTCGTCTGCTCGGCGACCTGGGCACCGATCTCGTCCTGCAGCAGCTTGATGCGTTCCTGGAGCGCATGCAGGTCGCGCAGCACGAGCGAGACCTCCTCCGTCGCCTGGCGCAGCTCCGCGAGGTCGGGCTCGGGCAGCCAGGGCGGCGGCTGACGCAGCAGGCGGAACAGCGCGCCCGGCTCCGGCGCGAGCAGCCGCTGCAGGCGCACGAGCACGCGGCGGAGCTTGCCGAGGTCGGTCCGCATCGGCGCGAGGCGGCCGACCAGCAACCGGTCCTCGATCGCGTCGACCCGCACGGTGGTCTCGCGCACGATGCGCACCAGCACGTCACCCTGGTCGTTCAGCAGGCGGTTCAGGAACATCACCGAGGACGGAAACCCGCAGCCGCCCTTGACCGCTTCGCGCAATCGATCGATCGACCGCAGCGGATGCGCACGCGCGGTGACGGCCAGGCGCTGGCTCGCCTGGACCCACAGCGTGGCGACGTCGGAGGGTTCGTACGCGAACTCGTAGGCCACGTCGTTGACGACCGCCACCAGCGTGTCGCCGGCATTCTCGATGCGGGTGGAGCGC
>JAFALA010000051.1 GCA_019234815.1 Burkholderiaceae bacterium | reverse complement strand
CGGCCCCGGCCCGGTCGTGCCTTCGGGAAAGAAGGCCACGCTGTCGCCGGCCTGCAGGGCCGCGGCGGTCTGGTGCACGACGCGCAGCGCGTCGCGCTTGCTGGCGCGCTCGATGTACAGCGTTCGAGCCCCTTCCACCAGCATGCTGACGACCGGCCAGTTCCGGACATCGGCCTTGGACACGAAGCGCGCATGCGGCATCACCGCGTGGATGGTGCCGATGTCCAGCCACGACACATGATTGGCGACGACCAGCTTGGGGGCCGGATGGACCTCCCCGCGGCTTTCCATCGCAATGCCCAGGATCGCCAGCATGCGACGCGACCATTGCGCGATGCGGTCTTCACGCTGCGCCGCCGTCAAGCGAGGAAAGCGCAGCCAGACGGTCATCACGCCGTAAACCACGTGCAGGACCAGGCGCAGCAGGCGCCACAAGGCAACGAGACTTCTCATCGGATGAATATCAAAGCGCCTGCGCTTCGTGCGCGACCGTGCCCGCCACCAGGGTGTAGCGCACGCTAGCGGGCAATTCGAAGCCGGTGATCTCGAACGCAAACGGCGTGTGCTTGCCCTGGCTGACCAGGCGCGCCGGCTGGACCGCCCAGTGCGAGGCCGGGTCGAACACGCAGACGTCGGCCACGCCGCCCTCGATCAGGCGACCCGCGCTGGCGGCCAGCGAACCCAGGGCATCGCCCAGCACGCGCACCGGCTCGCTGGTCACGACGGACAAGGCCCGTGCCAAGGGCACGCCATCGTCCTGCGCCCATTTGAGCGCCAGGCTGAGCAACAGCTCCAGCCCCGTGCCGCCCGGCGTGGCTTCGGCAAACGGCAGATTCTTTTCGTCCGCGCCCACCGGGGTGTGGTCGCTCACCAGCGCGTCCAGCGTGCCGTCGGCCAGGCCGGCGCGCAGCACATCGCGATCGCGGCCCTGGCGCAGCGGCGGGCTCAGGCGCATGGCCGAGTTGAAATAGCCGATGTCGACATCGGTCAGGTGCAACGAGTTGATAGTGACATCTGCCGTGACGTTCAAGCCTTCGGCCTTGGCCGCGCGCACCAGGGCCACGCCCGCAGCGCTGGAAATGCGGCACAGATGCACGCGCGCACCGGTGCTGCGCACCAGTTCGAAAATCGTGTGCAGGGCGATCGTCTCGGCCGTGACCGGCACGCCCGCCAGGCCCAGCCGGGTCGCCATGGCGCCGCTGGCGGCCACGCCGCCGGACAGCCAGGGATCTTGCGGGTGCAGCCACACCGCATAGTCGAAGGTAGCGGCGTATTGAAGCGCGCGCGTCAGGAACTGCGTGTTCCTGATGGGCCGCTCGGCCTGCGAAAACCCGATGCAGCCGGCTTCGGTCAGCTCGGCCATCTCGGTCAACGCTTCGCCATCCAGGCCGCGAGTCAGCGCCCCCAGCGGGAACAGGCGGCAGCGGCTGAGCTTGCGGGCCCGGAACTTCAGCATTTCGACCAGGCCGGGCTCGTCCAGCGCGGGATCGGTATCGGGCGGGCACACCAGGCTGGTCACGCCGCCGGCCGCCGCGGCCTTCAGCTCGCTCTCCAGCATGCCCTCGTGCTCATGGCCGGGTTCGCGCAGGCGCGCCGCCAGATCGACCAGGCCGGGCATCACCGTCAAGCCGGAGGCGTCGATGACCCGGTCCGCCGAGAAATCGGCCGACGCCTTGCCCAGCCCGACGATGCGCCCGCCCGCGATGCTCAAGTCGCCCAGCTGGTCGAGGCCGCTCGCCGGATCGATCAGCCGGCCGTTCTTGATCAAAATCTTCATGTGCTGCTCCAAATTCGGTCAGGCTTCGTTGCCGGCAAGGATGGACATCACGGCCATGCGCACCGCAATCCCGAAGGTCACCTGGGGCAGGATCACGCTCTGCCCGCCGTCGGCCACATCGGACGCGATCTCGACGCCGCGGTTGATGGGGCCCGGGTGCATCACGATGGCGTCGGGCTTGGCCAGCGCCAGCTTCTCGGGCGTCAGGCCGAAATTCTTGAAGAACTCGCCCGCACTGGGCAGCATCGCGCCGCTCATGCGCTCGTTCTGCAGGCGCAGCATGATGATCACGTCGGCATCGCGTATGCCTTCGGCCATGTCGTTGCAGACGCGCACGCCCATCTCCTTCAGGTCGCCGGGCACCAGGGTCTTGGGGCCGACGGCGCGGATCTCGGGCACGCCCAGGATGCTCAGCGCGTGGATGTCGGAGCGCGCCACGCGTGAGTGCACGATGTCGCCGACGATGGCCACCGTGAGCTGCCTGAAATCCTTCTTGTAGTGGCGGATCGTGTACATGTCGAGCAACCCCTGCGTGGGGTGGGCATGGCGGCCGTCGCCGGCATTCACCACATGCACATGCGGCGCGCAATGCTGGGCGATCAGGTAGGGCGCGCCGGACTCGCTGTGCCGCACCACGAACATGTCGGCATGCATGGCCGAGAGATTGGCCACCGTGTCCAGCAAGGTTTCGCCCTTGGCGGTGCTGGAGCGCACGATGTCAAGGTTGATCACGTCGGCCGACAGGCGCTTGGCCGCGATCTCGAAGGTCGTGCGGGTGCGGGTGCTGTTCTCGAAGAACAGGTTGAACACGCTTTTTCCCCGCAGCAGCGGCACTTTCTTGACCTCGCGGTCGTTGACGGACAGGAAGGTGCCCGCCGTGTCGAGGATCTGGTGAATGACGGCCTGCGGCAGGCCTTCGATGGACAGCAGGTGAACCAGCTCACCGTGCTTGTTCAGCTGAGGGTTGCGTTTGGACAGCATCTCAATCCTTCCTGACATCAAAACTGAAACGCCCGGCCGCATCCTTGGCCAGGCGCAGGCGCTGCTCGGCGCCCAGGTTCACACGTGCGGCGGAAAACGCCGGCTCGATCGGCAGCTCGCGTCCGCCGCGGTCCACCAGCACCGCCAGGGCCACGCTGGCCGGGCGGCCGAAATCGAACAGCTCATTGATGACCGCACGCGCCGTACGACCGGTAAACAGCACGTCGTCGACCAGCAGGATGCGCCGGCCCTCGACTTCGAAAGGCAGCTTGGTCTGGTCCGGGCTGGCCGACATGCCCTTGGAGCCGAAGTCGTCACGGTGCAGCGAACTGGAAATCACGCCCGGATCGCCCTTCAAGCCCAGATCACGCTGCAGGCGCTCCACCAGCCAGGCGCCGCCCGACCAGACGCCCACCAGCGCGGTATCGGCCTGCATCAGGCGCTGCACACCCTTGAGCAGATCGGCGTACAGGGCTTCGGCGTCGAGTAATAAGGTGCTCATGAATGCTCTCTGAAAAATTGTTCAAGAATCAACGCCGCAGCGGCCGCGTCGAGATCGCGGGCGCCCGCGCTCTGGGCCTCGGCGCTGGTATAGCGCTCGTCCACTTCGAAGACCGGCAAATGAAAGCGCCCCTTGAGCTGGCGCCCGAAGCGCCTGGCGTGCGCCGTCATCTCGTGCTCGGCGCCGTCGGGATGAAAGGGCACGCCGATCACGAGGGCGTCGGGTTGCCATTCCTTGATCAGTTTAGCGATGGCATCGAAGCGTGCATCGCCAGTCTGGTGGATGGTTGCGACCGGCTGCGCACTTTTTAGGTAAGCATTGCCCACCGCCACACCGGTGCGGCGCAAACCGAAATCAAAGGCCAGCAACGATTGAGGAATGACGGTGGATGCGGAGGGCTTGCCGGAACTGGGCGGGGCGCTCATGCGTGCCCTGCCTCCTGGCTGAGCATGCGGGGGTCGACCCCCAGCAAGCCCAGGGCCCGCTCGTAGCGCTCTTCGATCGGTGTGTCGAAGATGATCTCCGGCGCGGCGCGCACGGTGAGCCAGCCGTTGCGGCCCAGCTCCTCTTCCAGCTGGCCCGCGGCCCAGCCGCTGTAGCCGAGCGTGACCAGCACGCGCTTGGGGCCGGCGCCATTGGAGAGCGCCTCCAGCACGTCGCGGCTGGTGGTCATTTCCAGGCCGCCCGGCACGACCAGGGTGGCGTTGTAATGGCCGCCCGCGTCGTCCAGGGGCTCGTGCAGCACGAAACCGCGCTCGGTCTGGACCGGGCCGCCGTAAAACACCGGGCGTTCGGCCATTTCCAGGTCATCCAGGCTGAGTTCGACCTTTTCGAACAGGTTGCCCAGCGTCAGCGAGATCGGCTTGTTGATGACCAGGCCCAAGGCGCCCTTCTCGTTGTGCTCGCACATGTAGATCACCGAGCCGGCGAAGGCGTCATCCGCCATGCCGGGCATGGCAATCAGGAATTGATTGGTCAAGTCGATGGAGGACGTAGACATGGGGATATTTTATTTCACGCCATCCCGCACGAACCAGACCGGCCGCAAGAAACTCTGCGCCGCGTCAGAACAACTCCACGTCGCTGACCTGCTCGACTTCCTTCAAGGCGCCGACGCGCAGCAGATCGGCATGGTCGCGCACCTGGTCGCGGCCATTGGACTTGGCAAAGTACACCGCCTTGTCGGCCCGCTCGAAGGCCGCCGCCGGAGAATCCCCTGGCCGCACCTCGGTGAACCCGACGCTGATCGTCACATGGCCGACCTGCGGAAAGGCATAGCTCCCCGTATTGGTGCGCAAGCGCTCGAAGGCCTGCGCGGCATCGTTGGCGTCTTCGCAGCGCATCAGGACCACGAACTCCTCGCCGCCAAAGCGGTAGAGCAGGTCGTGGAACCTGAAACTGTTGCGCATCAGGCGCGACAGCAGCAGCAGCACTTCGTCGCCGATCAAATGGCCAAAGCGGTCGTTGACGGCCTTGAAATGATCGATGTCGATCAGTCCCAGGTAATAACGCGGGTGGACTTCCTCGTGACGGCGCCCATCCTGGGCCGATTCGTCGCGATGCATGGGCATGTCGCCCATGGCCTTGAGGAAGCTCTCGTCGAAGGTCTTGCGATTCAGCAAGCCCGTCAGCGTGTCGCGCTCGCTGTAGTCCAGCAGGCCCTGAAAATTGTGATAAATGCGCAAAATGCTGCTGACCTGCTTCAGGCCGCCAGGCGAGAGCTGTTCTCGCGTGCTGATCTCGATCACGCCCACCACGCTGCGGTCGGTGGCAATGGGGAACAGCGTCAGCCAATGGTCATCCTGGTGCTGCTGCAGCACCTGGCGGCTGCGCATGCAGTCCACCCGGCCGGGGAATTCATCGAGCGCCGGCAGCTTTTCTGACTGGATCCAGACCGAATCCGCCGACGCCACGGCGTCGCCCTGGGACAGCCGTGCACGCGTCAGCCAGCGCTCCTGCCCGGGCTCTCCTACGCAGCGGTAGATGGCCGCGTGCAGGGGTTCCAACAGATCGCTCAGGGCAGACACCAGCGTGACGTCCATGACGTCGCGATCGCGATTGCCCGTCAGTTCTGCAAGATGATCAACGACTTCCGACATAGCACCCAAAAATTGGCCCACGTGCCCGAACCCTGTTTCGCCGGCCGGACCACGTTAATCGTTTTTTCGACCGTTGTTGCTGATACCCCTCAAGCAACCGCTGATACAGCCTAGCCTACGCGTGGGTCAACGAAGAAGAAGTGTATCTGGCAATCAGGTGCAAAAGGTGTTCTTCATCATAGGGCTTGCCCAGATAGTCATTTACGCCCAACTCGTGTGCATAGTCTTTGTGCTTTTGCGCAATGCGCGAAGTAATCATGACAACCGGCAACTCAGCCAGGCGCGGATCGGCCCGCAGATTGCGCACCAAGTCGAAGCCATCCATGCGCGGCATCTCGATGTCGGACAGGATCAGCGCCGGCAGCTCGTCGCCGCCCAGGCGCTCCATGGCGTCCAGGCCGTCCTTGGCGAGCAGCACGCGGTAGCCTTCGCGCTCCAGCAGACGCTGCGTGACGCGGCGCACCGTCAGGGAGTCGTCCACCACCATCACCAGCGGCGCCAATGGCGCTTCGGGCCTGGCGGCCGCCGCATCGGCCCGCAGCGCCTCGGGCAGCAAGGTCTGCTGCGCCCGCAGGACCTGGGCGCCGTAGGCATTGACCAGACCCACCGGGTTGTAGATCAGCGCCACGGCGCCGGAGGCCAGCAGGCTGATGCCCGCCAGGCCCGGCAGGTGGATCAGCTGCGGCCCGAGGTTCTTGACCACCACTTCCTGGTTGCCCATGACTTCGTCGACATGCAAGGCCAGGCGCTGCTTGGCGCTGCGAATCAGCAGCACGGGCAGGGTCCGGCCCAGCAGGACGCCATGGCTGCCCTGCTCCAGCAGCCCGCCCAGCCAGTACAAGGGCAGTTGCTGGTCGCCGACGGATAGCGCGGCATCCCGGTACGCAGCCTCCAACTGCGCCACCGGCACGCGAATGACCGCCTCCATCAGGCTGGCGGGAATGGCCACGGTCAGCTCGCCGCAGCGCACCTGCACGACCTGCGTCAATGCCGTGGTCAAGGGCACGCGCAGGGTGAACACGGAGCCTTGCTGCGGCGTCGAATGGATCTGCACGAAGCCGCCCAGCGTGCTGACCTCGGCCCGCACCACGTCCATGCCGACGCCGCGGCCTGCGGACGCCGTCAATGCGGCGGCGGTCGAGAAGCCGGGGGTGAACACGAGCTGCATCAGTTGCTCGTCGCCGACGGCCTGATCGGCCTGCAGCAAGCCCATGGCCAGGCCGCGCTCGCGGATGCGGGCCAGGTCCAGGCCGGCGCCATCGTCGCTGAAGCGCAATTCGATCTCATTGCCCTGCTGCCCGACTTCGATGCGGATCAGACCTTGCTCGGGTTTCCCATGCGCGGCGCGCTGCGGCGGCAGTTCAATGCCATGGACCACGCTGTTGCGCAGCAAATGCTCGAACGGCCCCACCATGCGCTCCAGCACGGCGCGATCCAGCTCCACGTGGCCGCCGACGATTTCGAGTTGCACCTGCTTGCCCGCCTCGCGCGCCGCTTGACGCACCACACGGTGCAACCGCTCGGCCAGGCTGTCGAATTCCACCATGCGGGTCCGCAGCAGGTCGTCCTGCAGCTCGCGGGTCAGGCGCACCTGGCCGGCCAATTCGTCCTCGCCCTGCTGCAGATTGCGCTGCAGGCTGCGCTGCACGGTGGCCACGTCGTTGACGGACTCGGCCATCATCCGGGTCAGCTCCTGGAAGCGGGTGTAGCGGTCGAACTCCAATGGGTCAAAGTCGCGCCCAGTCAGCTTGGCGGCCTCCTGGCGCGAACTGATCTGGGTTTCCGCCTGCACCTCGAGTTCCCGCAGCTGGGCGCGCAGACGGTCCAGGTTGTCGTCGAGATCCAGCAGAGCGCCCTTCATCTGAGACAACTCCGACTCCAGCCGCGCGCGTCGCACGCTGACCTCGCCGGCTTGCGCCGCCATGCGCTCCAGCAGGCTGCCCTGGACCCGCACCACGGCCTGCCCCCCGCCCAGCGCCAACGGCTCGGCTTCTCGCTCGGCGCCGCCTTCGAAGCGCGACCAGTCCAGCTCCCGCGCCTGAGTCGCCGGCAGGGGCAGCAACTCCGCTGTCGCGGCGCCGGTTTGCGCAGCCTCGGCGGTGACCTGGGCGGATGCATCCGATGCGGCCGCCACGGCCGCCGCGTCGGGCGCCACGTCCGAGGCGAGGTCGACCGCCACAGCGGGCGCCATCTCATCCACCACCACGCTGGCGAACTTGGGCTGCGCCGCTGCACCTTCCTGTGCCGCGCGCAAGGCCTCGAAAGCCGTGTCCAAGAGATCGGCCCGCTCCTGCAAGGCCGCCACCTGTGCCGCCCCCACTTCGGCCTGGCGCGCCAGCAACTCGACCGCCGACTCCAGATCATGGGCTTGATCGCCCAGATGCAGGGCGCCGGTCAGGCGTGCGCCCCCCTTGAAAGTGTGCAGCACCCGCATGCAGGCGTCGGCAAACGACAGCTGTTGCGGCCGGCCTTGCCATTCACGCAAATTGGCGTGCAGCTCGGGCAGCAAGTCCTTGGCTTCTTCCGAAAACACCGGGAACAACTCGGACTCGATCGCATCGATGTCCGGCTTGGCATCCAACTTCGCATCCAGCTTCGCCTGCGCCTCGCCAGAAGTCAATGCCAGGGGTTCGTAGGCCTCCAGGGCCTCCAGCATCCCCGGCTCGGGCGTTTTCAGGAACCCCGCAGCAAATTGGTGCAGCAGGCGACGAATGTCTTCCGCCGCCCGGACAAAGGTCTGCGCCTGGGCAGGCTCAAAGGCCTGCGCGCGCGCAGCGCGGCCCAGCGCCTGCTCCAAGGCGCGCGCCAGCTGCGAAAGATCGTCAAATCCCACCGTCGCGGCATTGCCGGCCAGCGCGTGCGCCAGCACCTCGCAAGACGCCGGCACCGGAGGATGCAAAGGCAGCGCCCACTCGGCCAGCTCCATGCTGAGGCGGCGCGACAACTCGTCCGCCTCGTTGAGGAAGATATTGAACAGCGTGATGCTGATGCGCAAGAGCCCGATCACCTTGACGCTTTCGGCTTCCGTCTCGCCCTCACGCTCGGCCGCGGTCATTGCGTCTTCCAGGCCGACCCCTTCGGGCGCTGTTTCAGCTTCATCGGGTTTGCTGGTGACCAGGTGCAAAGTCGGCGGGAGCATGGGCGCCGCCGACGCATGCGTGTCTTCAGGCGGCGCAAATTCGCCAGGCCATGCCTCCTCGCCCAAGACCTCGGCCACCGGAACCTCGTCGGGCAAGGCCTCGGGCATGGCTTCCAGGCTGACGGGCGGCAACGCACTTTCCCCGTCTTCCAGCGGGAGCTCGAAATCGGGCAGCTCGGCCACCGGTTCGGCCAGTGATCCAACGCCAGCTTCCACAGTCTCCGCGGGCTGCATCGGCTCGGCCAGCGGCAACAGGGGCAATTCCTCGGCGCCCGGCAGGTCCAGCACCAGCGTGTCCGGCGAGAAATCGGCCGCGGCGGGCACCGGCTGGTCGGCCTCGACCAACGTCGGCGCCGGCAGGGGCTCGGCGTCCAGATCCAGCGTCAGCAGCTCCAGAGGCTGCAGCCCGGCCTCGGCCTGATCATGGCCGACCCGTTCGGCGCTTGCGGGCGCTGGAACAGGCGCGGCACCCGGCTGCGGCACAGGCGCACCCAGGCGCAAGGCGTCGGCACGCTGGCGCAGGGAGTCGGCGCTGTGCACCACGGCGCGCTGCTGGGCAATGTCCTGAGCCCATTGCTCGAACTCGACCAGCGCCTCGCGGATGAAACCCAGCAGCGTGGCGTCCGCCTGCCGTTCCTCTGACAGGCAGGCATTGAGCAGCTGTTCGCAGGCCCAGCCGGCTTCGCCGAACTCCAGCAAACCCACCATGCGCGAACTGCCCTTGAGGGTGTGGAAGGCGCGGCGAATATCGGTCAGCGGGGCCCGCTCGTTCGGCTCACGCTCCAAGGCGTCGGCTGCGGCGCGCGCTTCGGCCGTGACCTCGGCCGCCTCCTCCAGGAAGATTTCGAGCATCTCCTGATCGAGTGCAGCCCCTTCGGGCAGAACCTCGACGGCGGGCGGCGCGACGCTGGCGGCAGGTGCATGACCAGACAGGAAATTCTGCAAGGATTCGCCCGCCTGAGCGCGCGCCTGCTCGGCATCGTGGCTGGCCGCCGGCACAGGTTCGGGCACGGCCGTCGTTGCCGGGTCGGAGGACAGTTCGGGCGGAACGGGCGCCAGTGCATGCGGCAACGCTTCGGACTCAGCACCATGGCCGGCGACCGGCCCGCCTTCCAGCAGGCGTTGCGCCTGCTGCGTGACCTGCGCGAGCGCCGTTTCGTCGGCGGCCTCGGCCTGCAGCGACAGCCGCTCCAGGTCGCGCGACAGCGCCTGGCTGGACCGTTCACCGGCCACCACCTCACGCGTCGCCTGCTCGAGCTGGCTCAGCAGGCTGCGGCTCGCCTCGATGGCCTCCGCAGGGTGGTCCGCAGTCTCCTGCTCAGCCTTTTGCACAACTTCCTGCGCGACGACTTCAGCAGACGCCGCGGCGGCCACCGGAATATCCACGCCCTGCGGACGCAGCACCGGCGGCTGCGCCTTCGGCTTGCTGCCGCCGACCTGCGACAGCAGCGCGCCGGTTTCGTCATCAAACACGAACATGCGCTTGGCCAATTGAGGCTGCACGCTCAGCATGTCGATCAACAGGCCCAAGGCGCCGAGGTTATGCGCCAAGCGCTCGAAGGCCTGCGGCACACCGCCGCGCTGTACGTCGACCTCGGTGGTGATCAGCGCATCGACCTCGTCGCGCATGCGCAGGCAGGCCTGTGCCGCCTGCGTCAGCCCGAGCACGCTCAGCACGCCGCGCATGGCCGAGAACTGCGCCGGCACGGGAATCAGCAGCTCGCGCTGGCTCGAATCGCGGAAGAACTTGTCGACCTGCTGCTCGATGGCCGTCAGGTTGCTGCGCAATTCATGCACGACGCTGCCCAGGGTCTGGCGGTCGGAGACGCGGCGGTACAACTCGGCCATCCAGGGCGCCAGGTCTTGCGGCGCTTCGCCGCCGCTGGCGCCAAGCACGCGCCGTGCCAGGGCCAGCACGCGTTCCAGTTGTTCGGGCGTGTCGTAGGACGCATCGTCAAGCGCGGCCTCGACGTAAAGCAGACTGGTCGCGACCTCCATGGCCAGGCCCGGCGACGGCGCGGTCTGGGAGCGCAGTGTCGCCACGGCGGCACGCTGCAAGGCCTCGCCCAAGGCCTCGCCCGACGGGAACAAGCGCTCCAGCGCCTCGGCCACGCCGGCGAACTGCTGGTCCATGCCGTCCAGGCGCTGCACATCGCCTTCCGCCGCCAGGGACCAGAACTCCTTCGCGCCGGCCACGCGCCGCTTGGCTTGGGCGACCCAGCTGGGATCGACGCGCCCCAGGCTCTCGTCTTCATAGTCGCCGACGACTTCGTCCCGGAGGCCGTAGGCATCCAGCACGTCCCACAGCCGCTGCGCCGCCTGGTCGGCACGCGGGTGGCGCGCCTGCGCGCAATAGAACAGCAGGTCTTGCGCGAGGCGCTCGGACACCCGGGCATCGCCCGTGGCCGAGGCGCGCAATTGCGACAGCAGCCGCGAGCCCAGGCGTTTGACATAGATATCGATGTCGAGCAGGCCCAGCGCCTGCGCCTGGAACTGCGCTGCCGCCAGTTGCCACAGGCATTGGCCTTGAAGGTCCGGGGCGCCCGCGGCGACGCCGGCACACAGGTCGCTCAGCAAGCGCGCGTGCGACACCGCCGGCTGACGCATGTGCTTGAGCAGAGCCGCCTCGAAAACAGCACGTACCGCGTCCACGCGCAGGCCCTGCGCCGACGCGTCGGGCGGGATGGGTTGCCAGCGCCAGCCCTGCGGCCCAAAGAACTGCCACACGTCGGCGGGATGAATGCGTTCGGCGCGGACAAACTCCCGCAGCGCGCGGTAGCTGGTGAACAGGCCCATGGTGGACACTTGCTTGCCCGCCAGCATGCGATCGATCAGCGACAGCAGCGCGAAATGGGCGCGCTCCAGCATGTCAACGGTGGCAGGGTCCAGCGGCTGCGTCTGGGCCGCCAGCACCTTCAGCACCTCTTCGCTGGCACGCATCAGCACGCCGCCGGCACCCAGGCCGACGACGTCAAGCACGCCCGACAGCTGGTGCACCTGCGCCACCACGTTGTTCAGCGACTGCGGGCCCGCCACCGCCTCCAGCGCACCCGCAACGGTGGCGCCGTCGCTCTGGCGCAGCAGGCGCTTCAGCGACTTGTTGACGGACTCCAGCGTGCGACGAACTTCGTCATGCACCCAGGCCAGCGGACTGAGGTCCGGTGGAAACTCTGATTCGCGCGAGAAGTCCATGCCTGTTCTTGCCTTGTAGGTCTTTGATGCGTATGGATGGGTGATGCGGCTCAGGCGACCTTGAAGCGCGCCACCGATTGCTTGAGCGCGTCGGCCGATCGGGACAGCTCATGCACCATTTGCGCGGTCGAGCGGGTCCCCTCGCCGGTCTGTTCGGTCACTGCGAAGATGTGCTGGATGTTGGCCGCTACCTCGTTGGCCGAGCGCGCCTCGTCCAGTGCCTGCGTCGAAATGCGGGCGATCAGCTCGTCCAGGCGCCGCGACACCTCGTCGATCTCGTTGAGCGCGCGGCCGGCCGCGTCGGACAGGTGCGTGCCCTGCACCACCCCCACGGTGGAGCGCTCCATGGCGGCGACGGCATCCTGCGTATCGGTCTGTATGGTCTTGACCAGGGCCGCGATGCGGCGCGTGGCATCGGCGGAGCGTTCCGCCAGCCGCTGCACTTCCTCGGCCACGACCGAGAAGCCGCGGCCCGCTTCGCCGGCCGACGCAGCCTGGATGGCGGCGTTCAGGGCCAGCACATTGGTCTGCTCGGTGATGTCTGAAATCAGTTCGGTGATCTCGCCGATTTCCTGCGAGGACTCGCCCAGGCGCTTGATGCGCTTGGAGGTTTCCTGGATGTGGTCGCGGATCTGGTGCATGCCGCCGATGTTGTTTTGCATCGCCTGCTTGCCTTGCTCGGCCGCCTCGCGCGAATGGCGGGCCACCTCGGCCGTTTCCTGCGCCTGCGCGGACACCTGGTTGATGCGCCCGGCCATCTGCAGCACCGCCTCGCCGGTGGCGCGGATCTCATGCAACTGCTCGGTCGACGCGGCCAGCAGTTCGGTCGAGGTCTGGTCGACCAGGCCGGTGGTTTCGGTCACGCGCGAGGCCGTGTCCTGCACCTGCTGAACCAGGTTGCGCAGTTCCTCGACGGTGTAGTTGACCGAGTCGGCGATGGCGCCGGTGATGTCCTCCGTCACCGTCGCCTGCTGCGTCAGGTCGCCCTCGGCAACAGCCTGCAGCTCGTTCATCAGACGCAGAATCGCGGCCTGGTTGGCGTCATTCACGCGCTTGGCTTCCCGCTCCTGCGATTCGGCCTCCTGCTTCTGCGACTCGGCCATCGCGGCGCGCTGGGCCTGGTAGGACGCGTACAGGCGCAGGAACCCGATGGCCCCGCCCACCAGCGCCGCCAGCGCCGCCAGCATGGCTAGCAGCACCGGCCAGCTCACACTGCCGGCGTATTCGAGCCGCTGCGCCAGCTGTTCCAGGTTCTTGCGCAGGGGTTCGCTGCCGGCCAGCAGCCTGGCCTCGGCGGCGCGGGCGGCCACCAGGCCTTGCAGGTTGTTCAGGATCGCCGCGGCCTGCTTGCGCGTTTCCTCGTACTGTGGCTGCAGGTTTTGCAGGCGTTCGCGCATTTGCGCGTCCTTGGCGCTGCTCAGGCGCAGTTCCGGATTGCCCTTGATCAGCCCCTCGTTGATCTCGCGAAAAGCCTTCAAGTCCTTGCCCAGGGAGAAAATCGCCTCCGCGCTGGCGCCGTCCTGCGTCAGGAATTCATTGGCGCTCTTGCCGATGCGCTGGGTCAGCATGACCAGCTGAGCCGCTGCCGCGACTTCCGCCGGCGAGCTGTTCTGCTGCATGGCCGCGGCCGAGACGGCCTGCGCGCTGGCCAGCAGGTCGGCGGACTGGCGGTTGATGCTGCGCAGGGCGCCGCCCGCCTCGATCAGCACCTTTTCCTGGTCCAGCACGACCTTGACGGCGGCGTCGGTCTGCGTCACCTGCGGCGCCAGGGCGTCGAGCAAGGCCTGCGAAGATCCGGGCGCCTGGATCACGCCGCCCTGGCCCTTGCGCAGGTCGTTCATCACCGCGCTCAGGACCGGGGCGCTGTCGCGCATTTCCGCAAAGGCCTGCGGATTGCCCAGCACCGCGGCGGACACGGCCTTGGCGAGCCGCTGCGAATGCGTCATGGCCTGGCCCACGTCGCCGACCTGGCGGGCCGTCTGCTTGCCGGCCAGCATGCTGTAGCCCACGGTCGCGATCGTCCCGATCAGGCCCAGCACCACCAGCCCCGAGAACAGGTTGAGCCGACGGTCGCGGCTTTGCGAGACCTCCCAGGCTGCGGACGCCTCCGTCCCGCCGTTTTGGATGCTGCTGTAGGGATTGAGCGCCGAAGTTTCCGAGAATCCGCCCGCGCCGCCCGGCCCCGTCGGCATGGACTCCGAAATGATGGACGACGACGCGCTGACCGGCGATTGCCCCACCGAGGGCGCCAGCAAGGTGTTGTGGGTCACTGCGACTTCCTCTGCAGTGCCGGCACCCTGGCCCACGCGCTTGATCTTGTTCAGGAAGCTCATCTCACCCTCATGCAATGTTGTCGTCGATGTTGTCGTTATGCCCAGCCTTGCACCGCGTGACTGCGACGGTTCATCCCACGATATTCAGAAACACCTCGTGCCTGGTCAGCGCTTCCAGGTCCAGCACCTGCCAGAGCTGACCGCGCTCGTCGCGCAAGCGCTGCGCCGCGAACCGCGGCCGGGCGTTCGAGCCCTCGTCGTCGGGCCAGGGCGTGAATTGCTCCGCGGAGCGCAGCCCGAGCAGGCGGTCCACCTGCAGCGCGGCATTGACATTCAGGTCCGGGTTGAACGCGATGAAGCGCGCCTGCTGCGCCGGCACCGCCGGCAGACCCGCGCCGTCGTGCCGCGCGCTGGCGCGCAGTCCCAGAAAGGCCGCCAGATCGACGACCGTGTGCAGCCCGCCGCGCAGATTCGCCACGCCCAGCAGCCACGGCGTTGAATGCGGCACCTGCTGAATCGGCTGCGGCGCGAAAATTTCGGCCGCCTGCTTGAGCGACAAAAGAAAACTCTGCCCGGCGCATTCGACCGCCAGCCAGCTGGCCAGGTCGGGCTGGTCGCGCGACGCGTGCATGCGATGCGCAAGACGCTGTTGGAGTTCGCGCAGGGCTTCCTTGTTGGCCATCTCAGCCCAGCGCCTTGATCTTGCCCATCAGTTCATCGGCCTTGACAGGCTTGACCACGTAGTCGGTGGCGCCCTGGCGCATGCCCCAGACCTTGTCGGTCTCCTGGTTCTTGCTGGTGCACATGATGACCGGAATGCCGGCAAAGCGCGGATCGCGGGTGATGGTGCGCGTGAGCTGGAAGCCGTTCTGGCCCGGCATCACGACGTCCATCAGGATCAGGTCGGGCCGGTCTTCGGAGAGGCGCTTGAGCGCTTCGTCGCCGTTCTCGGCGGTACGCACCTTGAAGCCGCGCTTGCCCAGCAGATCGCTGAGATAGTGCAGCTCGGTCTTGGAATCATCCACCAACAGGATTTTCTCAATGGCCATGTGTCGTCCTAGGTCAAACCCTGCCGTGGTGCAGGCGCACCGCTTGCAGCAACTGGTCTTTGGTGAAAGGCTTGGTCAGGTAGTCCTGCGACCCCACCATGCGCCCGCGCGCCTTGTCGAACAGGCCGTCCTTGGACGACAACATGATCACGGGCACCTCCGCGAACAGCGGGTTGCGCTTGATGATGGCACAGGTCTGATAGCCGTCCAGGCGCGGCATCAGGATGTCGCAGAACACCAGGTCGGGCTTGTAATCACTCAGCTTGGACAGCGCATCAAAGCCGTCCTCGGCCAGCACCACCTCGTAGCCGCCCTGCTTGAGAAAGATCTCCGCGCTACGGCGTATGGTGTTGCTGTCGTCGATCACCAGCACCTTGGCTGAAGCCGTATGGCCCTGCAGAACAGCATCATCATTCAATCTCCATCTCCCTGATGGTTGGATTCAGATATCGACTCGTGCCTGATTCCCTGGTACGCGATTGCGCGGTGCCCTCAGATGCGAACCATTTCAAAGTCTTCCTTGCGGGCGCCGCATTCGGGACAGGTCCAGTTCATGTCCACGTCGGCCCAGGCCGTACCCGGGGCGATACCGTGCTCAGGATCGCCTGTGGCTTCATCGTAAATCCAGCCGCAGATCAGGCACATCCAGGTACTTGGTTCACTCACGTTATATGGTCTCTATTGATCACTACAATGAAAAGATTGTAGCCATGGCCTCCAGCGTGACGTGCAACAAAAATACCGTGATGCAACAAGGGTTCCAGCCTACGGGATTCCACCTATGCCGAGGCCGCCGCGGCAGCCTCGATACGGCTTCGCAACGCGCATGCCAGGCATGCACTTCCCCGCCAGATGCCTGCATCTGAGGACACCACTTCATTCATGAGCAGCCCAGACCACTCCAACGACCCCGCCACGGCGCAGCCCGACGCCGAGAACCAAGCGCCGGCCTGCGTGATGAGCTTCAATGCCAGCGAGCCCAGCGGCGCGGCCGGCATTGCCGGCGACGTCGCCACGATTGCCGCGATGGGCGCGCACGCGCTGCCCGTCGTCACCGCCATCGTGCTGCGCGACACCGCCGAGACCTTCGAGCACCAGACGCTGGAGAGCGAGCTCATCGTCGAGCAGGCCCGCAGCGTGCTGGAGGACATCCCCGTCGCCGCCTGGAAGGTCGGCTTCCTGGGCAGCGCCGAAGGCATCAGCGCCGTGGCCGAGGTCCTGAGCGACTATCCCGACGTGCCGCTGGTGGCCTATCTGCCCACCATCAGCTGGCTGGATGACGAGCAGCAGCAGAGCTACCTCGACGCCTTCCGCGAACTGGTGCTGCCGCAGACGCTGATCCTGGTCGGCAACCACAAGACCCTGACCGACTTCCTGCTGCCCGACTGGGAGGCCGACCGCCCCGCTTCGCCGCGCGAACTGGCCGTGGCCGCCGGCCAGCACGGCACGGCGCATGTGCTGGTCACCGGCATCAGCCTGCCCAACCAGTTCGTCGACAACGTGCTGGCCACGCCGGCCGGCCCGATCACCGGCGAGCGCTTCGAACGCTTCGAAGTCAACTTCGTGGGGGCCGGCGAAACGCTGTCGGCGTCGCTGGCGGCCCTGCTGTCGGTGGGCGCCGAAGTGCATGCGGCCGTCGGCGAGGCCTTGTCCTTCCTCGACCAGGCGCTGGACGCGGGCTTCAGGCCGGGCATGGGCAACGTCATTCCCGACCGCTTCTTCTGGGCCATTCCGCCCGAAGACGAGGAGGCCGCGGCTGGATCCGAAAGCGCGGACGCCCTGACGGACGACACCCCCGCCGGCCGCGGGCCGCGCCGCATTCACTGACCTCCTTCATGTCCATGCTGCCGCCGTCGCGGCAGCACCCCTTCAAGCCAGGTACGAGACCCTCCATGGACCGCAACCAAGCCCTGTTCGATCGCGCGCGGCACGTCATTCCCGGCGGCGTCAATTCCCCGGTGCGGGCCTTCCGCGCCGTCGGCGGCACGCCGCGCTTCATCACGCGCGGCGAAGGCGCCTACATCTTTGACGCCGAGGGCCGACGCTACATCGACTACATCGGCTCCTGGGGTCCGATGATCCTGGGCCACGGCCACCCCGCCGTGCTCGAGGCGGTGCTCAGCGCCGCGCGCGAGGGCTTCAGCTTCGGCGCGCCCACCGAGCGCGAAGTCGAGCTGGCCGAGGAGATCATCAAGCTCGTGCCCAGCGTCGAGCAGGTGCGCCTGGTCAGCTCCGGCACCGAAGCCGGCATGAGCGCAATCCGCCTGGCGCGCGGCGCCACCGGCCGCAGCAAGATCATCAAGTTCGACGGCTGCTACCACGGCCACGCCGACGCCCTGCTGGTCAAGGCCGGCTCGGGCCTGGCCACCTTCGGCACCTCGACCAGCGCCGGCGTGCCGCCCGAGGTCGTGCAGCACACGCTGGTGCTGGAATACAACAACGTGCAGCAGATCGAGGAGGCCTTCGCCCTGCACGGCGCCGAGATCGCCTGCGTGATGATCGAACCCATCGCCGGCAACATGAACTTCGTGCGGGCGCAGGCGCCCTTCGTGCAGCGCATCCGCGAGCTGTGCACGAAGCATGGCGCACTGTTCGTGTTCGACGAGGTGATGACGGGCTTCCGCGTCGGCCTGCACAGCGCGCAAGGCCTGTACGGCCGCCTGATTCCCGGCTTCAAGCCCGACATCTCGGTGTTCGGCAAGGTCATCGGCGGCGGCATGCCGCTGGCAGCCTTCGGCGCCAGCCGCGACATCATGGCCCAGCTCGCGCCGCTGGGCGGCGTCTACCAGGCCGGCACGCTGTCGGGCAACCCGGTGGCCACCGCCTGCGGTCTCGCCACCCTGCGCGAGATCCAGAAGCCCGGCTTTTTCGAGGCCCTGGGCCAGCGCACACGCCAGCTCGTCGACGGGCTGCAAGCCGTGGCGAACGAGAACGGCGTGCCCTTCAGCGTCGACGCCGAGGGCGGCATGTTCGGCTTCTTCCTGATGAAGGACCTGCCGCAGAACTACGCCACCGTGATGACAACCGACAAGGAGCGCTTCAACCGCTTCTTCCACGGCATGCTGAATGCCGGCGTCTACCTGGCCCCGGCGCTGTACGAGGCCGGCTTCGTGAGTGCCGCGCACAGCGAGGCTGACATCGACGCGACGCTGGCCGCCGCGCGACTTGCGCTGAAATGAACCGCTGACCGATATGCACATCCACGTTCTGGGCATCTGCGGCACCTTCATGGGCGGGCTGGCCGCGCTGGCCCGCGAGGCCGGCCACAAGGTCACCGGCTGCGATGCCAATGTCTACCCGCCGATGTCGGACCAGCTGCAGGCGCTGAGCATCGAGCTGATCCAGGGCTTCGGCGCCGAGCAGCTGGCGCTCAAGCCCGACCTGTTCGTGATCGGCAACGTGGTGACGCGCTCCAGCGAAGGCAAGTTCCCCTTGATGGAGGCCATCCTCGACGCCGGAGCGCCCTACACCAGCGGACCGCAATGGCTGGCCGAGCACGTGCTGCAGGGCCGCCACGTGCTGGCCGTGGCCGGCACGCATGGCAAGACCACCACCACCTCGATGCTGGCCTGGATCCTGGAGCGCGCGGGCCTGAACCCCGGCTTCCTGGTCGGCGGCGTGCCGCAGAATTTCGGGGTTTCGGCGCGCCTGGGAACGGGCGCCACCTTCGTCATCGAGGCGGACGAGTACGACACGGCGTTTTTCGACAAACGCAGCAAATTCGTGCACTACCGGCCCCGCACCGCCGTCCTGAACAACCTCGAATTCGACCACGCCGACATCTTTGCCGACCTGGCCGCCATCGAGACCCAGTTCCACCACCTGGTCCGCACCGTGCCGGCCAGCGGCCGCCTGGTCATCAATGCCCGCGAAGAAGCCCTGCAGCGCGTGCTCGCCAGGGGCTGCTGGAGCGAGGTGCAGCGCTTCGGATCCCGCAAGGAGGAAAGCGGCAGCCTGCGCGCCCGCGGCGAACCGCAGGCCTTCGACGTGCTGCGCGGCAGCCTCAAGGTGGCGCGCGTCGAGTGGTCGCTGCTGGGCGAGCACAACCAGCTCAACGCGCTGGCGGCCATGGCCGCCGCCGAGCACGTGGGCATCACGCCCGAGCAGTCGGCGCTGGCGCTGGCCGAATTCAAGAACGTGCGGCGCCGCCTGGAGCTGCGCGGCGAAGTGGCCGGCGTGAAGGTCTACGACGACTTCGCCCACCACCCCACGGCCATACGCATGACCGTCAACGGCCTGCGCCGCAAGATTGCGCCCGCCGAGCGCATCCTGGCCGTGTTCGAGCCGCGCTCCAACACCATGAAGCTGGGCACCATGAAGGCGCAGCTGCCCTGGTCACTGGAAGAAGCCGACCTGAGCTTCTGCAACCAGGCCGGCCTGGGCTGGGATGCCCATGAGGCGCTGGCACCCATGGGCGAACAGGCCCTGGTCTGCGACGGCGTCGACGCGCTGGTCAAGGCCGTGCTGAAGGCCGCGCGTCCTGGCGACCATGTGCTGTGCATGAGCAATGGCGGCTTTGGCGGGATTCATGAGAAGTTGCTGGCGGGTTTGACCACAAAGGGCTGAAACGATTCCTTGCACTTCAAGCCCGCAACAGCGTGAACCGAGCACGCCCCAGCAGTTTCTTGAAATCACGGTCAAAGCTGACCAGATGCTCGCCCAGTTGCTCAACGGCGGCTGCCAGCCATGCATCCGGAATGTCGTTACCACCCAGTTGCTTGTCCAGGCACATCTGTCGCAGCTTGGGCCATTCTGGCCCCAGCGATGCCAATTGCACGCCGGGCGCGGCGAGTAGGGCGTCGATGAAGTCGACTGCATCAACCACAGGCGTCGGCTGGACGAAAATCCTGGGGCTGGTCACCAGGCGCAGAACACTCGTCAATACCATGGGCATCAACATAAAGGACGCCCCTGACGCGGCATTCGCCAAGGCTTCCTCAAGCCAGGCGAGCGCGACAGCGTGATGCGGATGGTCGCTGCGCGATGCAGCGACCAGGACGTTGACGTCAGGCGTCATCGTCCAGCGCCGCGAGCAATGACTTGTTGCTCGTCGGGTCAACGCCCGACGCCAAGCCGCCGCGCCCCTTGAAGACGGGCAAGCGCTTGCGTGCACGCACCTGGCTCATTTCTTTGGCGCGCAGCCGCAATTGCAACCCTTCCTCGATCAAACGGGTCAGGCTGGTGCGCTGCTGCGCTGCCAAAGCCTTGGCATCAGTCAGCAGTTGATCATTCAGATCGAGCGTGGTTTTCATGCGTCAACTATACAGAATTCTGTATTCGACCGCATCAACTCCACCCTGGCATGCTGTTTGAGGTCGCTTTGCTGACCCAGACCCCAAGGCAGCGTTCTAGGCTTGGCCCACTGCAGCCGCCACCACCGTTGCCGCACAATCCCCAAACCCGATTCGCCGCGCGCCGGCACGCTCGGCCGCAGCACGCAGCGTCACCGTGTCGCCGTCCTGCAGGAAGATCCGCGTCTCGCCGTTGGGCAGCTTGAGCGCCTGCTTGCTGCCGGCGGAGAGCTCGAGCAGAGACCCCGCCTCGTCCGCATTCGGACCGGACAAGGTGCCCGTGCCCATCAGGTCGCCGGGCTGCAGATTGCAGCCATTGCTCGCATGGTGGCTCAGCATCTGAGCCAGGGTCCAGTAGGCGTGCCTGAAGTTGGAGCGGCTCACGCGCACGGCGGCCTGCCCCTGCTCGCGCATGGCCGCCGTCTGCAGCCAGACTTCGAGTTCGATGTCCATCGCGCCGTGGCTGCGGTTCTGCGCCGAATCCAGGTAGGGCAGCGGCTGCGGATCGCCTTCCGGGCGCTCGAAGGCGCAGCGGAACGGCGCCAGGGCGTCCAGGGTGACGATCCAGGGCGAGATCGTCGAGGCGAAGCTCTTGGCCAGGAACGGGCCCAGCGGCTGGTACTCCCAGGCCTGCAGGTCGCGCGCCGACCAGTCGTTCAGCAGGCACATGCCGAACATGTGCGCTTCAGCCTGCGCCATGGCCACGGGTTCGCCCAGGGCGTTGCCGGCGCCGACGAACAGCGCCAGCTCCAGCTCGTAGTCCAGGCGCTTGCAGGGCGCGAACACCGGCGCGTCAGCGTCGGGGCTCTTCAGCTGGCCCCAGGGCCGGCGCACCTGCTGCCCCGACACGCCAATCGACGAGGCCCGGCCGTGGTAGCCGATCGGCACCCATTTGTAGTTCGGCAGCAGCGGGTTATCGGGCCGGAACAGCTTGCCCACCGCCACGGCGTGATGGATGCCCGTGTAGAAGTCGGTGTAGTCGCCGATGCGGCAGGGCACGGCCATCTCGACGGCGCTTTGCGCGACCAGGCAAGCGCTCAAGGCCTTCTGCTGCGGACTGCCTTCCACCAAAGCCGCGAACAAGGCATGGCGCAATGCCCGCTGGGCAGCGCGCGGCCGCGCCATGAAGGCGTTCAGGTCGCCATTGGCCAGGTCCTGCAGCGAGACCTCGACCGGGGTTTCCCAGCGACCCGCGCTGGCCGCCAGCCGGAGATCAAGGATCTGGTCGCCAATGGCCACGCCGACGCGCCACGACTCGTTGTGGCCGGCGCGGCGGAACAGACCGTAAGGCAGGTTCTGGATGGGGAAATCGGCCTGCGCCTCGTTGGCGCTGGCCACCCAGGCGCATGCCGCCGGGTCGTGCGTGTGGTCAATCATGCTGGGCTCCCGCCGGCTGCTCGTGCATCCAGGCTGCATGTTTGGGGGCGCGCCGGGTCTGCGCCCATTCGTTGAGCATGTCCCATTTGCAGGCGTCGAGCTTTTGCATCATCTCGGGCGTGCCGACGTCTGCGGCCAGCTCCAGGCGGTGGCCGTTGGGGTCGAAGAAATAAATACTCTTGAAGATGGTGTGGTTGGTCGGCCCGACGACAGAGATGCCTGCCGCCTCCAGGCGCGCCTTGGTGGCCTCCAGGTCGGCCACGCTGTCAACCTTGAAGGCGATGTGCTGCACCCACTCCGGGGTGTTGGTGTCGCGCCCCATCTCAGGCGAATTGGGCAGCTCGAAAAACGCCAGCACATTGCCGTGGCCGGCGTCGAGGAACACATGCATGTAGGGGTCCGGCGCCTGGGTGGACGGCACGCGGTCTTCGGCAATGGCGAGCACGAAATCCATGCCCAGGTGCTTGCCGTACCACTCGACGGTGGCCTTGGCGTCCTTGCACCGGTAGGCGACGTGGTGAATGCGATCGATTTTCATGATGGCCTCCTGGCTGACATCGGTGGCGAATGCTAGCGAAAAAATTAGATAATGTCTAATTGATTAGATGAAATAACTGACGCACTCAGGCTCGCCGCGCCGCGCCCTCCCTACAATGGCGCCGCAAGCCCCGGTCCGGGGCTGCACTCATTTGTAGGACTTACGGCCCGTGCCGTCACGCCGCTTCTGTCTTCTTACATGCATCTGCCCCAGATCCAGCCCGGAAAACGTTTCAACCAGCCCCGCCCCACCGGCTCGGCGGACGCCCTGCTGCTGGCCCGCTTCGCCCTGCAGCAGCTGGAGGCCGGGCGCATCACCGCCATCGTCTGCGCCGAGCCCGGCGACACGCAGCGGCTGGAAGACGAGCTGCGCTTCTTTGCACCGGGCTTGCGCGTGGCCGTGTTCCCTGACTGGGAAACCCTGCCCTACGACACCTTTTCGCCGCACCAGGACCTGATCTCGGAGCGCCTGGCCACGCTCTGGCGCCTGCTGCAGTCGCAAGGCAAGCCCACAAGCCAACGCGACGTCGACGTGGTGCTGCTGCCCGCCACCACGGCGCTGACGCGCCTGGCGCCGCCCTCGTTCCTGGCCGCGACCACCTTCCATTTCAAGCAGAAGCAGCGCCTCGACGAGGCCAGCCTGAAGGCGCAATTGACACTGGGCGGCTACACGAACGTGAGCCAGGTCGTCAGCCCCGGAGAGTACGCGGTGCGCGGCGGCCTGATCGACCTCTTTCCCATGGGCTCGCTGGTGCCCTACCGCGTCGACCTGTTCGGCGACGAGGTCGACTCCATACGCACCTTCGACCCCGACAGCCAGCGCAGCCTCTACCCCGTGCCCGAGGTGCGCCTGCTGCCGGGCCGCGAGTTCCCCATGGACGAAGCGGCGCGCCAGGCCTTCCGCGCGCGCTGGCGCGAGAAGATGGACGGCGACCCGAGCCGCTCGCGCCTGTACAAGGACATGGCCAACGGCATCGCCTCGTCCGGCATCGAGTACTACCTGCCGATCTTTTTCGAGCAGACGGCCACCATCTTCGACTTCATCGGCGAGCAGGCCGCGCTGGCGCTCCACGGCGAAGTCGACGAGGCACTCAAGCGCTTCTGGACCGACACGCGCGAGCGCCACCGCTTCCTGCAGCACGACCCGGAGCGGCCCATCCTGCCGCCCGAAGAGATCTTCCTGAAGGTCGAGGACTTCTTCAGCCTGACGCATCCGCATGCGGTGCTGACGGTGCGTGGCGCCATCTCGGCCGACCAGCCGGTCGAGTTCGCGCGCCCGCTGCCTGACGTCAGCGTCGAGCGCGGCGCGCAGGAGCCGCTGGCGCGACTTCAAGCGCACCTGAAGAGCACACCCCACCGCGTGCTGCTGCTGGCCGAGAGCGAGGGCCGGCGCGAGAGCCTGCTGGAGATGCTGCGCGACAGCGGCATCGATCCGCCCAGCGTCGAGGACCTGGCCGAATTCGAGGCCGGCGACGAGAAGTTCGCCATCGCGGCGGCGCCGCTGGCCAGCGGCTTCTTCTGGTTCGAGCCGGAGCAGCAGCGGCAGATCCAGCTCTTCACCGAGACCGAGCTGTTCGCCACCACGCCCACGACGCGCAGGCGCCGCAAGCAGGAGCAGGTCAGCGACGTCAACGCGCTGATCAAGGACCTCTCGGAGCTCAAGGTCGGCGACCCGGTCGTGCACATCAACCACGGCATCGGCCGCTACCAGGGCCTGCTGAACATCGACATCGGCGACGGCTCCAGCGAATTCCTGCACCTCGAATACGCCGACAAGGCCACCCTTTATGTGCCGGTGGCGCAGCTGCACCTGATCAGCCGCTACACCGGCGTGAGCCCCGAGGAAGCGCCGCTGCACCGCCTCGGCTCGGGCCAGTGGGACAAGGCCAAGCGCAAGGCCGCCGAGCAGGTGCGCGACACCGCCGCCGAACTGCTCAACCTCTATGCGCAGCGCGCCGTGCGCGAAGGCCATGCCTTCCGCTACTCGCCGCACGACTATGAGGCTTTCGCCGCCAGCTTCGGCTTCGAGGAGACGCCCGACCAGCGCGCCGCCATCCACGCGGTGATCCAGGACATGATTTCGCCCAAGCCCATGGACCGCCTGGTCTGCGGCGACGTGGGCTTTGGCAAGACCGAGGTGGCGCTGCGCGCCGCCTTCGTGGCGGTGATGGGCGGCAAGCAGGTGGCCCTGCTCGCCCCCACCACGCTGCTGGCCGAGCAGCATTACCAGAACATCGCCGACCGCTTCGGCAAATGGCCGGTCAAGGTCGCCGAGATGAGCCGCTTCCGCTCCACCAAGGAGATCAAGGCGGCCATGCAGGGCCTGCAGGACGGCACGATAGACATCGTGATCGGCACGCACAAGCTGCTCTCGGGCGAGGTTAAATTCAATCGGCTGGGCCTCTTGATCATCGACGAGGAGCACCGCTTCGGCGTGCGCCACAAGGAGGCCATGAAGGCCTTGCGCGCCGAGGTCGACGTGCTGACGCTGACCGCCACGCCGATCCCGCGCACGCTGGGCATGGCCTTGGAGGGTTTGCGCGACCTCAGCGTGATCGCCACCGCGCCGCAGCGCCGCCTGGCCATCAAGACCTTCGTGCGCGCAGAGAGCAGCGGCACCATACGCGAGGCGGTGCTGCGCGAGCTCAAGCGCGGCGGGCAGGTCTACTTCCTGCACAACGAGGTCGAGACCATAGAGAACCGGCGCCAGAAGCTGGCCGAGCTGCTGCCTGAAGCGCGCATCATCGTCGCGCACGGCCAGATGCCCGAGCGCGAGCTCGAGCGCGTGATGCGCGAGTTCGTCTCCGGCAAGCACAACGTGCTGCTGTGCTCGACCATCATCGAGACCGGCATCGACGTGCCCAGCGCCAACACCATCGTGATCAGCCGCGCCGACAAGTTCGGCCTGGCGCAGCTGCACCAGCTGCGCGGCCGCGTGGGCCGCTCGCACCACCAGGCCTATGCCTACCTGATGGTGCCCGACATCGAGGGCCTGACCAAGCAGGCCGCGCAACGCCTCGACGCGATCCAGGCCATGGAAGAGCTGGGGTCGGGCTTCTACCTCGCCATGCACGACCTGGAGATCCGCGGCGCCGGCGAGGTGCTGGGCGAGAACCAGAGCGGCAACATGATGGAGATCGGCTTCCAGCTCTACAACGACATGCTCAACGAAGCGGTGCGCTCGCTCAAGGCTGGCAAGGAGCCCGACCTGCTCGCGCCCTTTGCCGCCACCACCGAGATCAACCTGCATGCGCCGGCACTGTTACCTGACAGTTATTGCGGCGACGTGCACGTCAGGCTATCGCTCTACAAGCGCCTGGCCAGCGCCGACAAGTCGCAGCAGATCGACGCCATGCTGGAAGAGATCACCGACCGCTTCGGCAAGCTGCCCGCGCAGGGCCAGACCCTGTTCGACACGCACCGCCTGCGCGTGCTGGCCAAGCCCTATGGCGTCAGCAAGATCGACGCCGCGCCGACCGTCATGAACATCAACTTCCGCCCCAACCCACCGATCGATGCCATGCGCGTGATCGAGCTGGTGCAGAAGAACCGCAACATCAAGCTGGTCGGCAACGACAAGCTGCGCATCAACAAGTCCTTGAGCGACCCGAAGGACCGCGCTCAGGCCATCCGCGAAGTGCTGCGCCTGCTGGGCCAGCCCGTGGCCCAACCCTGATATGACCGACGCCATGACACCCCATGAGATTTCTCCCGGCCTGGTGATCCAGGGCTTCACGCCGCCCCTGCGCCTGCGCGACTTCAGGCTCGCCGCCTTCGACATGGACTCGACGCTGATCAACATCGAGTGCATCGACGAGATCGCCGCCGCCGCGGGGCGCAAGGCCGAAGTCGCCGCCATCACCGAGGCCGCCATGCGCGGCGAGATCACCGACTTCAAGGACAGCCTGCGCCGCCGCCTGGCGCTCTTGAAAGGCGTGCCGGAATCAGCGCTGCACGAGGTGCTGCACGAGCGCCTGCAATTCAATCCGGGCGCCCGCGAATTGACGGCCGCGATGAAGGCCGCCGGCTTGAAGCTGGTGCTGGTCTCGGGCGGCTTCACCTTCTTCACGCGCTTCGTGGCGGCAGAGCTCGGCATGGACTTCGTGCGCTCCAACGAACTCGAATTCAAGGACGGCGCGCTGACCGGCGGCCTCGTCGAGCAGCCCTGGGGCGACATCTGCGACGGCGCCGAAAAGCGCCGCATGCTGCTGGAATGCGCAGCGGCCATAGGCGCCACGCCCGCGCAGGCGATTGCCGTCGGCGACGGCGCCAACGACCTGCTGATGATGGGCGCCGCCGGCCTCTCGGTGGCCTACCACGCCAAGCCCAAGGTGCGCGAGCAGGCCATGGTAGCCATCAACGAAGGCGGCCTGGACCGGCTGCTGGGCCTTTTGAATTGAACTCTTGAACTGAACAAAGAACTCCTCCAACGGAAATCAACATGACCGACACAACGAATCTTCCCGCCCTGCCCGACCGCCTGTCCGTCGACCCGCGCAGCCCGCACCACGTGGCCGCCGTGTTCGAGCACGAGGTCGGCATTCGCTTCAATGACAAGGAGCGCATGGACGTGCAGGAATACTGCATCAGCGAAGGCTGGATCAAAGTGCCCGTGGGCCGCTCGGTCGACCGCAAGGGCAATCCGCTGACCGTCAAGCTCAAGGGCAAGGTCGAAGCGTTCTACCGTTGATGATGACGCGCCGGGTGCGCGTCCAGATTTGTATCGCCATGATCCAGAAACTGCTGTGCAGCGCCGCCGTGCTGGCTTCGCTGAGTATTCCCGCCCTGGCCGCTGAAACCCTGACGGAAAGCGCCAGGGCCAATGCCTTCTTCGACCGCGTCTTCGACGAGAACGTGGCGCGCAGCCCGATGATGGCCGCGCGCCTGGGCCTGCACCAGCAGACCGACCGGTGGGACGACCTCTCCGACGCGCATGCGATCGAGAACCTGGCATTGACCACCCAGCACCTGGCCGAGCTGCGGCGCGAATTCCATTACGAGCAACTGGACGAGCAGACCCGGGTCAGCTACCGGATGTTCGTCAAGCAAGCCGAGCAGGACATCGAGGGCTGGCGCTGGCGCCATCACGACTACCCGGTCAACCAGATGTCGGGCCTGCACTCGGAAGCACCGGCGTTCCTGATCAACTACCACCCCATTGCCGATGTGGCGGACGCACGGGCCTACATCGCGCGCCTGCGCGGCATGGCGCCCTTGTTCGACCAGCTGATGAGCAACATGAAGGCCGACGCGGCCCTCGGCGTGCTGCCGCCGCGCTTCGTGTTCCCGCTGGTCGAGGATTCGATCAAGGACGTCATCAGCGGCGAGCCCTTCGACGCCTCGGCCGGCAAGAGCGCCTTGTGGGACGACTTCTGCACCAAGCTCGACGCGCTGAAGGACACGGACGACGCCACCAAGGCGGTGCTGCGGCAAGAAGCCCGCGCCGCGCTGCTGGAGGCCGTCAAGCCAGCCTATTCGAAGCTGCTGGCGCTGCTGGCCGAGCAGGAAAAACACGCCGCCGACGACGACGGCGTCTGGAAGCTGCCGGACGGCGGCGAGTACTACGCCTACCGCTTGCGCGATGCCACCACCACCCGCATGGGGGCCGAGCAGATCCACCAGCTCGGCTTGAGCGAGGTCGCGCGCATCCATCGCGACATGCGGGCCATCATGGCCCGGGTCGGCTTCAAAGGCGACTTGCAGGCCTTCTTCAAGTACATCAAGACCAACCCGCGCTTCTATTACCCGACGACCGACGAAGGCAAGCAGGCCTATATGCAGCGGGCCACGCAGATCATCGACGAGATGCGCGCGCGTCTACCGGAGTTCTTCATCACCCTGCCCCAGGCGCCGCTGGTGATCAAGCCGGTCGAGCCCTTCCGCGAGCTGGGTTCCGCCGGGGCCTTTTATGAGCAGCCCTCGGCGGACGGCACGCGGCCCGGCACCTATTACATCAACACGGTCGACATGCGCGGCCTGCCCATCTTCGAGATGGAGACCCTGGCCCACCACGAAGCCATTCCCGGCCACCACATGCAGATCGCGATTGCGCAGGAATTGCGAGGCATTCCGAAATTCCGCAAGTACGGCGGCAACAGCGCATTCGAGGAAGGCTGGGCCCTCTATTCCGAATACTTTCCCAAGGCCTACGGTTTCTACGCCGATCCGTACATGGATTTCGGCCGCCTGAACGACGAGCTGCTGCGCGCCGTGCGCCTGGTTGTCGACACCGGCGTGCACGCCAAGCATTGGACGCGCGCCCAGGTCATGAATTACTTCAGAGCCAACACGCCCAATCCCGAGCGCGACATCTTCACCGAAACCAACCGCTACATTGTCTGGCCCGGCCAGGCCTGCGCCTACAAGATCGGCATGCTGAAGATTCTCGAATTGCGGGCATTGGCGAAAAAGGACCTCGGGGGGCAATTCGATCTCCGCGAATTCCACGACCTGATCCTGAAGAACGGCGCCGTGCCGATGGATATCCTGGAAGACAATGTCCGGGCCTGGCTCGCGAGCAAGAAAGGCTGAAACCATCGACTGAAACCGCCGCCCCCGCAGTCGGGGGGTAGCTGCCCCCCATGCAGGCGGACCCCGGCCTGCCCCGCGTCACGAGAGTGTCATCGGGCCCACCTAACATACTATTTTGTTTTTGGTGTCAGGTCTTGTGCTTGGCTGTTTCCGTGGGTGTGGAACATTCCCGAATTCTTCGCATGATCGTCTTGCCGCTGCTGATGGCAGTGGCGGGATGTGCTTGGGCGCAGAACGAGGCACCCACGGAAAATGGCGCATCGTCTTCGGACGAAGCGCCGGTGTCGAGCAAGGACTCGTTCGGTATTGTTGTCAACCAGACCTTCACGCCGGGCGGCATGGAGTTCTATCGACGCTTCACGGACTATTGGCGCGAAAAGCCTGACTTCGAAAAATACAACTTGGTGATCATCGAGCGGCCTTCCCGGCGGTACGGGAACGCGATCTTTGTCGTTCAGGATCAGCAAGTGGTGTTTTCGGGTTCCTTGCCGATCAAGGTGAACGCCATCAGCGCATTGAGCCTTGATGCGGTCGAAAAGGTGTATGCGAACATCATCAGCCAAACACTGCAAATGGTCGGTGGCGGCGACCCTGACATGGCAAAGAACGGTTTCTAAGAATGATTTGGGTGTTGTAATGCATGAATTGAAGCATGTTGCAAGCTCCAGGGCGGCCTTGTTGGCCCGCTGCGGGCTGTTGATGACGGGGCTGCTGGCTGGTTTCTCCGGCTCGGCCACGGAATTGGTTTATGCGCCTATCAATCCGTCGTTCGTGGGCGGCAATCCCAACAACGCCGCGGGCCTGCTTGCCATTGCAGGCGCCCAGAACAGCACCCATGCGCCGACGCTGACACCGCTGCAGAACTTCAACAATGCGCTGCAGCAGGCCATTCTCAATCGACTCTCGTCCGAAACACTGACTGCCGTCTTCGGCAAGGGCAGCACGCTGGTGCCCGGCACCTACGACACCGCCGGGTATTCGATTTCGATCCAGGACATGGGCAACGGCACGCTGCAGGTCACGACGACCGACAAATCGACGGGTGCCCAGGTGTCGTTCAACATCTCGTCGAGCAACCTGGCCGTATCGTCGGGGCCCTGAGGTGCAAGCGGCTCAATACCAGGCACGGGCGAATGTGCTGACCCGTGGAAAGCATCTGCTTGCCATTTTGGCATTGGCAGTGACGGGGTGCGCCACCAACGTCCCGCCGTCCGAAGTCAAGTCGAACGCCAAACTGTCGCCGACCACGGCCATCACGCAGGACTTGACGCGCCTGCCCAGGCCCAAGGTGCGCATCCCCGTTGCGGTCTACGCGTTTCGCGACGAGACCGGCCAATACAAGCCCTCGCCGGACAGCGCCTACTCCACGCTGGTCTCGCAGGGTGCGGCCACCATGCTGATCAAGGCCTTGTGGGACTCGGGATGGTATGTGCCCGTGGAACGCGAAGGCCTGCAGAACCTGCTGACCGAGCGGCGCGTCATCCGCGCCGCCGAAAGCTCGACGGAAAAAGGCAAGCCGCTCTACAACCTGCCCAACATGATGCCTGCCAGCATGATCATCGAGGGCGGCGTGATTGCCTATGAAAGCAATGTGCGTTCGGGCGGCAAGGGCGCCAACTACCTCGGCATCGGCGCAAGCACCCAATACCGGGTCGACCAGGTGACGGTGTCGCTGCGCAGCGTGGACGTCCGTTACGGACAGATCCTGAATGCGGTCTCGGTCACCAAGACCATCTATTCCTACCAGCTCAATGCCAGCATCTATGCCTACACGTCCTATCAGGCGCTGCTGCAGGCTGAAACGGGCTACGCCACCAACGAACCGGGGCAGCTCGCCGTGCGCGAGGCCATCGAAGCGGCCGTCATCCACCTGACAGTCAACGGCATTCGCGACCACAACGTCGAACTGGAAGACAACAGCCAGTGGTTCTCGCCCGTCATCCAGGCCTATCTGGGGGACGAGGTCACCAATCTCAGCGGCGAACCCGTCGATGAAACGGCGCAGATTCCGATGCGTCCCGTGGTCGCCGCCCGCGAGACCGTGGTGCCGCTGCCCTTCCTGGACGACCCGCGCCAAGCCGGTGGAGCCGCGCGCGCCGCGGCCGCGGCGACGACAGCCAGCCAGGCTCGGCCCGGCACACAGGCACCCGCAGGAGCGGCTGCAAGCCCACCGGCCGCGCCGCCGGCCGCCGCGACACCCGCGTCCCCGCCACCACAGGACCGCGCAGCGCCTCCGGCTTCATCAACGTCAGCAGCGCCGGCTGCCAGCTTGCCCGCCAAGGCGGCATCGGCGAAGGCCACGGCTGCGCCTGCAAATGCACCTGCAAATGCACCTGCAAGTGCACCCGCAAGTGCGCCCACGAAGGCACCGGCAATAGCGGCCGTGGCGGCCAGCGCGCCTGCCGCTGCAGCCCCTTCCGCCAGTTCTGCCAGCCCCGCAGCCAAGGCGGTCACGGCGCCCGCAAACGCACCTTCAACGCCAACGCCCGCGCCGACCGCGCCAGCGCCTGATACGACGGCCGCTGCTGCCCGGCCGGCAGCGCCCACCGCGAGCGCGGCACCACCTGCCGCCGCCGCAAGTGCCGTGCAAAACAAGCCCAAGGCTGATATCTTCGACTTGTATTGGAATAGGAAATGAGCAAGAAACTCGTGCACCAGCAATACAAGGCGGATCGCGCCTTGTCGATTCCCGGCATGGCCGGTTGCATTGCCCTGGCCGCCTGCGCGGTGCTGCCACTTGGCGCGCATGCGCAAGTGTCGCCGGGCGCGGCGCTCCTCAAATATACGGACATCGGCCAGGCCGACATCCTGCTCACCGCCGCCAGCATCATCCAGAGCAACGGCAACAACCTGGTCGGCTCGATCGACCAGACCCTCGACACCTCGACGACCGACCGGTCGCTCTATCCGCTTGGCAACGGCAACATCGCCGATGTGGAACAAACGGGCTCGTACAACAGCGCCACGATCGTCCAGAACGGCAACCTCAACCAGATCCGGGTCATTCAATCGGGTTCGAGCAATACGGTCAACGCCACGCAGATCGGCGTTGGCAATTACGCCGACATCTCGCAGTCCGGATCAGGAAACACCCTGACCACCTATCAAAACGGCACGGGCAACATCATCACGGCCAGCCAGCTGGGCAACAGCGCCGCCACGCTGCAGGAAATCGGCGACAACAACGTGATCACCCTCAACCAGCTGCCCGGCATTCAAACGCTCAACGTCAGCAACGTGACGCTGCGCGGTTCAGGTTTGAGGTTCACCGTCTCTCAATAAGCGCCGGACCCAGCCTCCAGCACCCGGGCGCTCGCCGCCACACCGCCAGCGCGTCCACTGCAGGGCCCCCAGGGGCCCTGCAGTCCATTGGCGGCGCCCAATCGCCAATCGCCAATCGCCAATCATTTTCAACGCTGCATGATCACGGCGCGGTTGCCGCTGCCGGTCTGGCTGACATAAGCCACGTTCTGGCCTGCAGCTTGGTAGAGCTGAATGCTGTTGTTCGAGCCGTTCTGGTACAGCGTTGCCATGGCATTGCCGAACTGCTGGGCCAGGATGGTGTTCTCGCTGCCGATCTGCTGCGCCGTGAAGCTGTTGCTGTCGCCGTTCTGGGTCAGTTCGACATGGTTGCCCGAACCGGTCTGTGTGATATTTGCCACATTGTCGTTGCCGTTCTGGATCACCGAGGCGTAGTTGCTGCTTTCGGCACCGCCCGCCACGCCCGACTCGATGCTGGTCACGTTGGACACGTTGTCCAGGCCGTTCTGCACCGACGCTACGCCCGTCAGGCTGATGTCGGCTGCAAACACGGGCGCGGCCAGGGCGACAGCGGCGGCTGCGACGAGAGCGCGAAGGTGGGCGGCGGTGAAGTTCAGCTTGTTCATGATCGGGACCTGCTCGGTTGGCTGTAGATGCGGCGTCGAACGCCTCACTGCCAACTACGGCGCAGCCCCGGTCCGCGTAAGTGCCGATCCGTGAACTTCTACGCAGTGCAATCCGCTTTTTCATGCAGGCACGCGATCACTCGGGCGCCGCCCGAGTCCGCGCGCCCCGCCATTCGTGAAATCCTCACGATACCGATCAGGAGCCGCAATAACTCAAAAAATGAGCGTCATGCCGGAGATTGCAAAACACCTCTTCCAGGAAAGTATCCAGCCCGCTTTCAGCGCTGAATAATCACGGCGCGGTTGCCGCTGCCGGTCTGGCTGACGTAGGCCACGTTCTGGCCTGCAGCCTGGTAGAGCTGGATGCTGTTGTTCGAGCCGTTCTGGTACAGCGTTGCCACGGCGTTGCCGAACTGCTGGGCCAGGATGGTGTTCTCGCTGCCGATCTGCTGCGCCGCAAAGCTGTTGCTGTCGCCGCTCTGCGTCAGTTCGACATGGTTGCCAAAACCCGTCTGCGTGATATTGGCCACGTTATCGTTGCCGTTCTGGATCACCGAGGCGTAGTTGCTGCTGTCGGCACCGCCCGCCGCGCCCGACTCGATGCTGGTCACGTTGGACACGTTGTCCAGGCCGTTCTGCACCGACGTGACGCCCGTCAGGCTGATATCCGCTGCAAACACGGGCGCGGCCAGGGCGACAGCGGCGGCTGCGACGAGAGCGCGAAGGTGGGCGGCGGTGAAGTTCAGCTTGTTCATGATCGGGACCTGTTCGGTTGGCTGTGGGTGCGGCGTTGAACGCCTCACTGCCAACTACGGCGCCGCCTCGGGCCGCGTAAGTGCCGATCCGTGAACTTCTGCGCAGTGCAATCCGCTATTTGTGATGCCCGAGTGACTTCAGTACCCCGGGCAAACCCTGACCCCCCTGAACAAGCGTGAATAGTCCACGATTCATGGGGTGGTCACAGAGGATTTCTAAAGTGCAAACCACTGCAAAGGAGCAATGCGCTTCTCGAACAAACGGATCAAGAAAGTCCTGACCTTCGAAAGTTCATGCGCTTTGGCAGTAAACGAGTTGTGGGTCGCCACTTTGTCAAAGACAGGGCGACTTCAAGTCGGTGACTGTTTATCAACTTAAATACCCTACTGAGAGAGTCCACATCATGAACTTCAAGTCCCTCGTTGCTGCCGCTCTGGCCGTTGCTTCCTTCGGTGCTTTCGCTGACGACATCAGCCTGACCACCCTGACCGTCATCTCCGCTCCCGCTGCTGACTCCACCGTGATCGGCGGCGTCGTTGAGCCCCTGCTCGACACGACCAACACGCTGACCAACAACAGCGCCGTCATCCAACAGTTGGGCACGTCCACGAACGTGACCGCCGTGATCGACCAGAACGGTTCGACCACGTCGCTGGCTTGGATCTACCAAGACAACACCAACGGCACCAACGCTGGCGCCGTGGCTTACATCCAGCAAGCTGGCGCCACCAACGCCAAGGCCGTCATCCTCCAGCGCTGATAGCAGGTCGGCGCAGCCGATCTCCTGTCCGTCTAGGCGGGCGCGACCACTGCCCTGGTCGTCCGGCCTACTCAAACTACCGATTGCATGCCTCGCAATCGGTATTTGTCTTTGCATGAACCTCAGAGCGATTGCGATGCGTGGTGCAGATCGTCTGCAATGTTGTATTGAGCAGCGGCTATGAAAACAACCCATCCTTGCGTTCAAGAACTGATCATTCTGAGTCGCGACGAAGAAGAACGTCTGGTGCGCGCCATTGAAAACGGCCTGTACGTCCGTCTGCTGCGCCAGCTCTTCACCTGGAGCCAGGGGGCATTGGGTGCGCTGCTCCCTCACAGCCTGATGGTGTGCGTGCACCTGGACGAAGACGACCGCGTGCTCCACACCGAATGCCTGAATGCGCAGCCGCGCGACGCCGACGCCCTGCACCGGCTTTATGACAGCGAAAACGGATTGGCTGTGAACATCGTGCGTCATTGCCGCCAGTTTGGCCGACTCACATTCCGCGGCGTCGCCGAACTCGCCGACGATGCGGCTTCGGCTCAAAAATCCGCCGACCTGGGGCGCCCCGCCCACTCAGAATCCGCGGCCCAGCTCTCCAGGTCGATCGGCAAGGAGCGCCTCAGCAACGTGCTGGCCTGCGGCACCGAGCGCCTGCAAGGCGGCGCGACATTCTTTGCGCTGTTCGACATTCCCACGCCGCCGACCGAGCGCCACGAATACTTCCTGACCCTGCTGCTCCCCTACATGCACCAGGCCTTTCTGCGCATCATTGCGACCCGCGATGCAACCGGCCAGGGCCACATCCAGAAACCGGCGTCGCCGCTTTCGTCGCGCGAACTCGAAGTGATGCGCTATTTGCTGCTGGGCAAGACCAATGTCGAAATCGGCATGATCCTGGCCGTCAGCGCATTGACCGTCAAGAATCATTTGCAAAAGATCTATCGCAAGCTGAACGTGGGCAACCGCGTTCAGGCCATTGCACGCGCGCATGCGCTCAACCTCCTGCCCATGCCCGCCAACGCGCGCACGGGCAACGCACCCTCTACCGCCGTACGCGGCCACTGATGATCCGAACGGACTATTCCGCATAGCCCGTATTTCCGGTTTGGGATCAATTCCACGCATCAGCGTGTCGCAATGTGTGAATAAAGTCTCACTCACTGCAATCAAAGCGTGAAGCAAGATTGCCGTGAGTGACAGGTGATGCTCTGGGCAGAGTGAATCGTCTGTGTGCAGGGTCCGGGGGGCATCCGGACACCTTCACAACTTGATGCTCCGTAATCCATTCATTTAATTTTTTGGAAACACTCGTCATGAAACTCAAGACTTCCCTGATCGCTGGCGCCGCCCTGGCCGTCTGCTCG
>JAFALA010000027.1 GCA_019234815.1 Burkholderiaceae bacterium | reverse complement strand
GGGCGATCAAGTCCGTCCAAGGCCGCAAGTCTCAGGGCTTCGCCCACTCCCTCAGACCCCAGGCCGGACCGCGGGTCGCTGGGAACAACTCGCGATGCCAGTTCAGCAAAAATTTCGGGCTGATCGTCCACGATGAAAACCTAGTGGGTGCGTCAGCCACATCGGCGCATCAGCACAAGAATATGGGCACGGTTCCCAATGGTCGTTTTCAGTTCACCCAATTTTTCATGGGCACAGAATGGGCACAAGATGGGCACGAAATGGGCACAAAGGAAAATAATCAGACAACGTAGTGCATTGCCATTTTTCGCAGCACACCCAATTTGGTCTGGGCACAAAATGGGCACGAAGCTCCAGAAAGCACAAAGCCCGCACATGGCGAGCTTCATTAACTCGTTGATTTAACAACGTTTTCTTGGTTGCGGGGGCAGGATTTGAACCTACGACCTTTGTTATGAGCGCACTGATGGAACCATGTTGTACCGCGACGTTCGGTCCGCAAAAGTGACGTAAATCGTTGATTTTAAATTGATTTATTGAAACGAATATTGGCGACCTGATGCCACTTGGCCTCATTGGCCGCCACTTGCCCACGCGCATGCAACGCTATGGTTCGCCATGCGTTCTTGACCATTGGGACGGTTTCAGTCCGCCAACGATCCGAGTCCGGCGTCAGTTTGGTACGCCAGGTGCGACTAGTTGGAAGTCTTGGACCGCAGGGTCGTCAAGAGTGCAACCAGCTGATGGAGTCCAGTATAGGGTTCCGGCTCCGAGTATGCGTTGAACGCTGCTGCCAAATCTTGCGCCCGCTTTGTTGCTGCATCCAGTCGAGCTTTGGTGATGGCAATCGTGCCGCCAGCGTCTTTTCATAATATGGAATATGCCGTTTCAAATGCTCCGTCACCTCGACACGTCCAATAGGATGGCGGATGTCCTCGAAATGGACCAACAGCCACAGCCACGGCCGCAGCTCAAAGCAGGAAACGGAGGCGACGGCCTTAAAGATTACCGGCAGCCTTTCATCGTTGCGTTCTGGGGCAGACATTCCCATTCGTAGAGCTCGTTCCTTGTTCGTCAACCTCCCTCCAATGAGCTCTCTCATCTCAAGATTCAAAGCAAAATGTCAGAAATGGCGATAGACTTCTTACTTCAGAGATCGAATCATGAGCACACTCCCCAGCGCACTCCTGTCATACGCCCAGTCCCTGCCCGAGGGCGGCGTGGTATCGCCCAAGGAATTTCTGCACCTTGGGAGCCGAGCTGCGATTGATCAGGCGTTCTCGAGGCTTGCCAAAGAAGGTAAATTGCTTCGAGTGGCGCGCGGCACCTACGTCACGCCCGTTTCGAGTCGGTTCGGAACGCGTGCGCCGGCGCCAGAGAAGGTTGTGCAGTCCCTAGCTGCTCAAAATGGCGAGATCGTCACACTGCACGGAGCAAACGCAGCCAACGCGCTGGGCCTGACGCAGCAAGTGCCGATTCGCGAGGTCTATCTGACTTCGGGGCGCAGCCGCAAGCTCAAATTAGGGCGATACGAGGTAACGATCAAGCATGCTCCCCGCTGGATGCTGGCGTTGGGAGCAGGCCAGGCAGGGACAGCTGTGCGGGCGCTAGCCTGGATGGGGCCATCGCATGTGCATGAGTCTCTGGCCGCCTTGCGGCGAACGCTTCCCCCACCGGAATGGCAGACGCTGACGTCGGGGCGAGCAAGCCTCCCTTCCTGGATGGCACGTGCGATCGGCGAAGAAGCGATTCGTGGCTGAGTTCTACCTTTCCCTCAGCGACGCGGACCGGGCCGAAGTTCTCGAACTGGGCCGGGAGCGAATCGGCCGCCCAGCTCATCTGCTGGAGAAGGACATCTGGGTCGTTTGGACGCTTGGCACGCTGTTCAAATCGTCGGTCGGCGCTGACCTGACCTTCAAGGGTGGAACGTCGCTCTCCAAGGCCTACAAGATCATTGACAGGTTCTCCGAAGACCTCGACCTGACATACGATATTCGCAAGCTGATCAGTGACCTGACTGGGGGCGAGGAATTCTTGCCGACCAGCCGCAGCGAGGCACGCAAGTGGACAAAGGCTGTGCGCGACCGAATTCCGGGGTGGATCGCTGGCACGGTGCAGCCAATAATTCAGAAGGCACTCGATCAGGCAGAGCTGGGTGCCAAGCTGGAAATCTCAGGCGCCGACAACGACAAGTTGCTGCTTCACTACCCGGCGGTCAAGCAAGGGACGGGATATGTTGCTCCGATTGTCACATTGGAGTTTGGTGGCCGGGCGACAGGGGAGCCGCATGCGGCAATGCCGGTGATATGCGACGTCGACGGCCATATCGCCGGAGTGACGTTTCCGACTGCCACCCCGGTGGTGATGAGCGTCGCACGGACTTTCTGGGAGAAGGCAACTGCCGCTCATGTCTACTGCGCGCAAGGCCGGATCCGAGGTGAACGCTATGCGCGGCATTGGCACGACCTCGCAGCCATTATGCGGAGTACGCAGTTCGAAGCCGCGGTCAAGGACCGAGATGTTGCGCAGGCGGTGGCTGAGCACAAGTCGCATTTCTTCAGCGAGAAGGATGCTGACGGTAATGCGATCGACTACTTCGCAGCCATCGCAGGTGCCCTGCAAATAGTGCCAGAGGGAGCCGCACGCGAGGCCCTTGCTACGGACTACGCCAGCATGCTCGAAGATCAAATCATGGTGGGGGACGCCCTGCGCTTCGAAGATCTCATGCAGACCTGCGCGGAAGTTGCCGCCAGAGCCAACGCAGCTGCTAGGCCTTGACTGGCCGGCCATGTGCCAGTCAAGGCCGCAATGAAATGCCACTTGCAGAATCAACCATTACCAAATCTGTCGTGGAATTCGCAATTTCCGATAACGGACTCCTGCTGGCGCTGATACTCATAGATGCCGATTTTCGGCCGTAGCTTGTTGACGCCGACCGAAAATTGACCCCTGTGAACAAGCATGACAACGTCTCATGAGCCTCAGGCGGTTCATACGTAGGTGTTGGAAAACATGGCGACATGATCGAGCCATCCTGGCTCATATGGTGAGCCAGCAAGCCAAAGCAAAGCGAACGAGGCACGCCACGGATGGCGACTTCGCCGTTCCTGAGGCAGAGAACCTCATTGGTTACGCCGGGCGGCAACGGGCCGCTCCGGGCTGACAGACGATATTCGCCTGCCGACAAGGAACGTCGGCTCTCAGGGGCCTGACCCCCACACAAGCTATAAGAAACGATGTGGGGCATATGGGCACGGTGCCCAATGGTCATTTTCAGTCCCCCCAATTTTTCATGGGCACAGAATGGGCACAAGATGGGCACGAAATGGGCACAAAGGAAAATAACCATACAACGTAGTGCATTGCCATTTTTCGCAGCACACCCAATTTGGTCTGGGCACAGAATGGGCACGGAACCCCAGAAAGCACAAAGCCCGCACGTGGCGGGCTTCATTAACTCGTTGATCTAACAACGTTTTCTTGGTTGCGGGGGCAGGATTTGAACCTACGACCTTTGGGTTATGAGCCCAACGAGCTACCAGACTGCTCCACCCCGCGACTGTTCTTTTTACGCGTATTCTTTGGTTGCGGGGGCAGGATTTGAACCTACGACCTTTGGGTTATGAGCCCAACGAGCTACCAGACTGCTCCACCCCGCGACTGAAGCTAAGAGTATAGCCCACTTTCATCCTTCATGGAATGGATGAGCTCGGAGCTTTGGTACTGGCGAAGGGCGCACGGGCCCGAAAAAATAAATAGGTGCAGGTGTAAGAATCTGCATGCAGCCACGACCAACACGTGGAAGCCCATTGCTTTCAGCGCCAGTCCGGCGCCATCAACCCAACAGGAGAACGCTCATGAAAGATCAGATCACCCTCGTTTCGGCCGCCATGGCCGGCCTGTTTGCCGTCAGCCTGACCGCCGCCAGCGGATCGGCATATGCCGACGACATGGCCAAGGAAAAATGCTTCGGCGTGGCCAAGGCCGGCCAGAATGATTGCGGCAGCAACAAGAGCAAGCATTCCTGCGCCGGCCAGTCCAAGGTCGACAACGATCCCAATGATTTCAAGCTGGTGGCCAAGGGCACTTGCGAAAAAATGGGCGGCAGCATGAAGCCAGGTGCCGCGCCTGAAGGCAAGTAAGCCGCGCCATGTCTCCAGCGTCCGTCATCGCGCTGCCGTCCTGCCCGCCGCGCAGGCCTCCCACGGGCCTGCCGCTGCAGGCGGGCATTGGACTGCGCAGCCCGCATCACCAGGAAATGCTCGCCACGCTGCCGCCCACCGGCTGGCTTGAAGCGCACAGCGAGAACTTCTTTGGCGCGGGCGGCGACGCCCTGCGGGTGCTGGAGCAACTGCGGCATCACTACCCGGTGAGCTTGCACGGCGTGGGCATGTCGCTCGGCTCGGTCGCCGGGCCGAATGCACGGCACCTGGGCAAGCTGCAGGCGCTGGTCGAGCGGGTGCAGCCGGCCGCGGTTTCCGAACACCTGTGCTGGTCGGCTGTCGGCCCCACGCACCTCAACGATCTGCTGCCGCTGCCTTACACGGACGAAGCCATGTCGGTCGTGTGCGCCAATGTCGCCAGGGTCCAGGACGCGCTCGACCAGGTCATCCTGGTCGAGAACGTGTCCAGCTACCTGCAATTTGCGCAGGCCGACTACACCGAATGGGACTTCCTGGCCGAAGTGGCCAGGCGAACCGGATGCGGCATCCTGCTGGACGTCAACAACATCCATGTCAGTGCCTGCAACCATGGATTCGACGCCGGGACGTATCTGCAGGCCCTGCCCCGGAGCGCTATCGGAGAAATCCATCTGGCCGGTTTTGAGACCGACGAAAGCGGCGGCTTTCTGGTCGACACGCACTCGCGGCCCGTGCACGCCGCCGTCTGGGCCTTGTACGCCAAGGCGCTGGAACGTTTTGGCCCGCAGCCCACGCTGATCGAATGGGACAACGACATCCCCGAATTGGCGGTGTTGCTGGCACAGGCCGAGCAGGCTGAAAAGCATTTACAAGCCGCGGAGAGTCGCCATGCCCACGCTTGACGAACTCCAAAGCGGGTTTTGCACCGTCGTTCTCGGCGGCAGCGAAACCGACGACGGCATGCTGAACCAGTTCGTCGAAGCGCCTGCGGTGGCCAGGCAGCGGCTCGCGGCGTACCGCCGCAGCGTCGTGGGCCGATGGGTGGACGCGCTGGAAGCGAGCTTCCCGGTGATCTCGGCTTTGGTAGGCCGCCCTTTCCTGCGCGAAGCGGCCCGGCAATACGCGCTGGGCCACCCGAGCGCCAGCGGCGACCTCAACGAGTACGGCGAGAGTTTCGCGGACTTCCTCGACCACTACCCCTTTGCGGCTGAACTCCCCTACCTCGGCGACGTGGCGCGGCTGGAGTGGCAGGTCCAGGCCGTCGCCATGGGACCGGACAGCGCGCCCGTCTCGCTGGACACCCTGGGCCGCATCGCGCCGGCCGACTGGCCCAGGCTGGTGCTGGGCATCGCACCCAACCATGCGCGCATCGACTCGCGCTGGCCCGTCGTCGACATCTGGCGCCGGCACCAAACGGAATCTGACGACCTGCCGGCCTTAGATTGGCGCGCCGGCAGCCGTGCCCTGGTCTGGCGCGAAGGCGTCAGGCCTGTCGTTGTCGGCTTGAGTGTCGCCCAGGCCGCGCTGTTCGACGCCTTGTGCGCAGGCACCGCACTGGGTCCGGCCTTGTCGCAGGCCGCGGCGCTTCAAGCCGATATCAACCCTGGTGAATTCCTGAACAGCCTGGCGCAATCCGGTTTGCTGAACTCGGCCCAGCTGCCTTAGAACTCCAAGAACTCCAAAGGACCCCTGAGATGAATACGACGACCCTGCTGCAAGTCCCGCGCAGCGTGCACGCCCTCTTCAAACCCTGGACCCGCCGGCTGGAGCAATGGATCACGCCCTTGTTCGACCTGGCGGCGCGCCTGTACCTGACGCAGGTGTTCTGGCGTTCCGGCTGGCTCAAGCTGCAGGACTGGGATGCCACCCGCTACCTGTTCCGCGAGGAATACCACGTGCCGGTGCTGCCGCCCGATATCGCCGCCGTGATGGGCGCAGGCGGCGAACTGCTGCTGCCCGTGCTGCTGGTCCTGGGTCTGGCCGGACGCTTCAGCGCCGCGGGCCTGTTCATGGTGAACCTAGTCGCCGCCATCTCCTTCCCCGACATTTCCGACCTCGGCCTGCAAGACCATGTGCTGTGGGGCGCGCTGCTGCTGATGCTGGTGTTCCACGGACCGGGACGGCTGTCGATCGACCATTGGCTGGACGCCGACTGACCCCCTGGCCCCGGTCAAACCAGGGCGCTGGGAATCAGGGGACCGTGGCGCGTTGCTGCCATGCTTGCGCGAAACGCTCCATCTGCGCCCGCTCCAGATCCGACACGGCCCAGTACTGCATGGCGCCGTCGGACCAGTGCAGCACGTTGAAGCCACGATAAACGACCGGCATCGGCGTCGAGCGGTCCGCGCTGGGCCAGACAAACAGATCGATCATGTGCTTGTTTCTGGCATAGACCAGGCCGGCGACAACCTGCCCTTTCACGCGTTCGGTTCGTCCGCCCAGCAGGGGAAAGCCATCGTTGGCCAGATCGAACACGGGCGGCGCAAAATCGAGCCGGCCCTGGAACCAGGGCTTGACCGTGTGGCGATCGGTCGAGACCACTGCCATCAGCGTCCCCTGCTGCAGCGCATGCACGTGGTTCGCCACCAGCGCTTGATCCAGCGGCGTCCCCCCATCAAGACGCTGCAGCCACGGTCCCAGCACCAGCGCGCACGCCAGACCCAGGGCAAAGCTGATCGCGGCGGGCCGCCATTGGAAAGCGAGCCAGCGGGCGAGGCGGGGCGCCTCGGCCTTCAGGCCGTCGGGCTGCGGCGTGCGACTTGCATCGGCGAGCGCCACGCGCGTGCGCAGCGCCGCGCGCAATTGATCGGGCGCCGCATGGCGCGTCGCCTGCGTGCGAATCAAGGCGGAGAGTTCGTCGTCCTGGAGCTTCATGTCAAGTGTCCAGCCGGGAAGGAGACAAGGCCTCGCGCAGCTTCTCGCGCGCACGCGACAGGCGCGACATCACCGTGCCCATGGGCACACCGGTGATGGCCGCTATCTCGGCGTAGTCGAGGCCTTCGAGCTCGCGCAGCACGATCACTTCGCGCAAGGGCGGCGACAAGGCGCGAATGGCGGCATCGACACCGCGCCGTGTCCGCAGCCGCTGCAATTGGACCGCGGGGTCGCCTGGCGCGCCGTCCACGGCATTCAAGCCGGCGTCAAACGCCGCTTCGTCGAATTCCACCCACTGCGGCCCCTCCCGCATTTGCTCCAGCGCCGAGAAGCAGGTATTGCGGACGATGCCCATCAGCCACGCCCGGGCGTCGTCGCCGCGCAGCGAAGCGATGTAGCGCATGGCACGCATCAGGGCGTTCTGCACCGCATCCTCCGCCGCGTGATCGTCGCGCAACAACCAGCGCGCCAGGTTGTAGGCCGCGTCCAGATGGGGCAGCACGCGCGTTTCAAAGGTCTGGCTGCCGTTCACTTTGCATCGTTCAGGATTCAGGCGCTGACAATGAATCGGCCGTGCATGTTCTCGTGGCCGTCGCCGCAGAAGTTGTCGCACAGGAATTCGATCACGCCGGGCGCCATGGGTTGAAGCTCCAATTGCGTAATCTTGCCAGGAACCAGGTCCAGGCGCTTACCCAGATCGGGCAGGTTCATGCCGTGCACGAAGTCCAGCGAATGGATGGCGATGATGACGCGCTCGCCCACCTTGAGTTCAATCTCGCTGGGCTCGAACACGAAGCGCCGCGCCGTCATGGCAATCACCCGGGGCTCCGTGGCAGCCTGGGCCAGGCCGAGACCGAAGGCACATGCGCCGCCGCCCCACAGCGCGCTCCACAGGAGTTGGCGCCGGCTCAGTGGCTGACTCAGTGATCGACTCAGCGCGCTCATGACTGCACCACCGGCATTTCATGCAGATCGAACTCGGCGCCGGGCTGCCCGGGCTTGAACTCAGCGTCCACCTCGCGCCACCCCAGTCCCTTGTAGGGCGCGCTGGCATCCCAGGCCTGAGGCGTCCGATTGGGCTGCGAGCCGGGTTGCGGCAAGGCAAAGATCAGCGACTTGGCGGAATGGTGCGCGATTTGTCCCGTCATGTGGTGATGCTCCTGATGAATATGGCCATAGAACACCGTGACGTTGGCAAACGAGTTCAACAGGGCCAGCGCCTGCGCGCCGTCGCGCGTGGCCCAGTCCCATTTCGGCGCCAGGTCGAACAGGGGCCTGTGCGTGAAGACGACGATGGGGGCCTGCTTGTCGCGCCCGGCCAGATCGGCGGCCAGCCAGGCCAGCTGCTCCTCACCTATCGTCGCGCCGGGCTGTGACACGTTGTCCAGCACGATGAAGTGGATGCCCTTGTGATCGAAGACGTACCGGGACTCGCCAAAGTACTCCCGGAAGGCGGCGCCGCCATCGAGGGCCGCATCGTGCTCGCCGGGCATGAAGTACACGTGCGGCACCTTCAAGTCCGCCACGATGCCCTTGAATTCGGCCAGGCGACGGCGGCGCTCGACGGGATCGTCCGTGGTGTGGGTCAGGTCGCCGGTGAACATGATGAAATCCGCCGGCTGCTTCAGGCGGCCCTGCAATTGGTTAACGGCCGCGACCGCCTTGGGCAAGGTCCCTCCCGCATCCAGGTTGGCCGGACCCTGGTAGCCCCAGTGCGTGTCGGACAACTGCAGGAACAGGAAGTCCGAGTTCGATGCGTAGGTCCCCTTTGGGCCCATTTGCGCGCAACCCGACAAGCCGGACGCAAACACTGCGCCGCCGCCCAAGGCCGTCAGGGTCAGAAAGTCTCGACGTTGCATGGCATGGTCTCCGGTAGGTCGATGAGATGTTCGGAACCCTTCAACAAGGCCATCCTGCTGCCATACCGCGCGGGGCTGATTTTTATTCCATCGGCAGCGCTTGATCGTAGCGGCCGGGCGGGAGTGCAGGCTTACTCAACTGGTATGAGAAAAAGCCTGACCCATGTCTCAACGCAGGATTCAAACAACACCACAGGGAAAATACGCCCCTAAAGTGGTACCTAAGTGGACTCGATTGGATTTATAGTGGCTCTGCATTGGTTTTGTTGGAAACCAAGATCAGAGGCACCAAGTGCTGACCTGTCCCGGATCGGTCATGCCGCGGTTCCACGTTGTAACGGCCCACAGCATAAAAGGCCATTTCGAGGAGCACATCATGAGGATCAGGAAGACCCCTGTCGCCATCGCCGCGTCGATCGCGTTGTTGAGCTTGGCGGGCACAGTTCAGGCGCAGCAGGCTGCAGGCGACCAGGACGCCGCCAAAAAAGATGCCCAGCTGGAACAGGTCGTGGTGACGGGTATTCGGGCCTCGCTGCAGACGGCCATCAACATCAAGCGCAATGCCGCAGCCATCGTCGACGCCGTGTCGGCCGAGGACATCGGCAAGCTGCCTGACTCCGACGTGGGTGAATCGCTGGGCCGGATTCCCGGTGTGTCGGTGGACCGTGAATTCGGCCAGGGGGCCCTGGTGTCGATCCGGGGCTCCGACCCGCAAATGACCTACACCACCCTGAATGGCCAGACCGTCGCCTCCACGGGTTGGTATGACCAGCAGTCGATCGACCGCTCGTTCAATTACTCCCTGCTGCCCTCCGAGCTGATTGGCGGCATGGACGTCTACAAGACCTCGCAGGCCGACCTGACCGAGGGCGGCATCGGCGGCACCGTGATCGTCAAGACGCGCAAGCCGCTGGACATCGCCGCCAACACGGCGTTCTTCAGCGCCAAGGCCGCCAAGGGCACGATCAGCACCGAGCCCGACACCGACGTTTCCGGCCTTTATAGCTGGAAGGACCCGCAGAAGAGGTTCGGCGTCCTGGTGGCCGGCGCCATCGAAAGCGCCCAATACATCCGCCGCGGCATCGAATCCGATACCCGTTGGTCGCAAGACGTCGAGCCCACCACCTTCGTGCAGGAGCGCAAGCGCCAGGCCCTCAACATCGACCTGCAGGCGCGGCCGGCCGCCAATATGGGCTTCGATCTGGCCTATATGTCCTTGCAGCTCGGCGGCGACAACTCCAACACCAGCCAGTACCTGTTCCAGGACCAGAATCCCCCCAACAATTGCACGGCCCTGAACGCCGCCGGCGTCTGCGTGCACAGCGTGACGACCGCCGCCAATGCGACGCAGGAATTCGTTCAGACCTGGGCCCGCACGGCCAAGATGACCTCCGACAGCCTGGTGCTGAACGGCGACTACAAGCTCGACGCGTTCAAATTGACCGGCGTGCTGGGTTCCACCTGGGCCACAGGCGGCACCTCCGAAACGACCAATTACGCCTACTACGGCGGCAATCTGCCGACCTGGACCGGCACGATCGACGCCACCGGCAAGCAGATCTCGATCAGCCCGGCGTCCAACCAGAGCTACACCACGGCGAACCTCCCTGCCACGATCGATCCGTCCGGCTCCTGGGCCACCACCAGGGGCCCGAATGCCGACAAGGAGAACTTCGCTCAGCTCGACGCCACGGCCGACCTCGACTGGGGCATCATTTCGGCCTTCAAGGCCGGACTGCGCGGTGCCGACCATACCTTCACGAAGAACTCCATTCGCGCGAATTTCCTGCCCGCGGCAAGTCAAATCGCGGCGTCAACGCCCAGCCTGTACTACGGCACCATCACCATGGGCGGGGGACCGACCTGGACCGCGCCCAAGCCCAATATCGGCGCCATGATGGCCAATACCAACGCGAACATCACGAGTTGGACCCCGGAGCGCGCTGGTTTCGGCCAACTGGAAGAAAAGAACACGTCGCTCTACGGCATGTTCGAATTCGACAAGGACCAACTGCGCGGCAATGCCGGCTTGCGCTACATCCACACCGACGTGACGGGCTCGGGCTACCTGTTCAACGGCTCGCCGCTGACGGCAGGCGACATTCCGCAGAACCAGGGATGGAGCAACACCATCGTGAGCCAGAAGGCCTCGTACAACGACATCCTTCCCAGCCTGAACCTGGCCTACAACCTGCAAAAGGACGTGATCCTGCGCTTCGCCGCGGCAAAGGCCATCACGCGGCCGAATTACGACAACATGTTCCTGCTGCAGGAAGCCGGATTTGCGGACAACGTCCCTGACCAGACCATGACCTTCGGCAACGTCGCGCTCAAGCCCATGTCGTCCAAGCAATTGGATTTGGGACTTGAATACTATTACGGTCGCGGCAACCTGATCTCGGTCGACTACTTCCACAAGTCCATTGACAACTTCATCACAACGGTTACCCAGGTGAACCAGCAACTCGGCCTGGTGAACCCGAACATTCCGGGGCTGGACAGCTGGACCGTCAACCACTACGTCAATGCCGGCGGCGGCAAGATCGACGGCCTGGAAACGCAGATCAACCATGCGTTCGACAACGGCTTCGGCGTGATCGCGAACTACACCTATGTGGACGCGACCGCACCGGCTTCGAGCTACCAGGACCAGATCAACATGTTCACCCAGTCCTCGAAGCACAACGTCAACCTGGTGGGCTATTTCGAGAACGCGGACTACTCGGCCCGGCTGGCCTACAACTGGCGCTCCAAGTACATGATGCGTGAGACCGGCTGGTACGGCAACCGCATGCACGACGACTATGGCACGCTGGACCTGAGCATGGGCTACACGCTGTCCAAGAATGTCCGCCTGACCTTCGACGCCACCAACCTGCTGAAGGAGAACAATATCCAGTACGGTGCCGCGGCCACCACCACCACGGTGAAGGTGCCTCTGCAGATCGGTTACCCGGCCTGGTCCTTCATGGGCGAAACCGTTTATCGCGTGGGCCTGAACGCCAAGTTCTGATTGAATGCAGCACCACGCGAAAGGGCCCGGTGCAAACCGGGCCCTTTTTTTATTTCCTTGCAATGCCTGAATTCAAAGGCCATGCCCCGAATGTCGCTTCGCTCGGTTTCGTTTCGTTTCAAACGAATTCAGGCAAAGTCAAAAAACGTGCTGACCGTCAGCCGGCCTTGCCGCGGATCGCCGCAGATGCTGCGCGCTGGATTGACGCAGGCACTGTGGAGCAGGCTGCCCGGATAGACCACCAGCCGATTGAACCTGGCAGGCATGACGCCCAGGCAGCTGAATTGCTCGTCGGACATCGAGAAATATTGAAGCGGTGGCGGCCGGGCGTTGATTTCCTCGTAATAGACATCGAGATAACGCTCTCTCGACTCGGCCGTGATGCGCTGCAAGCCCGTCGAGTTGTGCCTGTAGAACCCCGTGCCGCCATGCTCTTCGCCGCACAAATAGAGCAAGGCGGCCATGTGATGCGGCGTGCTGGCGTCGAAGTGCGGCGTCCGCTGCAAGGGCCCGAGGTCCTGCGGCGCGGTGGTGGTGAGGGAGAAAGAGCACGGGCTCTTGCGGATGTCCAAGTCTTCCGGGACGCCGAAATTGATCTTGATCAGCGGCTCCGCCAACTCCAGCAGATGGGCGGAATAGTCGGCCGGCGCCGGTGCCCGGATACCAGGGTAGCCTTTTTTTGCATCCACGCCGGGTTCGGGCTTGAACTCGCTCCGGCAGGCCGCCTCGACCAGGGCCTGCGGATCCGCCATGAAATCGTCGATGAAGACGATTTGATGCGCCCCTACCTGGATCGACTGGACCCGTGGCGGCATTCGAATCGTGAAGGCATCCATTGCAACAAACCTCAAAGCTTCAGGTAGATCGCCCTGGCATCAAGCAGCCGCGCCGCCAGCCACCAGACCACCACGAAGCCCACGGCATAGGCCAGGGATTGCCCCTCGGCACCGAGCCAGGGCTGCATGGGATCGAACAGGGCGTGATAAAGCGGACCGGCGCAGCGCGAGCCTTCCAGCAGCACGGTCGCCATCCAGGCGCCGCCATAAACCGCAATGGCATTCTTGCCAAAGGCCTGTCCCCATGCAGGCCGGCGCCACACGTCCACCCATTGGTGCGCGGCCACCAACGCCAAGGCCGCCAGGCCCGCGGTCCACAGCACATAGGACGAAGTCCAGAGCTGCTTGTTCAAGGGCAGCACGGCGGACCAGGCCAGCCCCAGCACGGCTGCCGCCGCGCCGAGCGCCAGCAAGGCCTTGATGCGGCCGCGCCGCAGGGCATCGCCGGCCCGCACGCCGAGCAGGGTGGTGGCCAAGGCGCCCAGCGTGCTCAACAGGCCTTCCGGGTCATGCGCCAGGCCGGTCCGCGCGTCCCACTCGTAGGCGAAGCGGCCCAGCGCGGCCGTATCGACGCGCGACGCCAAGTTGCCTATCCAGGCGTAAGGATCCGGGCCCGTGCCGCCAAAATACAGGAGCGCCCAATAGCCGAGCAGCAAGGCGGCGATCAAACACCATTGCCCGCGTGCACGCAGTTGGATCGCCGCCCAGGCCGCCAGGCCGAAGCAAATGCCGATGCGCTGCAACACTCCCATGGGCCTGAACTCGGGCTTGTGCATCAGCCACCAGGCCAGCACGTGCAGCACCAGACCCAGCGCGAGAATGCGGGCGGCGCGGCGCAGCACGCCTTGCACCAGCGGCCCTGGCGCCGCACCGCCGTCCAGGCGCGGCCCCAGGCTCAGCACGATCGACACGCCGACGATGAACAGGAAGAACGGAAAGATCAAGTCCGTCGGTGTGCAACCATGCCAGGACGCATGCTCCAGCGGCGCAAATACGTGGCCCCAGTCGCCAGGGTCATTGACCAGCAGCATCGCGGCCACCGTGATGCCACGCAACGCGTCCACGGAAGCCAGGCGTCTGGATTCAAGGGGAGCTATCGAACTCATGGTTTGCTTTCATCTGGGGACGGGTCTGGATCAGAAATCGCAAGCGCTGGGCAGCGGCGGATCGGCCTCGGGTACGCTGTCTTGTCGCGCCACCCCATGGCGCCGCAAGCGCTTGACCGCGCGCAGCACCTGGTCGGGGCTCTGCAACTGCTGGCGCACGTGGTACACCCAATCGACATCCTCTTCGTAAACGCGTGCCGGCGGAGCCGGCGGCAGCAAACCGTCCGGCGCGAACCAGAGGCTGAAGTTGATGGACATGGGCACCACGGGGTAATTGCGGCCGCCGTGCCGATCCACCGGCTTGCCATCGATGAACAGGCGCGTGTGCCCCTGGCCGACCTGCATCATCAGCACATGCCAGCCGTCCAGGCTGCGCATTTCCTGGTGCGCCTGGTTGTAGGCGTCCCAGGGGTCCAATCGAACCGTCTGCCAGCTGATGCCGTACAGGCGCGTGGCGGCGCTGCCCCAGCCGCCGTTGGGCAGGTACTCCCAGTCGATCTCGCTGAAATCGGGGGCGTAGTCGTGCCTGAGCGGACTCACCAGATAGAAGGTCTGGATGATGGGGTCGCCGCCCTGCCCCTGGCTGGGGTGGTCGCGAAAGCGGACCCGCGCCGCATACGTGCCTTCCAGGTATTTGCGGGCGTGGCAGATCTGCGCCTGGCGCGTGCCGGCGCCAGTGCCGTCGCTGCGCGCCTCGAGCCGCAGCAGCCTGTTGCCGGGTCGATCCGGATCATCCACCAATTCGAAGACGTCGTCGGCCCAGGCGGCGCCTTCGACGCCAGGATGCCCGGCCTGGGTGCGCGGCCGCCAACCGCCTGCCCACAGCGCAGGACGATCCTGGTAACTGAAATCGTCGAAAAAGACCTGCGGGGCGGCAGGCGCGCTAAAGGCCTGGGCACATGCGGCCCACAGGCACATGGCGAGCGCGGTCTTCAGCCGGCGCTTCATGCGCCGGCCACGCCTTCTGCCGCGGCCGCAGCCATGCCGTCAGACCTGGCCTTGCCGGGCATCTTCACGAAGAACATCAGCACCAGCGCCGGAACACCGCAGGCAATGGTCCAGAGGAAGAAATGCGGATAGCCCATGGCGACCTGGATGTCGCCGCTGATGGTCTTGGAAAAAATGAAGCCCAGCTGCATGACGCCCGAACCCAGGGCGTAATGCGCGGTCTGGTACGGGCCCGGCGCCACCGCCTGCATGATGTAGAGAATCATGCCCACGAAACCGAAACCATAACCCATGTTCTCCACGGCCACGGCCAGTCCGATCTGCAGCATGTCGGTAGGCAGCAGCGTGCTCAGGAAGTAAAAGACCGCATTCGGCACGGCCATGGCCAGGATCAAGAAAGGCATTGCCCGCTTGAGACCCAGCCACGAAGTGAAATAGCCGCCCGCAATACTGCCGATCAGAAACGTGGTCGTGCCTACCGTGCCGTAAATGCCGCCCACCTGTTCTGCCGTCAATCCCAAGCCCCCTTTGCTGCGGGCTTCGATCAGGAACAGCGGGCCGATCGTCTGCACCTGGCCCTCGGCAAAACGGAACAGCACGATGAACAGCACCGCCAGCCAAATACCCGGCTTGCGCAAGAACGCCTGAACAACCCCGGCAAATGTTTTGAGCACTGCGGCTGCATGCAAATCGGCATGCGCTGTATTCAAGGCGCCCGGCAAATGCCACGCGTTGTAGCTGGCCAGCAAGACCAGCAGCACGGCCAGCAACAGGAAGATGCACGACCAGGCATTGAAGGCGCCCATCTCGTTTTGGAGGTAGCCTCCCAGCATCAGCAAGCCCCCGAGCGTGAGATATTTGGAGGCGTTGAAAAAGGCGCCCTGCCAGCCCGCATACGCGGCCTGCTGGCCGTTGTCCAGCGACGCCATGTACAGGCCGTCGCAAGCGATGTCATGCGTGGCTGAGGCATAGGCGAGCAGGAACAGCACGGCAATGCTGACGGCGAAATAGTGCGGCAATTGCAAGGCCAGCGCCATCAAGCCCATGCCCAGGGCGCCGGTGAATTGCGTGACCACGACGATCAGCTTCTTGCTGCGCGCCAGCTCGAGAAACGGACTCCAGAGCGGCTTGAGAGCCCAGGCCAGGCCCAGCACGCCGGTCCAGCGCGCGATCTGGTCGTTGGCCACGCCGACGCTCTTGAACATCAGGCCCGCAAACAGCATCACCACGAAGAACTGCAAGCCCTGCACGAAATACAGGCTGGGCACCCAGCGGATCGGAGAGTCTTTTGGTTCGCTCATCTTGCCCTGCTCCTCAATTGCGCCTCACCCCAGGGTGACCGGAGAGCGGCCTTGCGCCTGGCTCCGCCCCTCCAGCCAGTCCTTGACCGCCGCCATCGCGCCTTGCGCGTAGCCCCAGCTCAGCACAGTGGGCACGCCGATGTCCAGCGCCTGAAATGGATTCCACAGCACCAGGTGCAGGTCGGGCCGCCAATCGCCGACCTCCCGGCCATAGCGGGCGCGATGATTGGACGCCACGATGTTGAACCGGCCGTCCGCGGGCACGGCCGACCATTGCAAGGCATCGAGCGATTCCAGCGCGACCATTTCCACGTCCGCGAAGCCGCGGAACAGCTCAAACACCTGCTCGGCGGAAGGGCCGGCCTCCGACACCCCGTCGCAAGGCACGCTGGCCTGCGTATAGACGCGCAGGGGGCGCCCGGCCTGCGGCGCCCGGGCGCCGCGCAATGCCGCCAGCCCCTGCGACCAGGCCCTGTGCATCAAGGCCTCGTCCTGCAGGCGCGCCGGCTCCCCATACGCATCGAAACGCACCGGAAAAGCCTGCACCAATGCATCGAGCCGCGCGCGCGCAGTCTGCCCCTGCGCCAGGCTCAGCTCACCGCGCTCAAATGCGCCGGTCAAGGCCTGAATGGCCTGCTCCTGCTCATGCAGCGAGCCCTGCGCCAGCACCATGTCGGCGCCGGCCTGTATGGCCAGCACGGCCGCACGGTCAAAGCCGTAGCGCTCGCAAATGGCCTTCATCATCAATGCGTCGGTGATCACCACGCCCTGATAGCCCCATTCCTCGCGCAGGATGCCCCCCAGCAGCTTGCGCGACAGGGTCGCCGGATACGCCGGATCGATTTGCGGATAGACGATGTGCGCCGTCATCACCGCCGGCGCGAGTTCGTGCAGCGCCTTGAACGGCACCAGCTCCAGCGCGTCGAGTTCGGCCCTGGACTTATTCACCGTGGGCAGGTCCAGGTGCGAGTCCACATGGGTGTCGCCGTGCCCGGGGAAATGCTTGACGCAGCAGGCCACGCCTTCGCGCAGGGAGCCGCGCATCCAGGCGCCGGCCAGGCGCGTCACCTCGTCCGCGCGCTCCGAAAAACTGCGCTCCGCGATGACCGGGTTGTGCGGGTTGTTGTTGACGTCGAGCACCGGCGCGAAGTTCCAGTTGACGCCGATACTGCGCAGCCCGCGCGCCACCGCGGCGCCCACCTCGCAGGCCAGTTCCTCGTCGCCCGCTGCGCCCAGGCACATGGCCGAAGGTGCCTGCGGCAGGAAGGTGGCGCGCACCACCGAGCCGCCTTCCTGGTCGAGCGCGATCAAGGCCTGCGGGCCCAGCACGTCTTTCAGGTCCCGCGTGAGCTGCAGCACCTCGGCCTCGGTGCCGAGGTTCTTGCGGAACAGGCAGACCGCGCGGATGCGGTGCTTCCTGAGGAATTCCGCCGTGTCCGGGTCCAGGCGCTTGCCCTGGATATCGACCATCACCAGGGTCCCGGGATGGAATGCTGAAGGTTGAGACGTCATGGCGGAATCAATGTGTCTTGGTGACCTTGGCCAGATGAGGCGGCTCGTCGGGATTCATACCGCGCGCCTGCGCCAGCGCTTCCACCATGGGGTAGAAGCTTTGCGCCACGGCGATGGGGTCCAGGTCTTCATGGCCGGCACAGGCCAGGGGCAGCTCGGCGCCCGGCGTGCCCTGCGGCGCCGCCAGCAGCACGCGTGCGCCACGGCCGCGCATTTCGTCGGCCAGCGCCAGCAAACCGGCCTGCGCCGGTCCCCGCGGCGCAAACACCAGCAGCGGATAGCCTTCGTCCACCAGAGCCATGGGGCCATGCTTGACCTCGGCCCCCGAGAATGCCTCTGCCTGGATGCCGCAGGTCTCCTTGAACTTGAGCGCCGCTTCCAGGGCCACGGGCAGCCCCGTGCCCCGGCCGATCACGAACAGACGGTCCGCGTCTTTCAGGGCGTCGACCGCCGCATCCCATTTCAATTGGCTGGCCTGCGTCAGCACGGCGGGCAATTGCTGCAATGCCGCCTGCAGCAGGTCGTCGTCCTGCCAGGCGGCCACGACGCGCGCGCCGGCCACCAGTTGGGCCAAGTAGCTCTTGGTCGCCGCGACGCTGCGCTCGGGCCCGGCATGCAGCCCGAATACAAATTCAGCCGCTTCGGCCAGCGGCGAATTCTCGGCATTGACGAAAGCCACCGTACGTGCACCGCCGGCGCGGAAGAACTGCGTGGGCGCCACCAGGTCGGGGCTCTGGCCCGATTGCGAAAACGCCAGCGACACCAGGCCTTCGCAGGCGATGCGGCTCTGGTACAGCGTGATCAGCGACATCGGCAGGGACGTGACCAGCCGGCCCAGGCGTGCCATCACCAGATAGGCCAGGTAATGCGCGGCATGGTCGGAGCTGCCGCGCGCCACCGTCAGCATGGCGCTTGGCGGCGCCTCCCGCAGGGCCCGTCCCAACGCGGCATACCCCGCAGAGTCCGCAGCCATTTGTTGCCCGACGGTATGGGGGGCGCTCAGGGCTTCATCAAGCATTCTCGAGGTCAATTTCGTCTCCCTCCACCAGCACGCGCTGTAGTTCCAGTTTGCGATTCAGGACCACCACGTCGGCCCAGGCGCCGACTTGCAGGCGGCCCCGTTCGTCCAGCCCCAGGTAGTCGGCGGCATGGGTGGACACACGCCGCGAGGCATCTTCGATTTCAAGCCCCAGCCCGACCAGGTTGCGCAGCGCCTGGTCCATGGTCAGGGTGCTGCCGGCGAGCGTGCCGTCGGCCAGACGGACACCACCCATGCACTTGGTCACCTGATGCCGGCCCAGGCGGTACTCGCCGTCGGGCATGCCCGCGGCGGCCGTTGAATCGGTCACGCAGAACAGGCAGGGAATGGCACGCAAAGCCACCTTCATGGCGCCGGGATGGACATGCAGCAGGTCGGGGATGATTTCCGAGAAACGCGCATGCGCCAGCGCCGCGCCGACCAGGCCCGGCTCGCGATGGTGCAGGCCCGTCATGGCGTTGAACAGGTGCGTGAATCCGCTCGCGCCATGCTCCAATGCCGCCACGCCGTCCTCGTAGGTGCCCAGCGAATGCCCGATCTGGACCTTGAAGCCGGCCGCACTGAGCTGCGACACCAGATCGAGGTAGCCCGGCAGCTCGGGCGCCAGCGTGATGAGACGCAGCGGCGCCAGCGCATGCAAGGCCTGGATTTCCGCCAGCGACGCGGTCCGCGCGAAGTCGGGCTGCGCGCCCAGCTTGCCGGGGTTGATGTAGGGGCCTTCCAGGTGCACGCCCAGCACGCGGGCCGCGCCGGTCTCGCGCTGCTCGCAAACCGGCGCCAGCGCGCGCAAGGCCCGGCGGATATCGTCGAGCGGCGCGGTCATGGTGGTGGCCAGCAGCGAGGTCGTGCCATGGCGGGCGTGCATGCGCGAGATGGCGCTGATCGCGTCCGCGCCTTCCATGGTGTCGCGGCCGCCGCCGCCATGCACGTGCGTGTCGATGAAGCCGGGCAGCAGCAAGGGCAGCTCGTGCGCGCCGAGGCGCACTTCGGATTCGGAAACCGCCGTGCCGCGGATGCCGGCAATGCGGCCCTGCTCGTGCTCCAGGCGGCCGCGAACAAAGCCCTGCGGCGTCAGCACAAATCCCTCAAGTTGCGTCATCCGCCTCGCCTCATTTCGGCCACGAAATCGTAGTAATCGCTGCGGCAATACGAATGGGTCAGCTCGATGGCCTGTCCCGATTCCAGATACGCCATGCGAGTGATGAACAGGACCGCCTGTCCGACCGGCACGTCGAGCAGCTTGGCCAGCTTGGAGTCTGCATTGATGGCGCGGATATGCTGCAGGGCCCGCGCTGGCGTGATGCCCGACTGGCCCAGATACTCATACAGGGACGAGCCCACCTGCTCAGGGTCCGGCAGCACGCTTTCAGGCAGCACGCTGACCTCGTAGGCCATCACCACCGAATCGGCCAGGCGCAGGCGCTCCAGGCGCGCCACCCGCTTGCCCATGGCGATGCCCAGGGACAGCTGCTCGTCGGGCTGGGCCACGTTCAAGCCCCGGTTCAGCCAGCGCGAACTCGGCGTGAAGCCGCGCTGGCGCAGTTCTTCGGAAAAGCTGCTGAGCCGCGAGAGCGGCTGCACCAGCCGCGGGGCGATGTAGTTGCCGGAGCCGTGCTTGCGCACGATCAGGCCTTGCTCGACCAGTCGGTCGATCGCCTTGCGCGCTGTCACCCGCGAAAGGTTCAGTGATTCGGCCAGCACGCGCTCGGAGGGCAGGGCCTCGTCCGCCTGATAACGTCCGCCATGAATGGCTTCGGCCAGCTTGTGCGCCAACTGCAGGTACAGCGGCGACGATGCATTTTCGTCGGGCGTGAATTGAAACGCTTCTTTGCTCATCTTGATTCCAAAAGACCACCGAGTTCGCTGCGCGCCATCAGCAAGGCGCCGTCGGCCGAATCGCCCTGCGGCTCGACGCAGCGCGCCTGCACGCCGGCGGAAAACTCGGACTTCAGCCGGCGCGCAATGCTGCCACACAGCGCCAGCGGCAGCTCATGCCGCGGATCCACCACCTCCGCCAGCAACTCGAGCGCCGCCACAGCATCGCTCAGGAATCCGCGCGCCGTCGCGTCCTGCGCCGCCATCTCGAACACCAGCGGCGCCAGCGTGGCGAAGCCATGCTGGCCGGCCGCGCTGCACCAGGCGAGCACATCGGTCCGCTTGGACCCCGCCACGGACCAGATGGCCCGAGCCAGCGGCGTGACGGGCACGCGCCCGTCCAGGGCCTGCTGCGCGTGCCGCATGGCCCGCAATCCCAGCCAGGCGCCGCTGCCCTCGTCTCCGGTGATCCACCCCCAGCCGCTGACACACACCCGGCTGCCGTCGCGACGCAAGGCCTCCCCCACGACGCCCGTGCCCGCCGCCATCACCGCGCCCGGCCTCCCGCCATGGGCGCCCAGCACGGTGGTGAAACCGTCGTTGTCGAGCAGCACCGCAGCAAAGCCGGGCTGCCGCGCAAGGAATTTCTCGGCCAGTGCCAGCTCGTTTCCACCGGACAGCCCCGCCCCGATCGCCACCTCGGCGCGCTTCAGCGGGGCCAGCCCGGCCGCTTCAAGCGCGCGCGACAGCGCCACTTCAATGTGGATCCAAGCCTGCTCAACCCCTTGCCCCAACGCCGACGGCCCCGCTTCAGCCTGACCGAGAACCTGCCCGGACGCATCGGCCAGGCGCACTCGCGTGCCGGTTCCGCCCCCGTCCACGCCCAGGAGGTAGCGCGCCTCGCGCAGCAAGGACGGCGCAGCAATGTAGCGATGACTGGCAAGCAAGGAATTCATGTTGATACCATTTTAGTACCAAAACAGGTTCAAAAGATCAGGGTTGACACCGAATCCACCCCCATCATCCCAATGAAATGGCTGGATTTACATTCAAACCCATCATCTTGCATACCACTATGTACCAAACATGGTGGATATAGATACCACAATAAGCCCGTCATCTTGATGACAGATCCATCAGGGCGGCACCAGGCCATCGCCAAGCCCGAGCTGCATGGCATTGAGCAGCTCACCATTGTCCTGGCTCAGCTCCCAGGCAAACAGGCCCGCCAGGCCGCGTTGGCGCACAAAACGCCCCTTCTCCAGCACGGCACGCGGATCGTCATAGCTCATCCAGCGTTGGAGCGCGCGGTTGTAGAGGCTGTAGGCGTCGCGATCGGAATCCAATACCAATTGATAGCCATGCCGGCCGCGACCGGCGCCGTCCAGGAAATCGGCGGCGATCTCGCGGTAGGGCATCGCGCCCTCGGCATCGGCATAGACCCCTTCGTACGATGCGCCCTGGACCGGCCGCGCAACCCCCGTGAACCCTCGGCCGTACATCGCAACGCCGACCACGATCTTCGACGCGGGAACGCCCGCGCGCAGCAGGTGATCGACCGAGGCCTCCACGCTGTCGTCGACCTGCGGCAATACGGCTTGCGGCGGACTTGCCAGCGCACTGTGATGGCCCGCCGTCGCAGTCCAGGGTCCATAAAAGTCGTAGCTCATCATGAACACCAGATCGAGCGCGGTCTCCGCCTGCTGGAAATTGATGCGCTCGATGATTTTCGACGCCGGGTTGACGGCCGTGCTCAGGAGGTAGCGCCGCCCGGTTTGCGCCGACAGGCGGTCCAGGCCCCGCCTCAGGTCCTGCATCAGATCCGCATAACCCTGCCCGTCCTGGGGTGACCCCAAGGGCACGCCATTGGCGGCGCCGTTGTCGCCGGGATGCTCCCAATCAATGTCCAGTCCATCAAAACCCGGATGCGCGCGCAGGAACTGCAAGGCCGATGCCACCAGCACGGCGCGGCGCGCGGGATCGTTGGCCAAATGAAAGAACGGATCGGACCCGCCCCACCCGCCGATGGACGCCAGCACCCGCAGATGCGGCGCGCGCCGCTTGAGCCGCACAAACGCCGCGTCAAACGCCGCGTCACGCGCGCCCTCGGCCAATTCAAAGTCCCGCTGGCCCTGGCACGCCGCCGCATCGCTGGCAAGCTGGCCCGGTCCGCACGCATGCAGGAAGGCATAGAGAAGATGGGTCACACCCCCGACCGGCAGTTGCTCCAGGCGCTCGACCGCGGTCCAACTGCCCACATAGGCGGCCACCACCTTGCCGCCGGCCCGGTCAAAGTTGCGCGGCTGCGGAACAAACAGATGCATGACGTCGCCAGACCAGGCCGAGCAGCAGCCCAGCAGCCATGCCGCACCCAGCGCCCAGCGCCATGATCGAGATCCAGTCCGCATGCCCCCTCCTCATTCATCCAGACAGTCTAAATTATTTAAACCACTTAAATACCAATATAGCAAGACTTGGCCTGGAATTTCATTGATTTACTGAGGAAACTTCAATTCTCATGGTATCTGATTGGATTCATCGACATCCAAAGGACGCCGGAATTCCATTTTTCGTGAGCGACAATCAAATCTGCATAGACTCACATGCCATGCGCGCCCGATTTGAATCGACCGAACCGCACACACAGCAACACCTAACATATTAATGAGACGTATCTTGAGTCTGGATCTGAACCTAGGCGGCACGACGGGTCTGGGCGCATGGGTCCGCGACAAAGGGCAGCCGTGATGCCGCGCTGGCTGCCCAAGCACAGCCTGGGCGCGCGCGTGCTGTCGCAGATGGCGGTGCGCATTGCCATCGTCATCGTGGTGGTGACCGTCACGGCGTATTGGCACGTCTACCGCAGCGTCACCGCCAGCGGGGTCGGCACACTGGCCGAATATGTCCGCGAACGCGGCGAGCACGAGAGCCAGTTGTTCCTGCTGGCGGAGGACAACATGCGCGTACTGGTCAAGAATTTCTTCGCCGAACGGGCGCGCGCGCCTCAACAGGCCGTGGAACAGGGCTTCTCGCAGGTCTTTGCGCGCAACGCCGACGGCGCGACGCGGCGGATACCCGGGTTTGACGTCCATCGCGAGCCGGCGGCCTACGTGGCATCGCGCGTGCAGGTGGACGGCCGCATCAAGCGCGATATCGTGACCATGACCGATCTGGTGCGCCATTTCGGGCGCGCCTGGAGCGACCGCTACCTGACCACCTTCCTCGCTTCCATGGAGGGCCTGGCGGCCACCTACTGGCCTGGCGTCGACTGGTATCACGACCTGGAGCCCAACGCCGAGTTCAGCCAGTACCCCTGGGTGCAGAACGTGCTGCCCGCCAACGACCCGCAACGCCGGCCCGCCTGGACCGGCGTCTGGTACGACTGGATCGGCAAGCAATTCGCGACCACCTGCATCCTGCCGGTGGATGTCGATGGCCAATTCCACTATTACGCCGGCACCTCGATCAGCCTGGACGACATCATCCACCGCTCGCGCGATACCGGCCTGGAAGGCACGCGCAACATGATTTTCCGGGCCGACGGCCAACTGGTCAGCCATCCCGACGAGGCGGTCATGGACAGCCTGCGCCAGCAAAAAGGCATCTACTCGATCCCGGCCTCAGGCGACGCGCACCTGCGGGCCATCTACGCGGCAGTGGTGCGGACGGCACCCGGCGCGCACGTGGCGGCCTTGGACGATTACGACGAGTACCTGGGCGTGGCCCGGATCGAAGGGCCGGACTGGTACTTCGTCAGCGTGCTGCCCAAACAGCAGCTGAGCCGCGCCGCAAATTCAACGGCGCGCACAGTCTTGTGGCTGGGCCTGGCGTCGCTGCTGCTGGACCTGGCCATCGTCGGATGGATCATCCGCCGCCAGGTGTCCAAACCGCTGGGCCAGGCCATGGAGCGGCTGGACGCGTTCGGACACGGCGACTGGCGGGCGCGCATCCAGGTAGAGCGGTCCGACGAGCTTGGCCACCTCGGCCATGCCTTCAACCGCATGGCCGAGGCGCTGGACGAACACCAGCGCCAGGCGCGCAATTACGCCACGCTGCTGGAAAGCGAGGTGGCCCAGCGCACCCAGCAGCTGGAGGACCGGAACCGGGCCAAGACGCGTTTCCTGGCCGCGGCGAGCCACGACCTGCGCCAGCCCATCCAGGCCGCCGCGCTGTTCGTGGACCACCTCAAGCGCGCATCGCTGCCGGCGTCGGCGCAGCAGGCGCTGCACGGGCTGGACCTGTCGCTGCAATCCGTCGGGGGCCTGCTGGAAGGCCTGCTCGACATCTCCAAGCTCGATGCCGGCGCCGTGCGGCCTCAGATGACGGTCTTCCCGGTCAAGCGCGTGCTGGACTGCATGAGCGCAGAATTTGCTTCGCTGGCGCAGGCCAAGGGCTTGCACTGGCGCGTGCACAGCCCGGATGCCGACTGGTGGGTGCGCAGCGACCCCCAGTTGGTGAGCACGGTGATGCGCAACCTGGTGGCCAACGCCGTCGCCTACACCCAGCGCGGCGGCGTGCTGCTGGCCGTGCGGCGCCGCGGCGACCAGGTGGCGCTGCAGGTCTGGGATACCGGCATCGGCATCGCCGCCGACCAGATCGAGCATGTGTTCGAGGAGTTCTATCAGGTCGACAACCCGCACCGCGACCGCAGCAAGGGCTTCGGTCTCGGATTGGCCATCGTGCGCCGCTCGACCGACCTGCTGGGTTGCCCGCTGCACTACAGCTCCCGCCTGGCGCGCGGCACGCGCTTTGAACTCGTCCTGCCGCTGGCCGATGCCTACTTGGCGCGGCCCTCAAGGACCGAACCGGTAGCGGCCGCCGTCGGCAGGGGGCCGCGCCAAGTCACCCTGCTGGAGGACGATCCGCTGGTGGCGAAGTCGCTGATCAGCTGGCTGGAAGTGCAAGGATGCCGCGTGTCCTGGTATCGCTCGACCGAAGCGGCGCTGGCAGCGATCGGGCAGCACAAAGCTGGGGACGCGGAGGTCGATGTCTACGTGTCCGACTACCGGCTGCCCGGCGCGCTGGACGGGATGGCGTTCCTGCACGCCGTCCAGGAACGCCTGGGCAAACCCATCCGGGCGCTCATCATCACCGGGGACACCTCGCCGGACTTCATCGAGCGGGCCCAGGCCTGCGGCTGGCAGGTGCTGTTCAAGCCCGTGTCGCCGCACCAGCTCAGCGAGGCCCTGAAATATCCGTGAAACGGCGCCGGGTTGGGCTGCCAGGACGGACGGTTCAGCTCAGCTGCGCCACACCGCGGCTTCCACGCGGTCTCCGGAGATGTAGTGCTCCAACTGATGGATGATGAACTCCTGCTCGGAGATGACGTCCTTGACCAGGTCGCCGATCGAGAGCATGCCGACCAGGCGCCCGTTGTCGAGCACCGGCAGGTGGCGCAGGCGCTTTTCGGTCATCAGCGCCATGCAGTCGTCCGTGGTCTGGTTCGGCTGCACGAACTGCACGGGCGAGCTCATGATGTCGAGCACCGGGATCTGTGCCGGGGCATCGCTGGCCAGCACGCCGCGGCGCGCGATGTCGCGCTCGGACACGATGCCGGCGATGCGCTCGCCCTCGATCACCAGCAGCGCGCCCACGTTGTGGCGGGCCATCAATGTGGCGGCCTCCAGCATCGAGGCCTGGGGCGTGATGGAGTGGACTGCCTGATCGGGCTTGGACTTGATGATCTGCGCGACAGTTTTCATGCTTGTCTCCTAAGCTCAAAAGCGCACAGCGCAATGGTACGCCTGCACCCGCGAAATTACGCCTCCATCCAGAGCTTGTTCAGGTTGGAAAACCCTAGCGCCTGGGGATCTTCCTTGGCCACGATCCTGTCGCTGCAATGCGGTGCGTCGAGATGCAGGATTTCGACCGGGACGGGCATTTGCGCCTTGGTGGAATAGAACAGCTTGACCACCGGATGGGTCAGCCTGGAGGCGCTTTGCTCGATCACCACGCCCAGACGGCCCGACTGCAGCCGCACCAGGGTGCCCACCGGATAGATGCCGATGCTGCGCACGAAAGCCTGGAAGATGACTGGGTCGAAATGCCCGGTCCACTGCGCCATGCGCTGGATGGAGCCGGCGGCGTCCCAGGCCTGCTTGTAGGGCCGGTGCGAGGTGATGGCGTCGTAGACGTCGCAGACGGCGCCCATGCGCGCCAGCAGCGAGATCCGGTCGCCCGCCAGCCTGTCAGGATAGCCGCTGCCGTCGAAGCGCTCGTGGTGGTGCAGGCAGACCTCCAGCGCCGCCGCGGGCACGGCATCGCCGGTCTTGAGCATGGCGTGGCCGCGGACCGGATGCTGCTTCATGACGCCGAACTCGGCATCGGTCAATTGCCCCGGCTTGTTCAGGATCGCGGTCGGCATGGCCATCTTGCCGACGTCGTGCAACAGCCCCGCCAGGCCCGCTTCGCGGCTCTGCGCCTCGCTCAAGCCGAGTTGATTCGCCAGAGAAATCATCAAGGCGCAGACGGCGACCGAGTGCATGTAGGTGTAGTCGTCGCGCGTCTTCAGGCGCGCCAGGCTGATCAGCGCCGACGGGTTTCTGGCCACGCTGCTGGCGATCTCGGCCACCATGGGCACGCAAGCGTCCGCATCCACGGCATGGCCCAGCCGGGCCTCCTTGAACAGATTGACCACGAAGGCATGGGAGCTCTGCACGATCTGTCCGGCGCGAGCCAGCTCCTCCCCCACCGCAAGGGGTCGCCTGGCGGCCTCTGCACCGGCAGGCGGCGTTGGGGGCGCCGGATCGGCAGCGGCCTGGCCGGCAAGGGCAGGTGCGGCGGCAGGTGCGGCGTCAAGACCTTTGGACGCGTCGATCCAGACGGTCTTGATCTTGCTGTCGCGCAAGGCGTTCAAGTCCGCCTGATCGCGGATCAAGAACTTGGTTTTCCAGAATGGATGATCCAGCCAGGGCCCCTCCAGGCGTTGCAGGTACATGCCGATCCGGACCTCGGCGGTCGCAATTTCTTTCAACATCGAAAAGGCGTGGATTTGTCTTTTTAGAAAATCAAGCATAAGGGCAGCGGCATCCTGCAAATTAAGGAGCTTCCCTAGCCGGTGAGCGCGTGAACCCAAAGCGCTGTCCGTCGATACCTTGACCCTTTCCCCTCATTTGGACTAGCTTGAATGGACATGCGCCCGAGCCGGGCGAGCCCATGGATTGCGGAGGTAGTCGCCATGTTGAGCATCCACTGGACAAGCTTCGGAACGCCACTCAAATTCGGTACGCTTGCGCTGCTGCTCGGTCTCCCGCTCGCAACGGCCTGGGCCGCCGGGGTCTCGACGACGCAGCCCGTCAGGCAAATGGTGACCCGCCCCGTCGACGTCAACAGCACGGTCGAGCTGTCCGGCAACGTCCGGCCCGAGGCGAGCGGCGAAGGGGACCAGGGACAGCTCGACGGCGATGTCGTGCTCGACCACGTCCAACTGCTGCTGCGGCGTCCGCCCGAAACCGAAGCGGCGCTCGAAAGCTACCTGGCCCAGCTGCAGGACAAGGCCTCCCCCAATTACCGCCGCTGGCTGAGCGCCGACCAGTTGCAAACTCAGTACGGCCCGAACCCCGCCGACCACCAGCTGATCAGCGCCTGGCTGGCCAGCTACAGCCTGACCGTCAACGGCGTGGGGCTCAGCGGCATGGTGATCGACTTTTCCGGCACCGCCGCCCAGGTCAGCGCGGCCTTCGGCACCCAGCTCCATGTCATCAACGCCCGCAACGCCTCGCACATGGCCAATGTCAGCAACCCGCGCATCCCGGCTGCGCTGGCCGAGGTGGTCAAGGGCGTGGTGTCGCTGCATGACTTCCGCCCCCGCACTCACTTCAAGGCACGGGGCGCCTACACCTTCAGCAGCAATGGCAGCACCTACCAGGCCGTTGTGCCCGCGGACCTGGCCACCATCTACAACCTGAACCCGCTGTTCGCATCCGGTGTTTCAGGCCAAGGGCAGACCATCGTCGTGATTGAAGACACCAACGTCTACAGCGTGGCCGACTGGAGCAGCTTCCGCGCCGCCTTCGGCCTCTCGGCCTACACGGCCGGCTCGTTCAGCCAGGTGCACCCGGCGCCCGCGCACGGCAACAACAATTGCGGCAATCCGGGCGTGGTCGCCGGCAACGAAATGGAGGCCGAGCTTGACGCCGAGTGGGCCAGCGCGGCTGCGCCCAGCGCCGCCATCGTGCTGGCCTCGTGCCGCGACACGCGCACCACTTTCGGCGGCCTGATTGCGCTGCAGAACCTGCTGGGCGGCAGCAAGCCGCCCGCCATCGTCAGCATCAGCTACGGTGAGTGCGAAGCCATGAACGGCGCCACCGCCAATGCGGCCTACAGCACGACCTACCAGACCGCGGCCGCGGAGGGCGTCTCGGTCTTCGTGTCCTCCGGCGACGAGGGCGCGGCCAGCTGCGACGCCAACCAGGCCAACGCCACGCATGGCATCGGCGTGAGCGGCTTTGCGTCCACGCCCTACAACGTGGCGGTCGGCGGAACCGATTTCGGCGACAGCTATGCCGGCAGCAATGCCAGCTACTGGAGCGCCACCAACACGGCGACCTACGGCTCGGCGCTGTCTTACGTGCCTGAAATTCCCTGGAACGATTCCTGCGCCAGCGTGTTGATCGCGACCGTGGAAGGCTATGCCAGCACCTGGGGCAGCGCGGGCTTTTGCAACAGCGCCACGGGCAGGGCCTACTTCCTGACCACTGCCAGCGGCAGCGGCGGCCCGAGCGGCTGCGCCAGCGGGGCGCCCTCCACCGGTGGCGTGGTGAGCGGCTCCTGCAAGGGCTACGCCAAGCCCGCGTGGCAGGCCCTGGTGGGCAATCCGCGCGACGGCGTGCGCGACATTCCCGATGTGTCCCTGTTCGCCGCCAACGGGGTCTGGGGCCATTACTACGTGTTCTGCGACTCCGACCTGGCGGACGGCGGCGCACCCTGCAGCGGCGCGCCCAGCGGATGGGCGGGCGCAGGCGGCACTTCGTTCGCCTCGCCCATCATGGCCGGCATACAGGCGCTGGTGAACCAGGTGCACGGCGCCCAGGGCAACCCAAACCCGGTCTACTACGCGCTGGCCAACACCGAATACGGCGCCAACGGCAGCAGCGCCTGCAATTCGAGCGCCGGGTTTGCCGCGGCCAGCACCTGCGTGTTCTACGACATCACCCTGGGCGACATGGACGTGAACTGCAGCGGCAAGCACAACTGCTATCTGCCCGGCGGCAGCTACGGCGTACTGTCGACCAGCAACTCAAGCTATGCACGAGCCTTCGGCACCGGCACCGGCTGGGATTTCGCGACCGGCATCGGCAGCGTCAATGCCGCCAACCTGGTCCGCGCCTGGCCCTGATCATCACGCCGATCACGCTGGAGCGCCGGCCAGGCTGGTTTCGTACAAGGCCGCAGCCAGGTCCGACTGCGTCACCATGCCCACCAGCCTTTGCTCGCCATTGACAACGGGCACGTGGTGATGCCCGCTGTCGGCCATGATGGGCACCAGCTCGACCATCGGGGTCGCGTCCTGAACCGACATGACCTTGGCGCTCATGATCTGCCCGACCACCTCGGGCCGATCCGAATGGCTTTGCGGATTGGGCGCCAGCAAGGCCCGCAGGCGCTGCGCCAGGGTGTCGAGGTTTTCCTGCTCCACATGGCGCAGGAAATCGGCGCGCGTGACGATGCCGATGACGTGCCTGACCCGGTCCACCACCGGCAAGGCGTGCACGGCGTGCGCGTGCATCAGGCGCCAGGCCTCGCCCAGCTCGGTGGCGAACTCCACGGTGAGCACGTCGCGCGACATGATGTCGCCGCAGCTGACCGAACCGAAACGCCGGCTGAAGGCCTGCCGCTCGGTCTTGAGAAACAGCTCCTCCAGATCGTCCAGGCTGACGTCCAGCACCTGCTTGTATTCCTTCAGCACGGCCAGCAGGTCCTGTGGGCTGAAGCCCAGGCGCGCGGTGGGCTTGGCATCGGCCGTCTGGTGCGCCGCCTGCGCTCCGATCTGCTGGCCATGCGGATACCGACGCCCCACCGCCTTGTTGTAGAGCACCGCCACGCTGAGCAGAAAAAAAGAATTCAACAGCACCGGATCGAGCACGAAGCCGAATCCTGCGGCATGCACCGCCGGGCCGCCGAGCACCGCGGTCAAGGCCACTGCGCCGCTGGGCGGGTGCAGGCAGCGCAGCGCAAACATGGCCGCGATGGCCAGACAGATGGCCAGCGAAGCGGCCCAGGTCACGTCCGGCACCAGTTGCGCGCAACACACGCCGATCAGCGCCGACACCGCGTTGCCGCCGACGATGGACCAGGGCTGCGCCAGCGGGCTGGCCGGCACGCCGAACAGCAGGACGGCCGACGCGCCCATGGGCGCGATCAGCGTGACCATGGCCTGCGGACCGAGGGCCGCCACGCTCAACCACCCCGTCAGCATGATGCCCAGCAGCGCGCCCGCGCAAGAACGCCACCGTTCGGCGCGCGACACCGTGGGCACGGCGGGAATCAAATCCTTGTACAAGGATCTCAAATACGAGGTCATGGTTCGGCCCTTCTTCCAGGGCGCGAATTACATCATCTTTGCGCAAAGACGGAATCAAAGATGTGTGGTAAAAGTATCTTATGAGACTCACCACGATGACCGACTATGCAATGCGCCTGCTGATGTACGTGGCGCATCAGAACGAACGCCTGTGCACCATCGCCGAGATTGCCGCGGCCTACCAGATCTCCGAAGCCCACCTGATGAAAATCACCCACCAGCTGGCGCAGGGCGGTTTTCTGGAAACCGTGCGCGGCAAGGGCGGCGGCATGCGGCTGGCGCAGGAGCCGGCCGCCATCAACCTGGGCGCGGTGGTACGCTACATCGAGTCGGACTTTGCCGTCGTCGAGTGTTTTACCGGGCACAACGTGTGCTCGCTGACCGGCCATTGCAAGCTGGCCGGCATCCTGTCGGGCGCGATGAACAGCTTCCTGGACCACCTGGACCGGCACACGCTGGCCGACGTCCTGCAGGAGCGCGTGCCGACGCTGCGCACCGTCACCTTGGCGCCCGCCGTGGCGCGCAAGGTCAAAACGCCCGGCACTACTGGCGCTACTTCGTCGAAGCGCGCGCGCGGCTGATCTGCTGCACGAAACGCGGGTCGGCGTCGCCCAGCTGCGTGCTCTTGGTGAAGCCCTTCCCCACACCCCTGCGGAAGGGTTGAGGACTTGCTTCAAGTTAAAAGGTATATACACTTTGAATCTTCAAAACTGAAATTCGACACCGCGATGTCCGCTTCCCTGCCCGGCCTGCTCAAGCTCGTGCACCAATGCGCGGTGGCGCTCTCCGTCACCGGCTTCACGCTGCGCGGCGCAGGCGCCCTAGCGGGCGCCTGCTGGGTGCGATCGCGACCGGCGCGCACGCTGCCGCACCTGATCGATTCGGTGCTGCTGCTGTCTGCGCTGGCCCTGGCCTACACGGTGGGCTTTACGCCGGCCAACAGCCCGTGGCTGCTGGCCAAGCTGCTGGCATTGCCCGTCTACATCGGCCTGGGCGTCGTCGCGCTGCGGCCGCAAAGCCCGCCCGGGCTGCGCCTGCTCGCCTGGCTGGCGGCGCTGCTGGTGCTGGCCTATATTGTTTCCGTCGCCATCAGCAAGAGTCCGCTGGGATTCCTCACCTGAACGTCCGCCTCGCCCCAGCATTGCCATTGATTCCACTCTTCGATCATGTCTGCCCCCAAGCCTGTCATTCCCATCATTGCCGTTGAGACCCCGAGCGATCCAAGCGCGCCCGAATTCCATTACGAATCGATGTACCAGAAGCGCGCCGAGATCTATGCACGCTCGGTCAAGGGCTGGTTCGCCAACTGGCGCTGGCTGATGGTCTGGCTCACCCAGGCCTTTTTCTACGGCATGCCCTGGCTGCAATGGCACGGTCGCCAGGCCCTGCTGTTCGACCTTGGCGAGCAGCGCTTTTACGTGCTGGGCCTGGTGTTCTATCCTCAGGACTTCATCTTCCTGGCGGCCCTGCTCGTGCTGTCGGCGCTGCTGCTGTTCTTCTTCACCGCCATCGCCGGGCGGCTCTGGTGCGGCTACACCTGCCCGCAGACGGTCTACACCGAGATCTTCCTGTGGCTGGAGCGCAAGATCGAAGGCGACCGCCAGGCCCGCATGCGCCTGGATCAATCCCGCTGGACGGCACGCAAGCTGGGCCTCAAGAGTGCCAAGCAGGCCGCCTGGCTCGGCGTGGCGCTGATCACCGGCTTCAGCTTCGTCGGCTACTTCACGCCGATCCGCGCGCTCGCCGCCGACGCCCTGCAAGGGCAGGTGTCGGGCTGGAACCTGTTCTGGATCCTGTTCTACGGCGCCGCCACCTACGGCAATGCCGGCTACCTGCGCGAGCAGATGTGCAAGTACATCTGCCCCTACGCCAGGTTCCAGAGCGCCTTGATCGACAAGGACTCGCTGATCATCAGCTACGACGCCGCGCGCGGCGAACCGCGCGGAGCGCGCTCGCGCAAGCAGGTCGAAGCGGCCAGCAAGCAAGCCGACTGCATCGACTGCACCTTGTGCGTGCAGGTCTGTCCGACCGGCATCGACATCCGCAACGGCCTGCAGAACGAATGCATCGCCTGCGCCGCCTGCATCGACGTCTGCGACAGCGTGATGGAAAAGGTCGGCAGCCCCAAGGGCCTGATCCGCTACTCCACCGCCAACGGCATGGCGCTGGGCTGGTCGCGCCGCCAGATGTTCGCGCGCGTGCTGCGTCCACGGGTGCTGATCTACGGCGCCGCGCTGACCCTCGGAGCGGGCGCGTTCGCCGCCAGCATCGCGCTGCGCAGCCCCTTCCTGGTCGACGTGATCCGCGACCGCGGCACGCTGGCGCGCACGGTCGAGCAAGGCGAAGTGGAAAACGTCTACCGCGTGCAGATCATGAACCGGACCGAGCGCGCCCAGCGCTACCGGATCCTGGCCCATGGGCCGGTGGCCTTGTCGGTCCTGGCGCCCGAAGTCCAGGTCGACGCCGCTGGCATCCGCGCCGTCACGGTGTCGCTGCGCATGGCGCCGCAGGATGCGCTGAACTACCCGCACCAGTCGGTGCAGATCAGCTTTGAGGTCAAGGCCGTGGATCAGGCGGTAGCACAGATCGAGAAGTCGACCTTCTTCGTGCCGGACTGAGGCAAAAGCAGACGGGAATCAGGTTCCCGGCCGTGGGTGGCCGCGCCGCACCATCATGTCCACGCGCATGCTGTCGCGGGCCGCGTCACTGATGCGCGCTTGCGCGTGCGGATAGGCCAGGCTTTCCTCGGCCTGCAGATGGCGGCGGTAGAGCGCGGCGAATTCAGGCCCATGGCTCAACCAGGGCGACAAGGAGGATGAGGGCGGCTGCTCGCCGCCCTTGTCGAGCAGCCGGGCCAGATCCTTGCGCAAGGCCGACCAGACCTGCGTCATGGCAAGGTGCTCCGCATGCAATTGCTGCGCCAATGCCACGAGCGCAGCGTCGCCGCTTTGCAGGAGCAGCGGCAGCACGTGCAGTTCCTCGTCTTCGTGATGCAGGGGGGCGGCCAGGTCGAAGTAGCGCATCACGTCGCGCGCGGCGTCTTGCGCGGCGTCGTCCGCCCCCTGCTCGCGCAGATGCAGCGTCAGCCGCTCCAGCAGTGCCAGCATGCGCTCGACCTTTTCGTGGCAGGTGCTGAGCATCTCGAAGGGCTGGTCAAAGCCCTGGCCGGCTGGATGCTGATTTCGCTCGGTCAATAAAACTCGCACGGCCCCCTCCCTTCATCGCATTCAGGCGCAGCCGCAGGCCTGGCTGCCGCAGGACGACGCGGACGCCGCGCCAAACTGCGGGAAGAGCAGATTGTTTTCCAGGTGGATGTGGCTGATGAGGTCGTCATGGAACTGCTGCAGGCCCGCGTAAAGCGCGCGCCAGGTGTTGCAGGCGCCGGGCGGCGGCGTCATCTCGTGCGCCAGGGCCACCATTTTCTCCAAGGCGGCGCCATGCTCGGTGTGCTCCTGCCGCATCATCGAAATGGGCTGGCTCACCCAGGGCTGGTCGCCACGCTGCAGCAAGGGAAACAGCACCGTTTCTTCCTTTTGCATGTGGTCCAGCAGTTCCTGCTCCATCAGCGCGAGATGCTCGGCCAGGCCGGCCGGTACTTCGGGATGGTCGCGATGCACGGCTTCGACGCGGCGCGCCATGCGTTCCAACTCGGGCAGCTGCAGGCGATGCACGGCGTGATAACGGTCCAGGATGTGCGCAATCAGCTCCGCCGGCTGCTCGACGCCCGGCGCCTGCGAAGGTCGCTCCAGGACGGCGAGCTCCCGCAGCACAGCGTCCAGGTCCAGGTGCTTGTTTTGCGCCGCCTGGCGCAGGCTGACTTGCCCGCCGCAGCAGAAGTCCAGCCTGAGGCGCCGGAATATAGCGGTCGCGCCGGGCAGGTTCACGGCGATCTGCCCCAGGGACTGGTCGGCAAGGGAGCCGGCCTGCGCGGGCGTGGCAAGTTCAGTAGTCGTGTTCATCGTACGCTTCTTTAAGATTTATTAAATATACATCTTATAAACAGCAACACCAAGACAGCCTTTCTTTTTAGGGCCTTTGATTGCGCCAAGTCAAAGTGGCGGCCGCGCCCGGCCCGCCGCGCAAGCCGCTGGGGAAGGCACCGATACTGGCGCCCTTTGCAAGGCCGAGAATGCGCCTGCTTGGATTCTCAATCAAGGTTTTCCCATGAATGAAAAGATGACCAGCCCTGCGCTGGCCTGGCTCGTGTGCGCCCTCGTGGCGGCCGCCCTGTTCGGCAACTTCTACGTCTACGATTCGATCGGCCCGGTGGCCGACCTGCTGCAGCAGCAGCGCGGCTTCAGCGACACGCAGGTGGGCCTGCTCAACGCGATCTACAGCCTGCCCAACGTGGTGCTGATCCTGGTCGGCGGCATCCTGGTCGACCGTTTCGGCGCTGCGCGCATGACGCTGTGGACCGCCGCCGTCTGCCTGGCCGGAGCGGCGCTCACGGCGTTCAGCCCCGACTTCACGGGCATGGCCGCGGGCCGGCTGCTCTACGGCATAGGCGCCGAGACCTTCAACATCAGCACCCTGGCCGCCTTGGCGGAGTACTTCTCTGCCGGCAACATCGCGTTCGCCATGGGCCTGAGCCTGTCAATCGGCCGCCTGGGCTCGTATTCGGCCGACATGTCGCCGACCTGGTTCGCCACCGCCTACAGCAAGGGCTGGCAGCCGCCGCTGCTGATCGCCACGGCCATTGCGGCCTCGTCGTTTGCGGCGTCCTTGGTCTATTGGTGGATGGATCGCCGTGCCCGCAGCACGCGCACAGGCGCAGCCGCACCGCAGGCCCAGCCCTTCGTGCTGCGCGACCTGCTGCACTTCGGCAAGGCCTATTGGTATCTGCTGACGCTGTGCGTGCTCTGGTACTCGACCATCCTGGCCTTCCGCAGCACCTTCTCGATCAAGTACTTCCAGCATGTGCACGGGCTCGACCTGGCCGGTTCGGGCGAAATGAACAGCTATGTGTTCCTGGCCGCCGTGTTCGCCACGCCGACCTTCGGCTGGCTGTGCGACCGCATCGGCCGCTATGCACCTTTCCTGGCCTTTGGCGCCGCGCTGCTGCCCATCTCGTTCGCGGTGATGGCGCTGACGGACATGAGCCTGTGGGTCTCCACGGCGCTGATCGGCGTGAGCTTCTCGCTGGTGCCTGCCGTCATGTGGCCGCTGACCAGCAAGCTCGTCGGCCCCGCGCGCTTCGGCACCGCCATCGGCCTGATGTGGGTCGTGCAGAACGCCGGCATCAGCGGCGCCAATCTCGTATGCCGTCTGCTGCTCGAAAAAACCAACGCCAGCGCGCAAAACCCCGCGGGCTACGACGCGATGATGGGCTTCTTCGGCCTGTCCAGCCTGCTCGGCGCCCTCTTCGCACTGATGCTGTGGTTCACTGCCGGTCGGCGCCAGCACGAAGGCGCCGTGCACGGCGCCTGACCGGATTCAGCAGCGGAACACGCTGACCGCCTCGACCAGCTCCTCCGACTGCCGCTTCAGGTTGTCGGCCGAGGCCGCAGACTCCTCGACCAGCGCGGCGTTGCGTTGCGTCACCTCGTCGAGCTGCGCGACCGCCAGGTTGACCTGCTCGATCCCGACCGTCTGTTCCTTGGCGACCTCGTTGATCTGCGCCACCAGCTTGGTCACGAGGTGAACCTGGTCGACCACCTCGCGTATCGTCGCGCCGGCCTGGTGCACGAGCGTGGTGCCGGCTTCCACGGTGCTGGAGCTGTTGGCGATCAGCGCCTTGATCTCCTTGGCCGCCTCGGCGCTGCGGTGCGCGAGGCTGCGCACCTCGCTGGCCACGACCGCAAAGCCGCGGCCCTGCTCGCCCGCGCGCGCGGCTTCCACCGCCGCATTGAGCGCCAGGATATTGGTCTGGAAGGCGATGCCGTCGATCACGCCGATGATGTCGAAGATGCGCTTGCTGCTGGCGTTGATCTCGTCCATGGTCTTGACGACCGAGCCCACCACCTCGCCGCCGCGCGTGGCCATCTCGTTGGCCTGCGAGGACAGCCGCGCCACCTCGCCGGCCGTGGCCGCATTGCTCTTGACGGTCGAGTAGATCTGCTCCATGGTCGACGCGGTCTCTTCGAGGTTGGCCGCCTGCTCCTCGGTGCGCTGCGACAGATCGGCATTGCTGGCCGCGATCTGGCTGCTGCTGGCGGCAATGGAGCCCGCATCGGTCCGGACCGTCCCGACCAGTTGCGCCAGCTGCGTGGACATGCGATCCATGGCACGCAGCAGCTGCCCCAACTCGTCGTCACCCGTGGCACCGACCCGCTGGTGCAGG
>JAFALA010000015.1 GCA_019234815.1 Burkholderiaceae bacterium | reverse complement strand
GTTTGCGACAGCGGCACCATGGGGCCGGAGACGAGCCCCTGCAGGAAGCGGAAGCCGACCAGCATCGGCAGGCTGGTGGCGAGGCCGCACAGCGCCGAGGCGATGGTGAACAGCAGCACCGACCAGACGAAGGTGCGCACTTCGCCGAAGCGCTTGGCGATCCAGCCGGTCAGCGGCACCACGATGGCGGCGGCAAGACCGTAGGACGAGATCACCCAGGTGCCCTTGTTCGCACTCACCGCCAGGTTGCCGGCGATGGTGGGCACCGCCACATTGGCGATGGAGGTGTCGAGCACTTCCATGAAGGTGGAGAACGCGACGGCAATCGTGAAGATCGCCAGCACGTTCGACGGCAAGGGCGGCGGGCTGGCCGGCTGGGCCGGCGTCGCCGGTGCAGAGGATGACTCTGCCGGGGTCGAGGTGCTCATTCGTCGTGTCCCGCTTGTTGGGCGATGATGGCGTCAGCCTTGGCTTCGGCCACCTTCAGCTGCTCGTCGAACACCGAGGTATTGAGGACGGCATTGGGCAACGGCAGCGCCGTATCAACCTGACCGTCGCGGTTGTGCGTGTCGATCGTCACCACGGTGGAGAGGCCGGCACGCAAGGGGTGCGCCTTCAGCTCTTCCGGGTCGAGCGCGATGCGTACCGGCACGCGCTGCACCACCTTGATCCAGTTGCCGGTGGCATTCTGCGCCGGCAGCAGCGAGAAGGCCGCGCCCGTGCCGGCGCCCAGGCCGGACACATGGCCGTGGAACTCGACCTTTTCGCCGTAGACATCGGCTTCCAGCGTCACCGGCTGGCCGATGCGCAGGCGAGCCAGCTGGCCTTCCTTGAAGTTGGCATCGACCCAGGCGTCTTGCAAGCTAACCACCGACATCAGCGGTGCGCCCGCGGCCACGCGCTGGCCCAGCTGCACGCTGCGGCGCGCGACCCAGCCGTTCACCGGCGCGGGCAGCTCGGTGCGCTGCAGGGCCAGGAAGGTCTCGCTGACGCGGGCGGCAGCGCGCTGGACATTGGGATGCTGGACCACCGAGGTGCCGTCGGTCAGGGCCTCGTTGGAGTTCAGCTGGTCCTTGGCGGCCTGCTGGGCCGATTCGGCGGCGGCCAGGCTGGCGCGCGCGGCCGTGACCTGGGCCTGCGCATGGTCCAGCTCTTCCTTGCCGATGGCGCCGGTGCTCAGCAGCGGCGCGCGGCGCGCCACGTCGGCCTCCAGGCGGGCCAGCTCGGTCTGGGCGCGCTTGACGTCGGCGTCGCGCGCCTTGACTTGCGAGGCGAAGGTGCTGTTGTTGGCATACAGCGTGCGGACCTCGCGGACCGTCTGCGCCAGTTGCGCGCGGGCCTGGTCCAGCGCCACGCGGGCGTCGGCCTGGTCCAGGCTCACCAACGGCTGGCCGGCCTTGACGAAATCGGTGTCGTCGGCGTTGATGGCACGCACCGTGCCGGCCACCAGCGGCGTGATCTGCACCACGTGGGCCTGCACATAGGCGTTGTCGGTCTTCTCGTAGTGCTGGCCGATGAACCATTCGTAGCCGCCATAGGCCGCGAATGCCAGGCCCAGGGCCACGGCCACCAGGGTCAGGCCTTGCTTGCGCTTGGCGCCGTTGCCATTGGCGGCGGATTTCTTGGCGACTGCGGAGTCTTCGTTGCTCATGTTCTCAATTCCTTGAAGCAGATCGTGTCTGCATGCGTTGCATGTTGGAGGCAGTAAGGGGGACGCTCAGCGCGTCACTTGAGCATGGCGGCTTCGTCCAGGCCGCCGCCGAGCGCGCGCATCAAATTGACTTGCGCGTCCAGGCTCTGCGTTTTCAGGTCCAGCGCCTGGCGCTCCTGCGCAATCAGGTAGTGGCGGGCGTTCAGCACCGGGATCCGGTTGCCCAGCCCGGCCTGCTGGCGCGACTCGGCCAGGCTGAGCTGGTTCTGCGCGTTGAGCAGCAGCTGGTGCTGGGCCTGCTCCTGCACGCGATTGGCACGCAGCGTCGAGTACTGGTCGGCGGCATCGCGCACGGCGTCCAGCACCGCGCCGTTGTAGGCCGCGATGGCCGCGTCCTGTTCGGCCGCGGCGCCCTTGAGCTGGCCGCGCAGATTGCCCATGTCGAACAGGGGCAGGCTGATCGACGGGCCCAAACCGGTCTGCAGGCTGTTCGACTTGAGCCAGTTGCTCAGGCCGAAGGCGTTGTAGCCGATCGAGGCGCCCAGTTGCACGTTCGGATAAAAGCGGGTACGCACGGCGTCGACGTCGCGGGTGGCCGCCTCGACGCGCCAGCGCGCGGCCACGACGTCCGGGCGACGGCCCAGCAGGTTCAAGGTGGGCTCCTGCTGCCATTCCAGCACGGCCGGCAGCGTCGGGCTCAGCGACGCCAGGGCGTCGGTCGGCTGCACGGTCAGCGCGGCCAGCTGGTGCCGCAGCGTCTGGCCCTGCGCGAGCAGGTCTTGCAACTGCACCTGCAGCTCTTCCAGCGGCGCCTCGGCGCTGCGCAGGTCCTGCCGGTTGTCCAGGCCGCTTTGGGCGCGCTGGCGCACCAGGGCCACGCTTTCACTGCGCAGCTTGATCTGGGTGTTCAGCAAGTCCAGTTGCTGGCAAACGCGGGCCAGACCGAAATAGCTGCGCGCAATCTGCGCCGACAGGCTCAGGCGGGCGGCCGCGGCATCGGCCTGCGCGGCCTTGGTGCCGCCCAGCGCGGCCTGCAAGTCGGCCTCATGGCGACCGAAAAAGTCCCACTCGTAGCCGGCGGTTGCCTCGACGTTGCCGTAGGCCCAGGTCGAGCCGCCATAGGGCGGCGGAAACAGGCCGTTGCTGCTGTAGTGCGTGCTGTTGACTTGCGAGTCGATGCCGAAAGTCGGCTTGCTCTCGCTCGAAGCACGGTCCGTGTTCGCGGCTGCGCGTGCGACGCGGGCCTTGGCCGCGGCCAACGAGGGGGAATCCTGCAGGCCCTTGCTGATCAGCGCGTTCAGGCTCTCGTCGCCGTATTGGCGCCACCAGTCCGGCGCCAGTTGCGCCGCCTCGACGCGGTCGGCGACCAGGCCGGTCTGTTCCGGCTGCAAACGTGCCGCCGCCTGCGGCAAAGTGGGTACGGGCGCGCAGGCCGCGAGCGCGGCGCTGACCAGCAGGCCCAGGAGATGCTTTTTCATGCGTCTTTGTCTTCCTTTGAACATGCACGTAGCGCCTCGCCATTGGCGAGCATGCGTTGCATCAGATTGATGAGTGTTCGCCACTCTTCATACGTAAATCCACTCAGATGGGCATTGAACACGTGGGACAACACGCCGGGCAATTCCGCCGCCAATTGCTTGCCAGCGCCGCTGAGCGACACCATCACCACCCGCCGGTCGTCCTGGGACCGCTCGCGCACAATCAGCCCCTTGGCCTCCAGGCGGTCCAGCATGCGCGACATGGCGCCGGCGTCCACCTCCATCTCCCGGCACAAGGACGCCGTCGTCACCGAACCCAGCATATGCAGGCGAAACATCGTTCCCCACTGGTTATGGGTCAAATCGTGCTTACACATGCTCTGGTCGGCCATGTGGACGATGGACTGCTTCAAGCGCTGCATCAACCAGCCCAGGCTTTCGTCACTGGTGTAGGTTTCTGCGCTGTAGAAGCTGGCGGGGGTGTTGATCGTTTTCATGATGAAATACTTGCCGAGGCAATTATTGCTTAAGCAAATAACAGCAGTCAAGGCAGGGTCAATTGACTTTCCATGGCCCTCGCAACCCGGCCACGCCCTATTCACTCGGTCAAAACCCTGATCGTTGCGTCGCAATCAACCCGTCATGATTACCATTTGCATGCACATGAACTCAATGCCCAGCAGTTGGACAGAGGCTTAAGTTGAGACTGAGAAAAATATTCCTGACATTGATATTTTTGATGTCAATGCTCATTTTGGCCTTACTGGGGTTCAGCCTGTCTTCCGCCATCCTGGAACTGCGCCAGGAAAACAAGGGCCTGCACGCCATCAAGGCCTTGCGACTGGTCTTGATCGCGTCCGAAATGGCCTCGAGGGAGCGTGGTCCGGCGAACGGCGTGATGGGCGACTCGCTGCCCCACGATCCCGCCAAATTGGCGCTGCTGAAGGCGGCCAGGCAGCGGACCGACCAGGCCTTCACCGAGCTTCAAACAGAAATCCGTTCGCATGCCAGCTTGTCGGATCTCGGCGACTCCCTGCAACGCACCCAGGCCCAGCTCTTGCGGGGCCGCCTCGCCGTAGACAGGGTCGCGGAGCGGGCACGCGCCGACCGAACGCCGGAGCGAATCCGGACCGCGCTGGCCGAGATGTTTCAGGTCGTCGATGGAACCTCGCCGGCCTCCCTGCTGCTCACGCGCGATGCACAGCTGGCTTTTCCAAATGAAACCAACAAGCTCCTGGCCGCGCGGATTGCCTCGGACCTACGCGAACAGGCCGGGCGCCTGGGTTCGGCCCTGACCGTCACGCTGACAAGGCGCGAGCACATCGAGACCGACGACTTCGCCGCCTTCGAGCAGACCATCGGGCATGTCAACCAGCTGAATGCCTCGCTGCTGGAACGGATCCATGACATCAATGGCGTCGGCAGCATCGCGAATGCCACTTCAGAAGTGCAGCACCACTATTTCGAAGTGGCCATGCCCTACATCCAAAACACATTGGCCATCGGGCTTCAGGACGCCGACTACCCAACCGATGCGGCCGGCTTCGCCCATCGCTATGTGCCGGAGATGGACTCGATCGTCGAATTGCGCAATGTACTGCTGGATCATGCCCTGCAAAGTGCGCAGCTGACGCAAGCCGACACCCGCCGCGTGATGTATGTCGTCATGGTCGCCGGCCTCGGCGCGACCCTGCTGCTGGCCAGCATCGTCCTGCTCTTGCATTTCCGCGTCGGCATTCCCTCGCGGCAAGCCATAGACATCATCCTGCAAATCGCCTCCGGCAATTTCAACGCGGCGATCCCGAAGCGGCGGCATCAGGACGAAGTCTCCGATATCTTCCATGCCATCACCGTGCTGCGCAACAACAGCCTCGAGCGGCTTCGACTGCAGGAGGAGCGGCTGAAACTGTCCGAGGACGCCCGCCGTGCCCAGGAAGCGCTCGATGCGGTCGATTCGTACATCTTCCTGAAAGATGCCGAGGGCCGCTATCTGTATGCCAACAAGGCCACCAGAAACCTCCTTGGCCGCCCCTTGCGCGAGATCGTCGGACAAACTGACGAGAAGTTCTTCGACATGTCCTCATCGGACGATCTGCGCCGATACGACCGGCATGTCATTGAATCGGGTGAACGCATTCGCAAGGAGGAGAGAAGCATCATTGCGGCCACGAATGAAATACGTTATTTCTGGACTGAGAAATCGCCGCTGAAGGATGCGGACGGCCAGACCGTGGGCCTGATCGGCATTTCCACCGACATCACCCCCAAAAAGCACGTCGAGCACGCGCTGATCAAGGCCCAGCAGGAAACAGCCGCCGCAAACAGCCAACTGTCGTCGACGCTCAAATTCGTTGAAACCATCCTGCTCAACACGCCACTGCCCATGGGCGTGTATGCGGAAGACGGGCAATGCGTGCAAGCCAACGAAGCGTATGCGAGCTTTGCCGGCGCGACGCGCGAGCAACTGCTGAGCCAAAACTTCAGGCAATCCCGTTCATTCGCCGCCTCGGGCCTGCTCGACAGCTGCATGGACGCCTTGAGAACCAACGAGCCCCAGCGCCATGAGACCAGCGTCATCACTTCGTTCGGCAAGGAGCTGTTTTGCGAATACCGCATCCTGCCCACCAACATCGAGGGTCAATGGCACCTGCTGATCCAATTCATCGATCTCAGCGAACGGCGGCGCCTCGAAGAAAAGCTGCGGCAGATGGCGTTTCATGACGCCTTGACGCACTTGCCGAATCGCCGCTCCTTCATCGACGCGATGCAAAAATCGTTGCGCGCGCGCAAACGCACCGGCGCGCAACTGGCGGTCCTGTTCCTGGACCTGAATCGTTTCAAGCTCATCAACGACACTCACGGTCACGACGCGGGCGACCTGTTGTTGATCGAAGTGGCGCACCGGCTGCAGGCACTGGTCCGGGAGACCGACACCGTGGCCCGCCTGGGTGGCGATGAATTCGTCGTGCTGCTGGAAATGCCCGGCGCCAGCGCCGAGCAGGCCCGGGAAACCATGCTGGCGATTGCCCAGAAAATTGACCTGGCACTGGCCGAAGACTATGTATTGGGAGACATCCGCCACCAAGGCTCCGCGTCCATCGGCGTGACATTGGTAGGCCCGGACGATGACGATGTCGACTTGATCCTCGCCGAGGCGGACACGGCCATGTACCAGGTCAAGCGAAGAAAGTGACGTGCAGCTGGGGCATCCAACGACAATGATCCATCCAAGAACCCCTCGTTGATTCCCTATGAAACTCGCCACCTGGAACGTCAACAGCCTCGCCGTGCGCCTGCCCCAGGTCCTGGACTGGCTGCAGCAGCATCCCGTCGATGTGCTGGTGCTGCAGGAAACCAAGCTCACCGACGACAAGTTTCCGGCCGCCGACATCGAAGCCGCCGGCTACCAGGTGCAATGGTTCGGCCAGAAGACCTACAACGGCGTGGCGCTGCTGAGCCGCGTACCCGCCACGGACGTCGTCAAGAACATTCCCGGCTTCCCTGACGAGCAGGCCCGGGTGATCGCGGCCAGCGTGAACGGCATTCGCTGCGTCGGCGCGTACTTTCCCAATGGCCAGGCGCCCGACAGCGACAAGTTCGTCTACAAGATGAGCTGGCTGGAAGCATTGCAGGCCTGGCTGCGCGCCGAACTGCAAAGCCACGAGCGCCTGGTGCTGATGGGCGACTTCAACATCGCGCCGGAAGACCGCGACGTCTACGACCCCGTCGCCTGGGCCGGCCAGATCCATTGCACGCCGCAGGAGCGCACGCATTTCCAGGGCCTGCTGCAACTGGGCCTGGTGGATGCATTCCGGCTCTTCGAGCAGGCACCGAAAAGCTGGAGCTGGTGGGACTACCGCAACCTGGCCTTCCGCAGGAACCAGGGGCTGCGCATCGATCACATCCTCGTCAGCGAAGCCCTGCGCGGCCAGATCAGCGCCTGCGAGATCGACAAGCTGCCGCGCAAGAACGAGCGGCCCAGCGACCACGCGCCGGTCATCGTCAGCCTGGCCGACTGACCCGGGCTGAGGCGCTTCAGTCCTCGCGCATCAGCGCGAGGCATTCGTCCAGCACGGCATGCAGGCGCGCCACGCGCTCGTCGTCGAGCTTGGCGTTCAGGGAGGTCTGGGCACGCTTCCAGTTGGCCTTCATGGCAGCACGCTTGGCCCGCCCCTGCTCGGTCAGCACCAGGCGGCGGCTGCGCGCATCGTCGCCAGCGCACATCTCGACCAGGCCCAGGCCCATCAAGACCTGCACGTTGCGCGACAGGGTCGACACGTCCACATCCATGCGCAGGGCCAGATCGCTAGGCTGAACGGGGCCCAGCAGGTCGATATGCGACAGCAAGCTGTACTGCGTGGTTTTCAGACCCGTCTCGTTGAAATACTGCTCGCAATGCTGCGACACCAGCCGCGTCAACTGCCGCAACTTGAAGTTGGTGCAGCCCCTGGGCCCCTGGCCCGGCAGGACGCCCGCATGCGCTTCGGTGGACTTGCTTGACATGGTTTTATTGTATCTGCAATGATTGCAACTACAATAGTTGCAGCTACAAGCAACTTGAATTGATTCCGGAGTTTTCGCCATGAGCCTGACCGCAGCCGCTGAACCCGCGCAGAACCACGTAAACCCGGCCGATGTGCTGGCCGGCTGGATGGCCGATGAGGCACGCGTACTGGCCGTCCGCCACCCCGAGGTGGGCGTTGCCCAACGCGAACAATTGGCAGGCTTGAACGGCCTGATGCAGTTGCAGGCCATGATAGCCGGCCATCTGCCGCCGCCGCCGATCGCCCTCACCCTGGATTTCACCCTGGTCGAGGTCGCGCATGGCAGGGCCGTGTTCCAAGGCCAGCCGCTGCTCAAGCACTACAACCCCCTGGGCACGGTGCACGGCGGCTGGTTCGGAACCCTGCTGGATTCGGCGCTCGGCTGCGCCGTGCATTCGGCCATGGAACTCGGGCAGCACTACACCACCCTGGAGTACAAGGTGAACCTGGTGCGCGCCCTGACCGACAAGGTGCCGCGGGTGCGCGCCATCGGCACGCTGACGCACCTGGGCCGCCAGACCGCCACGGCGGAGGCCCGGCTGGTCGGGCATGACGGCAGGCTCTACGCCCACGCCAGCACCACCTGCATCATCTTCAATCCGCAGGCCTGAAGTCGAAAGAAAACTCAGCGGCGCAAGGCGCCGGCCTCCCTGGCCAGCCGCGTGATGCGGGCCCAGTCGCCCGCGTCGACGGCATCCTGCGGCGTCAGCCACGAACCGCCGCAGACCTTCACATTGGGCAGTTGCAGAAACTGCGGCGCGGTCTCAGGCGTGATGCCGCCGGTGGGGCAGAACGCCACATCGGGGAACGGCCCGCCCAAGGCCTTCAGCAGGTTCACGCCGCCCACCGCAGTGGCCGGAAACAGCTTCAGAAAGTGATAGCCGCCGGCATTGGCCTGCATGACCTCGCTGGCGGTCGACACGCCGGGCAGCAGGGGCAGGCCCTGGGTGCGGCATGCATCGGCCAGCGCGTCGGTGAACCCGGGTGAGACGCCGAAACGGCAACCGGCATTGCGCGCCACCTGCACGTCGGCCACGCTGCGCAAGGTCCCTGCGCCGACGATGGCCTCGGGCACGGCGCGGGCAATGGCCTCCATCGCCGCCAGCGCGACCGGGGTGCGCAAGGTCACTTCCAGCACCTTGACGCCGCCATCCACCAGGGCCTGCGCCAAGGGCACGGCATCGGCCAGGCGCTGGATCACGATCACCGGAATCACCGGTCCGTGCTCGGCCAGCGAAAGCGTGGTCAATTCGTTTGCAGTCATGGTGTTCATCTCCAGGTCACCGCGCCCTCTTCCGCGCTCTTGACATTGCGGCGCAGGCCCGCGAACAGCTCGCGCCCCAAGCCATGGCCGTTCTCATCGCGCTGCTCGGGCGTCATCTCCACCAGGGCGCGCGCGGCCCATTCCGCCTCCGGCACCAGCGCCGTCAATTCGCCGCTGCCAGCATCCAGGCGCACGACATCGCCGTCGCGCAGCCGGGCCAGCGGACCGCCGGCCAGGGCCTCGGGACTGACGTGGATCGCGGCCGGCACCTTGCCGGAGGCGCCGCTCATGCGGCCGTCCGTCACCAGCGCGACCTTGAATCCCTTGCCCTGCAGCACGGCCAGCGGCGGCGTCAGCTTGTGCAGCTCGGGCATGCCGTTGGCCTGCGGACCCTGAAAGCGCACCACCACCACGACATCCCGCTCCAGCTCGCCGGCCTTGAAGGCGGCCAGCATGGATTCCTGGTCGGTGAAGATGCGCGCCGGCGCCTCGATCACGTGCCGGTCATCCGGCACGGCCGACACCTTGATGACGGCGCGGCCCAGGTTGCCGGCCAGCAATTTCAATCCGCCGCTGGGGCTGAAGGGGGCGGCGCCCGAACGCAGCACCGTGGAGTCGCCGCTGTCGGCAGGCAGCTCGTGCCAGACCGGCGCATTGCCTTGCGCATCCAGGGTCGGCAATTGCGTCTGCGCACGCAGGCCGTCAGCATTCGAGGCGCCCTGCACGGTCAGCACGTCGGCGTGCATCAGCCCCAGGTCCAGCAATTCGCGGATCACGAAGCCCGGGCCGCCAGCGTCCTGGAACTGATTCACGTCGGCGCTGCCGTTCGGGTAGACGCGTGCCAGCAGGGGCACCACCGCGGAGAGCTCGGAAAAATCGGTCCAGTCGATCACGATGCCCGCCGAGCGCGCCACCGCCACCCAGTGGATCAGGTGGTTGGTCGAGCCGCCCGTGGCAAGCAAGGCCACCATGGCGTTGACGATGCAACGCTCGTCGACGATACGGCCGATCGGCGTGTAGTCGCGCTGCACCGTGAGCTTCAGCGCCTGCCGGACGGCCGCGCGGTTCAAGGCCTCGCGCAGCGGATCGTGCGGGTGCACGAAGGCCGCGCCGGGCAAATGCAGGCCCATGGCTTCGAGCAGCATCTGGTTGCTGTTGGCGGTGCCGTAGAAGGTGCAGGTGCCGGCGCCGTGGTAGGCCGCCGACTCGGCCTGCAGCAGTTCAGCACGCCCCACCTTGCCCTGGGCGAACTGCTCGCGGACCTTGGACTTGTCGTTGTTCGACAGGCCGCTGGACATCGGGCCGGCCGGCACGAACACGCAAGGCAGATGCCCGAAATGCAGGGCGCCGATCAGCAGGCCCGGCACGATCTTGTCGCAAATGCCAAGGAACAGGGCGGCATCGAACACGTCGTGGCTCAGGGCCACGGCCGTGCTCATCGCGATCGTGTCGCGCGAGAACAGGCTCAACTCCATGCCCGGCAGGCCCTGCGTGACGCCGTCGCACATGGCCGGCACGCCGCCCGCCACCTGCACCGTGGCCCCGTGCTGGTGGGCTTCCTCGCGGATCAGGGCCGGATAGCCCTCGTAGGGCTGGTGCGCCGACAGCACGTCGTTGTAGGCGGTAACGATGCCCAGATGCGGCGCGCGCTCGGCCACGATGCGCAGCTTGTCGTTCGCCGGCAGCGCCGCGACGGCATGCGCCACGTTGGCGCAGCCCATGCGCTCCATGCCGCGCGGGCGCCCCGCCATGCGATCCAGTTGGGCCAGGTAGCGCCGGCGGCTTTCGGTGCTGCGCTGTCGGATGCGATCGGTCACCGCGATCAAGGTCTTGTTCATGCGTGCACCCGATGTAACTCGGTGGATATAAATTTAGTAACCATATTACAGGACATCGGCCTGCGAATGGGTACAGACGAGTTACATGCACGACAGGCCAGACCTTTCAGGCCGCCGCCAGGACCGCCTTCTGCGCAATGACGCTTTCCACCAGCCAGTCCATCAGCATCTGGCCCGCCGCCTTGGCCTGCTTGTTGGTGTAGACCTCGCGGTAGCAGGCGCCGATCACGCCGCCTTCCAGGCCCTGCGCGACGATGAAGCGGTACAAGAGCCCCGCCTCGACCGGGCCGCCCTGCTGCTGCTGGCCGTCGTGCATGTAGCGCCAATGGTGCGCCAGGGCACCCAGGAAATGGCGGATCTCCTTGCCGTGACGCGGGCTCTCCCGATCCCGGCTCCATGCCACCAGGTGTTCGGCGGGCATGGGGCGCGCCAATCCGTAGCCCTGGCCGTGCGTGGCGCCCAGAATGGCAACGGCCTCCACCATGTCCGGATCTTCCAGCCCTTCGACGACCACGTCGCGCTCGAAATCGCGCCCCATCTGGATGATGGTGCTCACCAGACCCAGCGTCTGGACCGGGTTGTTGCGGATGTGCAGCAGCAGGCTTTGGTCGATCTTGATGGTGTCGAAGGGCAGCGCGGCCAGGCGCTGCAGGCTGCTGTAGCCGGAGCCGAGATCGTCCATGGCCAGCCGCACGCCCAGCTGCTTCAGCTTGGCGATCGCCTGGTCCTGCACAGGCGTGGCAATGCTTTGCGTTTCCAGCAACTCAAGAGTCAGCCTTTGCGGCGCCACCGCGTGCCGCTCCAGCGCCTCCTGCACCCAGGCCGGGCACTCCAGGTCCAGCAGGGTGCTCGGCGACAGATTGACGGTGATGCCCACGTGCAGGCCTTGCGCATCCCAATGCACCAGGTGGGCCAGGCTCTGGTCCAGGCAGAGACGGAACAGGCGGTCGAGCTCCACCGTGCCCAGCAGCGGCAGGAAGACGCCCGGCGAAATGACCCGCCCGTCGGGCATGTGCAGCCGGGCCAGCGCCTCGGCCTTGACCAGCGCGCCGGAGCTCAGGTCCACCACGGGCTGCGCCACCATGCGCAGGCCGCCGGCGAACAACTGCTCCCGGTAGGCCCAGGCTTCCTGCTGCGGCACCACGGTGGACGCCTGCGCGCGGCAGCGCAGGTACGCGGTCCCCCAGCGCTGCTGCAGGCTGATGGCGAACTGGCGCATCCACGGGCTCTCGAACTGGTTGGGGTACGCGCCGAAGATTCGCACGGCCGCCACAGGATGGCCGTCCTCGGCCAGCACAGGAAACGCCATCACGCTGCGCACGCCCAAAGGTTCCATCACCTCGCGCCAGATCTGCAATTGAGGATCGGACATATACGAGGGAGCGCTGACGATGGTCTCGCCGCGCCAGGCCCGCGAGACCACACCTTGGCCGCAAGGAGATTGGGGGTCCAGATTGGGCTGGTAGGTTGGATCGAGCAGGGTGCGCCGGATTGCCGCCTTCTGCGCTCCGGCCATGGCTTCAAACTGGAACACGCCCAGCGAATCCGGACGCGAGCATTCGACATCCAGGATGCCAGCCAAAGCGCTGAGCGCTTCCACCTCCTCGGTCATGAAATCGATCCACAAGGAGCCTTCCGCGGGCAAGGAGCGGCCGAGGTGCTGCAGGTAGGCGTCCATCGTCGCCTGCCCCGCATAGAGCTCGCCTTGCAGGTCCTCCTGGAGGCGTGCGTCGGTCACCAGGGAAATCTGGTAGCGATCCCTGGAGGGCATCAAGGTCTGGTTCAGGCGCGCGCCGAGCAGCTTGCGATACAGCGCATGGGCCTGCACCATCCAAGCGCTGCTGACGCCCACCAGCGCATGCAACTGGCCCAGGAAATGCGCCCGCTCGACCAGCTTCTCCCGGCTCGTGTCCATATCCAGAAGGAAGCGCAAATGCAACGATTGGGTGTCCTTGAGCCTTTGCATTTCCTCGGCGGTCAGGACCGAGAGGATCTTGGCGAGTTCAGGCTGCAGTGCAAGTTCAGCGTAAAAGATGTCGGCGAACTCCTCGCTGACGGCTTTGAAATGAGCCTGCGTGCGCTTCAGCAAGGCAGCCGCCTTCTCGCCATAGGCATCGAAGGCCTGAACGCGCTCCGCGTGATCACTGCTGCTGATGCCCACCCGCCACCATTGCGTGCGATCCAGCTTGTGCTGCTTGGCCTGGTACATCGCTGCATCGGCATGCCGGAGCAAAGCATCGGCTTCCGTGGCATCGCTAGGAAACAGCGCCAGGCCCATGGTCATGCTGATGCTGGCCTCCACGTCGAACGCCAGCTCGAACGGTGTCTCGACCGCCTGGTGCAGACGCGTCAACGCCATCTTGAGCTGGGCCTGCGCCTGCGACTCTTCCAGCTCCTCGATCACGATCACGAACTCGTCGCCCCCCATCCGGGCCAGGAAATCCGACTCGCGCAGCAGCCCCTGCAGGCGCTGCGAGAACTCTTGCAAGAGCAGGTCGCCGGCCGCGTGCCCCCAGCTGTCATTGACGGGTTTGAAGTCGTCCAGGTCGATCACGCCGACGGCCAGCATGCGTTCGCGGCGCCGCGCCCGCGCCAACGCATGGGGCAGATATTGCGACAGTGCAAAGCGATTCGGCAGCCCGGTCAGCACGTCGTGGCGGGCGCGATGGGAGTCCTCGAGCTGCAGCAGGTTGAGCCGGCGCTTCAGGTCCAACTCGTCCAGCCCGTGCCCCAGCAACTCGGCCACGCGCAGGCACAAAGCCGTCACCTGCTCGTCGAACACCTGGTGCTGCGGTGAAACAAACACCAGCAGCCCCCAGATCGATCCATCGCGGCGTATGGGCGCCGCCAGCATGGCATTCCAGAGGTAGCTGCGCAGCAAGTCGGATTTTTCCGGCGAACCGTCCCGTGCCTGGGTCTCGTTGACCAGGTCGTTGCAGCACGCCATCCGCTGCGTCTGCCACGCCTGCCCTACGGGATCGACCGCGTACACGTCTTGCAAACCAAACCAGTGCTTCTGCACCAGCTCCATGCCGCCGCCCGCGCTGGCCAGCGCCTCCATGGAGTCCTGCGCACCCGGCCGCCCCACCCAGACTGCGTGGAACATGGTGCCGTCCACCAGCTTGCTACAGGTGGCCGCCAGCATGTCCTGCTCGCTCTTGGCCTGCAGCACCACCTCGCCCTCGCCCATCAAGGCTTGATAAAGCCTTTGAAGCGCGGCAATGCGCTGCCGCTGCATCATGCTTTGCAAGCCACGCTCGATGCTGGCTGCGATCTCAGCCAGCACCGCCTGGACCTTGCTGTCCAGCACGTCACTCAAAGGCGAATAAATCGTCAAGACCGCCGTCACCTGCCCGAGCAGCCGGATCGGCAAGGCCGCAAAAGAGCCGAACGCGTAACGTTTTGCCTGCTCGGCCCAAATCCCCTCCAGCGCTTCGCTCCGATACCGAGAGACGTACACCGGCCGGCCGTCCCGCCAGGCCTGCCCCGTCGGCCCGTTGCCGCCGGGCACGCCGGCATGACTGGAAATCTGCACCTGGTCCAGGTAGCTCACGGCCCCGCTAGCGGCGAGCACCTTGAACCATCCGGTGTCGCTGGAAGGTCGCCCCATCCAGGCCAGCTGCATGGATGCCAGGTCGACCGCGGCGCGGCAGGTCGCCTCAAAAAACTCCTGCTCGCTCTGCGCCAGCGTGCCCAGCCGGTTGATTTCAGCCAGCAGCGCATTGAGCTCGGCCCAGCGCGCCAGCGCCTGCGCCTGGGTCTCGCGCAAGGTGACGTTCTCGATCGTCCACACCGACATGGTCTCTTCGCCGTCGGCCAGCGCGATGCCCGACAGATCGCAAATCAGCTTGTCGCCGCTCGCGCAGGCCAGAGCCACGGAGTTCACGCGCGTGGCGCCGGTCTCCTTCAGTTCCTGATTCCGCTCGCCTACGCGCTTGAAATCGGCCGCATCGGCAAACAGCACCTCGGCGGGCTGCCCTTCCAGCGCGGCAATCGGCCGCCCCAGCAGCATGGCCAGGTGCGCGTTGCAGCGCTGGATGACGCGGTCCTTCTCGATCAGGATGCCCACCGCTGAGTTGTCCAGCAAGGCCGCCTGCAGGCCCTGGGCGTCGATGCGATCCAGGCCGCGCGAAATATCCAGCGCCAGATCGATCAGCACGGTGCGCAGGTCTTCCTCATAGACGCTCTTCTGCGCGTGATAGACACAAAACAAGGCCCACAGATTGCCGGCCCGGAAAATCGGCAGCACCGCCGAAGAAGTCAGCCCAAAGCGCTCGATGCGATCCAGCCAGGGCGCGAATTGAATTTCAGACTTCAGGTCGAACATGAAGCAAGGCTGCTGTTCGCGCCATGCGCGCCCCATCGGACCGTTGCCCTGCGGCCGATCGGCGTCGGTACAGGTTTCCAATCCGTCAAGGTAACCCACCGTCCCGTTGGCCGCGGAAAACTGGAATCGCCCCTGCGCATCGGGCCTGGCGATGAAGGCGAGGCTGGCATGCGCATGACGGATGGCCATTTCGCAAATCTCGTGAAGCATGAGTTGCGCGTCCGTCGCGCCCGCAATGCAGCGATTGCTTTGGGCTCGCAGGGCGGTGAATTCCGTCAACCGTTGCGCACGACCGCGCTCGGCCCGCAGCTCCGCGGTGCGGTCGTCCACGGCTCGGGCAATGCTGGCCACGCGCTGCTCGCGCTGCCGCAGCACCCAGGCCCAAAGCAGGGAGATCAACACCCCCAGGGCAATCACCGTGCCGCTGAGTGTGCGGCGCGGCAAAAAGGCCTGCCCCTTGGGGTCGGCCAGCACGGTCCAGGTCCGGTCCGCGACGTGAATCTGCTTGCTCAGCCTGAATGGCAATTCCGTGGAATCCGGCTCCAGCTGCGCCAGCGTTTTCGGGTATAGCAGCTGCTCCGCGGGCGCCGCCGCATCGTCGAGCAGGGTCAGGACAATCGACGCCGGCGATTTAGCCGCGACATCGGCCACAACATCAGCCGCGAGGGTGTCCAACCTGCTGACGGCCAGGGCGAATCCGCGCAGTCTCGACAGGCGCTCGGCCGGCGACGTGGCCTGTGAACCTTCGGCATACACGGGCCGGAAGATCAGGAAGCCATAGGAACCCATGGGGGACTGCACCAGCGCGATTCGGCCGGTGGCCGCCATGTTCCCGGACTGTGCGGCCGCAATCAGGCTTGCGCGCCGAGCCGGCATGGATGCGAGATCAAAGCCCAATGCGTTCTCGTTGCCGCGCAAAGGCTCAAGAAAATAAACTGGAAAATAGCTGCCGTGCCGGGACGCAGGCACCAGCCCGCCGCCGACCTGCTGCTCCATGAAATCAAACTGCGCCAGACCGTCGCGTCGCGCCGAGGCCACCAGGCTGGCCCGCTCCTTGTCAGGAGCCTGCGGCACCCATTCCAGCGCCTGCAGCGCTGCGTTGTGCTCCAGCAGCGGTAGAGCCAGACGCCGAAAGGCGGCCCGATCCAGGGATGGACTGGCATCCAGGTACGCGCCCAGCGCCGTCAAGTCGTTCGTCACCAGGCGGAGCTTGAGTTCCAGACGGTCGATCTGCTGGGTGGCCGCCAGACTGAAGGCCGCATCGGCGCTGCGATTCTCGTTCTCGCGCAGCACGTAGCCTGCTGCCCCCGTGATCAACAACGCCAGCAGCAGCCCCCAAGACCAATGCGCCCCCAACTTGGGGGGGCTGTTCCAGAAACGACTCAAAAGGCTCTGCCGCCCGTCCACCATAGGTCCTCAATTCAGTGTCAGACGCTCGGCCGTCAACCGATCCGGGCCATCCAGACGGTCATTTTGAATTGATGTGACAGTTTCTTGAAGCTTACGAGCCCATTCAAGCCCAGGATTTCCCCGAAGCTTGACATAGCTCAAGATTGCATTGGGCGGACGGCCGGATACGCCGTGTGCCCTAGCGCTGATTCAGCGTGATTTCACGGGCGCAACGTGATCATGCACCGATGCGCCAAACACCTGCTCCTTCAGCGTCGCCAGTTGATCACGCAAGCGCGCGGCCTTCTCGAATTCCAGGTTGCGCGCATGTTCCAGCATCTGCTTTTCCAACAGCGTGATGCGCTTGCTGAGGTCTTTCTCCGACAAGGTTTCGAAATCGGTCTCGACCGTCAGCTTCTGATCGTCGCGGCCCGGCTTGTCGGAATAGACGCCCTCGATCAGCTCCTTGATGCGCTTGGTGACGCTGCGCGGCGTGATGCCGTGCTCGGCGTTGAAGTTCAGCTGCTTGGCGCGCCGCCGCTCGGTTTCGCCGATGGCGCGCTGCATCGAATCCGTCATCACATCGGCGTACAGGATGGCCTTGCCGTTCAGGTTGCGCGCCGCCCGGCCTATGGTCTGGATCAGGCTGCGCTCCGAGCGCAGGAAGCCTTCCTTGTCGGCGTCGAGAATGGCCACCAGCGAGACCTCGGGAATGTCCAGGCCCTCGCGCAACAGGTTGATGCCGACCAGCACGTCGAAATGCCCCAGGCGCAGGTCGCGAAGGATCTCGACGCGTTCGACCGTATCGACATCCGAATGCAGGTAGCGCACCTTGACGCCGTTGTCGCTCAGATAGTCGGTCAGCTGTTCTGCCATGCGCTTGGTCAGCGTGGTGATCAGCACGCGCTCGCTGAGCTCCACACGCTCGCGGATCTCCTGCAGCACGTCGTCGACCTGATGCGTGGCCGGCCGGACTTCGACCAGCGGGTCCACCAGGCCCGTGGGCCGCACCACCTGCTCCACCACCTGCCCCGCGTTCTGCTGCTCGTAGACCGCCGGCGTGGCCGACACGAACACGGCCTGGCGCATCTTGCGCTCGAACTCCTCGAACTTGAGCGGCCGGTTGTCGAGCGCCGAAGGCAGGCGAAAGCCATACTCGACCAGCGTGGTCTTGCGCGCCCGGTCGCCGTTGTACATGCCGCCGAACTGGCCGATCAGCACGTGGCTCTCGTCGAGGAACATGAGCGCATCCGGCGGCAGGTAATCCACCAGCGTGGGCGGCGGATCGCCGGGTGCCGCACCCGAGAGATGGCGCGTGTAGTTCTCGATGCCCTTGCAGTGGCCCACCTCTTGCAGCATCTCCAGGTCAAAGCGCGTGCGCTGCTCCAGGCGCTGGGCCTCCACGAGTTTGCCTTCTTTCACGAAGAAGCCCACGCGCTCGCGCAGCTCCTCCTTGATCGTGTCCATGGCTGCGAGCACGCGTTCGCGCGGCGTTACGTAATGGCTGCTCGGGTAGACGGTGAAGCGCGGGATCTTCTGGCGAATTTGGCCGGTGAGCGGGTCAAAAAGCGTGAGCGTCTCCACCTCGTCGTCAAACAGCTCGATGCGCAGCGCCAGCTCGGAATGCTCGGCGGGGAAGACGTCGATGGTGTCGCCGCGCACTCG
>JAFALA010000011.1 GCA_019234815.1 Burkholderiaceae bacterium | reverse complement strand
GGCGTCTCGCTGCTCGCCTATGGCTTCCTCAACGGCGGCACCCTGAACCTGAGCACGCAATCGCTGCTGCTCGGCGACGTCGGCGGCGCCCAGATTGGCGCCGGCACGCTGAATCTCGGTTCGGCCTTCTTCCAGCAGGGCGGATTTGCCAATTACAACCTCACTGCCGAAGAAAGCATCACGCTGGCCGCAGGCGCCAAGGTGGAGCCTCAGCAAAGCAACATCGCATTAAAGCCTGGCGTGGCCAACATGGCCAGCAGCGCGATGGCTAAGGTGGACAGCGTCGTCACCTACGGACTCAGCGGCGCGAACATCACGCGCGCCGCCACCAATCTCAGCCTCGACGCCATCGGCACCAACATCACCAGTCCGGCGCCGGTGCCGCCGCCGGCCTCCTTGAGCTTCCAGGCCGGATCGACCCTTACGCTGGACCCGGGCGCCAACCTGACCATCATTTCCGGCGGCGCGATGGATTTCGAAAGCGCCATCAATGCGCCGGCGGGCAATGTGCTGATCAGCTCGCAGCCTTCAGGCGCGAACGCGCCGCTCCTGTGGTTCGGCTCCGCATCGTCCATCCTCGTGAACGGCAGCGCAGCACGCCTCTACACGCAGCCCAACGGCATCAGCACCGGCAATGTGCTGAACGCCGGCAGCATCCGGATCGGCGGTCCATTGACGACCTACGCCGGTGTGCAGACGCTCGCGCCGGCCTCCGGCCCCGTCATCATGCAGGCCGGCGCGGTCTTCAGCGCGGCCGGCGCGGGCGCCGGCAGCCAGACCCTGCGCAACAGCAATGGCGAGCCGGTGGCTCAGAGCAATCTGGGCTCCAACGGCGGCAATATTGAAATCCGTTCGAGTTCCGAACTCCAACTGGCAGGCGCTTTCAATGGAACCGCTGGGGCTGGCTCGCAAAACGGCAGCCTGACCCTGGACCTGGAAAACACCAGCGGCACTTTCAATGTCCGCCAAAAGTACGGTACGGATGGCGACGAGTCTTTGGCCACGCTTGCAAGCCAGACCTTTTCCAGCTTCAAGGCCACGAACGGCCTGGGCGTCGTGCTGACGGACAACATCGATGCCGGCAACTTTGGCCAGGTTTACCTGCGCAGCCAAAATGCCTTGGCCTTTGGCCTGGGCAACGGCAACCTGACCTTGAGTGCCACCAAGTCCGTGATCCTGGACGCGCCCACCCTGCTGTCGGACAGCAAGGCACTGGCGAGCGACCAGGCAGCACTGCTCCAGGCTGCCATGAGCACCATCGAGGCACAAAACAGCGCCAGCCACACGGTCCAGACCGCTGCCCAGGTCGCCGCCGAAGCGGCCACACTGGCCGCGCAAAACCTGCCGACCTCCAACGTCCTGCTCACCACGCCGGCCACGCTGACGGTCGATGCGCCGTACGTCCGGCTGGGCGACAGCTCCTCCTCGCAGACCTATTACCCGGCGGGTGGACTGGCCAGCAATGCGAACCGCCCGGCATTGGCCGGAAACGCCACGCTGGCCGTCACCGCGGGCACCATCGATCTATTGGGCAATTTCGCCACCCAGGGCTTCTCGACCACGCGCCTTTCCGCGACCAACGACGTGCGCCTGGTCGGCGTCGTCGAACAGGACGCCAAAGGCAATGACACCGGCTATCAGAATGGTTCGCTGTGGACGCTGGGCACCCTGCAGATCACCAGCGCGCAAACCTATCCCACCACGCTGACCGACTACCTGCTGGTGGCCGGCACCGCAATCGACCCCAACTCGACCAACAACAGCATTCTTGCCGGCTCGGGCACGGTGAGCTTTGGCCCCAGCGGCGCCACGCCCGGCCCCGTTCCATCGGCAGGCGGCTCGCTCACGGTCTATGCCACGCACATCGTCCAGGCGGGCAACCTGCAGGCTCCGTTCGGTGAAATCACGCTGGGGAACATCAACAGCGCGGTCGACGCCAACATCACCAACGACCTGACCTACTCCGCTGGCAGCCTGACCTCGGTCGCGGGCCAGGGCGGCATTCCCTTCGGCATCGTCGCCAATGGCAGCGTCCCCACGGCCAGCGTCTGGACCGCGACATTGAACGACGGCAACAGCGTGACCATCACGCAGACACCGGTTTCGACGCCCAGCAATCCTGAACGCTATCTGCCCACCAAGGCCATTGTTTCGCAAGCCGCCAACATCAACGTGGCCAAGGACGCGACCGTCGACCTCGCGGGGGGCGGTTCGATGTTTGCCTACGAGTTCACACCGGGAAAGGGCGGCTCGACCGACGTCCTGAACAACAACACCACCTTTGCCATCATGCCGGCGTACAGCAGCAAGGTGGCCGGCACCAACAACGTCGCACCGGTCGATTCGAGCAACAACAACTACGGCGGACAGGGGGGGCTGCAAGCCGGCGACTCCGTCTGGCTGTCGGGCATGGGCAACCTGCCAGCGGGTTATTACACCCTGCTGCCGGCGCACTTTGCATTGCTGCCCGGCGCCTACGCCATCACGGCCGTGTCAGGCACCGCCAACATGCAGGCCACCGCCAACGCGGTGGAAGCGGACGGTTCGATGCTGATGTCGGGCGCGCTGTCCAACAACGGCTCCGGCATCAGGCAGTCGCAGACCCAGGGCTTCCTGGTCATGTCGAATGCGGTGGTCAACACCAAGTCGCTGTTCACGCTCTACGACTTCAATACCTACTTCTCCAACAAGGCGCAAACAGCCGGACGGGTCCCGCCGCAATTGCCTGTGGATGGCGGCCAGTTGGTGCTGAACGCAACCGGCGGCACCGCCAACGCCCTGCAGCTGAACGGCATGGTGAACCTGGCGGCGGCATCCAGCGGACAAGCGGCGGGACAAGCGGGCGTCGCCGACATCGCGGTGCCCAATCTGGAAATCACCTCCACCTCCGGGCCCGGAACCAGCAACACGGTGGACCTGTCGGTCCAGCAGCTCAACAGCCTGAATGCCCGCAGCCTTTCGATCGGTGGGGTCCGCCAATTCGCCATCGATGGCAGCGGCGCCGAAACGCTGACGGTGGCCAGCAACACGCTGACTCTGGCCAATGACGTGGCGCATCCCTTGACCGCGCCGGAGCTGATCCTGTCGGCCACCAACCTGCTGGACATTGCGCCCGGCGCGGCCTTGCGCGCCACGGGCAACGTGGGCACGGGACTGAGCGATCTGAAAGTCGCCAATGCCGGCGCCTTGTTGCGCGCATCGGGTCAAGTCCAGGCCGATCCGCTGCGAGCGGGCGGCCCGAACTCCGGCGGCACCCTGCAAGTCGGCAGCAATGCGGTGCTTGCCAGCGCCGGCTCGCTGTCGCTCGATGCAGGCAAGGGCATGCAGGTGAACGGCTCGCTCGATGTCGACAGCTCCGGCACCCTGAGCCTGTACGCGCCGGGCATCAACATCGGCGACCTGTCTCAAGTGTCCGGCAACACCACGGCGCTGGGCCTGAGCGAAAGCCTGCTGCCCAGTTTCAACAGCCTTTCGCAGCTCAGCCTGAACGGCAATGGCCAGCCGATCTACTTCTGGGGCAACGTGACGCTGGGCAGCTCCGCGCTGAAAGCGCTGAACATCAGCAGCAGCGGCTTCGTCAACGGCGGTGGCGGCAATGTCAGCATTCAGGCAAACACGCTGAACCTGACGGGCAGCACCGGCACGCCGCCCACCGCCATCAACGGCGACGCCGGCACGCTGACCGTGACGGCCGCCACCATCGGGGTCGGCAGCAATACCTTTGCGCTGGCCGGGTTCGCCGATGCAGCCCTCAACGCCAGTGCCAAGGTCATGGCCAACGGCACGGCCGGCGTGTTGAGCGCAGACCAGGAACTCGACATCTCCACGCCCCTGATCACGGGCAGCAGCGGCAGCAGCGCCAGCTTCGTGGCGCTCGGCGACATGCACCTGAGCCAGAGCAGCTCACCGGCCGCCGGCACCGCGGCAGGCCTGGGCGTCAGCCTGTCGTTCCAGGCGCAGGACATCTACAGCAACACCAATATCTTCGTCCCCTCCGGTCAGATCTCGATGAGCGCCGTGGACAGCCTCAAGCTGACCGGCGGCACCGTGTCAGCCGCAGGCGCGGTCGCGAGTTTCAACGGCACCTCGGTGGCAACGCCGGGCGGCGCCATCGTCTTGAGCGCATCGGACCTCGAAGTCGAGTCCGGCGCCACGCTGAACGTGTCGGCCATGAGCGCGGCAGCCGGCAGCCTGCAGCTGGCGGCGCAAACCAATCTGCTGCTGCAAGGCACCCTGGTCGGCAACAGCACGAATCCCGACGGAAAAACCCTATCGAACCTGGCGCAAGGCCAATTCCAGCTGTCTTACGCCGGGGCGGCGCCGCAAGATTTTGGCGCCTTCAACGACATGCTCAACAGCACTACTGTCGGCTTCACCCAGTCGCGCAGCTTCCGCTACGGCAGCGGCAATGTGGTGCTGGCCGGCAGCGACCAGATCGTCGCCAACCAGGTGTCGATCGCGGTCGACAACGGCAACATCAACATCGGCGGCCAAGCGATCATCAATGCGTCCGGCCCTGAAGGCGGCAGCATTTCGCTGTACGCCGCTCAGCCCACGGCCAGCGGCTCGAACGGCACCATCACCATCAGCGGGCAGGCCCTGCTGCAAGCGCGCGGCAACAGCGCGCAGACGGGCACCGGTGGCACGAATGGCAATGGCGGTACCGTGCTGCTGTCGTCAGGCAACACCGATGGCAGCGCGCCCTTGAGCGTCAACGGCGGCGCCAGTCTCAACCTGTTGGGCGGCACCATCGACGTCACCGGCGCCACGGGCGCGAGCAACGGCAGCGTGACGCTGCGGGCGCCGCGCACGGCCGGCGGCACGGACCTGGCGGTGGCCAGCATCAACACGCAGATCGTCGGCAGCGCGCAGACCGTGCTGGAAGGCTACAAGGTCTACCAGGCCACCAGCATCTCGGAACAGCCCGACTCCAGCACCAACTCCAGCATCAACCTGGATGCGACCACCAGCGGCCAGATGTACCAGGACGCCACGCTGTTCGGGAACAGCGCGGCCGCCATCCTGTCGCGCCTGGGCGCGCCCACACTGGAAGTGCGGCCCGGCATCGAGGTGCAGTCCTCCGGCAACCTCACCGTGTCGGTCAACGAATTTGCCACCAATCCGGCCGATCGCGGCTGGAACCTGGACGCCTGGCGCTTCGGCGGCCAGCCGATCAACCTGACCCTGCAGGCCGCCGGCACGCTGGACATCATCGGCTCGATCAGCGACGGCTTCGTCAAATCGACCAACCCCAAGCTGAGCATGCCGGACTGGTCGCTCGACACGGGCGCCTCGGCCAACCTCACGCTGGTCGGCGGCGCCGACCAGCACGCCGCGCGCGTGACCGACACGATCGCGGGCGCTGGCGATGTGGTCGTGCAATTCGCCGCACGCACGCCCGACCCCGGTTCGGCCACCCCGATCGAAGTGGCGGGCACCAACACCGTCGTGGCCCAGAATCCGAACGCCCCCATCACCGCCACCGACGAACCGGTCGCCGTGGTGCGCACGGGCACCGGCAGCATCAGCATTTCCTCCGGCCGCGACGTGGTGCTGGGCATGGCGCCGTTCTACGTCTTTGCCACGGCAGACGACACCAATGGCACGCCGGTCATCTATGACAAGCAAGTCCAGCCCAACGGCTTTGCCGTCTCGCTGTTCGGCGCCTCCATCTACACCGCCGGGCAGGCCACCAGCGCCAGTGCGCCCAACTTCGTGCTGCCACAGAACGCACTGAACACACAGTTTGGCGGAACCGGCATGAGCCCCGCCAGCTTCGCCAGCGGCGGCGGCGCCATCAGCATCAATGCGGACCGCGACATCATCGGCGCGCAAAGCACCACGGCCTGGTATTACCGCAACAGCGATGGACAGCCCGCAGCGACGGGTACGCCCGTGCAATTGGGAACCGAGGTTCCCCTGTCGCAGGTGGTGCCTCAGCTGGTCGACAACTGGCTGTTCCGCCAGGGCCGCACCAGCGTCGATGCCAACGGCAACGTGAGTTTCGAAGTGCTGGGCGCCAGCAACGCCGTGCTGTCGGCCGGCGACACGCTGAACACGGCCTGGTGGGTCCGCACCGACTATTTCGATTCCGGCATCGCCACCTTCGCGGGCGGCGACCTGAGCATCAACGCCGGACGCAATATCAGCAACCTGTACGCCAGCGCGGCCACCGATGCCCTGGCACAGACAGCCGGCCAGGCTCCCACCCAATGGGGCGGCGGCAATCTGCAAGTGGTGGCGGGCGGCAACATCCTGGGCGGCCAGTTCTATGTGCAAAAGGGCACGATGAACATCCAGGCCGCCGGCTCGCTGGTGCAGGGCCTGCTGGAGCCGTCCGCCTCGGTCGGCACCGCCTCCACCGCGTTCTACCCCATCCTGGCGCTCGGCGATGCCCAGGCCAACGTGGTCGCGGGCGGCAGCCTGGGCATCGAGACCGTCTACAACCCGACGATCACCGAACAGAGTCTCTTCAACCAGAACCTGAGCGGGGCCAGCCCGGTCTACAGCCCCACGTCGGCCTTCAACCCCTC
>JAFALA010000120.1 GCA_019234815.1 Burkholderiaceae bacterium | reverse complement strand
TTCGGGCGTGGTCGCCACGATCCTGGCGTAAGATTTGAAAAGACCACAGGGGCATAGCTCAATTGGCAGAGCGTCGGTCTCCAAAACCGAAGGTTGGGGGTTCGAGACCCTCTGCCCCTGCCAGCGATAGCCGATAATCTGTCGCTGCTTGCAAGTGGTCCAATCAAGCCCGCGGGAGTTGATCTCGGCGGGCTTTGCTGCTGTTGAAAGAAAATTTAATGTCCAATCCTCAAGTCGAAACCGTCATGACGGGCGCTGACAAGGCCAAGCTGGCTGCGGCAGTCGTCCTGCTTGCCGGTGCGCTGGTGGCGTTCTACCTGCTGTCCAAGCAGGGTCCGCTGGCTCAATGGGCATCGCTGCTGGTGTTGCTGGCGGCCGCGGTCGGCATGTTCTTCACGTCCGAGTCCGGCAAGTCCTTGATTGCCTACGGTCAGGAGTCGCTGCGCGAAGTCCGCAAGGTGGTGTGGCCGACCCGCAAGGAGGCTGGCCAGATGACCGGCTATGTGTTCGCTTTCGTGGTGGTCATGGCCTTGTTCCTCTGGACCACGGACAAGACGCTGGAATGGGTGCTGTACGGCCTGATCCTGGGCTGGAAGCGCTAAACGAGAAGATTTGGGAACGACATGAGCCAAGAACAAAACATCGCAGCCGTGGTGACTACCGCCGAGCCTGTGGCAGCTGCGGGCCTGGCCAAGCGCTGGTATGTCGTCCACGCGTATTCGGGCATGGAAAAGGCGGTCGAACGCAATCTGCGCGAGCGCATCGACCGAGCCGGCATGCAGGACAAGTTTGGCCGGATCCTGGTGCCGACCGAAGAAGTCGTCGAGCTGAAGAATGGCAAGAAGGCCGTCACTGAGCGCCGCTTCTTCCCAGGCTACGTGCTGGTCGAGATGTTCATGGACGACGAGTCCTGGCACTTGGTCAAGCACACCTCCAAGGTCACGGGTTTCGTGGGCGGCGCCAAGAATCGTCCGGCTCCGATCTCGGAAGCCGAGGTGATGAAGATCGTCAACCAGATGCAGGAAGGTATTGAGAAGCCGCGGCCCAAGGTCGAGTGGACGGTGGGCGAAATTGTGCGCGTCAAGGAAGGTCCGTTCACGGACTTCAACGGCGCGATCGAGGAAGTCAACTACGACAAGTCCAAGGTGCGCGTCTCGGTCACGATTTTCGGTCGCGCCACGCCCGTCGAGCTGGACTTCGGGCAGGTTGAGAAGGTTTAAAGGCCTGGCCTTTAAACCTTCTGGTGTAGGGGCATAGTCCCGAAATCAGAAGGTCTCGGATTAGAATCCAAGGTTTGGTCGGCGCCTGAAGCCAACCCGTATTCAGTCTGCAACGAGAGGCGGGCAAGAGGAGCAAGGGTAGGGTGTAGCCCGAATCCCTTGCGCTGGTACTCAAGCGTCGCGGCGAGGCCGCTGTGGCGCTCAAGGAGAAAACATGGCCAAGAAGATTGTCGGCTTTATCAAGCTGCAAATTCCGGCTGGCAAGGCAAATCCTTCGCCTCCGGTCGGTCCCGCGCTGGGTCAGCGCGGCCTGAACATCATGGAATTCTGCAAGGCGTTCAACGCCCAGACGCAGGGCCATGAACCTGGCATGAAGCTGCCGGTGGTGATCACCGCCTTCGCAGACAAGAGCTTCACCTTCGTCATCAAGTCGCCGCCCGCGACCGTGCTGATCAAGAAGGCTGCCAAGATCGACAAGGGTTCGCAAAAGCCCCACCTTGAGAAGGTTGGCAAGCTGACCCGTGCTCAGCTCGAAGAGATCGCCAAGATCAAGACCAAGGACCTGACTGCAGCCGATCTGGACGCAGCGGTGCGTACGATTGCTGGTTCCGCTCGCTCCATGGGCGTGCTGGTGGAGGGTGTCTGAGATGGCAACGTTGACAAAGCGTCAAAAGGCGCAAGCAGGCAAGGTTGAGACCACCAAGCTGTACGGCTTGGGCGAAGCCCTGGAGCTGGTCAAGTCGCTGGCCGTGGCCAAGTTCGACGAATCGATCGACGTGGCCGTGCAACTGGGCATCGACCCCAAGAAGTCGGACCAGGTGGTGCGCGGCGCCGTCGTGATGCCTCACGGCACCGGCAAGACCAAGCGCGTTGCCGTGTTCGCCCAAGGCGCCAAGGCTGAGGAAGCCAAGGCTGCCGGCGCCGACGTGGTCGGCATGGAAGACTTGGCTGAGCGCGTGAAGGCTGGCGACATGCCCTTCGACGTGGTCATCGCCTCGCCCGACACCATGCGTATCGTCGGTACCCTGGGTCAGATCCTGGGCCCGCGCGGCCTGATGCCCAATCCCAAGGTCGGCACCGTGACCCCGGACGTCGCCACGGCTGTGAAGAACGCCAAGGCCGGCCAGGTGCAGTTCCGCGTCGACAAGGGCGGCATCATCCACGGCACCATCGGCCGCCGTTCGTTCGACACCGACAAGCTGCAGGACAACCTGCGCGCGCTGATCGAAGCTCTGAACAAGAGCAAGCCGGCGTCGAGCAAGGGCGTGTACCTGCGCAAGGTCGCCGTTTCGTCGACCATGGGCGTCGGCGCCCGCGTGGACATCTCGTCCATCAATGCGCAAGCCACCGCTTAAGCAATGAAATCGAGGCGCATGGCGAGTCTGGCTGTGCGCTGATGAATTGGTGGGGCGCCGGACGCAAGTCCGGCGCGTCATCCAAGACCGTTGGTGCGGATGCTCTTGCAGGTCCGCTTAATGGGGAAATCCGCTTCCCGGCCAACGCAGATGGCGGTCCCGCTGCAAAGGAATTTTTCCCGAACAGAAGGTCGCTGAAACCCGGTTGCTCCGAGGGCCGCAAGGTTCGAGGAGCGTCATGTGAGGAGTAGACCTTGAGTCTCAATCGCAACGAGAAAGCAGCCGTTGTGTCGGACGTGGCAGCGCAAGCCGCCAAGTCGCAGACGCTGGCGCTGGCCGAGTACCGTGGCCTCACCGTGGAAGCTTTGAGCAAGCTCCGCGTCGACGCACGCGCCAAGGGTGTGTATCTTCACGTGCTGAAGAACACGCTGGCCCGTCGCGCCGTCGCCGGAACCCCGTTCGAAGCGGCCTCGGACGCCATGGTCGGTCCGCTGATCTACGGCTTTTCGGAAGACGCTGTCGCGGCTGCCAAAGTCATCGCTGACTTTGCCAAGACCAACGACAAGCTCGTCATCAAGGGTGGTGCCTACGGCGGCAAGGCTCTGGACGTTGACGGCGTGAAGGCGCTGGCATCGGTTCCGAGCAAGGAAGTCCTGCTGTCGCAGATCGCTGGCCTGCTGCTGTCGCCGGTGCAACGCACCGCGGCCGTGCTGGCTGCCCTGGCTCAGCAAAAGGGTGGCGCTGCCGAAGCTTCGGCCGAAGCTCCTGCTGCAGCCTGATCGACGAACACGCGTATCAAGCAAACAATCTGTTTTTAGGAAAATATCATGGCATTTGATAAAGACGCATTCCTGTCCGCTCTGGACAGCATGACCGTTCTGGAACTGAACGATCTGGTCAAGGCAATTGAAGAGAAGTTCGGCGTGTCCGCCGCTTCGATGGCTGCTCCCGCTGCTGGCGGCGCTGCCGGCGGTGGCGCTGCCGCTGCTGAAGAGAAGACCGAATTCAACGTCGTCCTGACCGACGCAGGCGCCAACAAGGTGTCCGTCATCAAGGCCGTGCGTGAAATCACCGGTCTGGGCCTCAAGGAAGCCAAGGATCTGGTCGACGGCGCACCGAAGAACGTCAAGGAAGGCATTGCCAAGGCTGACGCTGAAGCTGCGGTCAAGAAGCTGGTTGAAGCCGGCGCCAAGGCCGAACTCAAGTAATTCGGCTGGGGCTACTGCGCGGGGCCATTTTGCTGCTGCGATGTTCGCCGTACTTGAGTACGGCTGCGCTTCTCACAGCAAACTGACTCCCGCTCGCGACGCCCCATTCCGAATCACTGTGGTTCCTGAAGCTGCTCCTTTTTGGGAGCGGCTTTTGGCATTTCAGGGTTGCAAGACCTTGAGAGCACTCGAAAATCTTGATCGGGTATACTGATCAGCTTTTCGAGTGTTCTCTGATCCGACTGCAGAGAGCAGGTTTGGTCGGACTCCGATGCAATGTCGGGGTTGTCCGCCAGCGGTTGGTAGTGGCCAACCACCAAGCAAGCTTCGAGTCATCCGTTCTGGATGCTTGAATAGCCAGTCGCCGACGCAGTTCGTCCTACGGCCTAGGGACGAGCTCGACACGGAGTGTTTATGGCGCAAACAACCCCCTACAGCTATACCGAGCGCAAGCGAATCCGCAAGAGCTTCGGCAAGCGCGAGAGCGTTCTCAACGTTCCCTATTTGCTCACCATGCAGAAGGACTCGTACGTCGCCTTCCTGCAAAAAGATGTCCCCCCCGCCAAACGCAAGCCCGAAGGCTTGCAGGCTGCCTTCCTGTCCGCCTTCCCGATTGTTTCGCACAACGGGTTCGTGGAAATGAAGTTCCTCGAATTCAATATTGCCAAGCCCCCGTTCGACACCCGTGAGTGCCAGCAACGCGGCTTGACCTATGCAGCGGCCGTGCGCGCCAAGCTGCAGATGATCATTTACGACCGTGAGAGCCCGCAGGCCAAGACGGTCAAGGAAATCAAGGAGCAAGAGGTCTACATGGGCGAAGTGCCCCTGATGACCGATTACGGCTCCTTCATCGTCAACGGAACCGAGCGCGTGATCGTCTCGCAGCTGCACCGTTCGCCGGGCGTGTTCTTCGAGCACGACAAGGGCAAGACGCACTCGTCGGGCAAGCTGCTGTTCAGCGCCCGCATCATCCCCTACCGCGGCTCCTGGCTGGACTTCGAGTTCGATCCGAAGGACATCCTGTACTTCCGCGTCGACCGCCGCCGCAAGATGCCGGTCACCATCCTGCTCAAGGCCATCGGCCTGAACCCCGAGCAGATCCTGGCGCACTTCTTCGTGTTCGACAACTTCCGTCTGATGGACTCCGGTGCCCAGATGGAGTTCGTGGCCGACCGTTTGAAGGGCGAAGTGGCCCGCTTCGACATCACCGACAAGAGCGGCAACGTCATTGTCGAGAAGGACAAGCGCATCACCGCCCGCCATGTGCGCCAGCTTGAGCAAAGCGGCACGCAGCATGTCACGGTGCCGGAAGACTTCCTGGTCGGCCGCGTGCTGGCCAAGAACATGGTCGACGGCGACACCGGCGAGATCATCGCCAAGGCCAACGATGAGCTGACCGACGCGCTGCTGAAGAAGCTGCGCGCCGCCGGCATCAAGGATATCCAGTGCCTGTTCACCAACGAGCTGGACGAAGGCGCCTACATCAGCCAGACCCTGGCCTCGGACGAAACGGCTGACCAGCTGTCCGCCCGCGTCGCCATCTACCGCATGATGCGCCCCGGCGAGCCGCCGACGGAAGACGCCGTCGAGGCCCTGTTCAATCGCCTGTTCTACAGCGACGACACCTACGACCTGTCGCGTGTCGGCCGCATGAAGTTCAACGCCCGCGTGGGCCGCGACGTGCCGGAAGGCGCCATGACCTTGTCGAACGAGGACATCCTCGACGTCGTCAAGATCCTGGTCGAGCTGCGCAATGGCCGCGGCGAAGTCGATGACATCGACCACCTGGGCAACCGCCGCGTGCGCTGCGTCGGCGAACTGGCCGAGAACCAGTACCGTTCGGGCCTAGCCCGCATCGAGAAGGCCGTCAAGGAGCGTCTGGGCCAGGCCGAGACAGAAGCCCTGATGCCGCATGACCTGATCAACTCCAAGCCGATCTCCGCGGCGCTGAAGGAGTTCTTCGGCGCGTCGCAGCTGTCGCAGTTCATGGACCAGACCAACCCGCTGTCGGAAATCACGCACAAGCGTCGCGTTTCCGCCCTGGGCCCGGGCGGTCTTACCCGCGAGCGCGCCGGCTTCGAAGTCCGCGACGTGCACCCGACCCACTACGGCCGCGTCTGCCCGATCGAAACGCCTGAAGGTCCGAACATCGGCCTGATCAACTCGCTGGCCCTGTTCGCGCAGCTGAACGAGTACGGCTTCCTGGAAACGCCTTACCGCCGCGTCGTCGACGGCAAGGTGACCAGCCAGATCGACTATCTGTCGGCCATCGAGGAAGGCAAGTACGTGATCGCCCAGGCGAACGCGTCGCTGAATACCGAAGGCGCACTGGTCGACGAACTGGTTTCCGCACGCGAAAACGGCGAATCGGTGCTGACCTCGCCCGAGCGCATCCAGTACATGGACGTGGCGCCGACGCAGATCGTGTCGGTGGCGGCCTCGCTGGTGCCCTTCCTGGAGCACGACGATGCGAACCGCGCATTGATGGGCGCCAACATGCAGCGTCAGGCCGTGCCTGTGCTGCGCCCCGAAAAGGCCATGGTCGGTACCGGCGTCGAGCGCGTCGCGGCCAAGGACTCGGGCACGGTGGTCGCGGCGCGCCGCGGCGGCGTGGTCGACTACGTGGACACGAACCGCATCGTGATCCGCGTCAACGACAACGAGACCGTGGCCGGCGAAGTCGGCGTGGACATCTACAACCTGATCAAGTATCAGCGTTCCAACCAGAACACCAACATCCACCAGCGCCCCATCGTGCGCCGCGGCGACAAGGTGGCGGCCGAGGACATCATTGCCGACGGCGCCTCCACCGACATCGGTGAACTGGCCCTGGGCCAGAACATGCTGGTCGCGTTCATGCCCTGGAACGGCTACAACTTCGAAGACTCGATCCTGATCTCGGAACGCGTCGTGGCCGAAGACCGCTACACCTCGATCCACATCGAGGAGCTGGTGGTGATGGCCCGCGACACCAAGCTGGGCTCGGAAGAAATCACCCGCGACATTCCCAACCTGTCCGAGCAGCAGTTGGCTCGCCTGGACGAGTCGGGCATCGTCTACATCGGTGCCGAAGTCAACCCCGGCGACGTGCTGGTCGGCAAGGTCACGCCTAAGGGCGAGACCACGCTGACGCCTGAAGAGAAGCTGCTGCGCGCGATCTTCGGCGAGAAGGCGTCCGACGTGAAGGACACCTCGCTGCGCGTGGACCAGGGCACTTCGGGCACCGTCATCGACGTGCAGGTCTTCACCCGCGAAGGCATCCAGCGCGACAAGCGCGCCCAGCAGATCATCGACGACGAACTCAAGCGCTTCCGCCTGGACCTGAACGATCAGCTCCGCATCGTTGAAGCCGACGCGTTCGACCGTATCGAGAAGCTGCTGAACGGCCGCGTCGCCAACGGCGGTCCGAAGAAGATCGCCAAGGGCACCGTGATCACCAAGGAGTACCTGGCCGAGGTCGAGAAGTTCCATTGGTTCGACATCCGTCCCGCCGAGGACGAAGTCGCCAACCAGCTGGAATCGATCAAGAACTCGCTCGAGCAGACCCGCCACAGCTTCGACCTGGCTTTCGAAGAGAAGCGCAAGAAGCTCACGCAAGGCGACGAGCTGCCTGCCGGCGTGCTGAAGATGGTCAAGGTCTACCTGGCCGTCAAGCGCCGCCTGCAGCCTGGCGACAAGATGGCCGGCCGTCACGGCAACAAGGGTGTGGTTTCCAAGATCACCCCGATCGAAGACATGCCCTACATGGCCGACGGCACGCCTGCCGACATCGTTCTGAACCCGCTGGGCGTGCCCTCGCGGATGAACGTGGGCCAGGTGCTCGAAGTGCACCTGGGCTGGGCCGGCAAGGGCATCGGCCAGCGCATCGGCGACATGCTGCAGCAACAGGCCAAGGTGGCCGAGCTGCGCAAGTTCTTCGACGAGCTCTACAACGGTTCGGGCAAGCCCGAGCACCTGGACGACCTGAGCGACGCCGACGTGGTCGAGATGGCGCAGAACCTGTCCAAGGGCGTGCCGTTCGCGACGCCGGTGTTCGATGGCGCCAAGGAAGAAGAAATCCGCGCCATGCTGAAGCTGGCCTACCCGGATGACATCGCCGCGAAGATGGGCCTGACCCCGACCCGCACGCAAGCGTATCTGTACGACGGCCGTACCGGCGAGCAGTTCGAGCGTCCCACCACGGTCGGCTACATGCACGTGCTGAAGCTGCACCACCTGGTGGACGACAAGATGCACGCCCGCTCGACCGGCCCGTACTCGCTCGTCACCCAGCAGCCGCTGGGCGGCAAGGCGCAGTTCGGCGGCCAGCGCTTCGGTGAGATGGAAGTCTGGGCCCTGGAAGCCTATGGCGCGTCCTACGTGCTGCAGGAAATGCTGACCGTCAAGTCCGACGACGTGAACGGCCGCACCAAGGTCTACGAGAACATCGTCAAGGGCGAGCACTCGATCGAGGCCGGCATGCCGGAATCGTTCAACGTGCTGGTTAAAGAAATTCGCTCGCTCGGTATTGATATCGAGCTCGAGCGCAACTAATCAGGAACAGGAGAGCACACATGAAAGGTTTACTGGACCTGTTCAAGCAATTCACGCCCGACGAGCACTTCGACGCGATCAAGATCGGGCTGGCCTCGCCCGAGAAGATCCGTTCGTGGTCTTTCGGCGAAGTGAAGAAGCCCGAGACCATCAACTACCGTACGTTCAAGCCCGAGCGCGACGGCCTGTTCTGCGCCAAGATCTTCGGCCCGATCAAGGACTACGAGTGCCTGTGCGGCAAGTACAAGCGCCTGAAGCACCGCGGCGTGATCTGCGAGAAGTGCGGTGTTGAAGTCACGCAGACCAAGGTGCGCCGTGACCGCATG
>JAFALA010000045.1 GCA_019234815.1 Burkholderiaceae bacterium | reverse complement strand
TACATCATTCCCGGCCTGGGTGATGCGGGCGACAAGATTTTTGGCACCAAGACTTAAACCACGCCCAGCACGCCCAGCAATCCGCCCCCGAGCACCAGCCAGACCAGGCTGATGCGGGTATTCAGCGTGAACAGCATCGTCAGGCCGATCAGGCCCAGGGTGCTGAGGCGGTGTCCGGGTGAGAGGAGGTAGGGCTGCGCGAGCAGCCAGCCCGTGGCCAGCATCAGCCCGAGCGTCAGCGGCGCCAGCCCGACCTTGAAGGCGCGCACGCCCAGGCTGTACTGATGTTGCCGGCTCCAGCGCGTGGCCATCAACACCAGGGTGGTGGACGGCAGCATCATGCCGGCGGTCGCCGCCACGGCGCCGGCCAGGCCTGCCACCTTCCAGCCCAATACCGTGACGAACAGGATGTTGGGCCCCGGCGCCGCCTGGGCCAAGGCGATCGATTCGGTGAACGAGGTGTCGCTCAGCCAATGCCGGTGCGTGACCAGGTAGCGGTGCATCTCCGGCGCCGTTGAAATGCCGCCGCCGATCGACAGCAGCGACAGCGACAGAAAATGCAGGAACAGGTCCTGCAGTTGGGCCCATTGCGGTGTCATGGCTGGGCGGCCTTCCTCAGACACCAGGCGGCCCAGGCCATGCCCAGGCCGCCCAGGCCCAGCACCACCTCGACCAGCGGCACGCGCAGCACGGCGATGGCCACGATGGTCGCCAGGCTCAAGGCGCCTGAGACCCATTGGCCCATCGCGTTGTGCCGCAAGGCCGGCACCATCTTGATGCCCGTGGACAGGATCAGGCCCGAGGCCACGGCGCCCATGCCGCGCAGCGCGCCCATCATGCGCGGCTCATTGACGAATTGGTCGGAGATCGTGGCCAAGGTCAGCACGATCAGGCAGGGCATCAGGAACATGCCCATCAGCGCCGTGAAGGCCCCGCGCAAGCCGAAGAAGCGCTCGCCGATCATCAAGGAGAGGTTCACCACATTGGGGCCGGGCATCACCTGGGCCACGCCGAACATCTCCAGAAACTCTTCGCGGCTCAGCCAGCGATGGCGCTCCACCAGTTCGCGCTGCGCCACGGCCAGCACGCCCCCAAAGCCCTGCAGCGCCAGCGCGTTGAAGGCGCGGAACAGGGCCCAAAGGCTGGCGGGCCGGGGGCGGGCGTCAGTGGCAGGCGTCAACGCAGGACCTTCAAGGCTTCGGGGTTGACGATGTGGGTCGGCGTGCCCTTCAGGTAATTCAGCACGTTGTCGAAGGCGGCATCGAAATAGCTTTCGTAGCTGTCCTGTTCCACATAGCCGATATGGGGCGTGCAGACGGCGTTCTCCAGGCGCAGCAGCGGGTGGCCCTGCAGGATGGGCTCGCTTTCGAACACATCGATCGATGCCATGCCGGGGCGGCCGCGGTTGAGCGCCGACACCAATGCACCTTCGGCGATCAGCTCGGCGCGCGAGATGTTGACGAACAAGGCCGTGGGCTTCATGCGGCCCAGGTCCTCCGGGGTGATGATGCCGCGGGTCTGGTCGGACAGCCGCAAATGCACGCTGAGCACGTCCGACTCTTCGAAGAAGGCCTCGCGGCTGCCGGCGACGTCGAAGCCGTCCATCACGGCCTGCGCGCGCGAGCTTTCGCTGCCCCAGACCTGCACCTGCATGCCGAAGGCCTTGCCGTAGCCGGCCACCAGGCGGCCGATGCGGCCGTAGCCCCAGATGCCCAGCGTGCGCCCCTTCAGCACCATGCCCAGGCCGAAATTGGGTGGCATGGATGCGGCCTTCAAGCCCGACTGCTGCCAGGCGCCATGCTTGAGGTTGCCGATGTACTGGGGCAGGCGCCGCATCGAGGCCATGATCAGCGCCCAGGCCAGTTCGGCCGGCGCCACCGGCGAGCCCACGCCTTCGGCCACGGCGATTCCTAAGCGCGTGCAGGCGTCGATGTCGATGTGCGAGCCGACCCGGCCCGTCTGGGCGATCAGCTTGAGCTTGGGCAGTTTTTCCAGCAACTGCCGCGGAAACTGCGTGCGCTCGCGGATCAGCACCAGCACCTCGGCGTCGCGCAGCCTTATCGACAGCTGGCCTATTCCTTTGACAGTATTGGTGAAGACCTTGGCGTGGAGCTGGTCGAGCTTGGCGGCGCAGCGCAGCTTGCGGACGGCGTCCTGATAGTCGTCGAGGATGATGATGTTCATGGTGTGCTGCAGGCATTGTGCCTTGTTCCATGCGAGGATTTGCCTGAGCGGCTAGGATCCTGGTCGCTTGAAATCAACTTCAATGGAGAGACGCCATGAGCTTGGGAATGTATGCCGCCAGCAGCCCGGTGCTGCTGAAGATGCTGGGCAATGTGCTGAACTGGCTGGAAGCGGCCAAGGCACATGCCGAGCAAAAGAAATTCGAGACCAGCGTGTACCTGGGCCTGCGCCTGGCGCCGGACATGCTGCCGTTTGCGCGCCAGATCCAGATCGCCAGCGACATCGCCAAAGGCTGCGCGGCCCGGCTGGCCGGCATCGAGGCGCCGCGTTGGGAAGACAACGAGGCCTCGCTGGACGAGCTGGTGGCCCGCGTGCGCCGCACCATCGATTTCGTGGCTTCGGTGCCGGCGGCACAGATCGACGGCAGCGAGTCGCGCGCCATCGAGATCCCGATGCGCGGTGGCGAATCGCTGCAGTTCAAGGGCGAGGACTACCTGCGCTTTTTCGCCATGCCCAATTTCTACTTCCACGTCACGACCACCTATGCGCTGTTGCGCCATGCGGGCGTGAATCTGGGCAAGCGGGACTACTTGGGCGGCTGATTGGGAGGCTGGGAGGCTAGTCGTCGCGGCGACGATGGCCGAAGGCCTTGTCCCTGGGCGGCGCGCTGTCATGCGTGCCGCCGGCCTGCTGCGGCGCTTCGCATGAGGCGTAGGTGTGTCCGCTGTGGGAAAACAGCGCTTGCAGGGCATGCTGGATGTCCTGCTGATGCTCGGCCCGGCGCGGACAGTCGGCGGGCATGGCCTGCAGCAGTGTCTGCTGCAGCTGCCACAACTCGATGGGTTCGCAGGCTTCGTGGATCCGGTGCCGCAAGTCCCAGCCGCTTTCGCCCCTGACTTCGCTGGCGGCGCGCATCAGTTGCAGCTTGAGTTGGATTAAGGCCTGGCGCGCCTGACGGCGGGGCGGCGCCTCATGGCCAGGGTTGGACGCTGCAAAACACCAGGGGGCAACGAATTCGGGAATGTCCCTGAGGGTGAGTTCCATGTCGGCCTCCTGTTTACAGCCTCTGTTGGCCTGTGTCTGATTTTTCGGCAAAAGGCGAAGGTAACTGGAGGTGAAAAGAGGCGCTCAGTGCTTGCTTGTCGTCCTTGAAAATTTCAAATCCAGGAATCCAAGGTGCCGCAAGGCTTTGACGCGTTGGCACGCCGCGCGCCCTCCAGGCGTCGAAGAAGCATGGTTTTGCCTGTCCATTTGCAGGCTTTTGCACCGGTCCTCAGCCTCTAACATCGGATCAAGCGATCAAGAGTCGGCAAGGGAGGGGGCAGGAGACCGTCCGTGCTGGCGCCTGGTCAGGCCAGAAAGTGGCGGAGATCGGCAATTTGCCATGGAAAAACACGGCGTTTCTTCACTAATTCGAATTCAGGCTCTACAGTCTGGGCTGAGTCCTACGGGTGCAGGGGCCTTGCGCCTGATTTCAACCGGCCTGCGTGGAGCCGCCAGTGTCTAGACCTCGCGACGATTTTTTTGATGTGCCGGCGGGTCGACGTGGGACGGGCGGCCTGCACTTGGCCGCCGTCAACGACGCGGCGCCGACGCCTGATGTCGTTGCAGACCTTGGCGATGCCAAGCCGGGCTTGAACGATCCCCTGCTGCAGGTCCTGTCCTGGATCACCCGATTTCACGGCCGCACGCGCTCGCCCGCATCGCTGATCGCCGGCATGCCGGTCGACGGCCCGCTGGCGCCCGACCAGGCCTTGCGGGTGATGCGTGAGGCCGGCTACAACGCTGGCCTGGTGCGCAAGCAGATCGATGAGATCAATGGCCTGTTGATGCCCGTGGTGGTGCTGCTCAACGGCGGCGATGCCTGCGTGCTGACCAAGCGGCTGCCCAGCGCCGACGGGGCGCCCGATCGCTATGAAGTCGTGTTTGCGGCGCCCGACGCCCAGTCCTGCGTGGCCACGGCGGAAGAGCTGGAATCGGAATTCAGCGGCTTCGTCATGCTGGTGTCGCCTGTCGAGGTGTCGCAGGCCCACCAGCGCCAGAACCCGCTGTTCCCCGCCGAGGGCGACCACTGGCTGTGGGGCACGCTCAAACGCTTCGTCCCGTATTACCGTGCCGCATTCATCGCGGCCCTGCTCAGCAATGTGCTGATGATGGTGTCCGGCCTGGTCACTTCGGTGATCTACGACAAGGTCATTCCGCACCAGGCCTTCGTGACCTTGTGGACCCTGGCCATTGGCGCGGGCCTGGCGCTGGCTTTCGACTTGTTTGCGCGCCAGATGCGCGCCCACCTGATCGACCTGGCCGGCCGCAAGGCCGACCTCATCATCGGCTCCAAGCTGATTCGCCAGGCCCTGGGCGTCCGCATGGAGCACCGGCCTGAGAGCGCGGGCGCCTATGCCCACTTCCTCGGACAGATCGAGGTGGTGCGCGACTTCTTTGCCTCGGCCACGATGTCGGTGCTGACCGACCTGCCTTTCGTGCTCCTGTACATGGCGATGATTTTCGTCATCGGCGGCCCCTTGGGTTGGGTGCTGGTGCTGGCCTTGCCCCTGATCCTGGGCGTGAACTGGGTGGTGCAAAAACGCATGCGCGCCGCCATGCGCGCCAATTTTGCCGAAGTGGCGGACCTGCATGGCACGCTGGTCGAGGCGGTCGAAGGGCTGGAAGACCTGAAGAGTTCAGGCGCCGAAGGGCGTTTCCAGCATCGCTACGAGACCTCCAGCGCCGTCGCCGCAGCCACCAGCCTGAACTCCCGCACCCTGGCCGCCTGGACCAGCAACTTCTCGATGACCGTGCAGCAGTCGGTCAATATGGTGATGCTGGTCTGGGGGGTCTATCTCATCCATGACGGCGTGGTGACGGCTGGCGGCGTGCTGGGCGCAGTGATGTTTGCCGGCCGCGCTGTCGCACCGCTGAGCATGATGGTGGGCCTGACGACCCGCTACCAGGGCGCGCGCGCGGCCATGGCCTCGCTGGAAAGCGTCATGAGCAAGCCCGTCGAGCGGGATGCCACGCGCAGCTACGTGCCGCTCAACCAGGTTCGCGGCAACCTGAGCATGCACGACGTGAGTTTTTCCTATCCGGCCCATCGCGGCCAGGTCGCACCCAAGGTGCTGAAGTCAGTCAACCTGAAGCTGACGGCCGGCGAGCGCGTGGCCATCCTCGGCCGCATCGGCAGCGGCAAGTCGACCATCCTGCGCCTGCTGGCCCATCTGTACCAGCCCAGCGAGGGGATGGTGGACCTCGACGGCATCGACCTGCGCCAGATCGACCCGGCCGAATTCCGCCAGCATGTCGGCTTCGTGTCGCAGGAACCCCGCCTGTTCCATGGCAGCCTGCGCGACAACGTCACCATGGGCCGAGCGCATGTCGACGCGCAGCGCTTGGTCGAGGTGGCGCATCTGACCGGGCTCGACAAGGTGGTCGCCGCCCATCCCATGGGATGGGACTTGCCGGTTGGCGAGCAGGGCGGCCTGCTTTCCGGTGGACAGCGGCAGCTGGTGGCGCTGGCGCGCGCGCTGGTCAACAAGCCCCAGATCCTGCTGATGGACGAACCCACCAGCTCGATGGATGCGCAGTCTGAAATCGCCTTCCTGCGCCAGTTGCGCGATGCGGCGGGCACCTGCACGCTGGTGGTCGTGACGCACCGTCCCGCGGTGCTGGAATTGGTCACGCGCATCGTCGTGGTCGACGCTGGCCGTCCGGTGCTCGATGGTCCGCGCGACCAGGTGCTGGCGGCACTGTCGGGCGTGCGTCCGGCACCTGGGCAGGGCGCGCCGGCAGGGGCCGACCTGCACATGCATCCCTCGGCACAACCCGTGCAGCGCAATGCGGCGGTCTGAGGGCCGGGGCCAGTCATGAGCAGTCCATCCAAGAAGGGCGCGGCGACCCTGACGGCGCGCGACAACCTGTTCATCAGCAGCCTGACGGCGGCGCATCTGGACGAGCCTTTGCCGCGCGCGACCTGGATTCTTTATTTGCTGCTGGCGGCGCTCATCGCCGCCGTCACCTGGGCGTCGATGACGCATATCGACGAGATTTCGCGCATTGACGGCCGCGTGATTCCGGATGGCTCGGAGCAGGTGATCTCCAGCCTGGAGTCCGGCCTGGTGGCGGAAGTGCTGGTCCATGAAGGCCAGCAGGTCGAGGCCGGGCAGGACCTGGTGCGGTTGGATCCGACGCGCGTCGAGGCGCAGCAGAACGAAGGCCAGATCAAGCTGCTCTCGCTCAAGGCCACCGTGGCGCGCCTGAACGCCGAGGCCTTCGGGCATGCGCTGCATTTCCCCGATGACGTCATGCGTTCGCAGATCCTGGTGGCGGACGAAACCGAGGTCTACGAAGCGCGGCGCCGCGGCCTGGGCGAGGCGGTTTCCAGCATCGATCGCAATGTCGCCTCCTTGCAGAAAGAAGAACGCATTTCCCGCGATATGGCGGCAAAAGGCCTGATGTCGGACGTGGAGGTGATGCGCCTGACCCGGCAGATCAACGACATGCAGGCGCAGCGCGCCGACCGCATCAGCCGCTTCCGGCAGGAGGCGAGCGCCGAGCTGGTCCGGGTGCAGAACGAACTGTCCATGCTTCAGGAACAGATGATCGTGCGCAAGGATGCACTGGTTCGCACCGTGCTGAAGTCGCCTGTCAAGGGCCTGGTCAAGAGCATACGTGCCAATACCGTCGGCGGCGTGGTGGCAGGCGGCTCGCCCATCATGGAAATCGTTCCCCTGGGCCCCAAGGTGTTGATCGAGGCCAAGATCAAGCCCAAGGACATCGGCTTCATCAAGGTCGGTCAAACGGCCATGGTCAAGATCAACGGATATGACTTCAGCTACAACGGCGGCCTGGAAGGCAAGGTCGAATACATCAGCCCGGACGCCCTGGGCGAAACGGACAAGAATGCTGAAAGCGGCTATTACCGGGCGCTGATCCATTCCGACAAGAACACCCTGATCGACCATGGCAAGCCGCTGCCGGTGATTCCCGGCATGACGGCCACGGTGGAGATCCGGACCGGCGAGCGCTCGGTGCTGAGCTATTTGCTGCGTCCGATGATGAAGTCGCGCGAGGCGATGCAGGAAAGGTAAGCCAGCCCCTCGCCCGTGGGTACACGGTCGGTCCCCTGAGGGGACCCAGTCATTCTTGGGAGCGGCCCGGCGAATGCCTGGCAAGCCCGACATAAGCGCGGGAGTGCTGGCGTTAATCTGATCTTTGGTTTTTCTGGCTCGTGGTGTAGTTACACCATTTGGAGAACCGTGCAAACCCGCTTTGCAATGATCATGCCGAGAGCCCTTTTCCTTCGATTGCTGACTGTCCTGAGCCTGCTGGGGCTTGGCGTTGCCGCCCAGGCGCAAACCCGCTGCAACGAGGAAGACGCGGGGCCTTCGTTTGGCGGACGTGATCTCAGCATGCTGGACACCAGCAGCGCCAATCCGCGCGCGCAACTGCAGGACTTGGTGCGCGATGCCATCAAGTACAGCAAACCCCTGGGATCAGCCCGACTGCTGGCCGAAGCTGCAAAGGCCGACATGGAGCAGGCCCTGGCGGCGCGCAAGCCCACCATCAACTTGAGCGGCAATGCGGGGTATGCCGTCAGTTCGGCCCCCAACGTGCCGCAGACCGCGGGCTTCCAGACCACGGGCACCCTGAGCCTGAACATGACGCTGTATGACTTCGGGCAGATCAAGAAAGTGGCGGAGTGGCGCACCGAACTCGCCGAGGCCGCCAAATTCAGCCAGGAAGCGACCGAAGAGCAGTTGGCCCTGCAGACCGTGGCGCTGGCGCTGGACCGCGGCCGCTACATCCTGCAGGCACAGATCTACCAGCAGTACACGCGCCGCATGGCCTGCCTGGTCGATTCGCTGGAAACCATCGTCAAGGCCGACAAGGGCCGCGCCAGCGAGCTGGTGCAGGCCAAGAAGAACATGCAGCAGTCCGACCTGGCCTATGTGCAGACGCTGGACTCGCTGAAAGGCGTCGAAACCCGCATGAAGCACCTGGTGGGCGACAAGCTGCCGGTACCCGCCAGCATGAGCACGGTGTTGTTGCAAGTGCCCGAGCTGAACGAGGTGATGGCCGACATGCTGCAGGCCGCCGACATCGCCGGCGCCGCCGCCCAGGCGCGCGCGCAACACCGCTACGCGGAGTCGGTGGCAGCCAGCGAGAAGCCGCAGGTCAGCTGGACCGTCACCACCTCGGCGGTGGGCGGCGTGGCGCCCTCGAAGACCATTCTGGGCGGCATCGGCGTCAACATTCCGCTCTACATTCCGGGCGCCGATTCGGCCCGCCTGGCGGCCCAGCGGCGCGCAGAGGCGCAAGACCTGCAACGCGACGAGGCCATCGAGGCCAAGCGCTACCGCCTGATGGAAATGAACGACAGCGCCCTGGCCACCATCGACCGCGCCAAGCGCATCGTCGACATCCTGCGCAACAGCGATCGCGTCCGCTTTGCCACCTTGCAACAATGGCAGCAGCTGGGCCGTCGCTCGCTGTTTGACGTGATGGGTGCCGAAGGCGATTACTATTCGATGAGAATCGCGCATGTGAATGCGCTGTTTGACGCCGAGCAGGTCGTGGCCACCATGTGGTCCATGGGGCGCGGCGTGCAGGCCTCGTTGCAGTAGTTAGCAGCCCTGGGGGCTGAACAGCCTGGAGTGATTTGATGGCGAAAACGCTGGATCTTGGGTGTGGAGAAACGCCACGGAATCCTTTCAATGTGGAAGAGACTTTTGGCGTGGATGTGCGCACCGACCTGGAGCGCGGCATCAAGAGCGCCGACCTGGTGATCGAACCCATCCCGTTCGAGTCGGACCACTTTGAATACGTGACCGCCTACGATTTCCTGGAGCATATTCCGCGCCTCATTTACGCGCCGACGCGGCGAAATGCCTTCGTTGAATTGATGAACGAGATCTGGCGGGTCCTGAAAGAGGGCGGTGTATTTTTGTCCGTGACGCCGGCATACCCGCATGCCATCAGCTTTCGCGATCCGACCCACGTGAACTTCATCACCGACGAGACGTTCCCGCTCTATTTCGGCGTGGACCCCTGCTGGGCCAAGATCTATGGCTTCAAGGGCGCGTTCGAAATCATCAAGCAGGAATGGCGAGGGCATCAACTGGTGGCATACATGCGCAAGGTCCGGCCCAGGTCAGCCGACCATGAATAAGCCCAAATCCGTCATGCAAAACAATCCTCACGCCAGGAAGGCTGCGTCCCTGGCGGCCGCTTCGCTGTTTTCAAAACCCGCTCAGACCGACATGGCAGCCGTACCGGACATCAAGGCCATCACCGAAACACCGCCCACGCCCCAGGTGGACCAAAGCATGCTGCTGCGCGGCCTGGAGGCGCAGAACGCCGGCCGCGTCGACGAGGCGGAAGCGATCTTCCGCGCCTACCTGGAGCAAGTGCCGTTTGACGGCGTGGCCACCTACTCGCTGTCGCTGATCCTGATGCGGCGCGGGCAGGGCGTTCAAGCCATCCAGCTGGTCTATGCCACCTTGCAAAAGAATCCCGGCTTCGCGCCGCTGTGGATGGCCCTGGGCTCGCTGATGCAGGGGCATTCGCAGCCTGAGCAGGCGCTGATTGCCTACGACAACGCCATCAAGCTGAACCCGCAGTACGCGGAAGCGCTGATCAACAGCGGCGTGCTGCTGCGCGAGGCCCACAAGCATCTGGAGGCCTTGGAGCGCTTCCAGCGCATCCTGAGCTTCAAGCCGGACCATGAGTCGGCGCTCGGGAACAGCGGCATCATCCTGAGCGAATTCAAGCGCCACAAGGAGGCGTCCAAGTACTTCGAGCAGTTGCTGCGCATCAATGCCGACTACGAATACGGCTGGGGCCTGCTGGCCTACGAGCGCCTGCAAGACTGCGATTGGCGCGATTTCGACGCCATGTCGCATTTGATCGTGGAAGGCTTGAAGGCCGGCAAGCGGACCTGCAAATCGCTGGGGCTGATGGCCATTTCGGACGATGCCAAGGCGCATCAGATGAGCTCGCAGATGTTCGGCGATCGTTTCCCGGCGGCGGCCGAGCCGCTCTGGCGGGGAGGGCGGTACCGGCACAAGAAGATCCGGCTGGCTTACCTGTCCCCGGACCTGCGCGAGCATCCGGTGGGCCATTTGATGGCCGGCATCATCGAGCGGCACGACAGGTCGCGGTTCGAGTTGATTGCGGTGTCGCTGGGCATCGACGACGGCAGCCGGATCCGGCAGCGCATGGTCAAGGCCTTCGATCATTTCATCGACGGCCGCTTGAAGACCTCGATGGAGATTGCCAACTTGCTCAAGGCGATGGAAGTCGACGTGCTGGTGGACCTGGCCGGCTACACCGCTGATTCGCGCACCGATGTGCTGGCCCGGCGGCCCGCGCCTGTGCAGGTCAATTACCTGGGCTATCCGGGCACCATGGGCCAGAGCTACGTGGACTACATCATTGCCGACCAGCATGTGATTCCGCCGGACCACCATCAGTACTTCACCGAGAAGGTGGTGTACCTGCCCGACACCTACCTGCCCGCGCCCGCGGATCTCGAATTGCCCGAGCACACGCCTTCGCGGTCAGAATACGGCCTGCCGGAGAATGCGTTCGTGTTCTGTTCCTTCTGCAACGACTTCAAGATCACGCCGCACATCTTTGGCGTCTGGATGCGGCTGCTCAAGCAGGTCGAGGGCAGCGTGCTGTGGCTGGCCACGCGCAACGAGGCTTCGCAGAACCATCTGCGGGAGGCCGCCGCGCGCGAGGGCATCGATCCCGCGCGGCTGGTGTATGCCGGGCGCGTGCCCAAGGTGGAGGACCATCTGGTGCGCTACCGCCAGGCCGATCTGTTTCTCGACACCCAACCTTACAACGCGCACACCACGGCCGCCGATGCACTGATGGCCGGCCTTCCTGTCGTCACGCACTGGGGCGGCGCGTTCCCGGCGCGGGTGGCGGGCAGCGTGCTTTGCGCTGCGGGGCTGCCTGAATTGGTGGCGGAGGACCTGGCGGGTTATGAAGCCCTGGCGCTGAACCTGGCCCGCGATCCGGAGCGCCTGCAGGCCATCCGGACCAAGCTGCGCACCACGCGTGCACAGCAGCCGCTGTTCGATGCTGAAGCCCATTGCCGCAACCTCGAGGCCATCTATGTCTCGATGTGGCGTCGGGCCGAATTGGGCGCCGCCCACGATGCCTTGAGCCCGGCCTGAGCGGTTCCGCCGGCATGAGACGGATCCGCAGGGTTTATGTCGAGGACTCCAACACGCCGATCTACCGGCGTATTGCCTATGCCCTGGGCGCCGAATTCGGCAGATGCGGCATCGAGGTGGCGCTGGTCAATCCGGAAGCCTTCGACACCAAGACTTACCTCGAACTGCTCAAGGGCGGACGGTCCGCCGTCTATGTGGCCAATGCCGGCAGCAACCTGATCCAGCAGCGCGTTCCGGGGCAGGACAACTACTTCTTCGAACGGTTCGCGGGCAGGGTGGTGTTTCTGCACCAGGACACGCTGCTGGGCGGCCTGGGTGTGCTGGAGGGCGTGGCCAAGCTGACGGCCTGGATCAGGATGGCCGAGCGCAGCATCCACCTGTGCATCGAGCCCAGCTGCATTACGGCCTTGCAGCAGTTGGGCATTGCGCATGTCCATTGGGTGCCCCATGCGTCCGAGACGCCGCTGACCAATCCCCAGACCAGCGAGTTCCATTGCGATGCCAGCTTCGTCGGACATGTGATGCCGAGCCGGCACCGCGCCCGGCACCATGCGCCTCGGCTGCAGCAGTTCATCGACGCCTGCCTGACCTTGCGGCGGCTGGATTTTTCGCAGTCCTTGCACGAGCGCGTCAAGGCCCATGTGGACGGGGCCCTGGAGGGCATCGGGACGCCGGTCGACCGGACCTTGCTGGGCATTTCCCAACAGGAGTGGGTGCGGACCCAGATTTCCCTGCAGACCATGACCGAGCGTGGATGGCTGCTGGAATCCGCGGCGCTGCCTTCACTCGATATCTTTGGCGGTGATCCGGCCTACCTGCATGGCGTGGCCCGGCGGGAGGCGCTTCAGGTTGCTGGCGTGCGCACGCATGACCCCGTCTATGAGCCTCGGGACATTCAGCGTGTGTTCAGGGGGTCGCGGGTGAACATCAATTATTCGTCGCTGCAATTCGATCACGCGGTGGTGAATCGTTTCCACGACATCACGATGGCGGGCGGACTTTGCCTGACCGACGCGCGCAGCGGCCTGGCCGAACTGACCGACAGGCACGAGGAGGTCAGCTTTCGCAACGTCGACGAGCTGCGCGACAAGGTGGCCTATTTCAGCAAACCCGCGAACATGAAAAAGCGTGTCCTGTTGATCAAGCTGCTGCAGGCCGATGTGCAGAACCGATCCGGATACCCGTTGCTGGTCCGCAAGGCCATGGAGGCTCTTGCGGCCCTGCCATGAAACCGCGCCCCTGAGCCTCAGCTCTTGAGGGTGGCTGGATTCCCCATCACGGTCGCATGGTCCGGTACATCTTTGGTGACGACCGCGCCCGCGCCCACCATGGCATGCGCGCCAATCGTGATCCCGGGCAGGATGACGGCGCCCGCGCCGATCGAGGCACCTTGCTTGACCAGCGTTCTCAGCAATTCGAAATGGCGCGCGCCATCGCGCTGGGAGCGGGGCGACTTGTCATTGGTGAACGTGACGTTGGGGCCCACGAACACGTGATCTTCCAGAGTGACGCCGTCAAAGATGCGCACGCCGTTCTTGACGGTCACGTGATCGCCGATCCTGACCTCGTTCTCGATGAAGCAATGCGAGCAGATGTTGCAATGGCTGCCGATCTGGGCGCCGGGGAGCACCACGCAGAACTGCCAAATGGTCGTCTTGTCGCCGATCTTTGCCGACAGAACATCCGAGAACTGGTGCGCGAAGAAAGGCGAGGGTTCAGCCATGTCGATCTGCCTTGTTGCAATGGGCTTCAATAGGCCTCAGCGCCGGCCGGGAAATGCGTCGGCCATCGGATAACGTTCAGAAGGAGTGGCGCGGCCGGCCAGGCGCTGGATGGCGGACTCCACGCTGGACAGCAACTGCTCGCATCGCGTATCGATGTGCTGGGAGGCGAGGGCCTTCCCGACGCGCCTGACCACGCCGACGCTTCCTTCCTGATCGAAGCGCGCCACCGCAAGGGCCTGCAGCTTCTCGGGTTCGACCAGATCGAGCACGTCGTAATAGAGCGGCTCATCGTCGAAGGCGAGCGATTCCGGCATGTGCCTGGCAAATGAGGGCAGCAGCGCAACGCCGCCGGTCAGGATGCAGTTGAACACGCGAATGGGCACGCCGCCCAGCACGGGAATGATCCAGTGCGTCTTGTAGCGGGCCCAATCGCGCAGGTTGTCCAGGTCGCTCTTTTTCTTGTAGCTGTCGTCAGCGAAGCGGATGCCGGGCAGTTTCTGGTTGATGGTGGCAATGGCGCGATTGCGCCGCTCAAAATCGGGGTAGCGGACATGGGGGCCGAATGCGTCGTTGCTGCGTTCATCGAGCAGCAAAGGCATGTGCTCGACGATGAAGGAGCGGGACCATTGGTTCACGCCAATTGCAATCGGCCCCACGATGTGGGGCGTGAAATTGCTCAGGGTGTAGAGGTTTTCGGAGGTCGCCGGGGCATAGAAGTCACTGTAGGCCGCCAGGTTGCAGCTCATGCGCAGCCAGTGCTGGGAGTCCCAGTCCCAGACGACGAACAGGCAGTTGGGGCGCGCCGCCATCAGGGCCCTGAAACGGTTCAGGTGCTTGCCGATGTCGTTGTTGAGCAGCAGATAGGTGCAGTTGTCGGGCAGGGCGTCGAGATCACCTTCCAGGAAATCGGTGCCCAGCTGGGTGTAATGACGATCCGGATTGACGGGCACCGCATGGCGCAAATTGAAGGCTGTGCAAATGTGCTGAAGGCGGTCGAAGCGACCGCTTTCCAACTTGCGTCGCAGGCGCATGCTCTGGCTGAGCGACATGAGGTCGAAGCGCCTGTCGCCAAGCAGCTCGTGCATGCGTTTTTGTTGTTCGGCAATCTGATTGACCAGGTCGGCCACATCGAAGTTCTGTTCCACGACGCTGTCCTTCTAGAGCGTTTGCAGGATTTCTTTCAGCGCAGCTGTCACCTGGCGAGCCTGTACCAGGCTCAGCGTCGGGCCCATCGGAAGGCTCAAGACCTGTGCCGCCATGGCCTCGCTGAGTGGCGCGGGGGGGCGGGCAAGCGCCGTGTGCTGATAGGCCAGCTGCCGGTGCACTGCCGTCGGGTAATGGATCAAGGTGCCGATGCCGCGCTCCTGCAACTGCGCCTGCAGGGCCGCCCGCTCGGGGTGTCGCACCACGAAGAGGTGCCAGACCGGCACATTGCCTGCCGCCACCTGGGGCAGGACCAGCGGGGTGTCGTTCAGATCATGCAGGTACTGGGCGGCAATTTCGGCGCGATGCGCGTTGTCCCGGTCCAAGTGCGGTAATTTGACGCGCAGCATGGCCGCCTGAATCTCGTCCAGGCGGCTGTTGACGCCCTGCATGTCGTGCTGGTAGCGGATCGCCGAGCCGTAGTTGCGCAGCTTGCGCAGCTTGTCGGCCAGGGCCGTGTCAGACGTGGTGATGGCGCCGCCGTCGCCCAGGGCGCCTAGATTCTTGCCGGGGTAGAAGCTGAATGCCGCCGCGTCGCCGAGGTTGCCGGCGCGGCGTCCGTGGTGCGTGGCGCCATGGGCCTGCGCGGCGTCTTCGATGACTTTGAGTTGATGCCGGTCGGCAATGGCGCGAATGCGACTCATGTCAGCCGTCTGCCCGTACAGGTGCACGGGCATCAAGGCCCGGGTTCTTGGCGTAATCGCTGCTTCGATGCGGTCCGGGTCGATGTTGCAGGTATGGGGGTCGGGTTCCACGGGCACCGGCGCGGCACCCACCTGAGACACCGCCAGCCACGTCGCAACGAAGGTGTGCCCCGGCACGATCACCTCGTCGCCGGGGCCGATGTCCATTGCGCGCAGGATCAGGTGCAGGGCGTCCAGGCCATTGCCGACGCCAATGCAATGCGGCACGCCGCAGTATTGTGCAAACTCGGCTTCGAACGCCTCGGTTTCCGCGCCAAGCAGGTAGCGTCCGCTCTGCAGCACGCGCTCGATCGCTTCGCGCAGCTGGGGCAAGTGAGTCTGGTTGACTTCTTTGAGATTCAGGAATTCGATCATGGTGGGCTGATGGGGTCGGGTGCCGGCTTGCGTCATGTCAGGGGTCATGCCCAGCGGGCGCGCATGAACTCACCGTAGTCGCGGTAGTAGTCGTCTTCCGAGTAGCGGTTGGAGGCCAGCACCATGCAGACGGATCCGGACGAGAAATTGTCGAGCTCCCGCCAGATCATGGGGCACACATACAGGCCCACATACGAGCGATTGAGATGGATGCGCTTCTTGTCCTTGCCGTCGTCGATGATCACGTCGAAGCTGCCCGACATGGCGATGATGAGCTGGCTCAGCCCTTTGTGGGCATGTCCACCGCGCTCGGCGCCGCCCGGAACGTCGTACAGGTAGTAGACCCGCTGGATGTCGAAGGGGACGTGGGAGCCGCCTTCGATGAAGGTCAGGTTGCCGCGTGGATCGTGGATCTTCGGGAGCTCAACAATTCGGCAGTCTTCAATGCTCATCGTACGTCCTTCCTGCGTGGGTTTGCTCGCCGAGACTTGCTGCATTCTAGGGAACGCCGCGGGATCGCGAAGTCAGGATTTGGCTTGTAAACCAGGCGCAGCCTTCATGTTGCCGAGATGGCGCTGGCCGGTGGGGATGGGATCAAGTCCGCAACAGCGGCTCCGGCATGGCCCAGTCGCTCCATCCAGAACTGCGGGTCGTACTTCCACCAGGCGTGCCCGCCCATGGGGGCCTGCCGCTGGTTCATCTCGAAGTACATGCGCGGCTTGAGTTCCAACGAAAACAGCGACGCGCGCGTTTCGTTGGGAATCATCAATCGCCTGGACACTGCGCCGGTAAATGAAAAGAACAGATCTTCGCTGGAGCCGGACTGGATGAAGAAATTCAGCGCCTGCGGAAACTCCTGCAGCAGCTCGATGCAGGCCTGGTTGCGGCGCAGGCTCAAGCCGCCGTTGCCGACGTGGACTTTCAGCCGTTTGGGTGGGGCGCCGGCATATCGATCCAGGTTGAACTGGAGTTCGAGTCCGTCGGGCCAGGGTGCACCCACATAGTCGAACGGTGCGCTCGTCCATTGATCCAGTTCGTCGCGCAGCAGGATGGCATCGGTCTGCAGAATGAGCATGAATTCAAAGGCCTTGAAGTGCTCATAGAACGCGGTGCTCATCAAAAGTCGGTTGTAGCCCTTGATCGAGCCGAAGCAGCTTTGTGGAAACCTGACGCAGGCAATGCCTGGGAACAGGCGTTCGTAGGCGCTGAGATCCAGACCGTCGGGCCCGATGAACGCGACATGCCGGCCGGCCTTGAGTTGCTGCAGCGAATGGCGCAATGAAAACAGCTCCAAGGGGCTGAGCTGCGCCTGGTAGATGGGAATCAGGATGATCAATTCGTGCTGCGATGCCATGTGTGAGCGACCACAGGTCGCCTCCGATGCCGAACCCGGCAATCAGATCACAGCGCAAGCAGATTGAAAACGAGAAATGCAAGCCCTCCGGAGCACAAATCAGCACAATTTGGCTGATTTGCGCTCCGGAGGGCCCATGTGGGGTCCGAGCCATGGCCCCAGGGCGTTGCACCCCGCGGCGCTGTCCGAGGATCAGATCAATGGGCTGTTGATGAGGTGCTTGCGCAACTCCTCGTCAAGGCTCTGCGTACCCAGTCCCGCCACATTGACGTGCGCATTGATGGCGGCGTCGGTCGCGGCGGCCGTATGGGTGCCCGTGCCGGTCACCTGCTCGTGCAGCAGATGCGTCGATGGACCTGCCAGCAGATCGCTCAGCTGGACTGGCGGCGTGGTGGCCGTGGCAGTCGATGCCGTTCCCGCGCCAGACTTGGCCAGCAGCACGTCGGCCATTTCATGGACCACGCCATCGGCTGTCGTGAAGCTCGAGATCATGCTGATCACATTGCCGTTCTGCACCTGCGTGGCGGCATGTGCGTTCAGGTTCAGCGAGACGATGCCGAGCTGCGACAGGCTTTCCAACTGGCCGTTGACCAATTGGCCGTTGACCTCCGAGCCCACCCAGACTTTCAGGTCGTTCCAGCCCGCAGTGGCCGCGGTAATCACGCCGGTGTGGTTGACATCCATGGCCGCGAGTGCCTGGAAGCCGTTGGCCGCATGCTGGCCATTGGCGAGTACCGTGCCGCTACCGAACAGCTGAGAGCCGCTGGTGATGGCAGCGCCAGTCGGGTCGTAGACGAGGATGCCAGTCTGGCCAGTGACCCAGCCATAGTGCTGTACCACCCCATTGCCGTTCAGGTCGAAGTTCACGCCCTGCGCTGCCGAAACGGTCTGGATGCCATGTGTTCCCAGGTCCAGCACCAGGGGGTCGGCCGAGAACAGGGCATTCGTCTGCGCGCTGTTGAGCACGGAGGTCTGTTCAGACGTCAGGTAAGGTATCTGCGTCGTGCAGTTGAGCGCCGCCAGATCGGTGGTCGACATTGCCTGCATTTGCGTGGTGGTCAAGGCCTGGAGGAGCGTGGACGTCAATCCGGCAAGCTCAACCGTGGTCAAGACAGCAATCGCATTGGTGCTGAAGTTGCTGACCTCGTCCGTGGTCAGCGCCGCGATCTGCGCCGAATTGAAGGCCACAGCATGCGCGGTGTCGAGCGCGGCGAAGGCCGCGGATCCCAGGGCCTGCACCTGATCCGTGTGCAGTGCGGCCAGATGCGCCGTGGTCAAGGCCTCGACCTGGCTCGTCGTCAGGGCCTGGATCTGCAAGGTGGAGAAGGCATCCAAGGCCGTGGTGGTCAGCACCTGGATGTGATCGGTGGCGATGGCGCCAATGTCCGAAGTGTTCAGTCCCGCAACTTGTGTCGAGGTCATGACGGCAAAGTCTGCCGTTGTGAACGCAACGATGTGTGCCGTGTCGAGCGACAGGAGCTGATCCGTGTGCAGGGCTTGGAAATCGGCCGTGCTCAGGGCCGCCAGGGTTTGCGTCGACAGTGAACTGAATTCAGTCGTGTTCAGGGACACGAATTGTTCAGTCGACCAGGCCGCGATCTGCGTGGTGGTCAGCGTATCGAGGTTGGTGCTGCCCAGATTCACGATCTGGTTGGTGGTCATGGCGGCCATTTGGGTCGTCGTGAACACATCCAGGTTCGTGCTGCTGAGATTGAACACCTCGGTCGTCGTCAGGGCGGCGACCTGGGCCGTCGTCAGCGCTTCGACTTGAACGGTCGTCAGAGCATCCAGGTTGGTGGTGCCCAGGTTGACGATCTGCAAGGTGGTCAGCGCGGCAACCTGTGTTGTGGTCAAGGCATCCAGATTGGTCGTATTGAGGTTGAACACCTCGTTGGTGTTCATCGCTGCGACCTGGGCCGTGGTCAGCGCGGCGACCTGGGCGGTGGTGAGGTTGTTGATGCCGGTGGAGCCGAGGTTGACGATCTCGGCGGTGGTCAGGGCCACGACCTGGGCGGTGGTGAGCGCGTCCAGGTTGGTGGAGTTGATGTTGGCG